>JAPKMR010000079.1 GCA_026645815.1 Anaerolineae bacterium | reverse complement strand
CGGGCGCGCCAGAAACGTATCCACAAACTGCCGTTGTTCCTCGGAAAGGACTTTCACCGTCGCCTCCTGTAATCTCGCCTTGCGGTCTTCTTCAACAGTATAGCGTTATACCCCTGCCTGTGCAACTGCGATTGGGGAGGGATATTCGTGGCAGTTCAGAGGATTTCTGTGCTTCATAGTGCGATTGGACGGCTTTGCCAACGGGTCGTTGAACAACCTTGGTACGAATGCCTTGCTCGCGCTTCAGGTGCATTGTAAGCGGCGTGGTGCGGTTTCGGTCAGCCACCTGTTACGAAATCCCGTGAGGCAAGACCTTTTCTTGCCGTTTTTCCCATTCTTTCTATACTTATCTTTGCGCTTCAGTTGCATGGTAGTGATCACAACCCTGTTGGGAGGTACGTGTGACATACAATCCCGCGATTCACCATCGTCGTTCCATTCGTCTCGAGGGCTACGATTACAGCCAATGTGGCGCCTATTTCGTCACCATCGTCACTCAGGGGCGGGAAATCTTGTTCGGTGATGTAGTTGATGGTGAAATGCTGTTGAATGATGCCGGGCAAATGGTTCTCCGCTGGTGGGATGAATTGGCGAACAAATTCCCGCGCGTGGTTCCCGATGTCGCCATCGTCATGCCCAACCATTTCCACGGGATTATTGTCATTACCGATGGTTTGGTTGATGATGACGACGTAGGGGCGGACCTATGTGTCCGCCCTATTCGCCCTGATGCGGGTGCACACACAGATGCGGGCGCACACACAGATGCGGGCGCACACGCAGGTGCGGGCGCACACACAGATGCGGGCGCACACACAGATGCGGGCGCACACGCAGGTGCGGGCGCACACGCAGGTGCGGGCGCACACACAGGTGCGGGCGCACACACAGATGCGGGCGCACACGCAGGTGCGGGCGCACATACAGATGCGGGCGCACACACAGATGCGGGCGCACACACAGATGCGGGCGCACACGCAGGTGCGGGCGCACACATAGGTGCGGGCGCACACACAGATGCGGGCGCACACGCAGGTGCGGGCGCACACATAGGTGCGCCCCTACAATCCGCGGTCCGCCCGGATGCGGGCCTCTCGCAAATCGTCCAATGGTTCAAAACGATGACGACCAACGAATACATCCGTGGGATCAAAACTTTGGGATGGGCGCCATTCCCAGGGAAATTGTGGCAACGCAATTATTACGAACACATCATCCGTGATGAAACCTCCCACTACCGCATTCAGGAATACATCATCAACAACCCCGCGCAATGGGATACCGATAAGGAAAATCCCGGGTAGGGGCGGACCTACGTGTCCGCCCCTACGGCGGACCTATGTGTCCGCCCCTACGGCGGACCTATGTGTCCGCCCCTACGGCGGACCTACGTGTCCGCCCCCATCCCCCTCTCGCGTTTCCCTTGCCCTGTGGTATACTTCCTCTTAATCAACTATTCACTACCGCCCGGACGCGTTCTGCGCCTCGGAGCCGAATTTTAGGAAGGTTAACTTATGCCCTTATGGCGCCGACGTTGGCAAATCGCCCCCGCCGCTCCCCCGGCGTGGTTGCAACACTATCCCGATTATCATTCGCGCATGCTCCAGATTCTCTACAACCGCGGCATGACCACCCCCGAAACCATCCAGGCTTTCCTGGAACCGGAGGGCGCCCTCGAAAATCCCTGGAGCATGGCAGGCATGCACGAAGCCGTCTTCCTCATCCGCCAGATTATCTCCCGCAACGTGCCCATCGCCGTCTACGGTGATTATGATGTTGACGGCGTCACCGCCACCGCTATCCTTACCGAAACCCTCCAGGCGCTCGGCGCCCAGGTCCGCGCTTACATTCCCGACCGCGTCGAGGAGGGCTACGGCCTCAACGTCGAGGCCCTGCAATCCCTTGCTGCTGCCGGCACCCGCCTGCTCATCACCGTGGATTGCGGCATCCGCTCCCTGGAGGAGGTCGCCCTGGCGCGCCGTCTGGGCTTGCAGGTCATCATCACCGACCACCACCACGTGGGCGCCGCCCTGCCGTCCGCCGATGTCATCCTCAACCCGCGGCGTCCCGATTGCACCTATCCCTTCCCCGACCTCGCGGGCGCAGGCGTCGCCTTCAAACTGGCGCAGGCGCTGTTGCGCGCCAACCACCAGACGCCGCTCGCCACCACCCGGAATGACGAGCTGGTCGAAGATGACCTCCTCGACCTGGCGGCGCTCGGGACCGTTGCCGATATGGTCCCGCTTTTGGGCGAGAATCACGTCATCGCGCGGCGTGGCTTGCGAAAGATTAACGAGGCGCGCCGCCCGGGACTGGCAGCGCTCATGCAGATTTCCAACGTTCACCCAGGGAAAATCACCGCCTCCACCATCGGCTTTGCCCTGGCGCCCCGGCTCAACGCCGCCGGGCGCATCGGCGAGGCTTCCCTGGCTTTCGACCTCCTCGTCGCGCCCGACCTCTCCACCTCCCTGCCGCTGGCGCATCAATTGGAGGAGCTCAACCACCAGCGCCAGGACCTCACCACCCAGGTTCAAGAAGCCACCCGCGCCATGGTGCTCGAACCCGACGATAACCCACCGCTCTTCTTCGCCGTCGCCGATGACTTCCCTTCCGGCATCATCGGCCTGGCTGCGGGCCGTTTGGTCGAGGAATTCTACCGCCCCGTCGTCGTCGTGGAGCGGGGCGAGCCTTTCAGCCGCGGTTCCGCGCGCTCCATCCCCGAATTCCACATCACCCAGGCGCTCGATTCTATGGCTGATTTGCTGGAGCGCTATGGCGGGCATGCGGCGGCGGCGGGTTTCACCGTGCGCACCGAGAACCTTCCGGAGTTGCAGGCGCGTTTGCTGGCGCTCGCCCACGAGCAATTGGAGGGCGTGACGCTGACCCCCACGTTGCAGATTGACCTCGAAGCGCCCCTGGATGAGCTCTCGTGGGAGCTCTATCAGGCGTTGGCGCTGCTGGCGCCCTTCGGCTACGGCAATCCCGAGCCGCTTCTGGTCACTCGCGGGCTGCGGGTGCTCGATGCGCGCTCCGTGGGTGTGGATGGGCGCCATCTCAAGCTCACCGTGAGCGCTAATGGCAATTTCTCCAGCCAAAGCTGGTCCGCCATCGCTTTCCGGCAGGGCGATTGGTTCGGGCGTCTCCCCACCTTCGTGGATCTGGCTTATAATTTGGCGCTCAACGAGTGGAATGGGCGCACAACATTACAGCTCCGGGTGCAGGATATCCATCCGGCGGAATAGTGAGGGCGTTTTCACATGATTACCATTACGGGTGAACATCTGACCATGGAGGAAGTTGCGGCGGTAGCGCAGGGCGCAGGGGCTACGCTCTCCCCAGAGGCGCTCGCCGCGATGGCGCGCTCGTGGGAGGGCGTGCAGACCTTGCTGGCGCGCGGGGAAATTGCCTACGGTATCACCACCGGTTTTGGCGCCTTCAAGGGACGTATCATCCCGGCGCACGAAGTCGCCGCGCTGCAGCGCAACCTGGTGCTCAGCCACGCCGTGGGGGTGGGACCCCTGCTGGATACCGCCGCCGTACGGGCAGCGATTGCCGTGCGCGTGAACACCTTGGCGATGGGCTATTCCGGCATTCGTCCACAGACGGTGGAGGCGCTGCTGCGCCTGCTCGAGGCTGGGATCATCCCCTGTATTCCGGCGTATGGCTCGGTGGGGGCAAGCGGCGACCTGGCGCCCCTGGCGCACATCGCCTGCGTCCTTATCGGCGAGGGTGAGGCCCTGTACCAGGGCGAGCGGAGCTCGCCCGGCGAGCATAGCTCGCCCGGCGAGCGCTTGCCGGGCGGCGAGGCGTTGCGTCGCGCGGGCCTCGAACCGGTCACGCTCGGCGCCAAAGAAGGCCTGGCGCTCATCAACGGCACCGCGGTCACGACGGCGCTGGGAACCCTGGCGACCCTCCGCGCCGAAAATCTCATGCGCGCCGCCGACATCACCGCCGCGCTCACCGTGGAGGCTCTCCGTGGCACCGGCGCGGCTTTCGATGCGCGCATTCACCTCGTGCGCCCGCATCCCCGGCAGGTGGATACTGCCGCGAGTATGCGCCGCCTGCTCGCGGGCAGCACCTTCTTGCGCCCACACGACCCCCGCGATATTCAGGATGCCTACAGCCTGCGCTGCATTCCGCAGGTTCACGGCGCCGTGCGGGATACCGTGGCTTATGCGCGGTGGGCGCTCGAAATCGAGCTCAACGCCGTTACCGATAATCCCCTCATCTTCTTTGATGCTGAGGGCAACCCCGAAGTGGTTTCCGGCGGCAACTTCCACGCCGAACCGGTGGGCCTGGCGATGGATTATCTCAAGCTCGGCTTGACCGACCTGGGCAACATCAGCGAGCGGCGCACCGCGCGCCTGGTGGATGAGTCCTTGAGCCGTGGGCTGCCGCCCTTCCTCACCCGCCACGGCGGGCTGGAGAGCGGCTTCATGCTGGCGCAATATACCGCGGCGGCGCTCGCCTCGCAGAACAAGGTCCTGGCGCACCCCTCCACTGCCGATACCATCACCACCTCGGCTAACACTGAGGATCACGTCAGCATGGCGACCAACGCCACCCACCATACCCTCGCCGTCATCGAGAATGTCGAGCACATCGTCGCCATCGAATTGCTGGCGGCGGCGCAGGGCGTGGAGCTGCGGCGCGAACAGCTCGGCGCGGCGGCGCAGCTGGGGCAGGGTACCGCCGCGGCCTATGCCTGCCTGCGGGAGCGCGTCCCTTTCCTGGAGCACGATACCTTCCTCGCCCCCTATATCGAGGCGGCGACCGAGATTCTTTCTTCCGGCGCCCTCGTCCGTGCGGTGGGGAACGTAGCCACGTAATAACGTAGCCACGTAGGAACGTGATAACGTAAGAACGTGATAACGTAAGAACGTGATAACGTAAGAACGTGATAACGTAGGAACGTGATAACGTAAGAATGTGATAACATAAGAATGTATGAACGTGTTTACGTGGATACGTGTTCACGTGTTCACGTGGCTACGTGGCTACGTGTTCACGTTCTCACGATGAATTTTTCGCATGACTACTATTCTTGTCACCGGCGCCACCGGTTGTGTGGGCGCTAATATCGTCGAAGCCTTGCTCAAACGCGGCTACACGGTCCGCGCCTTGCGGCGCGCGAGTTCCTCGCTGCGCGCGCTTGCGGGCCTGGAACCGGAGCTCGTCACCGGCGACGTGCTAGACCTGCCGTCCCTGTGCGCCGCGTTGGAGGGCTGCGATGGCGTCTTCCATGCCGCCGCCATCTCCCAATACTGGCGCAACGAACCGGCGACCATCTATGCCGTCAACGTCGAGGGCACGCGCAACGTCCTTCGGGCGGCGCAGGAGACCGGCGTCCGGCGTATCGTCTTCACCAGCTCCGTGGGCGCTTTGGGGCAACCCGCCCGCCAGGGAGCGCTGCTCGACGAGACCGCTGCTTTCAACCTGCCCCCCGCGCGCTTTCCGTACGGGCACAGCAAAGCCCTCGCCGAAGCGGAGGTGCAGCAGGCGATTGCCGGTGGGCTGCTCGAGGCTATCATCGTCAACCCTGCTACCGTCATCGGGCGGCGGGATGTGGGCTTTGTGGGCGGCGAATTTCTACGCACCGCGCGGCAGGGCAAAGCCGTGGCGGCGCCGCCCGGCGGGGTCGGCATCATCTCCGCCAGCGCCGTGGGTAGGGGCCATGTGCTCGCCTATGAGCGTGGGCGCAGCGGCGAACGTTATATCCTGAGCGGCGAGAACGTGCTCTACCGCCAGCTGATGCGCACCGTCGCCGAGGTGGTCGGCGTGCGTCCACCCGCTTTCGTCATTCCCGCCCCGGCGCTGGCGCTGGCGGCGGGCGTGGTGGATGTGCTGCGGCGACTGCGCGGCGCACCCTTGTTGGTGGAGGGCAACCAGATGCGGCTGAGCACCCGGAGGCTCTTCTACGATACTTCCAAAGCCGAGCGCGAGCTGGGCTTGACGCCCGTCTCGGCGCGCAGTGCCGTCGAAGAAGCCTGGGCGTGGTACCAGGCGGAGGGGCTATTATAATGGCTATGATTTTTCACACTGCGGTGCGACCGCAGTGTGAAAAATCATAAAAGAAGAACACCCATGATCATCAAACAAACCCGCTACCCCGACCGTCGCCCGCCGCGGCGCCACTCCCGTGTGCCGCGCATTCTCGCGCTGCTGTTGGTAGACCTCCTGGGCGCCTTTATCCTGTACCAGGTGCTCTACAATCCGCAGACCGTGGTGGTGCTCAGCACCCCCACGCCGGCGCCCACGCCCACCCGCTCGGCGACCTCGTATGTGGCGGAGGCGACCGACGCCTACTACGGCGGGGCGATGGCTACCGCGCTCACCGCGTACCGGCAAGCACTCGACCTGGACCCCGCTCAGCCCGAGCTCTACGTGGCGATGGGGCGCATCCTCGTCTACCGGGGCGCACCCGAGCGCGCGCTGCAGCTGGCGCGCCATGCCCTGCTCTACGACCCGGAGTATGCCCCTGCCTGGGCGCTGCTCTGCGTGGCTTACGATTGGCTCAGCCTGCCGCAAGAGGCCATCCCGCTCTGCGAGCGGGCGATTACGCTCGATCCCACCCTGCCCGAAGCCTATGCCTATCTGGCTGAGGCGCACATTGACGCCGGGAACTGGTTCGTCGCCAACGATACGATTGCTACCGCCCTGCGCCTCGACGAGAATAACGTGGAGGTGCTGCGCAACTACGCCTACGTGCTGGAAGTCCAGGGCAATTACACCGCCGCCATCGAATACTATCGCCAGGCTTTGCAGCGGCAGCCCTTCCAGGCGCACCTCTATATCTCCATCGGGCGCAACCAGCACGTGCTCGGGTTTTTCAACCAGGCAAAGGAGAGCTATCAATCCGCCGTGGAGGTGGACCCCGAGAACCTGCAAGCGCTGGATCGCGCCGGGATGCTCTACCTTTTGCAGGGCGATTACGGTCCCGCGCAAGCCCTCTTCCAGCAAGCGCTGGAGCTCGACCCCACCTACAGCCGCATTTTGGGACGTTTGGGGTCGCTCTATTTCCAGCGCCGGAATTACGAGGACGCGATTCCTGCCCTGGAGAACGCCGTGCGCTATGGCGCGATGGAAGCCCGCCGCCGCACCGTCCTTTTCACCATCACCGAAGAAGCGCAGGGCGCCACGTCCGGCATTGATGCTGCGGCCGGTCCCACCGGGCGCACCGTGATGCAAGGGGACTTCGTCTTTCCCGAGGATCCCCGCGCGCCGTTGCGGACGCTGCTGACCGGTGCGGTGGGCTTGGAAGACGCGCGGGGCACGCTCCGCCTCGACCCTCTCGATGGGCGCTATATTCTCACCCTTAGCGGGCTGCCGCAGCCTGCCGCCGGGCGGACCTACGTGGGTTGGTTCCGCCCCCTGCTCACGCCGGAAGGCAACACCATCAACACCGGTCCGCTCCGCGTGGAGTCCGATGGCACGCTCACGCTCAACGCTGCCACCGGTCCTGTCAAGGGCGCAGCGATCGAGAGCTATTACACCCTGGCGCTGTGCTACTATTACCTGGGACGCTGTGCGGATGCGCGCCCCTACATCGCCGAAGCGCTGCGCATCGCTCCCGGCGACCCCACCGTCTTGCAGACGCAGCAGCTCTGCGCCGGGCAGTGAGAGGCTGCTCGCCTTTCAGCTTTCAACCAAACTCCATCTTTTGAACCAGAGGTGATGGTTTGAGCATCCTGAAACGTCTTTTTTCCCACGTACAACCTTATTGGAAACCACTGCTGCTCACCGCCGTGGCGCTGTTGCTCGCCACCGGGCTGAGCCTGCTGCCGCCGTTGTTCCAGCGCTCCATCATTGATGGTGTGCTGGTGACGGGCGATATGCGCCGGCTTTGGCAGTTGATTGCGGGGCTGGTGGGCGTTTACGCGCTCCTGCAGGCGGTCAGCATGGCGGAACAGTACATCCGCCACGTCTTGGGCGCGCGCTTCATCCTCGACCTGCGCGTGCGGCTTTATGCGCACCTGCAACGGCTGTCGCTGGCGTTCTTCGAGCAGACCTCCACCGGTGAGCTGATGTCGCGTGTCACCAACGACGTTGAGGCGTTGGAGAACTTCGTCACGCACGGGATCACGCTGACCGCGGTGGATTTGCTGCGGCTGTTGGGCGCTTCGGCGATTCTGGTGGCGCTGGAGTGGCGCCTGGCGCTCGTCGTGCTGATTCCGGTGCCGTTTATCGCGTTTGGATTGCGGCTTTTCAACAAACACGCGCGCCCCATCTACCGGCAGGCGCGCGACCGCCTGGGCGACATCAACGCCCGGTTGGAGGATAACCTGGCGGGCATCCGCGTGACGCAAGCCTTTGTCCAGGAGGAACCGGAGCTGTTACGCTTTAGCGCTGCCAGTCAGCAGTACTATCTCCAACGGGTGCGCAGCATCCGCGCGTGGAGCACCTTCTTCCCGGCGCTGCGTTTTCTGGCGCTGCTGGGGACAGCGCTGGTTTTGGGTTTCGGCGCGTGGATGGTGGCGCGCGGGCAGGTCACGCTGGGCACTCTGGTGGCCTTTCTCGCCTACAGCACGTCGTTTTACGAACCGCTGAACCGCCTGACTGAGATTGACAACATTCTCCAGCAGGCTATCGCCGCCGGGGAGCGCATTTTCGAGCTGATGGACGAGGTCTCGGACATTCAGGATGCGCCGGAGGCTGTCCTTCTGGAGTCTGTTGAGGGGGACGTGGTGTTTGAGGACGTGGATTTCCGCTACCAAGACGGCGAGGGCGTGCTGCACGACGTCAACTTCCACATCGCGCCCGGCGAAGTTGTGGCTCTGGTCGGCCCAAGCGGCTCGGGCAAGACGAGCATCGCGCGCCTGCTGAGCCGCTTCTACGACCCGGTACACGGGCGTGTGATGGTGGATGGGCACGATTTGCGGGATGTGCAGGTCGCATCGTTGCGCCGGCACGTCGCCGTGGTGTTGCAGGATACGTTCCTCTTTAACGCCAGCGTGCGCGAAAACCTGTGCTATGGCAAGCCCAACGCCACCGACGAAGAGCTCATTGCCGCCGCCACCGCCGCCTACGCCCACGAGTTCATCATGCAGCTCCCGCAGGGCTACGCCACCGAAATCGGCGAACGCGGCGTGAAATTGAGCGGTGGGCAAAAGCAGCGCCTGGCATTGGCGCGCGCCATTCTCGCCGATCCGCGCATCCTGATCCTGGACGAAGCCACGTCGTCGGTGGATGCCGAAGCGGAGTATCTGATCCAGCAGGCGCTCGATGAGGTACTGAAGGGTCGCACGGCGCTCGTGATTGCGCACCGCCTGAGCACCATCCGCAACGCCGACAAGATCATCGCCCTGGAAGGGGGGCGCATCCGTGAGATTGGCAGTCACCAGGAGTTGCTGGCGCGGGGCGGGTTGTATAGCCAGCTCTACCAGCGCCAGCTGGAACTGACCGTGAGCGAGGGAGACTAGTGCCGGTAGAAACCTCACTGGGAGCGCTGTGAAGCCACGTCTGCTGCGCAGGGCTTGCCCTGCGACGCCCGCCGTCACGGCGACCGCCACGACGGTGACCGCCACGACGGCGGTTACCGCCGCCGCCGCGCTGGCGCCCGTGCTCCTGGCGCTGGCATTCCTTTTCCGCCGCCTCCTCGCCGGTTGGGTGCTGGCGGGCGGCGACCTGCACCTCTACTTCTTCCCCTATTGGGCGGCGGCAGCGCGCGCCTTTCAGGCGGGGCAGCTGCCCCTGTGGAATCCCGACCTCTTTGCGGGCGCGCCCCTGCTGGCGAACTCGCAGGCGGGCGTCTTCTATCCGCCGAATTGGCTTCTGTGGCTGTTCACCGGACCCACGCTGGAGGGCGCCGCGGCGACCCTCCATGCCAGCGTCCTGCTGCATCTCGGCTTAGCCGCGCTCACCGCCTATGCGCTCGCCCGGCGCCTGGAACTTTCGCGCACCGCGGCGGCGCTCGCCGCGCTCCTCTACGCGGGCGGCGGCTTTCTCGGCGTCCACGTCGAGCACCTCAACCAGCTGCAAGCCCTGGCGTGGTTGCCCCTGGCGCTCCTGCCCGCGCGCGAGCGCCCCACCATCCAGCCCACCCGCTTGTGGGAGGTGTTGCGCCAACAGACCTCTCCTCTCAACATCGCCGCCTTCGCCCTGATATTGCTCGCGGGACACACGCAGACCGCCTTCATCGCCGCCGTGGGCGTCATCGCCTTCCGCGCCGCGCAGTGTAGCCACGTGAACACGTATGAACGTAGCCACGTAGCCACGTATCCACGTGAACACGTAGCCACGTATCCACGTGAACACGTAAACACGTACGAACGTAAACACGTTCTTACGTTATCACTTTCTTACGTTATCACGTTCTTACGCTCTTACGTTCGCACGTTATCACGTTCGCACGTTATCACGTTCTTCCTTTCCCTCGCCCCCTTTGCCATTGCCGCGCTGCTTGCTGCGGTGCAGCTGGCGCCGACGCTGGAGCTTTCGCGCTTTTCGCTGCGCGCGGGGGGCTTGCCCTGGCGTGAGGCGGTCTCCTTCTCCCTGGCGCCCTGGCAGGCGCACCGCGTCTTCCTGCCGCCCTATCTTTTCGCGCCCGCGCTGCCCGAGGGCGTTGCCTACCTGGGCTTGTTGGGACTGGCGCTGGCAGGGTGGGGCGCCGTGCGCGCCGTGCGGAGCTGGCGCAGCGAACGCGCGCTGCGCTCCGCTCTGGTGCTGGCGGGCGTCGGGCTTTTTCTCGCCCTGGGCGCCTACAACCCGCTCTATTTGCTCGCCGCGCGCCTGCGGCTGCCCGGCGTGATTCAGTTCCGCGCGCCCGCGCGCTACCTGGCGCTCTACGCGCTCGGCGCGGCGCTGCTCGCGGGTTACGGCGCCATGGCGGGCTTGCACTCGTTGGAGGCGTGGTTACACCGGTTCGCCGCCGCGCCCGGCGCTGCGCTGCTCGCGGGTTACGGCGCCATGGCGGGCTTGCGCTCGCTGGCATCGCATTTGAGCCGCGCGCGCTGGCTGCGTCCGGCGCTCGCCGCCGCCTTGCTGGCGCTCGTGGCGCTGGAGCTCGGTTTCTCCGCGGAAGCGCTCCCACACGCGCACGCCACCTCGCCGCGCGCCTATAGCGACCTGCGTCCGGCGACCGCGTACCTGCTCGCTGAGGCGCGCGCCGAACCGCCGGGACGCTTCCTCAGCATTTCCAAGATGCTCTTCGAGCCGGGCGACAAGGCTGAAATCGAGAGCATCTACGGCGCCACGCTCGATGCCGATGCGCTCTGGGCTTATCTGGTGGCGGCGAAAGCGCGCGAAGTGCTAGCGCCCAACCTGCCGCTCGCCTTTGGTGTGCCCGCCGCCGATGGCTACGATGGGGGCTTGCTGCCGCTGCGGCATTACGCGGCATTCGCGACGCTGCTCCTGCCCGAAGGCACGCTCGATGGGCGCCTGCGCGAGAATCTGGCGGCGATTCCCGATGCGCGCTGGTTGGCGCTCCTCGATGTGCGCTTCCTCATCACGGACAAAGTCGGCGACCTCTGGGCTGAGGGCGTCTACTACGACCGGCAATTCCAGCCCGAGCTGGCGCTCGGTGCGTCCAGCGCGCCGGGCGTGTCCGGCACGCCGGGCGTGCCGGACACGCCCGGCGCCGAATTGACGTTGGGTTGGCTTCCGGGTAATTTCGCGGCGGATGGGCTGCGCCTGCTCTGCGAGGGCACGTCCACGGCTGAGGTGGAGGTCGCTTTCACGGATGGGCGCGTGCTGCGCCTGCCGCTTGCAGGCTGCGCGGGCGAGACCCCCGTGCAGGTCAGCTGGGGCTTTGAAGCCGCGCCGGAGCGCCTGACCCTGCGGGCGGGCGCCGGCGCGTTGCGCTTGAGCGGCGCGACGCTCGTCAACAGCGCCGCCGGCGCGCCCGGTGCGCCCGACGCCTTCTACCCGCTGACGCTTTCAGACCGCTTCCGCCTGGTACACTCCGGTGATGTGAAGCTCTACGAGACCGTTGCCCCCACCGCCCGCGCGACGCTCGTCCATGGCGTCACCTGCCTGGAGGATAGCGCCGCCGTACTGGCAGCGCTCGGCGCGCCTGGATTCGATCCCGAGACGACGGCGCTGCTTGAGGCTTGCCCCGCCGAATTGGCGGAACTCCTGGCAATCCCAACGTTCGAGGCGCCGCCGGACGCGCGCGAAGCGGTGGAAGTCTTGAACTATGCCGCGGAGCGGGTGGAGCTTCGCGTGCGCGCGCTCGCTCCGGGCGTGCTGCTCCTCAAGGATGCGTGGTATCCCGGATGGCGGGTGAGCGTCAGCCCGCTCGATGGCGCGGGGACACCCGCCTTTGAGGGGGAGGCGCTGCGCTCTCAGGTGCTATTCCGTGCGGCGCCGGTCCCGGCGGGGGAGTGGCGCGTTATCTTTAGCTTTCAGCCCACCAGCTTGCGGCTCGGGAGCGCTCTCAGCGCCCTGGGCTTGCTGGCATGGGCCGGTTATGCAATTTGGCGTTGGCAATCACAGAAGAGACAGCATCAAACCTTAAGGAGGAGGCGCTGAATCTGAGCAGCTGCGTGAACACGTGAAGTGTTCACCTATAGAGAGGATTCCGAACTCAGGTTTCCTTCTCGCTGCATGCAGCGGGCATGGCCCGGAAAACATCTTGTGAAGGAGACTACGATGGCAAGAGTTGCCCTGGTGTACAATCTTATCCATCTCGAGCGGCTGGGTTCGCGCCCGTTGGATATGCTTGCGGAATACGATAGTGAGGAAACCATTGCGGCGCTGCGCACTGCCCTGGAGGCTGGTGGGCATGAAGTTTTGCCCCTCGAGGCCGATGAGACCATCATGGAGCAGCTCTGCGAAACGCAGCCGGAGATTGTTTTCAACATTGCAGAGGGCTTGCGCGGCGAGAGCCGTGAGGCGCACGTGCCCGCCATCTGCGAGATGCTGGGAATCCCCTACACCGGTTCCGGTCCCTTGAGCCTGGCGACCTGTCTCAACAAAGCGCGCACCAAAGAGGTGCTGCTGCATCACGGCATTCCGACCGCGCGCTTCCAGGTGCTGGCATCGGCGGAGGCGCCCCTCTCGGAAGATTTGCACTATCCCCTGATTGTGAAGCTGCTGCACGAAGGCTCCAGCATGGGCCTTTCCGAGGCCTCGGTGGTGGATGATGAAGCCGCCCTCCGCGCCCAATGCGCTTATCTCATCGAGACTTACGGCGAACCCGTCCTGGTGGAGGAGTTCATTGAGGGGCGGGAGTTCACGATTGGCTTGCTGGGCAACGATCCCCCGGAGGTGCTGCCGATTATCGAGGTGATTTTCGACTCCCCGCGTGGCATCGTGCTCTTTGAGGTGGACCCCGAGGTGGCGGTGAAGATGGATTCGGCGCAGATTGATTATTCGCAGCTGCCGTATCTGCCGCACCACTCCAAGTGCCCGGCGCCGGTGGATGCCGAGCTCCAGGCGCGCATCGAGGCGCAGGCGGCGCGCACCTTCACGGTGCTGGGCTGCCGGGATTGGGGGCGCATGGAGATGCGCCTTGGTCCGGATGGCGAGCTCTATGTCTTGGAACTCAATCCCATCGCCGGCATTGATCCCAGCTATTGGCTGCCCTGGGCGGCGGAGGTCGCGGGCTACAGCTACGCCGACTTCGTCAACGCCATCCTCGACCACGCCCGCCGCCGGAATGGGCATTAGGGACGTCTGAAAATAGGCAGCGGGCGCGCCCGGGGCTAAAGCCGCCGGGCTACAAAACGGCGCCCGGTAAACCGGGCTTGAGAGGTCCCGGCACTGGGGACGCCGGGCGCGGCAGACGCGCCGAGGCGGAAGTAACGCCCAAAAACTGGGAGTTTCCCTCTCCCTCGTCCCGTAGGGACGTCTGAAAGTAGGCAGGCACTTCAGTGCCTGTACAACCGCGTGGGTTACAAATCCCGTCCTGTAGGGACGGCTGAAAAAGCTTGAGCAACTCTATAACATGACACACAACCGCGTCCCGTAGGGATGTCTGAAAATAGGTAAGCATTCATGGCCTGCACAGCCGATCCCGTTGGATTGCGTCCCGTAGGGATGTTTGAAAATAGGCAGGCACTTCAGTGCCTGTACAACCGCGTGGGTTACAAATCCCGTCCCGTAGGGACGGCTGAAAAAATCTAGTGTCACCTGAGCGCACTCTATTAACGGATTATATTCTGAAAACTCATCAACGCCTGTACCATTTGTTGAGCTGTATTGCGTCCTGTAGGGACGCCTGAGTGTTCTTATCTGGATATGCGAGGAGATTATTATGGCTAATACCTATGTTGCTCTCTATTACCATCTGGTTTTTAGCACGAAGGACCGTATTGCCTATCTGTCTCCGCAGATCGAACACCGGGTGTGGTCGTATGTCGGTGGTGTTGCAAAGACACATGGAGTGTCGCCTCTGCAAATTGGGGGCTGTGATGATCACATACATGCTCTGGTTTCTGCGCCGGCAACCCTTTCTCTAAGCCAGATCGTGCAACGTCTCAAAGGTGAATCCTCTAAATGGATTCATGAAACCTTTCCTGAACTCCACGAGTTTGCATGGCAGCAAGGTTACGGTGCGTTCACCGTCAGCAAATCGTTATTGCCGGCGGTAACACAATACATCCTGGAGCAACGTTTGCACCACGCGCATGGGGATTTTCAGAATGAGTTTCGGGCGTTGTTGGCGAAGCACGGTGTTGAATTTGATGAGCGGTATTTATGGGGTTGAATCCATTCATGCGTAGCTATTTCAGGCGTCCCTACGGGACGCGGTTGGTAACGAACGCGGCTGTACAGGCACTGAAGTGCCTGCCTACTTTCAAACGTCCCTACGGGACGGGGAGAGGGAAATTCACAAGGCAATTTTGAAAGTAATGCGTCCCGTAGGGACGCTTGACGCATCTTATTCCACATTCAGGGAGGTTTTTATGGCGCTGGAGGAGACGCTTCGCCTATCACCGGCTACGCTCTACCGCCGGGTGGATTTGGAGCTGTTGGGTTTCGAGACCACGGATGACCTGGAAACCATCACCGAGGTGGTGGGGCAACCGCGCGCCATGCAGGCGATGAAATTCGGGGTGGCTATGGCCCGGCAGGGCTACAACGTCTTCGCCCTTGGTCCCGCCGGGCTGGCAAAACGCCGCGTGGTCCAGCAATTCTTTGAGAGCTACGCCGCCCAACAACCCACGCCCCCGGATTGGTGCTACGTCCACGACTTCGACCATCCACACCGGCCCAAGGCGCTGGAGCTGCCGCCCGGCATGGGGCAGGGCTTCCGCAAGGATATGGAGGACCTGGTCCGCGAATTGCGGATAACGCTTCCTGCCGCGTATGAAGGCGCGGAGTATCAGGCGCGCCGGCAGGCGTTCGAGCAAGAACTCGAGACGCGGCAGACGGCGGTGCTGAACGAATTTCAGGAGCGCGCCCAGAAGGAGAGCCTGGCCCTCATCCGCACGCCGGACGGGTTGGCTATCGCTCCGGTGAAGGATGGCGAGGTACTCTCTCCCGAGCAGCTGGAGGCGCTCTCGGCTAAGGAGCAGGACCACATTCGCGAGCAGCTGGAAAAGCTGGAGGGCGAGCTGCAGAAGATACTGCGCCAGGCGCCCGCCTGGCAGCACGAGCTGCGCGAGAAGCTTACCGCCCTGAACCACGAAATCTCCAGTCTTACGGTGGAGGGCTTGATTGCTGCGCTGCAGGAGAAATACGCGGCCCATCCCGGCGTCGTCGAGTACCTCGATGCCGTGCAGAAGGATGTGGTGGAGAATGCCGAAGACTTCCTCACCCCCACCGATGGCGCTGCTGTGGCGGCACAGCAGCTGGTGGCGCAAATGGCCGGACCTCCGGTCTTGCAGCGCTATCAGGTAAACGTGCTCGTGGATAACGCCAACACCCAGGGCGCGGGCGCGCAAGGCGCGCAAGGCGCGCTAGGCGCGCAAGGCGCGCTAGGCGCGCAAGGCGCGCTAGGCGCGCTAGGCGCGCAAGGCGCGCCCGTAATCTTTGCCGATAATCCCACCTACGAGAACCTGGTGGGGCGGGTGGAGCAGCGCGCGCAGATGGGGGCGCTCTTCACCGATTTCACGCTCATCAATGCAGGCGCGCTGCACAAAGCCAACGGAGGCTACTTGATCCTCGACGCGCAGGCATTGCTGTTGCAGACCTATGGCTGGGAGGGCTTGAAACGCGCCCTGCGCGCTCAGGAGATTCGCATCGAGTCGCTGGCGCAAGTTCTGAGCTCCGCCAGCACGGTCTCCCTGGAACCGGCGCCGATTCCCCTCAAAGTCAAGGTGGCGTTGTTGGGTGAGCGCTCGCTCTACTATCTGCTGTTGGAGACCGACCCCGATTTTGCGGAGCTCTTCAAGGTGGCGGCGGATTTTGATGAGGAGATGGACCGCGACGCCGGCAGCGAGCAGCTCTACGCGCGCCTGCTCGCCATGCTGATCCGCAAAGAGCAGCTGCAGCCCTTTTCACGGGAGGCGGTGGCGCGCGTCATCGAGCACAGCGCGCGCATGGTCGGCGATGCGGAGAAGCTCTCGGCGCGCATGCAGAACGTCACCGACCTGCTGCGGGAATCGGATTATTGGGCGCGACAGGCACAGCAGGCGGTGGTCACGGCGCAGCACGTTCAGCAAGCCATTGACGCGCAGGTGTACCGCGCCGACCGGGTGCGCGAGCGCGCGCAGGAGGCCATTCGGCGGGAAACGCTGTTCATCGAAACCGCGGGTCAGGTAGTCGGGCAGATCAATGGCCTGGCGGTCTTTCAGGTGGGGGATTTTGCCTTCGGGAAGCCTGGACGCATCACCGCGCGGGTGATGCGGGGCGAGGGGCAGGTGGTGGATATCGAGCGCGAGGTGGACCTGGGCGGTCCGTTGCACTCCAAGGGCATGTTGATCCTCGCGGGTTTCCTCAAGGGGCGCTACGCGGTGGATGCGCCGCTCTCGCTCTCCGCGAGCCTGGTCTTCGAGCAATCCTACGGCGATGTGGATGGCGACAGCGCCTCCTCGGCGGAGCTCTACGCGCTGCTATCCGCCATCGCCGGGGTCGGCATCAAGCAATCGCTGGCGGTCACCGGGTCGGTGGACCAGCGCGGGCAGATTCAACCCATCGGCGGCGTGAACGAGAAGATCGAGGGCTTTTTCGACGTCTGCGCCGCGCGGAACCTCACCGGCGAACAGGGTGTGCTGATTCCCGCGGCCAACGTCCAACATCTGATGCTGCGCAGGGACGTTGTGGAGGCGGTGGAAGCCGGGCGTTTCCACATCTACGCGGTGAAGACCGTGGACGAGGGCATCGAGCTGCTCACGGGGATGCCCGCGGGCGAACGCGATGAGGAGGAGGCGTATCCGGAAGGCAGCTTCAACGCTTTGGTGGTCCAGCGCCTGCAGGCACTGGCTGAAAAACAACGGGCACAGAGCAAGTCGCAGGGCGAGGAAAGCGAGACGTAGGCGCAAGGTGTTTTTCCCCTCTTCGAAGCTGCACTTGTCAATGTTGGGAACTGTGGTATAAATAGCCCGCGAGACATTCGCTGGCCCGCTAGCTCAACTGGCAGAGCAGTTGACTCTTAATCAATTGGTTACAGGTTCGAGTCCTGTGCGGGTCATAGGGTTGAGTTATGAAAGTGGGGTGGGTATGGCCCAGGTGACAATGGTAACATGGGCTTTTGCCCCGGAATGGCTGAGCCTGGAAGAGGCAGCACAGCTTTCGGGACATTCTGAGGCCCTGCTGTTGGAGCTGATTCAGGATGGGGCGCTAGAGGCTGAGCCAGGCGCCGGCGGCTGGAAGATTGAAAAAGCCAGCCTGCGAGAGTTCCAGGAAGCGCTTTTCGATCTTTACGCCTCCGGTTAGTTACGGTAAGGTTTAGCGCCCCATTCACGCATGGAATGGGGCGCTTTTTATTTGGCGATGCTGGCTAGGCGATCTGCGCCTGGCGCTACCGATGTATTACCGATAAGATAGGGGCTGGTAATGGGCGATTTTGACCCGGCAAGGTGGATCACCACCCAAGAAGCGGCGGACCTCACCGGATACGCGGTAGTCACCTGGCGCCTGTTTGCGCGCCAGGGCAAGATCAGGAGCATGAAGCGCGGGCGTGATTGGTTTTTGGATAAGGATGAGGTGCTCGCGTATACTGAAACCATGCAGCGTTTGGGGAATGCCAAGCACAACCCCTGGCGGGAAGACCTGGAATCACAGCGCCGAGGGCGGCGACATGAGACTGAGAACGGGGCGGAATGA
>JAPKMR010000078.1 GCA_026645815.1 Anaerolineae bacterium | reverse complement strand
CAAAAATACCTCTTCGGACAGATGATCATCGGGCGGAGGGTTGCGATTCTGCTTGCTTCTGGTATCATCAATCAGAATGTGCAGAGCAATCGGTCGTAAGCCTACATACGTTGTGATTTTGGTGACCGCAGCAGTCGCCGCCGCATTGACGCTGCTCCTTTACCACGATGCCTTGCAGCTACCGCTCTGGGCTGACGATTTGCTGCAAGTACCCTGGGTTGAAGCGACTCCGCTGCGAGACCTGTGGCGCACGGTAGGTCCCTATGAAGATTATCGCCCCTTACACTTCAGCCTATGGCGCGGGATATCTGTGCTCACCGGCGCGCTCGCACCGGCACCCCTGCACCTGCTCAACCTGGTGGGGCACGGGTTGAGCAGCTTTTTGGTGGGATTGCTCACGGCGCGCATCTCAAAACACCCGTTGACCGCAGCGCTGCTCGGGGTGAGTTTCTTCGGTCTGTTCCCATTCGCCTATGATACGGTGCTGTGGGTCAGCTCGTTCTCTTATCCGTTGAGCCTCATCCTCACGGTATCGGCAGTGCTTCTGTATCTCACAGCACGCGAGACCGGCAAAGTGAGCCTGTATATCCCGGTACTGCTGCTCACGGCGCTGGCAGGATTCGCCTATGAGGGCGGTGTGATGGCAGGACCCAGTGTGCTGCTGGCTGAAATCTGCCTGCAGCAACGCCCGTTTTCACGGTGGAGCCTGGTTGTCTTTGCCGCCTCAATGCTCCCCTTTGCCGCCGTCACCATGGTCTCACCTGCCGTTCCCACGCAATTCCTCACGGGGCTGCACCCCATTTACAATCTCGTCATCGCGCTGCAATGTCTGATCTTTCCTCTGGCACCGTTGGCAATGCCGCTCGCGCAGGTGACCGGACGCAGCGCCATCACAATCCTGGTTCTTATGGGGCTGCTACTGCTCGCCGGAATCGCGGTATTGAGCTGGCAACGACGACAACAGCGCCGCATGCTCTTTGGACTGGGCTGGGCTGTGTTGTGGAGCCTGATTCCGCTCAGCACGCAAGCCTTCAACTGGTATCGCGACCCTCCGCGCGTCTTCTATCTCAGCGCCGTAGGCATCGCGGTGATTTGGGCCTGTTTGCTAGAGCAACTTCCGCCACTGCGGTGGTCGCAGCGCTGGCGGGTGGCAGTGCAAAGCCTGCTCAGCCTGATCCTCCTTTTGCCAGGCACGATTTTCCTGCACGATGAGATGGTGGTACACAAGCGCGCCAGCGAGCTTTTGTGGGCGGCGGCGCGTGAGGCAGAAAAGACGCCGGGCACACTGTTCATCAACCTGCCCGGGCGTATCACCTTTGCCGAGCGCCGCTATCCATTGGGACATGAGGGCGCGATTCCACTCCCCCCACCCACCAACAGTGAGCTATGGCTCGCGGTTCACAGTAAGGGCACAAGCCAGGCGCACGCACGCGCCCTGGGCGCCCTTCTGCCCCCAACGCCCTACCTCCTCGAGATGGCGGACGCGGACGTGGATGGGGTGAGCCTGCGGGCAGCGACACAGGTCGTGCAGGTGCGCTATCAAGACGAGCTATGGCTCGATGGGGCTTTGGCCTTGCAGGCTACCGGCAGAATCCTGCCGCCGCAAGACCCGACAACGCAACCGATCGCCTCCTTCAGCAGCGCTGCAGGCGAGACGCTCCTGTTGCATGGAGCTTCGTGTCGCCGGGGTGGCGCAGATGAGGTGGTGCTCGACATCGAATGGCAGGCGGTCTCCCCGCTGCGGGGCATGCCCACCGTCTTCGTGCATTGGTGGAGCGCCGAGGCGGTGCTGCTCGGTCAAGCCGATGGCGACCCCTTAGGGGGACTGTACCCATTGGCGCAGTGGCAACCAGGGGAAGTTGTGAGAGAAACCCGAGTGCTCAAGGCAAATGCCCCTGGGGGAAGCAAAGTGACACTGGGAATATGGGATCCGGAAATCGGGGCACGGTGGCAAGCGGCGAATGCCTCCGGGGAGTTGCTCGCGGAGGATTGCTTCACGCTGCCGCCCTGCACGGCGCCATGAGCGGCGCAAACACGCCACAGGATCCTGGCTTTCGACGGACTCGAAAGGCTACCGCTCAGCGACCGGGCGCTGGCGCCACAGGAAGAGCGCCACGGTCTGTGAGAACCGGAATGCGCTTTGAGAAGCATGAGATGAAACGGAAACTAATCTATCAGGAGCTCGCTGCACTGATTCTTCTCGCGGGCATCGCCTTGTTGTTCTTCTGGCCCGTGTGGGTGGCAGGCTACACTTTCCCGCAGGGCGGCGGCGACCTGTTCGGGCAGCTCTACTATGTCTGGTCCTATGTCGGCAACTGGCTGCGGCAAGGGGTTCTGGCACTCTGGAATACCCAAATGATGGCGGGCGACCCCATCATCGCTGAGGCGCAATACGGGTTGCTCAATCCGCTGAATTGGCCGCTCTTCTTGTTTTCTCCAATTCCGCGCGGCGCATTACTGCTGCGCGCCGGTTTCACACTCTGGCTGGCGGGCGCCGGTCTATACCTCTATCTGCGTCACTCGCCCGTGTGGAGGCTCTCGAGAGCTGCTGCGCTCGTGGCGGGTGTAGCGTATATGTGCTCCAATCCCTTCATCACGCACCTGGGGCATCCGCAATTCAACGACGTGATGGCATGGCTTCCGTGGGTGCTGTGGGGCATTGATGGGGCAGCACGCCAGGCGCGCGCCATTCCCTGGGCGGTTGCGGCTATCGCGCTGCTGTTGCTCGCGGGACATGGACAGGCAGCGCTATATGCAGCACTGGCGGCGGCGTGCTACGCGCTGTGGCAAATCCTGGAAGGCTGGCGCGCGCACGCCCTACAGCGTACGGGAAGGCTGGCGCTCACAGCGCTGCTGGGAGCCGCGCTGGCGATGCCGGCATTGCTCCCCGGACTGGAAAGGCTACCGCTCAGCGACCGGGCGCTGGTGCCACAGGAAGAACGCCATGGCTACGAATTCCCCGCGGAGATGCTCGTGGACTTCCTCAACCCGAATTTCCACGGGCAGGGCGTACACCAATTCTGGGCGCCCTGGGATCGCGTGGAAAGCGGCTACGCCGGCGCCATCACCCTCTATCTGGCGCTGCTAGGGGTGCTTGCAGGCATTCGGCAAAGACGAGTCTGGTTCCTGGTGGGACTGGGGCTTTTTGCCTATCTCTTCGCCCTGGGATACCAGGGACCTCTCTACGCGCGGTTGGCGCCGCTCCCCCTCTTTGCCGAATCCTGGAAAACGGCGCGGATTGTCTTTCTGCTTTCGCTGGCGCTGGCGATTGGCGCCGGTCTGGGCATCGAAGCCTTGCGGCAACGCTCGCGCCTGCGCCATGGTTGGAGCCTGTTGGTGGTAGTTTTCGGGGCAGCGCTGTGGTTCCTGGCGCCGGGATGGGCTGCGGCAGCGCCGGCGACCGAAGCCGCCTTGCGGGCGCTCACAGGCTTGCGCTTTGCGGCGGTGCTCGCCGGAGCGACAGCCTTATTAGGGGCGCTCTCGGCGCGGCAATTCAAGCTGGCGAGCGCGGCGCTGTTGCTGCTGCTAGCAGCGGAACTTTCCACAGCCCAATCCTTTGCCGAGACAGATCCCCCGGCGCCCATCGAAGATGCACACGCCGAGGCGCGCGCCTTCCTGCGAGCGGATACGGGCTGGTTTCGGGTGGATGTGGATGCGGTGGCGCTGGGGTTGTGGTCGCCCGCGCAGCTGATGGCAGAGGGCTTCGCCGTGCCCCAAGGCGCCGGGAACCCCATGGAACTCTTCAGCTATAACCAATTCTATTGGGCTGTGCCCTACAAAGATTCGCCCGCTTACCAATTGCTGGGCGCGAAATACATCGTGATGCCTAAGGGGGGGATGCCCGGCGGCGCAGGAATCTGGCCCGTGTACACCGACTCCCCGTATATCGAGTTGCACCTCAACACGAATGCGTTGCCGCGCGCGTGGCTGGTCACGAATACGGTCCCCGTGGCAAACATTGAAGAGGCGTATAGTATCATCTTCGATCCCGAATTTGCGCCCGCGCAGCTCGCTACGGTCACGGATGGACCAACCCTGCAAGGGGAGGGCGCGGGCAAAATCGAAGTCCTGGCTTATGGGCCTAATCGTGCGGTGTTCCAGGTCGAGAGCTCGGTCCCGGCGCTTTTCGTGCTCTCAGACATCCTCTATCCAGGCTGGAAAGCGCGCCTGGATGGCGAAACCACGCCGATTTACCGTACGAACGGCATTTTCCGCGGCATTGTTGTGCCGGCAGACAGTCATCGAATCGAGATGCGCTTTGCCCCAGCATCCCTGATGCTGGGCCTCGGGTTGGCAGCGAGCGCGCTGATCATCCTGGTCGTGTTATGGCACAATTGCCAGGCTGGAGCCTGGCGGTTCAAGGGCAACGGGGAGCGTTCCCCAAGGGAGATTCACCAGTGATTCGACTGACGCAAAATGACATCACGTTTCGCTATCGTGTGGCGGGGGTCGCCCTGCACGAAGGGCGGGTATTGTTGCAGGAATCGCCCGACGATCACGTCTGGGCGCTGCCTGGGGGACACGCCGAGACCGGGGAGAACGCCACAGCCACGCTGGTGCGGGAGATGCAAGAGGAGCTGGGCGCCAGCGTGCAGGTCAACCGCCTGCTGTGGGTGGTCGAGAATCTGTTCTCCCATGCAGGCATCCGGCAGCACGAGCTGGGGTTATATTTTCTGATGGATCTCGGCGCGGAAGTGGAACGCCTGTATCCAGGGCCGGTGATTGCCGACGAAGATGGCGTTCCAATGCGCGTCGCCTGGCATCCGCTGAGCACGCTCGAAACGCTGGAACTCTATCCCGAATTTTTACGCCGCGGGTTGCAAGCCTTACCGGAGAGCATCATTCATATTGTTACATGAAGACTAAGCGTAACCCGGCAAAGTTATCAAGAGCGCTGTGGGGCGCCGGCGCAGTAGTGTTACTGTTGCTGGCTTTCATCCCGCGCGTCTGGAACATTGCCTACGGCGATTTGAGCTTTGACGAAATTGCCACCGTCTTTATCGCGCAGCGCTCGCTACGTGAGGTGCTGCTCTATATTGCGGGCGCTGTGCGCGAACACCCCCCACTCTACTATCTGCTGATGTCATTATGGTTCCGTCTGACAGGCACAAGCGAATTCGTCGCACGTTATCCCTCGGCGCTGATTGGCGTTCTGAGCGTGGCAGTGAGTTTCCGTTTTGGACGCAGGTTGCTGCAGCGGGGACGAAGCCCGCAGATTGCGTTAGAGGCAGGCGCCTGGTCCGCGCTGCTGCTCGCGGTGATGCCGTTCAGCGTTTGGGCGGGACGCACGGCGCGCATGTACGCGCTCGTCATCCTGCTGGCGCTCGCGACCATGCACAGCTGGTACCGGTGGACCGAACGCCCCTCAAGCCGGAGGTGGTTGCTCTTTGCGGGCATCTCACTCGCCGGGATGTTCACCCACTATTATCTGCTTTTTTTGTGGGGGGTGCAGGGCTGCATTCTCCTCTTCTTCCCCCGGCGGACACGGGGCACTCGGAAGGCCTGGCTTGCTACCGTCAGCACGGGCATCGGCGCACTGCTCCTGGGAGTCGCGCTGGCGCCGGGAATCCGCAACACGGTGCTGGAGACGGGTAGCCGCTTTCCATCTCTGCCGCTGCGTTGGGGAGAATTGCAGACCGCGCTCATGGAGCTGCTGCTCAACCGAAGCCACCCCGATCTCTGGTTGGCGACGGCTATTGGGCTACTATTGGCAGGTGCGGGCTGGTTGCTCATCTGGCGCGGCTCACGCTCAACGGCGCTGTGGCTCATGCTGTGGGTCTTTCTGCCCCTGACAGCGGTACTCGTCATTCCAGAAGCCATCCACGGACGTTACGTCATTGTGGTCTTGCCCGCACTGGCGATGGGATTGGCGGGATTGATCACCCTGACGCGCCCCCATTGGTTACGCTTGCTTTTCCTCATCATCATTCTAGTGCAAGCCGGTGTGCGCTGGGATGAGGGCCTGCTCGCGCCCAGAGATGAAGGTTTCTCAAAACAGATTACGCTACTGCATGGGCTGGCAGCACCTGAAGACGCGCTGGTACTCAACAATCCGTGGATTCAGCTGCTGCTCACCTACTACACGCCACCACCAGGTATAGATATCCATCCTATTCCGGGATATGCTCCCCCGGGTTTCAATGCGGATGAGGATGTGCCACGGCTAGAAAAAGTCGCCGCGGAGTATGAGCGCTTGTGGGTCACTTACGATGCGGTGACCTATTCCGATCCCAAATTCCAGCTGAGCCGCTGGTTGGCGGAATCGTGGTACAACGTCCACCAGTTTGGCAATCTGGCACTATACCTGCCCCGTTCCGCATACCTTACCATCATCTCCGAGGATATTTCATTTGGGCCAACCTTGCAGCTCGAACGCGCCGGCATTGACCAACACGAGGTTTCTCAAGGTGAACCCATCCGCGTCCATATGGAATGGAAAGGGACGGCGCTGAGCTGGAAAACGCAGCTCACGCTGGGCCTGTTAGGACCGGATAGCAGAATCTGGGCTGACCACGAGTTCAATCTGGGACCAGTGCGGCAAGATGAATTCAGCACGCTCCCGGATGACTGGATCGAGCGGCGGGGGTTGTGGATACGCCCGGGGGTGCCACCTGGGAATTACCAACTGGTGCTGAAAGTGGTCAGCACGGACCGGTTGATCAATATGCCGCCGAGCACCAACATCGAGGGCTGGTTCCCCCTCACGGAAATCAAGGTGGGTGAGTTGAATCCCACAGTCCCCCCGGAGTCCCTCCTCCAAATGCCAGAACATGTTTATCTACCGCTGATTCTGAACCGGTCGCAATTATTGGAGAGCGTGCGGGTGCTCAACATTCCGCAATGGGCTGAAACCCAAGCGACCTTCGGCGAGCGATTGGCGCTGGTGGGGTTGGAGCCGACGAGCGACTGGATCGGACAAGGCTATCCACTGGAGTTCAGCCTGTATTGGAAGGCATTGGAAAACCTGCCCGACGCTGAAATGCAGGTTCGGTTGGTAGGACCTGATACATTGCTCACTGAGGGAAAGGCTACGGAGGCCATGGCCTTCGCCCTGGGACCGGATTTCTACCCTGCCCCGTCCTGGCAACCGGGAACTGTGATAGAACAAGCCATTCAACTGCCCTTGCCACGCGACCTGCCCACCGGACAGTATCACGTGCAGGTGCGGATCACCGATGCCGAGGGAACGCCTATGGAAGTCTCCGGCACGCGGCAGGCGCTGTTGTTCGAGGAATACCTGCACGGGCGGGAACAGACGCTCAGCGGCGAGTGGGCAGATATCTTCACCATCGAAATACGGGCGCGGCAACGCGCGAGCCATCCGCCGCTGTTTAGCCGGCGCGTGAGTTTTAACTTCGGCGACGTATTGCGCCTGCGAGCCTATCGCATCAGCGCAACGCAGCTCCGCGCAGGGGAAAGCGCCACACTGACGCTCTACTGGCAAGCGCAACAGGCGCCGGCACAGGTCTACGCAGCCTTCAACCATCTGCTCAACGCGGAAGGCGCGCCCATCTGGACACAGGACTCCTGGCCCCAGGGTGGCGTGTATACCACCGACCGCTGGATCAAGGGAGAAGTGGTCGCCGAGACGACCACACTACAGATTCCAGAAGGCACTCCGCCAGGCGAGTTTACCCTCTACACAGGCATCTATGATCCCGCCACGGTGGTTCGCTTGCCGGCAAGAGACAAGAACGGACAGCCCATACTCAACGATGCTGTACCCCTGCTGAAGGTGACGGTGATGCCATGAGGCGACAGTGGCGGCGGTGGCTGAGATTAGTGCTGCTCCTGGCGTTCTTCGCCCAGGGGATGTGGCACATCCGCACCACGTCGCTCACCTTTGATGAAGGACCGCACCTGGCGGTGGGCTACACGACCCTGCGCACGGGTGATTTCCGCTTGCAACCAGTTCACATCCATCCGCCACTGGCAAACGTGTTCGCAGCGCTGCCGTTACTCCTGCAAAACGACCTTCCCGATCCGCGCACGATTGATGGATGGGACATCGCCAGCCTTTCGGCAGTCACGGATGCGGTCGTGTGGCAATATCCGCAGCCGGAGCGACTGGCGCTCGCGGGGAGGTTGCCCATCCTTTGGTTGGGAGTGCTGCTGGGCGCGCTGATCTGCCGCTGGGCGCGAGAGCGCGGCGGCAGCAACATCGGGCTGCTGGCGCTGGCGCTCTATGCCTTCGAGCCCAACGGCATCGCGCACGGCACGTTGATTACGACGGATATGGCAGCGACGTTTCTCGTGGTAGCGACGTTATATGCCGCAAAGCGCGTGAGCGAAAAGGCGGGTAGGCGGGGAAGCGGGGATTTTGTGGGGTGGATGGGCGTAGGGGCGCTACTGGGGCTGGCGCTGCTGACAAAGGTGTCGGCGTTGATGCTGGTCCCGGTGCTGCTGGTCATCGTCGCCGGTCGCGCGTTGAAGGGCGAAGGCTCGCACAACCCGAAACTCACGTTTCAAGTCTCGCAGTTCGCGCGCCACATGCTCGCCCTGGCGCTGCCGGCGGCGCTGGTATTGTGGGCGGGCTACGGTTTCGAGATAGGCAGCGGCGCGCTCAACCGCGTTGCGGGGTTGCCCTTTGCCATTCCGGCAGCGACGCACCTCAGAATTTACCAATCGCTGCAGGAGCACTACACCTTAGGGCATCCCACCTTTCTAATGGGACAGGTGAACGCGCAAGGTTGGTGGTATTACTTCCCCGTAGCCTTTGCACTGAAGACGCCACTGCCCCTATTGATAGGCGCCG
Source organism: Anaerolineae bacterium (assembly GCA_026645815.1). Classification (GTDB taxonomy): domain Bacteria; phylum Chloroflexota; class Anaerolineae; order B4-G1; family SLSP01; genus JAAZNO01. Next base: position 9,406 of record JAPKMR010000078.1, on the reverse strand, counting down.
CCCTTGGACTATGCCAATGGGGGTATCTGGCGCTGCGGCAACGGCGCGCCGCTTTCTCGCTACCACACACTCTCATGCGCCTGAGCAAGCCTGCAACACTGGCGTTCACTGTGTTCCCTATCGCTTACGCCGCCACAAGCCTGTTCAGCACGGTGAACATCGGCTACCGGCATTTACTCCCACTGCTGCCGTTTTTGGTTATTGGCATTGCAGGCTCGTGGCGCGGGTTCCGTTTCACGCGAGCTGCGGGTCGCGTGGCACAGGTTGCGCTGCTCCTCTGGTTCATCTGGGGGACGCTCGCGGCGGCGCCGAATTACCTGGCATTTTTCAATGAGATCGCAGGGGGACCAGCGGGAGGCTATCGCACGCTGTTGGATTCCAACCTGGACTGGGGGCAGAATCTGTGGCAGCTGCGAGATTGGATGGCGGAGCATGATATGGATACGGTCTCTTATGCGCACTACAGCCCCGCAAGGCCCGAAGCCTACGGCATTCAAGCGGATTTTCTGCCGCCGGATCCACGCGCGGTGGACTTTAGCCCCTGGCAACCCGCGCCGGGCCTATACGCCATCGGCGCGACGGTGCTACAAGGACCGTATTCGCCCGATCTGAATTTCTACGCCTGGTTCAGGAATCGCGAACCGGTAGCCCGGTTAGGACACGCACTTTGGCTCTATGAAGTGCCAGAGAGCACGCCGCCCGGTTATGCGGTGCTCTGCGCCGAGACGGGCATTGCAGCAGAACAGGTGCGCGCGAAGCTAGGGCAGCCCGACCTGCGCATCCTGCAACCGGATTGCAGCACGGCGGAGGTCTACGGCGCTGGGTACAGCGCCGTAGGGACGGGGCTGCTCATCCGCGCGGCAACCTCAGAACCGACGGGAGCGCCGGACTTCGTGTTGCGCGCCGCCGATGGGAAAGAGACGGTGGCTATCGAGCGCCTCGAAGGCGAGCCCACGCCCACCCACCCCTACCCCATGAGCACCGCGGGACCGCTGGATTTCTTGGGCTACGATATCCTCACGACCGGCGGGAACGCCGGCACGGCAGGCATCGAGGTCCGCGCTTTCTGGCGGGTCAAGGAACGCCCAGAGCGCCCGCTCTCCTTGATGGCGCACCTGGTTGCGCCCGATGGCACGACTGCGGGAGTTGGCGATGGCATGGGTTTCCCCATTGATCAATGGCGAGCAGGGGATCTGCTCATCCAGCGGCATCGCCTGCCGGGCGCATTGGCTGAAGGCTATGCCCTGCGCTTTGGCGGGTATTGGCTGGATACGATGGAACGCTGGGCTATCGAAGACGGCCTTCCCGCCCACAGGGATTATTGGGAAGTGAAGCCGTGAGACGCACTCCGAAATCGCGCGGGCTGGTGGTAGTGCTGCTCCTGGTGCAGTGGGCGCTGCTGTTGAACGCCGCCACGCAGCTTTCGGCCACCATTGATGAGCCTTTTCACATCACCAGCGGTTACGAGTATTTACGCACCGGCAAGTTGCAGCTCTTCGACGAACACGCGCCCGTGGCAAAAGCGCTCTTCGCCTGGCCATTATTCTTCGTGCCCGACCTGGCGCCGCCCGAGAGCGCTGCCGGGTATGCCGATGGTAACCTGATCAGCGCAGCGCAGGAGACCTTGCTGGCTTACCGCCCGCTGGACCGCGTCATCGTGGCGCCACGGGTGGCTGCGGCGCTGCTCACGGTGCTGTTGGCTGGGAGCATCTATACCGTAGCTCGGAACCTTGCCGGACCTGAGGCAGGGTTACTGGCGCTGGCGCTGTGCGCCTTCGATCCCAATTTCCTCGCTCATGGCAGCCTGGCGACGACCGATATGGGCGCGACGGCTTTTAGTTTTTGGGCGTTGTGGGCGGGAAGCCGTTGGCTCAAAGCGCCGACTCGCCGCAACTGGCTGTTGGCGGCGGCGCTGCTGGGCCTGGCGCAGGGCGCCAAACTCACGACATTGCTACTGTATCCGGTGCTGGGGCTGGGCGTTCTTTTCAATGCAGAGACGCGGAGAGTTTTAACGCAGAGAGAACGGAGAGTTTTAACGCAGAGTCGCGAAGACGCAGAGTGCGCAGAGAATTCTAAAGCAGAGACGCAGAGAGTTTTGACGCAGAGGCGCAGCGCTGGGTACAGCGACGCAGAGGCGCAACGGAGGACCTCGATCCGGCAGTTTTCCAGCATAGCCAACGGCGCTGGGTACAGCGGGCTACTGGAGTTTTCCGCACTGGTGGGGGTGTCGCTGCTGGTGCTGTGGGCGCTGTATGGATTCGAACTGCGCCCGGTAGCCGGGCTGTTCGGCGGCATGCCCCTACCCGCCGCAAGCCACATCGAGCGGTGGTTGCGCTTGCAGGCGAATCTGGCTTATGGACGCGAGGCCTTCCTGCTGGGGCAGAATTCCATGCACGGTTGGTGGTTCTATTTCCCGGTGGCATTCCTGATCAAGACGCCGTTGCCGCTGCTCCTGCTGGGGGGATATGCCGTTATTCGCGGCGTGATTGCCGCGGCGCACTCGGGCAGCAGACTTGACGGGTTAGTGCTGACGCTCTTCCCGCTGCTCTATGCAGCGCTCAGCATCACGAGTGATTTGAATATCGGCTACCGGCATCTGCTGCCGGTATTGCCGTTTGTGACCATTGGGATTGCGAGTTCCACAGTGAAGTCCGCAGGTTGGAAGCCCTCTATCGCGCGTATCACGCTGTATGCGATGCTCCTCTGGCTTGCCCTGGGGACCCTACGCATTGCGCCGCACCAGCTCACTTTCTTCAACGAGCTTGCCGGAGGACCTAGGAATGGCTGGCGCTATCTGGCGGATTCCAACACTGATTGGGGGCAGGCGTACAAGGCGCTGGCGGAGTTCCAGGCGAAGGAGGATATCGAGACGCTGCAGGTCGCCGGTTTCGTCTTCTACGATCCCGCCGCGTATGGCGTGCAGTACACGCCCCTGACACCCTTGGGAGGCAACACCCCCGCGGTCTTCCCACAACGCTTTGCGCCGCCGCCCGGAGATTATGCCATCAGTGTGACGGCGCTGGATGGGGTGCCGCTCGCGGATCCCGAGATGTACGATTGGTTCCGCCGGCATGAGCCGGATGCCCGCATCGCGAATGCTCTTCTCTACTACCATGTTCCATACCAAGAGGAGCTCCAGTGGAGCGCGCAATGTCAGGTTCCGGCGGTTCCGCTCGATGACGATGCGCTGCGGGAAGGGCTGGGAAGCTTGCCCGCACGGCAGCTGGAGTTCGATTGTACGCAGGCGTGGATCATCCCTGCCGCCGGTCCAGGCATCATCATTCTCCACGGGCAACACGCACGCAACAGCCTCCAGACCCGCCTGCTGTTAGCTTCGCCGCAGCTGCAAGATGATTTTCTGACGCGCCAGCTGGCAGGCGCGACGCTGAGCTATCAGCAGCAGCGGACGCAAGCGACCCCGCCCTTCAACCTTTATCGCACCGGGGAGGTGGCTCTGGAAGGTCGCCTTCTCCACAGCTCCGGTTGGGTTGCGCCAGCGGAGACAGCGCCGCAGAGCCTGGAAACTTCTCAGAGTGCGCAAGGACCCTTCGCGTTCCAGGAGGGGCTAGAGCTTCTCGGTGTGAGGCAGTATACACAGCCCGGAGGCATCGAAGTGGAAAGCTGGTGGCGTGTGGTCACCGGATCGCAATCAAGACCGCTCTCATTTATGGCGCACCTGGTGAATGGCGCCGGTGAGACACTGGGCATCGCCGATGGGCTGGGCATCCCGGCAGGCGCCTGGCAGGCGGAGGATGTAGTGGTGCAGCGCCACGTCTTCGCACTGCCGGAGGAAGCTGCGGCGGTGGGTCTCTTCCTGCGGACCGGCGTCTACTGGCTAGATGACGGCGCGCGGTGGAAGGTAGTAGAAGAGGGACGCAGCGCCGACGCTGTCTTCATAGCACTGGATGCCATAGCCGCGCCTTGATGGATCAGGGGCCACGCTTTTTGGCGTTACTGCGCACACAGTGCGCCCCCAAAACCGAAGAAAGAGAAGTTCCCGCCGCAAATGGGCGCTGTTGGACTGTGGCGTTATCACCCAGTTAATTTTTGAAAGTTCATCAGCGTGGCGGTCCCGGGTATTGTGCCCTGGCGCAGATTTAATCTATTTCAGGAAAGGTCACTGCAATGAAATCTCGTCTGGCATTCGCACTAAGTTTTCTGCTCGCCCTGGCTTTGATGGCTAGCATGGCATTACAGCAAAGCCCTTCTGCGGCTATCGTAGATGAGCCACCTGATATCGAGGCCTTTGGTACCGCGTTTTTTATCTATGACGCCCAAGACGATGTCTTCTACACGCAAGGCGCAGAAACCCTGATTGCGATAGATGCGACGGGGGTCACATTATACCGCTCGGATGAGGTGTTCAGCCTGGAATTCGTGGGCGCAGATCCGAAGGCGCGCCCGAGCGGTGAGGCGCGCCAGGCAGGGGTGGTCAACCTGTATCATGGCAACGCCCCCTCACACTGGCGCGAGCAGATGCCGATTTTCGCTGAAGTGCTCTACACAGACCTCTACCCCGGTATCACGTTGCGCTATGCGCTGGAGCAGGGCGGGCTGAAATCGGAGTTTTTGCTGGAACCTGGCGTAGACCCGGCTCAAATCGCCGTACGCTACCGAGGTGCGGGAGGATTGAGCCTGAACGCTGCCGGCAACCTGAGGATTGCCTCAACCTTGAAGAACAGCGCGCCGCTCATCGAAGAGGCGCCGGTCGTTTACCAGAAAAGGGGCGACCGGCAGATACCCCTGCGCGCCGCATTCCAGTTGGTGGATCAGGATAGCTACGGTTTCACCCTGCTCGAGGAACCGGATGCCAGGTTGCCCCTGGTGATTGATCCGCTGTTGATCTATAGCAGCTATCTTGGAGGACCGCAAGACGATGGGGCATGGGCTGTGACGCTGGACCCAGACAATGCCATCTACGTAACAGGCGTCACCTGGTCGTACAGTTTTCCACCGGAGTATAATCCGAATCTGCGTCCACAAAAGAAGATCTACGTGGCGAAACTGACACCTGCCGGAGCACTCAGTTACGTGACCTTCCTGGGCGGCGGCGAAACCACCTCGGAGGAAGGCAACGCCATTGGCACAGATAGCGCCGGCAACGTCTACGTAAGCGGCGAAACCTTCTCTCCCGATTTTCCGGTGCTCAACGCCTGGCAACCGGTCTTCGCCGGCGATGAGGATGCCTACCTGCTCAAGCTCAACCCCACCGGAACGCTGGCGTATTCCACCTTCCTCGGCGGCAGCGAGTCCGAAGAAGTCAACGATATGCACGTCACTGCAGATGGAACCGTGTACCTGGGAGGTGAAGTTTATTCCGATGATTTCCCCCTGCTCAATCCCTGGCAATCCCAGACCTTTGGATGGGATGATGAGGATGCCTTCATCTCGATTTTCAATCCGGCAGGCAACCTGATTTACTCCACCTATTTCGGTAGCAATGCCCGAGATCAAATCTTCCGCATCGCTGTAGATGCTGCGGGCGTCATCTATGCGAGCGGGATGACCTCGTCTAGCACAGGCTTCCCCCTGGTAGATCCCGTGCAAAGTGTTTATGGTGGTGAATGGGATGACGCCTTTGTCATGAAACTCAATCCCTGGAACAACCAGTTACTGTTCTCAACCTATCTGGGCGGAGAGGGACGCGATGAAGCCTACGGTATTGATATTGACAGCGCCGGCAACATCTACGTTGCCGGAGGCACGGGCTCCTACAACTTTCCGCTGCATGCTCCCCTTCAATACGGCTATGGCGGCGGCACCTGGGATGCCTTCCTGGCGAAGTTTGACGGTAGTACCTACGACTTAGTGAGCAGCACCACCCTAGGCGGCGCGGGCTATGATTTCGCCTGGGGCCTCAAAGTTGATTCCGGGGGCAATGTCTACGCCGTGGGCGAGACCGAATCGCCCAACTTCCCCACCCGGAATCCATTGCAGGGCACGTTACGTGGGACGCGGGATGCTTTCCTGCTCCAGCTGGACCCGGCGGGCGCGCTCCAATACGCCTCCTATCTAGGGGGCAGCGATGCCGATCAGGGCTTGCGGATGACCGTGAATGAGGATTGGGTGGTAACCATCGTGGGGCAAACACGCTCCACCGATTTTCCGCTGCAGAGCGCGCAACAGACAACCCTGAACGGCTCGAGAGATGGCTTTGTCGCGCAGTTCGGTATCGTGCCAACACCCAGCCCTACGGCATCACCAACGCCTACCCCCACGCCCGGTCCCGCTTCCGGCATCATTGGTCCTGAAGGGGGAAGCCTGGTTCACGAGTACCCTGGACACCAGACGCAGCTGCTGATTCCCGCGGGCGTACTCAGCGCCTCGACGACCTTCACCATCAGCTATCAAAGTTTCGCCGCGGCACAGGGTGACCTGGAAGGCATGGATCACTTCTTCAGGATCGAGATCAATGCCACGCCAATGCCCTTCAGCCCGCCGCTGCAGCTACACATGAGCTACAGCCCCTCAGCGATCATTTCGGGAACGCTGGGACTCTACCGCCTGGAAGCCGGGACGTGGATCACGGAGGGGATTACGGTCACGCATCAAAGCCTCGGACAGATTGACGCCGGCATTCGGAACATTGGACTCTATGGGCTTCTGGGCAGAACCCATCGCATCTTCCTGCCGATGATATTGCGAACAAGTCTGTAAGAGAGGAAAAGCTACTATAAAAAAGCGCCGGCTATGATGCCGGCGCTTTTGTGTGTCAGAAATCGGCGACGAGGGTTGATCTCAACCTAGATTTTGTAGCGCTCGCGCGCCAGATTCAATACCTCGTTGATCAAGAACTCATAGGGGATCCCCCCCGCACGCGAGACGATGATCATATCACTCACCAGCGGGTTGAGGCCCGGGAGCAGGTTGATCTCGACGATGTAGGGTTGGCCATCAGCGCCCAAGCGGAAATCCACACGTCCCAGGTCCAGACCACCAAGCGCCTCAAAGGCCAACATGGTCATTTCGAACAGGGTTTCGCGCTGGGCATCGGGAATATCTGCCGGGCAGAGATAGCCGGGCGCGTTAGCGTCATCCAGAGCATAGGATTTCGCCTCGGCGTTGTAGATGCCCTTGACCGCGCCACGTTGGGTATCGAGTTCGAGCACCGGGAAGAGGTGGAAGCCCCGCGCGTTGTAGAAAGCGCTGCGCGGCGCCTGCCCGGGAAGCAGCGTATTGCCGATCAATCCCACTGTGAACTCACGCCCGGGCAGGAAAGTTTCCACCAGCGCCGGTTGGCGATAAGTGGAAATGACCCACGCCGCCTGCGCCCGCAACTCCGCCTCATCATGGACGATGGAACGCGCGTTGATCCCCATGCCGGAGCCTTCATGAACCGGCTTGACGAACAACGGGAATGTCATATCGGACGCCAATAGCGCTTCGGCGTAGCGAAAGAGCTGAAACGGCGCCGTGGGCAAGCCGTGTTCACGCCAGATCATCTTTGCCGCGGCCTTATCCAGCGCCAGGGCATTGGCGAGCACCCGGGCGCCGACATAGGGAATCCCTAACATCTCGAGGATAGCCGGGATGTGCGATTCGCGGGAATCGCCCCGCAAGCCCTCGGCGATGTTGAAGCAGATATCGGGACGCGCGGCGCGCACAGCGTCGAAGAAAGCCTCATCTGCCTCCAGGAAGAAGGCATCATGGCCCGCATCGCGCAGGACAGTCTGGATACTTTCGACGGTGACCTCGCTATCGTATTCAGCCAGGGCATCCGGCGGGGCGTCGTCCTCAACGCGGACCTGGTATTTGCGGTTGGAAACCACCGCTACGCGCAAGCCCGACATGCTATTTTGCCTCCTGCCGTTGCCGAACGGCATGCTCGATCAAGGATTCGGGTTGACTTTGGGCGCTGCTGAGCGCAGCTTCACCGCTGCGCTGCAGACGGCGCTCGTGCACCCCGTTCCAGGTATCAGGGCGAATTTCGCGGCTATGCCCTGCCAACAACGCAGCAACGCCGGCTTGACCGCCTTCATCCCGCTGCTGTTTGCAGTAGGGGCAAGTCTCCGGATCATGTCCCGCGTAGTTCTTGGGCTGGGTATAGGCGGTGATGAAGCCTTCGTAGTTGCGCACCACAACCTTGCTATCGGACATGCTCAACAGATAGTTGGGCAAGATCGGCACCTTGCCGCCGCCCTCAGGCGCGTCAATGACGTAGGTCGGGATGGCATAACCGGAGGTATGCCCGCGCAACGATTCCATGATCTCCAGGCCTTTGGCCACAGATGTGCGGAAGTGCCCGGCGCCTTCGACCAGATCGCACTGGTACAAGTAGTACGGACGGACGCGATTACGCACGAGCTGGTGCACCATCGCCATGATGATATTCGGGCAGTCATTGATGCCCGCCATCAATACGGTCTGGCTACCCAGCGGAATGCCGGCATTGGCAAGCCGCGCCAGCGCCGCGGAGGCCTCTGGAGTGAGCTCTTTAGGGTGGTTGACGTGGATGTTCATCCACAAGGGATGGTATTTCGCCAGCATCGTCACCAGTTCATCGGTGATGCGCTGGGGCAAGAAGATCGGCATCCGCGAACCAATGCGGATGATCTCGACGTGCGGAATCTCACGCAGACGCTTGAGCACGCGCTCCAAGACCGGTAAGGGCAAGGTCAGTGGGTCGCCGCCGGAGATCAGGACATCACGAATCTCCGGTGTTGCGGCGATGTAATCCAACTGCGCCTCATAGGTCGCGGAGTTGAACATGGCATGAGAGTCTCCAACGAGGCGACTACGGGTGCAAAAACGGCAATAACTGGCGCACTGCGTCGTCACCAACATCAAGACGCGGTCAGGATAACGATGCACTAATCCGGGCACAGGCGAGTGCGCATCTTCGCCCAGGGAATCCGCCATGGCGGCTTCGAAAGGAACCAGCTCCTGTGCGGTGGGGATCACCTGCTTCCGAATTGGGCAATTCGGGTCATCAGGGTCAATCAAACTCGCAAAATAAGGGGTAACATCAACACGGAAACGATCGGGGGCGGATAGCCCAACGATCTCATCCGGAGTAAGGTTTACGAAACTGGCAAAGTCCTCCACCGAGTGTAAACGGTGCGCCATTTGCCAACGCCAGTCATTCCACTGCTCCCAAGTGACATGCTCCCAGGGGTGTGGCGGCGTGCGTTTCCCAGGGGGCTCCTCGAAATCGGTTTTCTCATCCAGTAACATTGCTTGCTTACCTCCCATGAAATCTGATCTGTGACCAACCAAATGCACACCTACGCCCGAGTATTATAGTATTATGGTTGAAAATCTGACCGGCACCAAAAGCGGTTCCCCATACCAGGCCTGGCACAGGCAACCGCGTGCGATGTAATATATAATACGAAGCGGAGGGCAAATAGTTGCAAAACGGCATTATAATACGAATGTGATTAAATGCAACTGCCATTTTGGGAGT
>JAPKMR010000077.1 GCA_026645815.1 Anaerolineae bacterium | reverse complement strand
TTCCAGGGCATCAATGCCGCTGGGGAACACGGGATCATTCAAATCCAGGGGTTCTACGTCCCCAAGTTCCGGGATGGCGCAAACATCCTCGCCACATTGTACGGCTGCCAGTTGCCGCTCCAGGTAGCCATAATGCGCCAGTTCATCCTCGGCGAGCTGTCTGAACATTGCCGCCGTGGCTTCATCGCCGGGCAATTCGGCTGCTTTCAGGTAGAAATCACGGCCTGTCTGTTCTAAATCCATCGCTTGGGTCAAAATCTCTGCCAGGGTCATGTGTTGTTCCTCCTGTGACTTTGAGTGCTTTTGCAGAGAAGCGCTGCTGCCCTGCAAAATGCTTAACCATGGTTTATGTTTGCCATGCGTCATCCGCCGAATTCTTGATCCTGTGGTGACGCCTAGTAACTCTATTATACTTGCTGCTTTCACAAAGGTAAAGTGCAATAGCCGAGTTTATCCAAAGTATTTGGGGCGCGCAAAGCGCACCCCAAATGCTGAACCAGACTGTAGTGAAAGCCGCGCCGTGTGTTTTATGGCTGTAACGTCATCTCCCCACTGCGAACCAGCGAATGGTAACCATCGTAATCATCATCATTCCCGATAGCAACGATGATATTGTAGCTATTGCCCGGCGCGAGTGCCTTATCGTAGATATCACCCGTATCGAGCAGTCGCTTGAGCTCGAAGCGTGTGAGGCTGTCGGTTTCGACTCCCGCGAATTCCAGAATGTGATTAGCGCCGCCAATCTCCTCATCCGGTGGGTGGGTGGGACCCGTGGTGCCCATGCCAAACGCATCCCACAGTTTTGCCTCGCCATTTTCGACGAAGCCGAAGAAATAGTCTGCGTCTTTCATCGCTCGCGTGGGTTCGATTCCCACCGATACCCAACCTTGAGTATCTCCCTCCATTGCGAAATAGAGATATTCCCCATCATGGCCCCACCACAGGCGGATTCTTCCGAAATCTGCGCTATCGGTGTATTCACCCTCAGCAATGACGCCATCCGCAATCCAGGTCGGGCTATCATCCGTAGCCGGCTCGGGCGCGATTTTGGTCGCTTCGGGAGGAGCCTCTTCCGTTGCCGCAGGTGCTTCTGTGCTGACGGGAGTTTCCTGGACTTCGGCTTGCGGGGTAGCCGTAGGCGGCGCCGCTACCGGCGTAGAAGTCGCCGTAGGTGCGGCGCATCCCGCGATGAGACTCATCAACATGGCTCCTGCGAAAATACTCACTACAAAACGAGAGGGTTTCATGGGTCTACTCCTTATATTATTTATATATATTATATACTTATATATTATATTCAAAATATCCTTGATGTCAATGCCGATCTGATTTAACATTTTTAAACTTTTCATTCACTTTTTGTTAACAATTTTTAACTATAATGTGAATAGAATTGCTCTACGGTCCAGTTCCTGGTGTTCCTGCGTCTTTCGCTACGTTTTGTGCCTACATTTTCCCTTTCGGAGACAATTCCGTGCTCGCGTGGTAGTCATGCTTTTGGATGCTCATGATTCCTTGTAGCGACCGATTGATTTGGAGTAACGCTCTGTTCCCGGGTTTCCCATGGAGCGGTTGGTGGGGGAAAATCCATTTGCGGAATTGCTTGGAAGAGGTGTGATATGAAAACGTTCATTTTGCGGCTTATGCTCGTTGGCTTGCCGGTTATGGTTGCGTTAACAACTTTGGGGCAAGCGGTACTTGCGGATGCGATTCCACCCATAGGCCTGGATATACCGGAAAACTCTCTAACCTATCCTCTGCCCAAATTGTTGCCCCCACCCCCTCCCAGTGCGCGCCAACTGAACGGCAACGGCATCCAGGAGGCAGAGATCATCAGCAATCCGGTGTTGGATATGAAAGTGTTAGTTATCAATGATAGTATCCACAGCCCTAAAGCCGTACTGGACAATATCCAGGCCTACCTGGATATTCTAGGAATTCCTTATGACACTTTTGATGCCGCTGGCGACCCCTTACTCGGTGACGCCGCTCTGTGGGATGGCGTCAATCATGGCTATTACTATGGAATAATCGTTTCTGCGGGCATTGTAACGAATCCTTGGTACGGCTCTATGACACTTGAAGAACGCACGGTGCTTGAGGCTTACGAACGCAATTTCCGGGTCCGTCGTCTCACCTGGTATGCCGATAACCCCTATGAACTGGACTACGGTTTAGTCTCTCCGGCAACCGCGAGTACTGCTACTCTCAGCACGGCGCTTACATCAGATGGGCAGGCGCTATTCGATTACCTACAACCTGATATCACTTTGTCCATCGCTGACGCCTATGCCTTACTCACAACGCCGGCTACTGATGCTGATGTCACCACCCTGTTGACCGACGACGCGCGCCACGCACTCTTGTCAATCTTCCGCCCAGGTGATGGGCGCGAGTGTATGGCGTTGACGGTGAGCTCGTACTATCCCGCGATTCCACCCTCCAACCTCCACGCGCGCACCTTGCCTTACGGCATGCTCAACTGGGTCACGCGCGGCATCTTTCTGGGAGAGCGCCATATCTACTACGTCCCTCAGCCAGATGATATGCTTTCCACAGGGGATAAGTGGAATTTAGCCACCCATCAGGTGGATTTCAATGCGTTCCGCCTGGAACCGAGCGACCTCGACGCCGTGGTCACCTGGTTGCATGCCATGCAAGTCCTCGCCCCTACCGCTGATCTCAAAATTGAGATGCCCTTTAACGGCGACGGTAGCGAGCAGGATCGCCTCGATGGTGGAACAGGCGCTGTACGCCCCGATACCTTGACGGCGAAAGCGGTGGAACTCGAGGATGAATTTGTGTGGTTGAATCACACCTACACGCACGCTGATCTCGATCATGCCAGCTACGCCACGTGTCATTATGAGATTGATACCAACAATACCACGGCGAGCTTCCTGGGTTTCGCCGATTATACTGTCAGCACCTTGCTCACGGGCGCCTACAGCGGCTTGAACAACGCTGACCTGGTCTCTGCGGGGAGCAATCTGGGCGTGCAATACCTGCTGGCAAATGCTTCCGATTCCGCTTACAAGAACCCTTCTCCTAATACCGGCATACCACATCCTTTGAATAATGCGATTCTGCAGATTCCGCGTCTTGCCAACAATGTTCTCTATGCCGCCACCACTCCGGAAGAACTGACTGATATGTACAACTCCTGGTATGGAACGACTTACACCTATGAGCAAATCATGGATTTGATTACCTACCAATCGTTGCAAGAGCTTCTGGATTTCAATATTGACCCAACCATGTTCCACATGAATGCGCTCAATGCTTATGCGGGCACTCAAACCCTATTGGGCGATTTTACGGAAGCGCTCTTCGATAAGTTCAACGCGCTTTACATTGATGCTATTCCCGTGCTCAGCCTGCGCACGCAGGAAATCGGCGCGAAGATGTGGGAGCGTATGGCGTATGACGACTCCGGCGTGAGCGGACAGCTGGCGTGTGGCAATTTGATGACGCTCACCACAACCTCCGCCGCGCGAATCCCCGTCACGGGCATTGCTTATGGGGGTGATACAAAGACCTACGCCGGGCAGGTCATCTCGTATTTCGACATGGGCGCGAACGGGGAGCAGATTATTCCCGGTGAGCCAGCCAAAAAACCTGCCGCGATTGCTGGATTAACGGGGCAGATTAGCGGTGAGGATGTGGTTCTGAATTGGGATGCGACCACGCAGGATACTTCCGGTGGTGGGTTGACTGCGTTGGTCTATCGTGTGTACTATGGCAGCGACCCCAACTTCACGCCTGGTCCCACGAATCTGCTGGCACAGGTGAGCTCTCCCACTTATACCCACACTGGAGCGTCTAGCCACGACTACTACTATGCCGTAACCGCCATTGGTGATAACTGCTGGAAACTGGAATCACAGCCGGTGAAATTCAACCCCACTGCTGTGGTCTTGGTCTACTTCACCGGCGTTCCCACGGGAGCGGGGGTGCGCCTCACCTGGGAAACTGCCGCAGAACTCAATACACTCGGCTTCAACCTGTACCGGGCTGAGGCTTTAGGGGCGCCGCGTGTGCGGGTCAATGGGGCGTTGATTCCGAGTCAGGTTCCCGGAGGGGTGTTTGGCGCGACATACACCTTCGTGGATGTGGCGGTTACTCCTGGTGCAACGTATTTCTATTGGTTGGAGGAAGTAGATACTCAGGGGGTGATAACCCTCTATGGTCCGGTGTCGGTGCTGGTACTGGACCCTGCGGTCATTCGATTGCACGACTTCCGGGCGGAGTCTGCACGCCTGCAATCAATGGCTTGGGGTAACCTGTGGCTGGTACTCTCCTGCCTCGCTTTTGTCGCGTGGACGAGGCTGCGGTGGAGGCAAACCGCTCGCAAGTAGCGTTGATATTGGCGCGGTGCGCCGGATGATAAGCCTTCTTACATCTCATTCAAGGAACCTACAATGTCGTTCCAACAACCATCAGCAGGGCTGCTCAACGGAGACACCTGGGAGGATACCGGCGTCAGGCCTGCCTCGCTGAGTGTCTGCCTTGTTACGGAGGGCACCTATCCCTATTATCGCGGTGGGGTCAGCACCTGGTGTGATATGCTGGTGCGCGGGCTACCGGAGGTCCGTTTTGTGCTAGTCAGCATGGTCGCGGACCCTAGTGCTTCCCCGGTGTACGAACTGCCCGAAAACGTCGTGGAGCTGATCCCCGTACCGCTGTGGGGCACCGGTGAGGTGCTTGAACTGCGGCGTGACCTTTCGGTGCTCAACATCTGGCGTTGCAAGCGGAGCGCGCCTTCTCAGGTGATTCGGCGCCACTTTCTGCCGCCCTTTCGGGAATTTATCCGTGCGCTCTGGCAGCTCGAACCCTGCCCCGGTATCACCGGCGAGGCGCTGCAGCAGCTGTCAGCCTACTTCGATGCCCATGATTATGACACCACGCTGCGCTCACAGCTGACATGGGAGTGTTTCTTGCAGGAGGTCACCTCCGGTTTTGAAAACTTCTGTCGAGCGCAGGGGGTCCTCGCCCAAGCCTCGCTTCTGGATGCGACGGACGCGCTACGCCTACTGTACCGGTGGCTGACCATTTTGACCGTCAACCTTCCCGCAGTAGACGTGATTCACGCTGCGGCTTCTGGCTTGTGCAGCATTCCAGGCATTGTCTCCAGGCAAACTGGCAAGGCGGCTTTTCTGCTCACCGAGCACGGGGTCTATTTGCGTGAACGCTTGCTCGGTCTGACTCGCAGCGAAGGCAGCTGGTTCAATCAGGTTGTGCAAGCGCAGTTTGCCCGGCGGATAACGGAAGCCAGCTATCTCTACGCGGATCAAATTGCGCCTGGAAGCAACTACAACCATCGTTGGGAGCTGCACAACGGCGCACCTGCCGAACGTATTCAGACCATCTACAACGGTCCCGATCCCGCAGAATTCACGCCTGCGGCTCGCCTCAAAGCCTTGGATGCCGCACCAACCATCGCCTGGGTGGGACGTATTGACCCGCTCAAAGACCTGGAGACCTTGATTCACGCCGCTGTCATTGTGCGTGAGCATGTTCCACACGTGCGTTTTGTGCTGTATGGTAAAGCCCCCAAGGGCAACGAGAGTTATTATGAGCGTTGCCTGAATCTGCGCGAGGAGTTTGGGCTTCAAGACACCCTCATCTTTGCGGGCTATGCTGCCAGCGCTGAAGCAGCTTACAATGAGGGCGATTTTGTGGTGCTTTCCAGCATCTCTGAGGGCTTTCCCTATAGCGTGGTGGAAGCGATGATGTGCGGGCGCACGGTAGTGGGTACTGATGTTGGTGGGGTGCGTGAGGCTCTCGAAGGATGCGGGGTGGTGGTGGAGCCGCGTAACCCGGAGCAACTGGCGCAGGCATGCTTGCAGTTGCTGCGGGACCCCGTGCAGACCCGTATACTGGGCGAGATGGCGCGCCAGAAAGCCTTGACGCATTTTAGCTTGCAGCAATGCAATGCGGCTTATCTGGCAACCTATCAACGTCTGGCAACGACGATGCGTCACTTGCAGTCCCAGACAACGCGCGCTGATGTGGCATTCTCCTGGAGAACGCTATGAGTGCGACGGCAATTCCCACCACGACGGTCTTGCAGACGCCGAAAACCTCGGGCAACTCATTAGACGAGTTGATTGAGCAAATTCTGAGCGTGTGCCCAACGCCGGTTCACACCCTCCAAATCGTTGCCTTGCTGGAAAGCGGCGGTCTAACCGATGCCCTGGCTCAGAGACGTTACAATTACCCCAATGTCTTCGCGTTGGCAGAGAGTGTGGCGCAGCGCATGCCGCCTGTCACGCCGGCTTCGCCAGCCTCCCGCACCTTGCCGCGAAATCGCTATGCTGCACTTAACGATTATGCGCGGGGTCCTCTCTCGCTGCTGCCCATGATTTTGCTTTCATTGATGATCACCCTCTACCAAAACTATGGACGTTGGGCCACCACACAGGTGCTCACCTTGAGCCTTTCGATGATGGGCAGCCTTTTGGCTACGAGTGGCTTTGTTCAAGCTGCTAGCCGCAAAAGCTCCAGCTATCTCAGCCAGGGGTACGCCAAAACAGCGGGGCGAGTTTTGCGCAACAGCATGTGGGTGGCGTCAATCTTCGTGCTTATTTCCGGGTTGGGGGTATTAGGCGTAGCGCTGCTTTTGGGATGGCTCTCCGTGGCTGATGGGTTGTTGATGCTGGTGGCTTATGGTAGTCTTTCATGTCTGTGGTTGCTGGCTTTGGGATTGGGATTGCTTAATCGCATGCACTGGTTTGGCGTGGGACTGGGAGTTGGTTTGGGGGTGAGCTATGGTGGATTGCAGGGCCTGGCACGCCTGGGGTTGGCGCATGCCGTGGTGATGTCAGGCGCTGTGGCGCTCGGTCTGCTGAGTGCTGCGGGGGTGATGATCCTGATCATTCGTCGCAGTCTGGCGCAGGAAATAGCTGCTTCTCCCGTTGGTGCACATGATGTGGTCTTGGCGCCGCTCGCCCAAATCCTTTTCAATCTGGCGCCCTACTTCCTCTATGGTGTGTTCTACGTGTTGCTGATTCTGGCCGGGCACACCTTCGGTTGGTTGGGAAGATTGCCCCCAGATGTGACCCGCACGGCGGCACTGACGAGCACGGAACTGGGTTTGACGCTGGCTTTGGGAGGTTTCATCCTTACCAGTGGCATGGCGGAGCACACGATGCGACGCTTTTGGGAAGTTGTTCAGGTTTATCAATGCCAGATTTCACTGCATTGTGCGCAGGTCTTCAGCGTCAGAATGCGTGAGTTCTACCGGCGTGAGCACTGGCGCTATGTGCGGGTCCTGCTGTTGAGTAGTCTGGCGCTTTGGGGTGCGGTGTTGGGACTGGCATCCGTGTTTCAGAGGTCCGCGTGGATGACCTTGCCCTGGGATGCCTCTGTAAGGCTGATTTTTCAACTTGGGCTGCTCGGTTATGCTGCTTTGGCATTGGGCCTCTTCGATTGCATGTTCATGATCACCCTCGGGCGACCTGGTTGGGCGATTCACGCTTTGCTGGTAGGCACGCTGGCAACACTCATTGCCTGTTTGGCTCTTGGGCAGTGTGTGTCGTATCAAGTTGGCGCAGCGGGTATACTTGCTGGCGCCATTGTCTTCCTGAGCGCGGCGCATTACCGCTTTCGGCGCTTGTTGGCAAACCTGGATTATTTCTACTATGCTTCATTCTAGCTGTATCGGCGTCAATCATCACAACTACTTTTGGAGGAATCATGCGCGAATGGAATAACTGTGAGGTGCTGGTTACCGGTGCAGGTGGCTTCATTGGCAGTCATCTTGTGGAGGCCTTGCTGCGTCAGGGGGCGCGGGTCACTGCCTTTTTACACTATAACTCGCGTGGTGATCCGGGATTGCTCCGCTATGCGGACTTTCCTCAGTCCGGCAAAACTTCACCCGGCGAGTTGCAGCTCTACTACGGCGATTTACGCGATCCTCAGGCGGTACAGCGCGCCATGGCGGGAGTGCAGGTCGTCTTTCACCTCGGTGCGTTGATTGGGATTCCCTATTCCTATCTACATCCCTACGATGTGGTGCAGACTAACGTCTTGGGCACCCTCAACGTACTGATGGCCGCGCGTGAAACCCAGGTGGCGCGTGTGGTGCATACTTCTACCAGTGAGGTCTATGGTACCGCTCTCTATACACCGATTGACGAGCAGCATCCCTTGCAGGGGCAGTCGCCTTATTCTGCCAGCAAGATTGGTGCGGATAAACTGGCAGAGAGTTTTCACCTTTCTTACGGATTGCCGGTTACAACGGTGCGTCCGTTCAATACTTACGGACCGCGTCAATCTGCGCGGGCTGTGATTCCAACCATCATCACGCAATTATCGGCCGGTAATCATCTCACCTTGGGCGCATTGACTCCCAAACGCGACTTCACCTTTGTGACCGATACGGTGAGCGGTTTTCTCGCTGCCGCAGCCAGCGAAGCCACCGTCGGTGAGGTCGTCAACACGGGCAGCGGTCAGGAGATTTCTGTCGGTGACCTCGTGACCATGATTGCCCGGCTTATTGGAAGGGATGTAAGCATTGATTTGGATGCGTGCCGTTTGCGCCCGGAAAAGAGTGAAGTCTACCAATTGCTGGCAGATACCCGCAAATTGCAGCAATTGACGGACTGGCGCCCTACCGTTTCCCTGGAGCAGGGATTGAAGTGGACCATTGACTGGATTACGACGCATCTCACGCTCTATCAGGAAAAGCGTTATGCGGTCTAGGTCTCATGGTGCTGATTGATGTAATAAGGAGGTGTGACCATGCGTGCTATCATCATGGCTGGCGGTAAGGGGACGCGATTGGCCCCTTATACCAACGTGCTACCCAAACCCTTGATACCATTTGGCGACTACCCGATTCTGGAAATCATTATTTGCCAGTTGCGGGAGCATGGTTTCACCGATATCACACTCGCCGTATCTTACCTGGCGCACCTTTTTGAGGCTTATTTTGGCGACGGCAGACGCCTTGGGGTCAACATCAATTATTCTCTCGAGGATCATCCCTTAGGCACTGCCGGTCCCCTCACCTTGCTCCCCGACTCTGAAATACCTGTTCTGGTGATGAACGCTGATTTGCTGACCGATATTGATTACGTAGACCTGTACCGTTATCACTGTCACGAAGAGGCAGCGCTTACTATCGCTCTTTGCCCCAAGGAAGTACACCTTGACCTTGGCGTGATCAATTTGTCTTCATCTTCAGAAGTGGTGTGTTATACCGAGAAGCCCTCCTTTTCGTACCTGGTGAGCATGGGAATTTATGTTTTTTCCCCGCAGGTCATCCAACGGATACCCAAGAACTGCCGTGTGGATGTGCCCGAAGTGGTAACCATGTTGCTTGAACAAAAGGAGAAAGTCTCTGGTTACGTCTTCTATGGAGATTGGGTAGATGTCGGGCGCTTGGAAGACTATACCAAAGCCGTTGAACGCTACCAATATTTGGCGCAGGCTGCAGAAAGAACGGCTGAGGCTGGTTTGTTTGGCGCTGCACCGGTGCAGATTGAATCTATAGAAGCGCGGAGTAAATCATGACCACGGAGATATCTGGTGACCGGGTTTTGGTTACCGGCGCTACGGGTTTCATCGGACGTCATCTGGTGGCTTTGTTGCTTGGACAGGATTATCATGTGACGGCGCTGATTATGCCGCATGACCCGCTCGCAGGTATTTTCCCGGAGCATGTTCAACGCCTCGTAGGGGATTTGACTATTCCCGCTTCAGTGTCGCAAGCATTGCGCGAGGCCGCTCCCGATTGCATTTTTCATCTTGCAGGATTGGCGCGGGGGCAAGACTTGCGGCAACTGCTGGAGGTCAATGTTCTGGGCACGCAGACGTTGTTGGAAGCTGCCGCCTCTCTATCACCGCCACCCAAGGTCGTTCTTCCCGGTTCCGCCTCGGAATACGGCTTGTTGAACGGCAACATCCCGGTGACGGAGACGGCCTGCCTGAGACCTGTTTCAGCCTACGGCATCAGCAAGGCGGCGCAAACACTCTTGGCTCTAAGTTATGCGCATCGTCGTCAACTGCACGTGATGGTGGGACGAATCTTCAACCTTACCGGTCCCGGCGAACCAACGTCTATGTTGTGCGGCAGTGTGGCGGCGCAGCTGGCGGCCATTGAGGCTGGTGAGCAGCCTCCCGTATTGGGGGTAGGAAACCTTTCGCCAATCCGTGATTATCTCGATGTGCGTGATGTCGTTCGCGCCTTGTGGCGTCTGGCACTTCACGGTTCACCGGGTGAGGCTTACAATATTTGCAGCGGAGAGGGCCGGCAGATTGCTGTGGTTGTCTGGCAAATGCTGGAGCTGCTGCCGCGCTCCGTAACGCTAAAGACTGATCCTGAACGTCACCGCTCGGCTGATATTCCCTATTGTGTGGGGAATTCCCACCATCTACACGTCGTGACGGGCTGGCAGCCTGAAGTCCTCTTCGAAGAGAGCGTGCAACGGACTTTCGCCTGGTGGCGCCGGGCGCGCGTCACAGGTCTTGCCACGCCGATTTAACTGCGGCTCTTCAATGGCTACGGGAGCCAATCTAGAGCGTGCGTGCTGATAAAAGATGCCCAGCTGTGCTCAGCCGCGCGTTTCTGTGCCCAGGCCCGAAGTGCCAGGTCCTCCGGCGCTGCATAATCCAAAGCCAACACCTGTTTCTCCCCCATAGACATGCGCGACTCACGGGCACGTTCTTCGGTCCACGCGAGCGCTACTTTATCCCATGCGGCATAGCCTTCGCCGGTGGCATAGGTGCTGAATGCCTCAAATAACAGTGCGTCACTCACATCTGCAATGGCGCTGAGGATGGAAAATCCGCGATTTGGAATGAGCTGCAGCTGTGGGAATTGTGCCTTGATCCGTCGCACCAGCGCGATGACTCCGGGACGTGTTTCGGGGAAGCGCTCCTGCACATCTAGTGTGTCCAGTAATAGCCCATCGAATCCCTGTTCGCAGAGCCGAGGCACGCGTCGTTCGAGTATCTCGGTTTGCCAGCCCGGTGTTCTGCAATCCAGATAAGTGGTTCGCCACCCCTCGTTTTGTGCGGCAGCTCCTGTGAGGGGATCGTGCACTACCCATTCTGTCGGGATTTCCTGCTCCCGGGATTCCCCTAGCGTCAGGTAGGCGCACACGGTGATCCCCGCGTTGCGCAGCGTCGTCACTTCCGCGGTTGGATAATGCGCTGCCTGCACGATGACAAGATCATATTGAGCCAGTGCATTCAGTCGCCCCATACCATAATAGCAGGCATATCGCTTTGCTGGTATCACCATAACCTTCTTCCTTGAGAGTGCGCCCAAAAACACTCTTTCTCGCGGTCTGTAGCCCGGAATTCTCGCCTTGCGGCGGCATTCATGCCGATGAAATCTGAACGCTTACAAGCCTTGACAAAGGTAAGTTTTGAGTTAGAATAAGATAAGTGGCGTTTTCGTCAACTGAACCGGTAATAACGTTCCTCGTTCCGCTCTGCATATTTGTCCCTTTGTGCTAACGTTTCAACAACCACTAACCAAACACGTTTTGCCTGTTTGTGTAGCCACAATTGGGTTTTCCGATAGCTTGCGTTCATCTTGCGTGCTTTGACATTCTGTATAAGCTGGCATTGCTGTGGGAGATATCCGTGTTATGCACACCTCCGGGCACGGATATTTTGTCTTAGGCGACAAGGAACGCCAGGTATGGTTTTGTTCTTGTGCCTTTGTGTGGGCTAGTTTTGTATCTTCGAAGGAGTGTGTAACGGTGCGAACTGTATGGTTATTGGCGCTTTGCCTGGGCCTATCGTATTGCCAGGCTGGTCCCCTGATATCGCCGACGTTGGTTGGACCCGCAACACTCAGCCCTGAGGTATCAGGTGATGTGCCTTCATATACCATTTTTCTTCCATTAACGCAGCAGGGAACGACCTCTCCACTGCCATCGCCTACCAGCAGCCCCACTGCCGCGCCAACAGCATCGCCTACTTTGCCTCCTCCCATAACGCCTACCGTAACTCCTACACCTCCTCCTCCTTCAGATTCCTGGGCTGATGTGCAACATTGGACTTACCAGCTTACCGATTATGAGAATGACCAGCTCAACCAGATTGCTGCTTCTGGCTTTGACCTGGCGGTCGTAGACCTGGCGCGTGATGGTTCGAGTGATTATTTCACTGCGTCTGAGATTGCCGCAGTCAAGGATTCGGGCAAGATCGTGCTGGCGTATTTCGAGATTGGCGCGATTGAAAACTACCGTCCCGAATGGGATACCCTGCCGTCCGATTTATTGCTCGGACCGGTAGGCGGTTGGCCCGGTGAACGCTACGTCAAGTATTGGGATGAGCGCTGGTGGGCGGTTGTTCAAGGGCGCCTGGATCAGGCGCTTGCCGCCGGTTTCGATGGCGCCTATCTGGATATGATTGTCACCTATGAAGAGATCCCCGCGAACGCTGCGGGCACCACTCGCGCCGATTTGGCTGCCAGGATGGTGGACCTTATCGTGCGTGCTTCCAGCTACGCTAAAGTTCGTAACCCGGCTTTCAAAATCGTCCCACAAAATGCGCCGGAACTGCGCGCCTGGGCAGGATATCTGCCGGCAATAGATGGCTTAGGGATCGAAGAACTCTATTACCTCGCGACCGATGAGCCTTGCAGCTACAACTGGTGCGCCGAAAATCGCGCAGAGGCTGCGGCGATCGCCGGGGCGGGCAAGCTGGTGCTCACCGTGGATTATGCGGATCAGGTGACACATATTGCCGATGCCTATACGCGCTCGCTGGCTGCAGGATTTGTACCTTATGTGACCGTCCAGGCATTGGATGTGTTGCGCACCAATCCCGGTTGGCCCCCCTACTGATCGCTGCTTTTGGCTCTTCTTCCAGAATGCACATGGGGCTTGAGTCACCTCAAGCCCCATTATCTTGTTCAGCCAGGTTGGTTCTACCCTTCGAGCATGCAGATTGCGCCGGCTTGCTTCACTCGTAGCGCCAGCGTCTCCATCAACCGGAAGTGGTGTTCCAGGTTCACCGTTTCGATGTATCCGGCAGCCAGATCCAATCCTACTGCCAGGTCCATGTATTGCGGTTGCGTCGTGACCACGAGCACCTTATCCGCCGGCATGATGGGTGAGACAAAGACGCCGCCGGTGGCCTGTTTTTCCAGCATATCAATCTCCATCAAGCCGCGTTTTCCAACCACCCGTTGTACCTGGGCGAAGCGTGCTGGATGGAGAATGACCGCATACGTGCCATAGAAGTTCTCGCCGATGAGAGCCGCGGTGGCTTTGCCAATATCCGAGAGCGCCACCCCCTCCTGCGTCCAGTCTCCCAACGGCAGGGTCTGCCGCCCTTCAACGTTGAGCAGCCCCACGGAGCCTTCTTCCGCGTCGCCATACAGGAGCAGGCGATCCTCTGCCAGCGCTGCCTGGGTAGCAGCTGCTGCGATGGGAGCAATGTCAAAGGGCTGACCTGCATTCATCAGCTCCAGGTCTTTCACGGTGATGATGAATTCTTGCATCAGCGTGGCCATGGGCAGCTGGCGCACCATTTTGGCGCGTACCGGGCTTTCACCCCCACCCGGATAGGTGTAGAGTGGCACGGTATATGCACCGAATCCCAATGGCCCATAGAGGTCCAGCACCCGCCGTCCCACCAGAATCCGCTGCGCTGCCTGGCTGACGGTCGAATCTACCAACTGCCATTGTTCTGGGGTCAGGGGCGAATCGCCCCGCATCAAAATGCTTTCCATTATTTGGTCTCCTTCTGTTTGAGCGATCCGATAGTCCACGCCTTGCTGGTTTCAGGAGTGGCTTTTTGCGGTGCGCGCTTGAGCAAGCGCGTGAAAAGGCTTTCGTGATACAGCTCCTGCCCGCGCGCATCCTCGACCACACCTTTCAGTTTGGGATCTGTCATCTGGGTGAGGAATTTCCCATACATCTCAGAGGTCCCTTGTTCCAGGCGGATGTCAGATTCCAGCATGGATGCCGCGTCTGCCGGAACCTCAATCGGGTGCGGGGTCCAGGGCAATTCGATGCCGTGTCCCGCAAGTTCCTCTCCCAACCAGCCAAGATGCTGCATCTCGTTGATTGCCTGAAGTTCCAGCTGGTCGGAAATCTCACAATTAGGCTGCGTGTGAAGCAGGAAAGAGTGCATCAGGTATTGGAGTAACGCCGCGTATTCGTGCTGCACGCCCCAATCCAGAGCTTCTTTATCCACAGCTGGCATAGGTGCTTCCGGGGGAGCCTCCGCTGCTTCTACCGCAGCGGCAAGTTCCGCCTGGGCTTCTACGCCAAAATCCAAAAATTGCCCGCGGTGGCGTTCTTCATCTGCCAGAATATGGGCGATATCTGCCTGTAAATCGGGGTCGTTGGTCCGACCGATGAGGTCCCGGTACATGGCTATGGCGCGATCTTCTGCCTGCACATCTCGCTCCATCCACTCTGGAGCCGTGGTCCCTGCAAAGTCGGTGAACCCCCGGTCGGTGAGGGGCTCACCCCCAAGTTTGACAATCCACCGTGAGAGAATCCAGAAATGGCGCATTTCATCCCGTGCAACCCCTTCGATCTCGCAAGCCAGTTCACTCTCACCCATCATGTAGGCATGGCGTAGATACTGGATGATCGCGGCATGTTCGTCCATCGCCGCGGCGCGCAGGGCCTCAATGATCGTATTGTTTCCAATTGGTGTCATCACGTCCTCCTAAGGGGGGCCTTGCAGTAGGTCGCCCCACTGCAAGGCGACAGTTCTATTCCGCGAGCTTGATTTCGGCTGCGCTTTCCCATACTCCGTGGATGTTGCAGAGCTCCAACGCAATCAGCGTTCCGGGTTCCTTCACCGTCATGGAGAAGGCGGCGATAGGGTGCGCCAGCACAGCCCCCTCATTGGCGCCCTTGGTGGATTCGGCATGTGCTGCGAAGTCGAAGTGCGCGACCTGATGGAGGAACTTCTCGCTTTCCGGTTTGAAGTAAACATCAATCCAGCGAATATGGTGCTCGGTAGTGTTGGGGTGGGGGATCTCTTTGCCCACGCTTACCGTAACCATGAAGGGTTTGCCCGCTTCAATGCTGTCCGGCAGTTCAATAGCCGGGATATGCTTTTCCTTCTTCCAATCTGCCGACTGAATATTGTCTCCGAAACTCATTTCTTGCCTCCTATGTAGCTAACACTAAATTTGGGGATCGAAGCTTCTACGTTCGCGAAGAAGCCGAAACAAAAAGGACGTTGTGACAGTTTGAGTGCTCAGACGCCCTTAGCCTTTCCCCTCTATACTACTGTGAAGTGTGGGAAAAGGCAAGCGTAGCACGCAAAAGGGCATTCGTAGCAGTTCAGCGGGCTTCTGCGTATCCTGTAGAGTCCGCTGTGCAGATTGGCTACTTCGTCAACCCCGGACGAATGCCTTGTTCACGCTTCAGAGACATTATGCGGGGCGTAGCGCGGTTTCGGTCAGCGACCTGCTACGAAATCCCACGCGAGCAAGGCATTCGCCCCAGGTTGCGTAGCGACCCGTTGGCGAAGCAACTGATTTGCACTGCGAGCCTCATAGGGGACGCAGAAGCCCTTTTTTACCCCACTTGACAAAAATCCCCTTTTGCTCTACCATTAGAAGAGTCAGCAACGTAAACTGCTGTAAAACTATTTCAAACAGTGGAAAGGAGTCTCGCAATGCAACAACCTGGAATGGTTCCACCGGTCATGGATATCACCGACGACGACAAGCTCTGGTCCCTCCTGAGCTGGATTTTCGCCCCGCTCGTGCCGGTCATCGTGCTCTTGCTGGAGGATAAGAAGAATCGCCCGTTCATCAAGTACAACGCGATCAACGCACTTATCTTCAGTCTAATTGCTTATATTCTCGGCACGGTCCTCAGCTTCATCATCATCGGCTGCGTGATCGCTGTGGCGGGCCTGATTTACCAGATTTACGCGGGAATTCAGGCGTACAACGGCAAGACCGTCGTCATCCCCTTCATCACCGACTTCGCCAAGAAGCAGAACTGGATCGCCTAGGCTTGGGTCTGAGGTTCCAAAAGCGGCTCCCCTTTCCGGGAGCCGCTTTTGCTTCCCTATGCTGCAGAAACGCGAAAAATCCTGTTCATCCTGTAAATCCTGTCTAGAAACATCTTTCCGGAGTCTGGGACAGGATTAACAAGATTTTCAGGATTAAACGCAAATGGATGGGAGTTGCGTTACCTCTGGGCATCGGCAGGAAAAATCCTGTTCATCCTGTAAATCCTGTCTAAAAATATCTCTAGAAAAAAATCAACGTCGCTGTACCCAGCGCCGCTGTACCCAGCGCATCTGTGTCCAAAAAACTGCCTTCACCTGGTCAATTCTCACTTTATCCAAAAATCTGCGTTTATCTGCGTTCATCTGCGTCCAAAAATCCTTCCGGCTTGCGCGGACCCGCCGTGAGCGCCAGATAACACACCAGCAACAGCGCCGAGAACAACAGCGTCACCCCCACCGCGCGCGGGTGCGCCAGCGGCGACCGCAGCGGACCGAGGATGTCGTACAGAATCGCCCCCGGCTGCGAAGCCAGGTCCCAGCTGTTCCAGCGCAGAAAGCGCCCCAGGTAAATCCCCATCCCGCTCGCGCCGAGAATCGCCAGCACAAAGCCCCAGCTCAGCACCGAGCCAATCCACAGGCGCGCCACATTCTGCAGAATCCGCAGCGCGTAGACCGCCAGCACAATCCCCGTCCAGGCGAAGCTCGCCAGCATTCCCACATCGAACCACAGCGGAATCGGTAGCCGCTCCGCCAGGTGCAGGAAGTCCGTGATGATATACGGCGCGTTGGGGAAAAACGCCAGCCCCACCACTGCGGGCGGCAGCAGCGCCCACCACCGCCGCGGATGTCGCTGGTAGAGCAGCGCCACCCACAGGCTGCACAGGTAGGGCACCCACGCCAGGAAGAGATTCCACAGCAGAAAGCTGAAAATCCACGTGCGGCTCAAATACGCCCGCGTGGCGAACAAGCCCACACACAAGCCCGTCGCAATGGCGACCGGGTAGAAGCCGTGGCGCCGGAAAAAGCCATGTATGCGCCGCCCCGCCTCATAGAGCCGGTGATCCACTTTGTGCATCGGCAACTCCTTCAAAACGGTATAGGGCGATGGACCGTAGTTCAATTGATAATTGTCAATTGACAATTATCAATTGAGCCACCCCCGCTCTCTTCATCCCAGCGCCACACGGAAGCCCACGCTCGCATAGGAATTGTGCGGGCTATAGCGGTAGCGCGCCGCGCAACGCGCCTGCGCCGCCTCGTTGTAGAACGAGACGCCGCGCAGCACCCGCCGCACGTACTCCGGCGCGGCTTGATTCTCGCGCCCGTCGCCCGCCTCGTACGGATACCGGAATTCCGGCGCGCGCAGCTTCTCCCCCCACAAGCTCCGCGTCCACTCCCAGACGTTGCCCAGCATATCCAGCACCCCATAGGGACTCGCGCCGCTCGGGAAGGCGTCCACCGGCGTCGTCTCCTCCCGCTCGGGCTGGATATTGCAGCGCGTTGCCTCCCAGACATCGCCCCAGGGATAGCGCCGCCCATCCACGCCCCGCGCCGCCTTCTCCCACTCTGCCTCGCTCGGCAGGCGATAGGGCTTGCCCGTGCGCTCCGCGAGCCATTCGCAATAGGCGACCGCCTCGTACCACGAGACGTAGGTGATGGGATGTTCGTGCTGGTGCGCGGGGATATGGCGGATGCGCCAGCGCAGAAAGCGCCAGTGCGCGGGCGGGCGGGCATGTGTCTCCTGCAGGAAGACCAGGTATTGCGCGCAGGTCACCGGCGTCCGCCCAATCGCGAACTCCGGCAGCGTCACCGTGTGTTGGGGTTGCTCTTCGGGACCTGCCTCGGGGTCATGGGCAGGGTCGCTGCCCATGAGGAACGGTCCCGCCGGAATGCTGCGCAGTTCCGGTTCCGCAAAAGCGGCTGTGTGTGTCCATGGCATTTGCATGCGCTTGAGTGTAGCGGGAACGCCACACTTGTCAATATTCACCCCGGCGGGGCATCGTAGGGGCGGACCTACGTGTCCGCCCTGTGGGGAGGGCGCACACACAGGTGCGCCCCTACCCGCCCTGCCCTGTTGGGAGGGCGCACACATAGGTGGCGAGGGCGCACACATAGGTGGCGAGGGCGCACACACAGGTGGCGAGGGCGCACACACAGGTGGCGAGGGCGCACACATAGGTGGCGAGGGCGCACACATAGGTGGCGAGGGCGCACACATAG
>JAPKMR010000076.1 GCA_026645815.1 Anaerolineae bacterium | reverse complement strand
AAAAAAAAAAACTACCTCTGCGTCTCTTTGGCGCGTTCACTTGCCTAAACGCACTCTCTCGCCAACCCGACCTCTGAACTTCCCAATAATTTCTCCTATACCCACCCGCTCTTGACGGGTTTCGCCCCGGGAGTAGAATAGTCGCGTGGCTTCTCAGCATCCATGAGTACTATGGAGGGCGTATGAAAAAGCTATGGGCTTCGCCTGAAGTCTTCGCAGCAATGATCACCATCGTCGGCACGCTGTTAGTGAGCGTTATTCTCGGCTTTGTCGAGGGGCGGATTGGTTTCGGCTCCATCGTGGCCCTCTTCGCAATCTTCCTCGTGGGCGCACTCATCTTCTTCCTCTTCCGCCGCGGCGGAACCCGCATGGCCATCGGCGGGGGCGTCGCGATGATCTTCATCGGCTTCCTCGTCTTCTTTGGCTACCGCCTTGTTCGCGACCGGTTGCCCATCACCGGGGCGGAAATCCCACCAGCGGCAAATGCGCTCACGCCGGTCCTGAATTCCGCCGCGTCCGGAGATTCGGGTCCCGCGAAGAACCCCACGTTGGAGGCGCCAACCGCGCAAGTGGATTCCACCGCCCCTGCGGCGACGCCGGAGCCTGCGGCAACCGCCGCCCCCACAGTCGCGCCCCCCAGCACCGCTGGACCTATCGTCGGGGTGTGGGAGCCTCTCACCACCCTGCCGCAGAAAGTCATCTCGCTCTGCGCCTGCCCCGAAGCCCTTTACGCCGGGGCCGAAGGCGTCATCTACCGCAGCGACGATGCCGGAGCGACCTGGACAGCCGTATCCCAGGACCTGCCCAATGCCGACGTCATCGCCCTTGCCTGCATCCCCGGCACGCCCTCCCGCGTCTACGCCGCGCTCGAGACCCGTAATCCCTTCCTGCGCAGCGATGACGGTGGCGTCACCTGGCAAGTACAGAGCAATCCCGATTTCGTCTTCGGCGGTTTCTGGCACCAGCTCCTCGCGGCGCCATCGCAACCTGACACACTCTACTTCATCAGTGAAGCCGACTGGATCATGATGAGCCCCAACGCAGGCAAGACCTGGATTCCCGCCAGTGCGGGCTTGCCCAAGTCCGAACACGATAGCATCAACATCCTCTCGCTCGCGATTCACCCAACCGATGCCAACACCCTCTACGCCGGCACCGGCGGTTTCGTCGGCGGAGGTCGCGGCGTCTACAAATCCACCGATGGCGGGCAGAGCTGGACCGCGGCAAACACCGGCATGCTCGACCTGCGCATCACCGCACTCGCCATAGACCCCTTGAACCCGCAGACGGTCTACGCCGGCAGCAGCGACGGCGATATCCTCAAAAGCACCGATGGCGGCGCCTCTTGGGTTCCGCTTGATCCCACGCCGGCGCTTCCCCGGTATTCCGAACCGCGGGAGATTCGCGAGATCGTGCTTAACCCGCAGGACTCGCGCTTCGTCATCCTGCTCGCCGACAATTCCGGTCCCCTGGTCAGTCGCAACGGTGGGGAGACCTGGCAGATGCTGGGCAAGCCCGATGGACACGACCAACCGTATTTCGGGGTGACGCTCACCGTGCCTGAACCGGCAATCGTCATCGTCGTGGACTTCGAAAACGCGGAGCCGCAGCGCTACGTCCAGACCCCCTGAGCTCCGGCGAGTTACACCTGGGACCCCCGACCCCTCTCCAATGCCTGGAGAGGGGGTCGGGGGGTGAGGTCTCAAGCCCAGCTACACCTGCCCGCCCCCCCACCCCCACGATCAGCCATCCCTTAGTGACCTTCGTGTCCTTTGTGGTGCTCTGCATTAAACTCCCCCTCATTGCCTTCCTCCCCAAATGCGCGTATACTAATGAAGGAAGCCCGCAATACAGGAGGCACAACCCATGACCACCTTTGATCACGGCTATGCGCTGCTCATCGGCGTGGACCAAAACACGACCCCCAAGTGGTCGCTGCCCGATGTCGCCAAAGATATCGTCGCGCTGAACGAGGTGCTGGCGGACCCCGAACGCTGCGCCTATCCCGCCGCGAATATCCGCGTGCTCACCGGCGCCGCCGCCACCCACCAGGGCATCCTCGAGGGCCTGCGCTGGTTGGCAGAGCGCCTCCGAAGCGCCGCAGAATCCGCCACCGCCGTGATCTACTACAGCGGGCACGGTTGGCGCGATACCTCCCAGACCCCGCCGGAATTCTACCTCATTCCCTATGACGTGTCCCCCGCCGCCGTGCGGAGCACCGCTCTGCGCGCCGCGGAATTCTCCGCGGAGATTGCCGCCATGCAGCCCCGCCGCCTGCTCGTGCTGCTCGATTGCTGTCACGCCGGCGGCATGGGCGTCAAAGGCGGGGAGCTCTTCACCGAAGCACTGCTTCCGCCGGGCTATAACAGCGCCGCCCTGCCGCCCGCCCTCTTTATGGAAGGGGCAACCGTCCCCGCAGCGGGCGTCAAGGGGCTGGAGGAACTGGCGCAAGGACGCGGGCGTGCCGTGCTCAACGCTTCTACCGGTGAACAAACCTCCCACATCCGCCGCGACCGCAGCATGAGCATCTTCACCTTCCACCTCATCGAAGCCCTCACCGGCTACGCAGACCCGCCCGAAGGCGCGCGCGAGGTGCTCGTCTCGGATATCATGAGCCATGTCACCCGCCGTGTGCCCGAAAGCGCGCACCGGGATTGGGGCGCCGAGCAGACCCCGGATTATCAGGTGAGCGGCAACTTCCCCATCGCCCTCCTGCGGGGCGGCAAGGGCATTTCCGCAAGCGCCGGCAGCGCCGCGCCGGAAGTCCTCCCCACTCCCGCCACGCCCACCGCCGAACCCTCGCCCGCGCTGCGCATGGCGCGCCGCACCCTGGCAATCCTCGAACAGCAAGTCGCCGGCTACGGCGCCCTGCACACCCCCGTCCATCTCCTCATCGAGCTCGAGGAGAAACGCCGCGAGGTCGCCGAACTCGAAGCCCGCGAGGGCTTTGCCCCGACCACCCCGCCGCCCGCCACACCCACTGCCCCGGTGTCCACTCCATCCCCGGCAGCATCCGTCTTCGACCAGCGCGGGCAGCAAGTCGGCACCCAGATCAACGTCGGCGGCGATTATCACGCCGCCGCGCCCACCATCGTCATCTCCGGCAACAATAACGTCGTCGGCGATGGCAACGTCGTCACCACGCTCCCAGAGTCCCCGCGCCTCAGCCCGTCGCCAGCCGGAAGCGCCGCCCTCCGCGCGCGCCTGCAACGCCTCGACGCCGTCGAACTCGAGACCCTCTGCCTCGACCACTTCCCCACCGTCTACGACAAATTCGCCCGCGGCATGCGCCGCGACGAGATGCTCAACCTGCTGCTCGACCACTGCCGCCGCCACCCAGAGGATGCGCGTCGGCTGGAGCAGCTGGTGTAGGGCTTCAGATTTTGCCTTTCCGGATAGTTATGCTAAGATGGATGCAGACTTTTCTGCAACAATGAACTCACCCTTAAGGGTATTCCGATGACAACAGGCGCAGCGCTCACACGTAATCTCGATCAATGGCTCAAAAACGTTGGCTTTGTCAACGGCAATCCCTTTGCTTCAGCCGATGCCGAGCGCGAACGCGACTACTTGCCGGAGTACTTCATTGATACCGGGCACTACCCCCTCATCCTGGGCGACCCCCAGAACCCCCAATCCACACTCGTGCTGGCGCCCCGTGGCTGCGGGAAGACGGCCTATCGGGTCATGCTCGAGCAACAATGCTACCCGCAAGATTCCGAATTGAATGCGCTGGTGATTCCCTATCTCAGCTTCGACAGCTTGTTCGAGCAGACAGACCTCAGCCTGCGCCAACGGCTCCAATGTCACCTTAACACCATCCTGCGATTGGGCTTAAGGGCGCTCGAGGAAACGCGGGCGCGATTTCCTGAGATAGATGCCAGGATTACCGTAGCTCAGCACCAGACCCTCCAGACGCTAGAGCAAGCGACTACGCCGTCGCTGGCGCCCGCCAAAGGTCGCATCCCGATGGAGGACTTTACCACCTTCGTCCAGCTCGTGCGCAAATTGGGCGTTGCCAGCACTTACGTGATCATTGACCGCCTCGATGAACAACCCGAAACCGCGGATTCCCCCCAAGCTGTCGTTGACCTGGTCCTTCCGCTGCTCGCCCACCTGCCGCTGATGGAACTCCAAGGCGCAGCTTTCAAGCTCTTTCTACCCCTGGAGACCGAGACCCTGCTGCGGAATGCCGCCAAAGTGCGGCTCGACCGGCTAGAGGTCTATACCGTAGAATGGACCGAGACGCTGCTGCAGCAGTTGCTGGAGAAGCGCCTGACCACCTTCAGCGCCGGGCGGATCAAGTCACTGGCACAACTGGCGCGCTCCCCGCTGAGCGAGACCATAGACCGCGAGCTGGTCCAATGGTCCAATGGCTCACCGCGGCGACTGCTTCATTTGGGAGAACTCCTCCTCATCGAACATGCTCGCCAGATGCAAGGCGAGGATCTCTTGATAGCCCAGGAGACCTGGGAACGCGCCTACGCGCTCTTCCACCGCGATTTTCCGCCGCCCGAACTCAGCATCAACCCTGCCTTACCGCAGGCACAAATCGGCACGCAGCTGATCGGCCTGACACCCCTTGAGCACAAATTCCTCCTGGCGCTCTACGAAAGCCATGGTTGGTGCGAGAAAGAGGCCCTCATCCTCAAAGTCTGGGATACTGCAGACGGCGTCACCGATCAAGCCGTCAGCCGGTTGGTGCGCCGCATCCGCGAGAAAATTGAGCCGCTGCCCGGCTCTCCCCTCTACCTGCTCACCGAACACAACCAGGGCTTCCGGCTGGAGCACCTCCGCGAAGCGTAGGCGTGCTGCAGTTGTCATAGATCTGTCAGAATCATGTCATGTTTCCAGGCAAACGAGATGCTGCTGGTCAAGTATCAGCAGCATCTCGGTGTATGATAATAGTTAGGTCATCTCAAGCTTCGTGGCGTTAGAAAACCGTTTCTCACGCCACGACGGCTGTTTGTGGGAAGGTTAATGGCTCCGAGAGGGAAAAGTTCAAATCTCGCACGCCACAATCGTCGTTTGCAGGTAGGACATGGTTCTGAGGGGAAAAAGGCTAGCGCTGGTGCTCACACACCACAAGACAAGACAGGACTTGCAACTAGCTTCTATCCTGTGTATAATTCTTGTTGTGGGATTCATCCTGCCCGGTGGGATGATCGTACTCATGCACCTGCCCACCGGATCGTCGTCCTTTGCCCTCAACACGGAGCCTGAAGCGATGGAAACAACATTCAATGCGATGGACCGGTGGCTACTCGAGTTAGGCTTCTTCCCCGATCCCGATCTGGGACGTGTGCGCAACCCCTTCGACTTCCTCCGCGGTGAGGCGGACCCCGCACTACAAGAGTGTTTTGTAAAACTCGGCGAGCCCTCCTGGCTCACTCTAGGTTCCGCGGGCAGCGGTAAATCAGCCGCGCTCACAATGCGGGCGCTACATTCCAGCACCTTGATTCGCTATCAAAGCGTTATAGTTTTCGATGCCGTGTTGGAGGACATGATTGCGCTTTACACCCCAAGGAGTCCTGCTGCAACAGTCACCATTGGTTTGGATATCGATGATGAAGAATCTATAGACCCCCGCTCTATTGCCCAAGTACTCGATCAAGTGCGTACCTTACAAGGCTCACCGCAAGCCCCCCCCATTATTGTAGCTTTACCCGAAAAGTTCCTACCCATAGCGAAACCATATCAACCATGGCAAATACAGTGGACCCACGAAAACCTGGCAAATCTGCTAGAACTACGACTGCGTTGGGCTAGTGAGGGCAAGATTTCAAGCCTTGATCAGATTTCCGAAGGAAGTCTCACTAAAACCCATACGGAGTTATCCGATCTCTCCAAAACACCACGAGACCTTTTCAGGTTAGGGCAACAACTATTCAGATTCCATGCGGCAAATCCGACACTGGCTCACCAAGCCCTGCTTCAGGAAGATGATTGGTCAGCCTTGCTTGCCCACATCAATGCCGGGAATCAACAAAACGAGACTTCCGTGCCTGATATGACTAGCACAGCCCGCGACCTTCTCAACGCACCCTCCGATCCAGCAATGGCAGATCACGAGACCTGCGTGAAAGAAGAAATCAAGTCTCTTCTTCGCCGGATAAACCTGGATGAGTACGATAGATCTTTGCCTATTGCATGGAATGCGCTTGTAGAACTGGAAAAGCAGATTGCTGGTCATCAGGCTTCTGAAATCAGAGCAGGACACCAACATGATCTAGATGAAAAGCGTAAAGAGGTAATGGGTAAATTCGAGAACATTCTCCGTTACGAAATAAAAAAAACATATAGTCGATATATCAGCAATCTGAGTGACGCTGAGAGACAACGCCTCTTAGTTAGTTTGTTGCGCAGTCATTACTACGAGATGAGTCATCAAGGGAAACAATGAAAGACAACACAACCATGCCCTTTCCCACGCCAGGAGGACCAATGAGCAGCTGCCCACCGCGACTTAACCCAGTTAATCACGAAAGTGAACCTTATTGCGTTTCAAGTGATAATCTGGGTTTTCGAAAAACATCCCAACCCGCCCAACACAAAATAGATAAAGAAGCAAGTATCTATTTCGCTTCAGCCATTGCTGCTCCACCACCACGCAATCCATATCACAATGACTATTTTGTTGGGCGCCAGGATGAGCTGCGCGGCATTTCGCTTAAGGTTGAACAGGGATTGGCGGGTCATGCCATTACAAATCCGGTCATCCACGTATGGGGGGCGCCCGGAATTGGCAAAAGCTGGCTACTACGACATGTTCTACAAAAATACACTCCTGCAACGCCACCACAAGCGACGATAGCTCAAAAAACAACGCTAGCGGTTTTAGTGGATTGCGCGGTGCAGCATTCTACGTTGAAGGACCTCCTTGAAGTAGCCCTTGAGAATTTTGAACGCAGCCTGGCTTCTGATAACGCCGACTTGTCACAAAGGGAAACCGAGAATCACACAACCCCTTCCATAAGCCATTTTGTTGCAACAGCAAAAGCACTAAGCGAGCGCTTTGTCCTGCTTTTCCTCTTTGATGCCGTGGAAAAACTATCCTCTGATGGATTCTCCCAACTGGAACGCGAAATCATCGCGCCTCTGGCAAGCACCGAGCGCATCATCTTCATCATCGCGAGCCGTAAGGAACTGCCACGCTGGAAGGAATTCAGCGTTCGCCAGCGATTAGAGGTTTGGGAGTTGAAGAGTTTTGACGCCTCCACCACACAGGAACAATTGGCCCGTTTTCACCTTCCAGAAGGCGCCTGGAGAGAAATTTACCGCTACACCTTTGGTCATCCTTATGCTAATCAAGTGTGGAGCCAAGCCTGGTGTAGAGGCGCGCCTTCTGAAGAGGAAAATCTTGTGCTATTGGAGCGGGTTGAAAGGGAATTCTTCAAGGATACCATGCTGGAACGCGAACGAGATGTCCTACGAACCCTAAGCGCGCCACGCAAATTCAATGTCGAGTTAACCAGACAACTATTAGGAGCCATCATAGATTCGGAATTCAAAGAGTTGAGTGATGGATATTACCTTCGGCTTTTCGAGGCCCTGGAGCAGACCAATCTGGTTTACTGGAGCTCAGAATTGCGCGGCTACACCATGAGCCTTTCAGTCAGACGCATCCTCGACCTGCGCATTCAGAAAGGCGCCCCCCAACTATTTCAGGAGCGACACCAGCTTCTTCAAGAATACTATGAACGCTGGGCGGTGAAAAATCCTTTCGATCGAGGCGCATTAGTGCTCGAGGCCCTGTATCACCTGGCGCGAGGCTTGGCAAACGCCACCTCCCGCACACTGCGTACCCGTGTGGAGCAGTTTCTGAGACATCAACTCAATACAGAAGAACTCACCACCGACGACGCCGACACATTCCTGCATCTGCTCAATGCCGATCCAGAATTCACAGAAGCGGCGCCGGCATTACCACCCACGCTATGCGAGATAATACAGAATGAGGCCGAGAGACTGCTTGACCAAGTGTCAAACAAGATATCCATGTAGTTAGCAATCTCAGGAGAGTCACTATGACCAACTGCTCGCGGATTCCAGATGCACTTCCCTCTCCGCATGAGAGTTATGATGCCAAACACTTCGTTGGCCGTGATCAAGAGATTAAAAAGATCAACAACCTGATTGAAGCGGGTCGCCAAAACGCCCCCATTCTCAGACCGATAATCCACGTTTGGGGACCGCCAGGGATTGGAAAAAGCTGGTTACTTTTTCACCTGGAACACAAATGGAATTGCCACCCAGATAGCCAGGCGGGAAGCACTCCTATCCAAGGTGATGTTTTTGTTACACGGATTGAACTATCGGATTTAAAAACTGTCATCGAAACATTGGCGAAACGGCTCTGCAGCGTTAGTTCAGACCCTGGCAGCAATCCGAAAGCAGTTAGTCTTGGCGGCCTTCACAGCCAAACACAGCAATGTGTAGCTCGAGCCAAAGCTATAGCAGCTGGCAGTATCCTTATCTTCCTCTTCGACGGCGCAGAAAAACTACCCACGGACGATTTTCTCCGGTTAGAAGAAGAATTCATCTCTCCGCTCGTTTGCACTGAGCGTGTTATCTTCATCGTTGCTAGCCGAAAAGAGCTAACGTTATGGCAAGAATTCGAAGTTCGGCGGCGATTGGAGATATGGGAACTGCAAGCCTTTGATCGTGAGACCACTCGGAAACAATTGGCACGCTACCGTGACGCATCAAGAGTGCTGGATGAAATCTACAGTTATACAAAAGGACTTCCGCACGCCAACCAGCTCTTTGCTGCCGCCCTCGAGGAGGGATGCCTGTCCGACGAGAGGAAACCTGCCTATTTGAGTCAGGTCGAAGCGGAATTATTACAGGACATTGCTGAGAACGAGTGGGAAATTCTCCGTGTACTCAGTACTCTGCGTAAGTTCAACGTCGAGTCCACACGTTGCATTTTGGGGGAATTCATTAAAGACCGCGGATTTAGCGCCATTAGCGACGGTGAGTGTAGGTCTCTTCTAGCAAACCTGGAGCAAAGCCGGTTTGTGATTTGGGACAAAAGGCAACTCGGCTACATCATCAGTCCTACGGCACGGAAAATCCTGCAATCGAGACTGTGGACAGCGAAACCCGATCGTCACACCCGGCTACACCGATATGCCCAAACCATGATCGAAGAACGCTTGAAACGCTATCAGGGAGAAGAGGTGCGTCTATTCCCCGAAATGCTCTATCATTGTGTGCAACAGCACCATAACGATGAGCCGGCTCTAGGAACAGATTTGGACGAACTCGTAAAGATATGGCTCACGCCTACCCATATCACAGCTGTCGAGCTCGATGAATTGCTCAACGTACTTGAGGAAGATCGGGAACTGGGGACTGATCTTGGAGCCAATCTTTACCAACAACTCATAGTGCAAATCGAGAATCTGAAGGATCTACAGTTAAAGGAGATGCTGCAATGAACAACCTCAGGCCATTTGCCCCACAAACCCCTTATGCCGTTGGGCGCGAGCAAGAACTGCACGCGCTTGCAACTGCATTGAATGATAGCTCTGGCAAATCAGCGTTCCTTTACTTTGTCGGTCCTGGCGGAATCGGCAAGACTCGCCTGATCGAGGAAGCAACAAAACACACTCCCCCCACAGTACTGATCAGCCCCGTGATTGACCTGTATCATGCTGAAGCCCACAGCGTCGCCGGGCTGGAGCGCCTCCTGGTGACAGGGCTGGACCCTGAAGCAAAACACTTTAGCGGCTACCGAGCACAAGTCGCCAGGATCGAGAAACGGCAGTCCGGAGGGGTCAAAATCACCCCCGAAGAACAAGCGGCGCTCACCCAAACTTTCGTTCAGGAATATGCGCAGCTTGTTGCCAAGAAACGGCTATGCTTGCGTTTCGATACCACCGAGTTGATCCAACGTGAAAGCGACCGGGTGCAGGAAATCTGCCAATTAGAGGCAAGCTATCTAGAAATCCGTGAGTGGTTGCTCAACACATTGCCACAACTGCAAAACACCGTCATCATTCTGGGTGGGCGTCGGCCGGCGCCTCTGTGCGACGAATTGAAGACGATTGCCGAAACCAGAGAAGATCTCGCCTTCCAAAGATTTGAACTCGGTGGGCTTCCTCCATCTGCGTGCCAGGCATATCTAGCCGTGCTGCAACAGCAGGAGCCCCGTCTGCAAGATATTCCACCGGCGATCTGGGAACAGGCCTGGAGATACACCCAAGGACATCCCATCCGATTGAGCCTGGTCATCGACCTGGTACTGAACGGGCAGAGTATTGCAGAACTCTTTCCACCAAACCTCGCTAGCGTAACAGAAACACTGCCGGTTTCGGAGATTGATAGTTACCTGATCGAGCAATTGCTCACTACACCAGAGCCGGCCCGCACACTGTTTATCTACCTGGCGCTAGCGCGGAAGGGCTTGGATGTGGAGCTGCTCCACCATCTCGAACCCACCTGGTCCCCGGAAGAGTGCGCAGAGCAATTGGAAGCCCTCCAGCGCTTCACCTTCGTCAAACAGCACACTGGGACCCCACAGCTTTTCATCCATGACGAGCTCTACACGTTGTTTGACCGCTACATACTCCGTGATCGGGCCGAGTACCTCCAGACCTATCTTCGGATTAACGAATATCAGAGGGAACACCTCGCCGGAGAGGCTGCTCTGGCGCCTCTCCTGAAACCCGATATCCTGTACTACGCCCTGCAAATAGACCCCTGGGATGGCTTCTGGCGCACCTACCTCCCTTGGGCGGAAGAAGCCGTTCGCGCCGGAGACAGCGCCTTGGATATGCGCTTGCGTGACGCTCTGTTACATTTCCGGCGTGACACCGCCGCAGACCCCTGGGTCGCCCGCCGCCTGCCGACGGAACTGCTGGAACGCGACGCCGCTGTGCGCTGGTGCCGCCGCTATTTGAGCGCGGGCGAACACAAACGCAGCCTCCAGATCGCTCAACGGATTCACGACGATGGGTTATTGTACCAAAAGCCACTTCAGAATGCGGCTTTGACCATTGCCCAGGCTGAGGCGGCACTATATGCAGCTCAAGAAGATGAAATAGACGTCGAGAACTTGCTACAAACAGCAATTCGCGCGCTAAAAGCATGGGAACCGAGTAGCGAAAACGACCCGCGCAGCTGGTGGCGTGCGCGCCTTCTGGGGCGCGCTCATAACAACCTGGGCTATCGTTATTGGGTCCTTGGACAAAACGCATGGGCCATTGAAGAGTTCAAACATGCCATCTGGCGTTTCCGCGAAGCGGATATCAAGGATGAAATGGCTGCCACGCTCACCAATCTGGGGTTTGTTTTTGCCGAACAGGGACTTACAACTGAGGCAGAGACCGCGCTCCAAGACGCCATCCACTTGCGCAAGGATGGACCCAAATTGCCACTGGCTTTCTCGCTGAACACCATGGGCCTGGCTTATACCCACAACAACCGTCCCGGTCAGGGTGCCCGCCGCTGCGAAGCAGCTCTGCAAATCTTCGAGGAGCTGCAACAGCCTCGCGGAGCCGGTTTGGCGCATCTGGCGCTGGGGCTGGCTTATCGCATGCGCGGCGAAGGCTGGAAAGACGACGATTGGTCACCCACAGAAGCCGAAGAGTTCTTCGAAACAGCACGCCGGCATCTATTTGGAGCCAGGGACATCTTCGACGCTACCGTGCAGGAGCCTGTTCGGCTCTGGGAAGCCTATAACGAGTTGGGCAGTCTCTACTGCGATTGGGCTTATCTGGTCGCAGAACGTGACGGGCGCGCGAATGCAGCGGAGCACTACCGGTGCGCCGTCGAATACCTCGAAACCAGTGTGGGAATCGCCGAAAAGGAAAAAGAGCTACGACGTCAGTTAGCAGACTCCCTCGATGACCTCTCGCAGGTCTACGGCGATATGGGCGATGCGGAAAAATGCCAGGCCTATGTAGACCGGGTTCTGCAGAGCATTCCCGGCGCTTACCGGTTGACACCGGAAGGCTTCACTAACGCCCCTGACCCGGCGGTAGAAGAGTGGTGGCGATTGCTGGGCAAGGTACACCTGGGTGAGGCTGTGCGTAAGGTCAAACAAACTGTGAACGACAAAGACGAGACCCTCAGCAACGAGCAAAGAGACCGCTTATTGGATGAGGTCGCAGAGCAATATGCCTATGCTGTAGCATATTTCTTAAGGTACTCACCCCAATCAGATTATCTGGGACGCTCCCTGAAATCTATCCAAAAGCACATTAAAACACTCAACACAGCGCGCATCGAACGCATGTACGTGGCTATCCAAAAGTTCAGTGAGGAGCGAGGTATCAATCTCGATCGTTTATTGCATCTCATGGAAAACACCATGGGTCGGGAGCCAGAACAAGTATGATACCACCGTATAACATTATTCTACGCCAGGCAACAGCCGCAGATGCCAGAGAAATCGTTGCTGGTATCAATGAAGTCTGTGCAGAAAAACACTACTTCTCTACACCGCACTACATTCCCACGCCACAATGGGAGATTGCACTGCGCTCACCAGAAAGAGCGCCCGATCATCTGTTATATGTCGTGGAAAACGAAAGAAAAATCATTGGTGCAGCGCAAATCCTTCCCTCTGGCACTATTCGCGGTGTTGGTGAGTTGGGAATCTTCCTGCTATCACGTTTTCGTAATCGCAAAATAGGGACAGAACTGGTGATGGCTATTCTTGACCATGCCAAACTTTACTATGATGATGTGGTTCTATTCGTGCTCGCAACAAATGGCAGAGCTATTCGCTGCTTCAAGAAATGTGGTTTTGCAGAACATTCTCGCCGGCTTCATAACTACGCCCATCTAGGGCCTCGCGAGCAGATCATGATGCAGATGCAATGACTCATAGATGGAGCAGACTACCATGCAAATAAAAGCGGAACGCACTAAAACCACGAACAAGAATTTTCAGCTTTTGTTTTTTGACAATGAAAGCGAATTACCCATCCCGCCCGTGTTACTAGATACATCCTATACGTTACCTACCCAACAAGATGCAAGCCTGCGCGCCATTGACGACAACTGCGCCTGCGAGCCGGGATAATGCTCCGTGTGCTCTCGGCTCCCGTCTTCTACGCCCTGGAGCTCACCTACGCCTGCAATAATCGCTGCGTCGGCTGCTCGAACGCCTTCAGCGTGCGCGAGCGCGCCACCTCAGCGCCGCTCAGCCCCGCACCCCTGCGCGCGGAAGGCTGGCGTCAGGTGCTGGACCGCATCGCACCCCACGCGCAACGCCTCAAACTCACCGGTGGCGAACCCACCCTGCACCCCGACTTCCGCGCCATCGTCGCCGATATCGAAGCCCGCGCCCTCGATTTCACCCTCTTCACCAATGCCCGCTGGGTAGATTCCGCGGCTCTAGTGCAATTCCTCGGCGATTGCACCCATCTCACCGGCTTGCTCGTCTCCCTGCACGGCGCGACCGCTGCCGCACACGAGCGCTTCACCGGTGTGCCAGGCTCATTTGCGGAAACCCTCGCCAACGTGGAACTGGCGCTCGCCCATGGCATTCCCATCGCCTTCAGCACCGTGCTCACCGCGCGCAATGCCGGCGAGCTGGCATCCATCGTCGCCCTCGCCGAGCGACTCGGTGTGCGTACCACCGTCTTCAACCGCTACATGGGCGCACCGATAGCTGCCCTCACCCTGGATGAAGCCGGGTCGGTACAGGCCATTGCCGAGGTCGAAGCGCTGCGGCAAGCCGGCAAGCCCGTGAAATACGGCAATTGTATCCCGCAGTGTTTTACGCCCAACAACTCGCAAGGTTGCCTGGCGGGCGTGGCCTATTGCGCCATTGACCCCTGGGGCAACCTGCGACCCTGCACACTTTCCAGCCTGCGCGCCGGCAACCTGCTCACACAGCCGCTGGCAGAACTGTGGCATGCCCCAGTCATGGAACGCTTCCGCGAGAGCATCCCCGCAGACTGCCATCACTGTAAAGCCTTCGCCACGTGCCACGGCGGCTGTAGAGCACTAGCGCTGGAAATGGCGCTGCCGGCGGACCCGCTCGCGCATCCCGGCGCACCGGTCGAGATACCGCCTCCTGAACCCATACACCTCGGTCCGGATTGGCGCCCTACCGCGCATTACGAAATCCGCCCCGAAGCCTGGGGATTAGTGCTGCTACAAGGCAACCAGCTGCTCCCCCTACACCCGGATGCCCGGCAGCTCCTGCATGCGCTGGATGGCCAACAAACCGTTGCCGAACTCCACACGCAGTTTGGTCCCCCCATGCTCGCGCTGCTGGGCGCCCTCATGCGCCACCACATGCTCACCTTCACGCAATAGATTGTCAACACACCGTCAACCGGGGAGCGCCAATCAGGCCTCCCCGGTCTTTTGCTGTCAACACTACGCCCCTCCGGTGTCACAACGTCACGGCAAAGTGTCCGCTCGACGTCAAGTGCATGTCTACCTCTTACGATAGAATGAAATCAGACACAAACAATCAGCATAATCATCACGGAGGTACAGAGATGGGCAAAACACAGAGCCTGGCAAAAGCCGCCATATTTGTGGACGCAGAAAACCAGACTGACTTCTCGGCTGTGGCATTACTCCAGAACCTCCTACATCTCAACATCATTGAAGGTATCGCCTTCGCCGATTGGCGCGATTTCCGCCTGGAACCGAACGCCAAAGAGCTCGAGAACCTTGGCTTCCAACTGCGCCATGTCTACAGCGGCAATCGCCTGGGCGAGCAGAAGGACAAAACCGACGAGATAATGGCTTACGCCGTGCGCAGTTGGGTGCAGCGGCACCCTGAAATCGAAATCGTCGTCCTGGTGAGCGGGGACCATTACTTCACCGACCTGGTTCGCGAGTTACAGAATGGGGGCAAACGGGTGACCATCGCCGCTTCCCCCATGAGCGTCAGCAAGGAATTGCGCGAACTTGCAGACCACTACATCCCGCTGGGTCAGGTGGCAGGCTGGATTAAAACCCTCAATACTCTGGAGCGCCAGAATCGCTACCTCACCTTCACCTTCACCATCCGGAAATCCGACCTCTCGCCCGATAACCTCCGGTGGCTCATCAAATGCGGGGTTTTGCAGAAGAAGCAGGAAATCAACGACAGAATTCCAGGAAAACTCTTCCTCAACCACCAATCCCATGCAGTGCAAATGGTGTTAGGAACATCAGCCGTTTAGCGAAAGGAGGCCCGCCATGACAATGTTCATCGGTATGCTCGTTTTCATCTCAACCCTACTTCGACGCCGCTTTGGTCGTGCGTAGCCGTCTTAGCTCAAGAAATCACTCCGCCAGGTCGTCTGCGCCACAGGCTGTGGCGCAGACGACTCTCCCCTTCCCGTCCGCGTCCCTATACTCAGCGCATCTGCATCCCATTCTCTCCAATTCGTGTCATTCGTGAAATTCGTGGCTAATCTTCCTCCCCTAGACCTTCATCTCTGCGCCCCCTCACCCCTGAAAGCTCCGCGCCTGCCCCTGCCGGCGCGCCAGGTGATTGAAGGCGCCGCTGCTCGCATCCACCTGATCATCGTGCGCGCTGCTCGGAAACGCGCAGAGCTCCTCCAGGTAAGCCGCGTTCCACGCGGCGCGCACCAATACCACATTGCCCGCCTCCGCCTGCGCCGCGAACGGGGTCGCCCGCGTGACCTTATCCCCGTTCACCAGCGCCGCGTGCGCGTTGAAGCCCACCAGCGCTCGCAACGTCGCGCCCGCGCTATCTTTCCCTCCGCTGCCCGGCTCTTGCTCCAGCCAAATCTCCACCCCGGCGCCATCCCGCTCCGCCGTCCGCCGAATCA
The DNA here is from genome assembly GCA_026645815.1 of Anaerolineae bacterium. Classification (GTDB taxonomy): domain Bacteria; phylum Chloroflexota; class Anaerolineae; order B4-G1; family SLSP01; genus JAAZNO01. The sequence goes on along the minus strand of JAPKMR010000076.1, from coordinate 2,599 downwards.
CCTGCTCCCGCTCATGCGCGCTCCACTGCCCGCGCACCACATCCACCACGTAGAAGCGCCCCTCGTGCTGTACCAGCAACACCCCAACCGTATAATCCCCCGCGCCGTGAGTACCCGCTTTATCCCAATAGCGCAGCGCCACCGCCCCCGCAGGCACCGCATGCACGACCTCAAACCACACCCGCCGAAACAACACCCCCTCCAGCGGACGCGGCAAGCCCTGATATTCCGCGCTCCACACGCGCGCGCCCACATCCCGCCGCAGCGCCGCCAACGCCGCCGCGCTAAAGCGCTGCGGGCAGAGCGCCTCGCCGGGCGCGCGTCCCAATGGATCCGGTTGCCCTACCGGCAAACCGAGCAAGCGCGCGCCCTCGTCGCGCTCCTCCTGCGTTTCCGCCAGCGCCGGCAACCGCAAAACCCGCCAGCGGTCGCCTTGATCCGAGAGCAGGCGTCCCGCCAGATCATCCTCATGCCAGCGCGTCATCACCAAAACAATCGCGCCGCCCTCCCAAATCCGCGTGCGGAAGGTCCCCCGCCACCAGTCCCACACCCTTTCGCGCACCGTCGCACTCTGCGCCTGTTCCCAGTTCTCAAAGGGATCGTCAATAATCCCCAACTGCGCCCCATGCCCGGTGATAGGACCGCCGACGCCTACCGCCAGCATCCCGCCGCGATGCCCCGCCATCCGCCACAGCTGCTTCGAACGACTATCCTGGCGCGTGCGCAAGCCCGGAAACAACTGCTTCGCAAAAACATCGCTTTGCACCACCGCCCGCGCCTCTGCGCTGTGCCGCTCCGCCAGACTCGCCGCGTAGCTCGCCAGAATCACCGGGTCCTCCGGGCGCCGCCCCAACCACCAGGCGGGCAGGCGGATACTGACGAGCTCCGATTTCCCGTGCTGCGGCGGCGCAAAAACCATCAGCCGCGTGATTTCGCCGCGCAGCACCCCCTCCAGCTGCGCGGCGAGCAACGCATGCGCCGGGTCCGCCACATACTGCGGATAGGTCCAGCGGGTGAAGCCGATCAAAGTCGCGCGCGCCGGCACCACCTCCGCCAGGCGCGAGCGCGCCGACTTCCCCACGCGCTCACGCTGCGCCGGTCTCGGCCTCATATTCAGCGGTAAGTCGTTCCAGTTCCTGTCCAATAAACTCATCCAATCCTTCAATATTGAGGGGCAACGACTTACCGTGTTCCGCCATAGCGACCCGGCCCGCAATAATCTCATCCACCATAGCCAGGAGCATGACCCCTAGCTCAATGCGAGACTTCACCGGCGCCTCGGGATCAGTGACAATGGCGCGCAGGCTCTCCACCGCGTCCAGACTCGCCTGCACCAATGCGCGACGACGGCAATGCGTCGCCTGGATTTCGACGTTGAGCGTCTCCCGCTCACGCCACAGAAACGCACGCTTGAGCAACAGCGTATACGCCGTCCGCACCAGCGGCTCATACTGCCAATGCTCGTACCACATCGAAGCGGAACCGGTCCGAGGGTCCGCAAATACCTCCCCAATCGGCGCCCCGTTCAATCGCGCCAGCACCAGGCACACCACCGTCCAGCGCTTGCGCCCGGCAGACCTGCCACCGATAGCGTCCAGCGCGACACGACAGGCATCATCGAGAAAATCCAGCACCGTATCAGCCTCTGGGTTACTGTAGATAAATGAAGGCGCAGTGATGGGCGCGCCACCCAACTCATCAGCAACCATGAAAACCACCCCCCTTTGAAAACGAGCTAATGCCCAGAGCACGCGGGGATTCCGTCAGGGCTTTTGAATGGCCATCGTGCTCACATGGGCGCTCACCGCCGCGAGCACCGCCGCCAGCTGCTCCATGCGCGCGCTCAGCGCCTCCAACCCCGCCGCCTGCGCCTGCCGTTGGTCGAGCAGGAACGCGCGCCACTGCTCATCCCGCTTGGCGCGCTCCTCCGCCTCCTGCTGCCGATAGGCATCCAGGCTTGCCTGATAGCGCTTCTGCATCTCGAACGTGAACCAGATAAAGACGCCCAACAGCGGGAACTGCACCAGAGTCGGCAAGAGCGTCTCAGGCATGCGGCGCCTCCTGCCACACCCGCGCGCGCACCTGCGCGCGCACTTGCGCCGTATACGTCAGCTGCCCCGCGCCGGCAAAGGCAAGCCACGCCTCCAGCGCCCGCCAGACCGTCGCCCAGCCAAAGGCGCCCAGGCCCAAGTCGAGCGCCCCCGCAGTGTGCAGCCCCACCAGCGCCCCGGCGACGAGCAAGCCCGCCAGACCCAGAGCCTCACGCTTCCAGGCATAATTCTCCCAGAGCGCACGGAAACCTGGAATGTAAGCCAGGGCCAGTGAGAGCAGCACGCCAACAACCGCAGCAATTCCAGAACCAGAAAGCTCAACCATACCAGCACCTCCTTAAAGCTAAACTCACGCAAAGCCGCCAAGAACGCCAGGAAAACCGCCTGAGAGGGTAAAGCATGACTCTCCTGAAAAAGTCCTGCTCACAAACAAAAAACCGGGGCTGCTCCTAAAAGGAGCAGCCCCGGCATCATGCGCGGTCAGGCACGCACATATTATCGCACAAAATGCGGAATTGTCAAATCTCGGTGGGTTGCCCCCCGGTGGG
>JAPKMR010000075.1 GCA_026645815.1 Anaerolineae bacterium | reverse complement strand
ACAAACGTAATCATTTCTCGATGCGGGTGGTTCGTGGCGTAATCGTGTCGTAACCGTAAAAATACGGTCCAACCCTCCCTCGCGAGGGGTGGACCAGGTCGCGTTTTTTTGTAACTCGGTCGCGACCAAGTTGAAATTCACCTACCCCAACCTCCTGCGCAGCGTAACAAAGTACAACTTGATGCCGTTTCCGCGCCCAGATTCGGAACCAAGTCGCGACTTAGTCTGGTAAAAACGTAATCAAGTTTTCTGGGACAACTTTCGCGCTCCCGGTACTGGTCAGGAGGCTCCTCTGGGACTAGAATAAGCTCGCCTAAGCCATTCTCTGCCCGAAAGGAGACCTTCCATGACCAGCGAATCCATTGTATCACGGTTGTTGTCCCCGTCACACCGTTGGCGGCGGCCCGCACCCCCGGAAATGCCGCCCCAGCTGTTGGGTGTTCCCGAGCCTTGGCCACTCTGTGTGCAGCAGGACCCCATGGCGTTGCGGTATCTCGAATTGTTGGCGCCCTTGGATTGGGCGCACTTTCCTGAGCGCGATCTCGACACGCACTGGTGTCTCCCCACTATTCCCTATGTGCCGTATGTGGCGGCTTATCTGGTGAAACTGGACCAGCAGTTAATGTACATGCCACGCTTACGGCAGTTCCTCGTTGAGCATCCTGTGTTGACCGCCGTCCTGGGTTTTCCTATGCCGCGTGGTGTGCCCCTTTCCGCCGCGTTGGTGGAGGCAACTCTGCCGACACACCGGCATTTTGCACGCATCTTACAGCAGCTCCCCAATAGCGCGCTGCAATGGCTGTTGGATGATACGGTACGCCTGTTGTGTCTCGAATGCGCTACACTCAGCCCCGACTTTGGGCAGGCGATCTCTCTGGATACCAAACATATCCTCGCCTGGGTCAAGGAAAACAACCCCAAAGCGTATGTCACCGAGCGTTACGACAAGGCTCAGCCACCAGCGGGTGACCCTGATTGTCGCCTGGGTTGTAAACGCAAACGCAATCAGCGCGTCACGGGCGAACCGCGAACCTCCTCCAACGAACCGGATACCCCGTTTAGCAATCCCCGTTCGCCCAAAGGTGTACCCATCGGCGAGTACTACTGGGGCTATGCCTCCGGGATTGTCGCTACCCGGATCCCCGGTTGGGCCGAGATCGTGCTGGCGGAACTGACTCAGACCTTCGATGCCGCCGATGTCAGTTACTTCGAGCCGCTGATGGCCGACACGGAACGCCGACTGGGCTTTCGCCCGCGCTTTGGCGCCTTCGATGCGGCGTTTGACGCCTTCTATATCTACGAGTACTTTGACCACGCCGGGCAATCCTGGGAAACCGGTTTTGCAGCCATCCCCTGGGCGCAGCGCGGTCCGGCGCGACGCTTCGATAGCACGGGCTTACCCCTGTGCGATGCGGAACTGCCCATGCCTCTCAAACACACTTTTTATGTGTGCTACGACGCTGGTACCCCATCAACGGGCGCGCTATGCCTGTCCTTTGCTCTACCCGGCGCCGACGACCACAGCCTGCCCGATACAGCATCCCCGTTGGAGCAAGGGCGGTTGTGTAACGACGTTGGCAACCAGCAGCGGAGCGCGTTTGCGACACCAGATTGATCGCCAGAGTGCCCTGTATCAGGAAATCTATGCCCAGCGCACGGCTACTGAGCGCATCAACAGCCAGGCGGTTGATTTGGGTATTGAGCGCCCCAAGTTGCGCAACCGAGAGGCGATTGCCAATCTCAATACCTTGATCTATGTGTTAATCAATCTACGCGCGCTGCACCGCATTCGGGCGCAGAAAGCGCGACTGACTCAGGTAGTGTAAGTTACCCTCATTCACATTGGGTAGAGTTGGCTTAGGCGCCCCTCTGCCGCCCGGCAAACTTGGTTACGCTTTGGCGTAGCTAAGTTGTAACCAAGTCGGTTGTCAGGGACTTCACGCGTGCCCCCTATGCACTGCTCCACAACTTGATTACGTTTTTCCGCGACCTACTCGTAACCTGATCAGGACCAAGTCGGAACCAACTAAACTTGGTCGCCCCCTCCCTCGCTGATGGGCAAGCTCCTCGGACGAAACAATTGTTCAACCTGGTCAGCCAGGCCGTCATCTCGTCTCAATACCCTCGCTGATGGGCAAGCTCCTCGGACTTCACATGGGAAACCCCGTTAATGTTGGTAACACTTCAGTCTCAATACCCTCGCTGATGGGCAAGCTCCTCGGACAAAACGGGTTCTCTGGGCTAGCAGGATACGAGGAATGGCTGTCTCAATACCCTCGCTGATGGGCAAGCTCCTCGGACTTAGGAGGAGAACATGTTACGCAAAGTTTTGATTTTTGTCTCAATACCCTCGCTGATGGGCAAGCTCCTCGGACCGCTGCAATATGCCATTCAGTGTAGCGTTGATGCTGACGTCTCAATACCCTCGCTGATGGGCAAGCTCCTCGGACGGGTTGCCCTAGAGGCTCACACCTCATGGACGATTTCGTCTCAATACCCTCGCTGATGGGCAAGCTCCTCGGACTCAATCCGGATAATGGCGAAGGCCTGTTCGGCTTTCGTCTCAATACCCTCGCTGATGGGCAAGCTCCTCGGACAAATTCAACCGAGACATGAACGATGGCCACAACTTCGTCTCAATACCCTCGCTGATGGGCAAGCTCCTCGGACGGCCCGGATGACCAGAAGAAGATACGCGTCATTTTGTCTCAATACCCTCGCTGATGGGCAAGCTCCTCGGACAGCCATTTTTGATTCCCCACTTACATACCTTTTTTCGTCGTTTTTATGCTCTTTTCCCCCTTTTTCGGGGCGTTTTTCCCACCGCAACCCATAATTGGGGTGTTTTTTGCAGCGGTTCTACCACCCCACGTGGCCCGAGAGCCCTTTTTGGTTAGAATTGATGATTATCCCAAATTTCTGCGCACTTCATATCGTTACCAGCTGTAGCAACCTGTAATCAGTTTACTCTGGAACTGACGACATGTCAATGGAGGTGGCACCATGGAGGAGACTTCCTGGCCCAAGTTCTCCTGGTTCTTGCTGCACGATTGCGCGCGTTGTCTGGCACTAGCCCGACAACAGCAGTTATCTTACCCAGCCCCAAGTCTTCCAGGCGACCAGTTCGCATTGAATGCCGTGGGGATATCCGCAGTTCTACCACCCACGGTGACTGCTGATTTCTGTGTTGCGCTACTACAAGCTGGCGGCTGGATCCGACCCTCTCGTGTCCGCGAGACGCGTCTCTGGGAACTCACCGCAGCGGCTCATGCCTGGTTGGCGCAACCCGCCCCCATGCAATTGCAGGCCCTGCGCGAAGTGTGGTGGCGTCACCTCGCGACCGCCGATCAGGCTTTGCCAGCTTTAGCCTTCCCTGAAGCTGTCGCACGTCGCTGGCACACGGCAGCCCGAGCCTGGTACGCCTGGTCGGCGCAATTGCCGCTGGATTCCTGGACGCCGCTGGCTAGCATCAAAGTTCCCCTTCGGCGGCTGGGTCTCTACCACATCCCCGCCCCATTACAGAATCTGGCGCACGTCCCAACCGCCATTAACCGCAGCCTCGAACGGCTCAACGCCTGGCTGGGACAAGGAGTCTTGCTCTGGTTGGGATTCTTAGAGTACCGGAATACCACCGCGGGACCCGAATGTCGCCCTCTGGCTGAAGGACAGGCATGGTTGCGCACAGCACTCAGCAACAGTACCACCCAGGCGGTCTCCTCCCCACTGATAGCTCGAGAACTGCGCCCCGTTTTAGAACGGTCGCCATTGCCTCCCGTCACCTTTCCAGAGATCTCGGAGCTGCCTATCGTGTTTGAGATGAATACCTCTGCCGCCATCAGCGTTCGGGTGCGACCCGCCGCGCCAGCGGCGTGCACTTACGCGCTCCAGCTTCTCGGGGAGTTGCAGCTGTTCACAGCGGAAGGCGCCTGCTACCGTCTGACCAGCGCCTCCCTGGCAGCCGGAAAACACTGGGGGCTCACAGCCACGCAACTGCTCTACCAGCTCGCGCTCACCAACGGCGGTGAAGTGCCTCCCGCAGTGGTGAAGCAGCTCCACGCTTGGGAGGCTGAAACCCCCGTAATTCACGCCACTCCAGGCTACCGGCTCACTGCTGTGCAGGATGTGCTTCCCGGACTCCGTCACCGCCCAGCTTTCGCGCGCCGTGTGCGTTTCTTGGCGGATGCCCAAACGGCATGGGTTCCAGCTACCGCAGCCCCTGGGTTGTGGGCTTATCTACGCCGGTTGGGCTATGCAGTCCAACCGGAGCCCGAGACGCCAGAGTTCATACCGGGTCCGGTGGCGGGTAGTGAAGTAACCGCTGAGGCTTTGTTGGTAGCGCTAGACACCGTTCGATTCCTGCAGCAGCATGTGCCGGGGTTAGCGCAGCTGCCTCTGGAAACGCTCAGCGAGAGTCTACGCCAGACTTTACCGCCAGCGCACCTGCTGGCTGCCCGGCAGTTGCTGGACAGTCAGGTCCAAGCGCTCACGCGTGCCGGTCTCGACACAGCTGCAACAGCAGGAGCACCATCGCGTGGTGTTGCGAGAGTGGCGGGGAACTCAGCTAGAGGAGACGCGGCTGCCAGCGATTCACCACAGCCCACCCTGGCGCTGCTCCAACAAGCGCTGGCACAGGGCACACCGGTGATGCTAACCTATATTGATGCTCAGGCGCAAGTCACCCGACGCCGGATCCAGCCTCTACGCCTGGAATTGCAGCCAGAACCGCCAGTGCTCGTCGCCTATTGCGAGTGGCGCGGGGCAGAACGCCACTTTCGACTGGATCGCATCGTGGCGCTGGAAGCGGCGCCGACCTGATCCCGTGCTCACTCCCAAACTAGATGACCCTGAACACCAGCAGACGTTGCACCGCGTAGGCCACTCCCAGGGTCTCAATGCGCGGCACATCCGCCTGACACAGATGGTAACAGCGCACGTTGTCCTGATCCAGCCGCAGTAACTGGTGCAGCCGCTTGCGTAATTGCTGGTATTTGGCCGGCTCGAGGTCGCACTCAAAGACGCTCTCTTGCACGTGCGCGCCATAGCCCTCAAGCAGTTTCATCACCTTCGTGCGGCGTTTCGTGTCGGGAATGTCGTAAGCGATGATGACAAACATGATCCTCCTCCTGGGAACCACCTGAGTGCGGACAGCAGGCTCGGCGACTGCGCACTGCCGCCTGTTGGGTTGGCATTAGCCAATGAGCAGGGGGGTGTAGGCTGCGTCGCGCCCCAGAATGCAGCGCGCCAGGTGTTCGGCCTGGCGTTGCAGGCACTGGCGATAGGTCAGTTGCTGTTGCCACGCCGGATGGCGAACCTGTACCGTCAGCCGTTCCTCGTATTGAGCGATGAAGAAGCGCCGGGCATCGTCGCTCAGGGTGCAGCGGCCTGCCTGCACCGAGAAATCCCCAGGCGTCAACAGCTGTTGCCGTAGCAGGCGCAGCACTAACAGGTCCACGATGATGGGACGGAACTCCTCCTCCAGGTCTAGCGCCAATGAGGGACGCCCGAAATCTATCGTGTGAAAGACTCCGACCATCGGATCCAGACCCAGGCGATAAAGCGCGCTCACGATATCCAGAAGCCCCCCGACCTGCTGCGAATACCCCGATTGACGATTGACGTGGCGAATTGTGTTTGTCTACAATTCATGCTACAATGAAAAAGTTGTTGACCTCTTCCCTACGCACGGAGGTGACGATGCTCGATCTAGCTCCGTTTCAGACCGACGTTCTGTGCCTGTTGATTGGCGGCAATCCACTGCCAGATTATGTCAGCGCGATTCTGTTGGCGAGCCGAGGCGCTCGGGTCTATCTGCTGCACACGAACGCCACACTTGCGATCGCCCAACGCCTGTCGAAGGCCCTGGTTCAACCACGCCCGGATATCACCTGCACTTTCCTCGAGATTTCGAAAACCGACCCACAGCAGATTGAGAACCGGTTGAAAGGCTTGATCCGCGAGTGGGGTCCCAACGCCCAGGTAGGTCTGAACTACACGGGCGGCAGCAAGCCAATGGCGACGCAGGCCTATCAGAGCCTCATCCGGAACTACCCGCGTGGCATCTTCAGCTACCTGGATGCCGATACGCTCTCGTTGATCATCTCCGCTCCGGGAATGCCTACACAACAGGTTCCTATCGGACGGCAGGTTCAAGTGGATCTCACTACGCTTCTGGGCTTGCACGGCTACACCCTCACAGAGCAACGCGATCCAGGCATGCCCCCCGCTCTGCGAGAGGCATTGGTTCGTGTACACAGCGACCGCGAGGGCTTCAAACAATATCGCGTCTGGTTGCAGACCTTGGGCCAGGGAGCGCCGGGATTGCCCGACACGACGGCGTATCCTGCGCTCGCGCCGATAGTGAGAACGTTCGAAACACTATGCGCACCTGCTCCAGCAACGCCAGAGAACGTGGCACGAGCTTTGGGTTGTGCCAATGGGCAGTTGGTCAGCTGCGTCAAGGTTCTGATAGCGGATTGGCTAGAAGATCACGTCTATGGCGCCTTCCAGGCCTTGACGCCTGAACTTGGATTGCACGAACCTGGACTAGGGTTGCAAGTGCAGGGGATGGCAACACGGGGATTTGAATTTGATGTCACGGCACTGCTAGGGTACCAGCTCTTCGCTATCTCCTGTATGGTGAGTGACCGGGCACAGAATGCTAAAGATCATTTGATGGAAACCTATATCCGGGCACGGCAATTTGGCGGAGATGAAGCCCGCGCGGCGCTTGTCTGCTGCCTGGAGAATCCTGCCGAGATGGAACAGGAGATTACCCAGGGTTGGGGCGCCGAGGACAAGATCCGCGTTTTCGGGCGACCCCACCTTCTCAATCTCGCGGAGCATCTCCGTGAATGGATCATCACCGCTGCGCGTCTCCGCTGACGCGTTTTGTTCATTCGCTTTCTCATACAAGGAGGGATTATGTCCGAAAAAACGCTCCTGCTGGTAGAAGCCTCCGGCATTCAGGATTACATCTTCGGGAGCAACCAGCTGGCTCAGAACATCGGCGCTTCGGAGCTGGTGCGCCGGGCCACGGAGGACTGGGTGGAGACCCTGACCACGCCGGAACAGCGTGTCTACACGGGTGGCGGCAACGCCATGCTGCTCTTTGATACTGAGCCTGAGGCTGAGGATCTAGCGCGCCAGCTCACCCGCCGCGTACTGGAAGAAGCCCCCGGCTTGCACCTGCTCGTGGCGCGGCAGAGGTTCAAGGAAGGGGAGTTGCGGCAAACGCACCAGCAGTTGCGTGAGAAACTGGCGCAACGTAAACTCGAACACCGCCCTTCCACCCCGCTGCTGGGCCTGGGCGTCACCGCTGCCTGTGTCTATACCGGTGCGCCAGCGGTTGCTGTACAGGATGGGCAGCTGATTTCTGCTGAAGTGCAGGCCAAACTCGGGGCCACCGAAGACGGCAAGATTCGACTGCGGCAACAGCTTCGCCAGATCAAAAAGGATTACGAATTTGTCTACGACTTCAATGATTTTGGAACCAAGGGCGAGTCCAGCTACCTGACCGTGATTCACACGGATGGCAATCGCATGGGCGAACGCATTCAGGCCTTGGCGGGAGCGACTGATGAGACCTACGCAGAAGCGCTTAAGGCCTTCTCCGATTCAGTCAGAACCGCAGCGGGCATCGCGCTGAACAGCACGGTAAACTTGCTGCTCCAGAACATTGTCGAAGTTGAGGGCGAAGACGGCAAAATACGCGAGGCCATCGCCGGACGTGTGCCTTGCCCGGAAAAGGGTGGTATCATTCATCTCCCCTTCCGCCCCATCGTCTTCGGCGGGGATGATGTGACCTTCGTCTGCGAGGGACGCCTGGGGTTGGCGCTCGCCGCGCACTACCTGCGCGTTTTCTCGGCGCAATCCCTTTCCGATAAAGAACTGGCTCACGCCCGCGCTGGCGTCGCTGTAGTTAAATCGCACTACCCCTTCTCGCGCGCCTACGAGCTGGCTGAGGATTTGGCAGCATCAGCCAAACGCTACATTAGCGAAACGAAACTGCGCTTCACAGCCCTCGACTGGCACTTTGCGGTGGGGGGACTGGTGCTGCCGCTGAGCGAAATCCGCGAGCGGGAATACACCGTCTCGGCAGGCAAGCTATTGATGCGCCCCCTATCCCTCACCCCAATCACTAACGATGGACGGTCTTGGGATACTTTCACCAGCATCATGGCCGAGTTCAACGGCGACATGTGGGCTGACAAGCGCAACAAGATCAAGGCGCTTAGGGAAGCCCTGCGCGAAGGTCCCCAATCCGTAGAGCGCTTTCTTGCTTTGTACACAGACCGCACGCCATTGCCGGAGATCAAAGCGCTGCCCTCTATGGCAAAACAAGGCTGGCAGGGGTCGCGTTGTGGTTATTTCGACGCCATCGAGGCGCTCGATTTCTTCATTCCGCTGGAGGAGGGAAACGCATCATGAAGGTATACCAACTTCAACTGACCCTGTTGAGTGACGCCACCTTCGGACGCGGCGATGGCGTGGCCGGGCTGGTGGATGTGGAGGTTCAGCACGATGCGGCAGGTCTACCCTACCTGGGTGGGCGCGCGCTCAAGGGTGTGCTGGGCGCCGAATGCGCCGACTTGCTCTTTGCCCTGGAAAAAATCTCACCCGTTCTCGAGCAAAAACAACGCTGGCAGAAAGCCGCGTTCCGGCTTTTTGGGCAGAGCGGTGCCCACCTGAATGGCTCAGCCATCCTGCGCATCGGCCCGGCGCGCTTGCCTGCCGACCTGCAGCAAGCCCTGGCCCAGGATATCAAAAACGGTCGGCTTACCCGCGCTGACGTGCTTGATTTGTTCACCACGCTCCGCCGCCAAACCGCGCTGGATGAGAGCGGTGCACCGCGCAAGGAGACGCTGCGCACCCTGCGCGTCATCCTCAGTGGGACCGTCTTCACCGCGGCGCTGACCTTCTCCGAGGACCCGACCGCCGATGACCTGGCACTGCTTGCTGCGACGGTGCAGGCGCTGCGCCGGGTGGGCACGGGCAGAAATCGGGGACGCGGGCGGGTGCGCGCCCAGCTTCTGGATGCCGCCGGGCAAGATATCACCGCGGCGCATTTGACCGTTTTTCGGCAGGGGGTGCAAGCATGAAAGCCCTGACTTATCAACTACGCTTATTGGAACCGGTGTTGGTCTCGCAGGCTGAAACAGGCGAGGAAAACAGTGCGATTGGGCTGCCCTTTGTGCCGGGCAGCGCCGTGCGCGGCGCCTTGGCGGCGCGCTACACACAGACGCATCCGCAAGGTGATTTGGCTGCCGACCACGCCACTCGCGCGCTGTTCCTTGATGGCACAGTGACCTTTCTCAACGCTTATCCCGCGCCGGATGGGAGACGACTTTTGCCTACCCCACGGTCCTGGTTTACCGAGAAGGATCACGCTGCCGATTCCCAGGGAATACTCTACAACTGGGCAGTGAATACCAGCGTGCGCCTGCAGGCGCCCAAAGCACCCAAGGGCGGCGCTTTCTGTCTTCTCAAACCACCCGCCCCGCCAGAGGAGGAGGACGGCGAGGAGCCTCTGGCGGCTCTGCTCAAGCCACCCCCTTCTGCTACCGTACACTTCTACTCTCCCGCGCGGGAAGTCAATGTCCATATTGCGTTGGTGAAGGCCAACACCCGCACGGACGAGAACAAGGTCTACCGTTATGACGCCCTGGCTGCAGGTGAGCGCCTTGCTGGCGCCATCGTTGCACCGGACGACTTCGACCTCCAACCGTTACACAATCTACTTACAGAAGAAACGCTGCTGTTCTTCGGCGGAGCGCACACCGCGGGTTATGGGCGAGTGCAGGTGGAGGCAATACAGGAGATCAGAGGCTGGGTGGAATATGAGACCGATCCGACCCCGGCAGAGGTCGTCACCGTCACCCTTCTCAGCGACGCCATCGTGCGCGGACCGGACGGGCAATTCGACGCGGACCTGAACGGCGCGTTAGCACATCTGCTGCAGCAGCCCGAACTGACCCCTATGCGCCAATACCAGCGGGTAACGCTTGTAGGCGGCTTCAACCGCAAATGGGGTTTACCCTTGGAGCAAACCTGGGCACTACAGGCAGGCAGCGTGCTGGTGTACAAGGCTGACGACGTGGATGCGGCGAGACTGCGTGCGCTCACCGCTACAGGCATTGGCGAACGCCGCGCCGAGGGTTTTGGGCGTATCGCCGTCAACTGGCACACCACCACTACCCTAAACCGCAATCCGCTGTCTGTGACTGCAGCGCCAACTAAAGTGAATCTCACACCAGAAAGCGCTGCGATGGCGCAGCGGTTGGCGGAGCGCCGCTTGAAGGTGCTGCTAGAGCGCGCTTTGACTACCGCAATCTACCAGCTCCAGATCACGCATCCACCGCAGAACGCACAGCTTTCGCGGGTGCGCAACGCCGCCGGTAACGCTCTGCACCAGAAAACTCTGGAGCCGTTGCAGAAACATCTCAAGGCGCTGAAGGGCGCCAGGGAACAGTTTGAGAAAGCACGGATCAGTGGTGAACCGCTGCTGAAGTGGCTCAGTGAAAGGCTGGAGAAACGGGATATCGAAACACAGCTGCTGCAGGGGCAATCCCTGCCGGTTGTGGCCGGAATCACGGCCACGCTCACCCCCGCGCTGCGGATCACCTATACCGCCCGGCTCATTGATGCGGTCATGCAAAAGGCTGCGCGGCAGAATCAGGAGGCGAAGCGATGAGCGATCAAGGAATTCAGGGCCGCGCTGCGCGCGGCATCGTAGAGCGGATCATCATCCAGGGCGCATTGGTTTTGGAAACGCCCGCTAATCTGGGCAACGGCGACGCCGACGCGCTCACCGATATGCCGCTGTTGTTGGATGAGGTTTCGGAGAAGCCCTTGCTCACCGGCACTTCCATCGCCGGAGCACTGCGGGCCTACCAGCGGGAACTGGAGCACGGCTACAGCGGTCGCGAGCGCCCCCATGACCGCGCCCGGCAGCTCTTCGGGGAGGTGCGGGGTAACGAAAGCGTGCAGAGCTGGGTGCTGGTAAACGATGCGCTGGGCGTGACGCCGGGCATCGAGGTGCGCGATGGCGTAACGCTAGATCCCGCTACCCGCACCGCCGTAGACAAGAAGAAATATGACTATGAGCTGCTCCAGGCAGGCACAACTTTCGATGTCTCCCTGGAGCTGCTACTCCCCGAAGGTGAGTCCGGCAAGACCCTGTTGCAGAGCCTGGCCTGGGCGTTGCAAGGATTTGAAAAAGGCGAGATTGGGCTGGGACTGCGCAAACATCGCGGGCTAGGGCAGTGCAAAGTCACCGCGTGGCGGGTACGGCACTATGTCCTCACCACGCCCGCCGGATTGCTTGCCTGGCTCGAGAACGACCCAAGTAGCGAGAAGACCGGCGCCGCTATCTGCGACCTGCTGGGAGTGAACGCCGCCATGCTAGATCAGCGCGCGCGCTTCACCCTGAAGGCGGAGTTCGGTCTTGCCAGCTCGCTCCTCATCCGTTCCGGCGGCGGTGTGGATGATCCCGATATGGTGCAGCTGCAGTCCCTGCGCGGAAGGAAACCGGTGCCGATCCTTTCTGGTACGAGCCTGGCCGGCGCGGTGCGGGCGCGGGCGCTGCGCATCGCCAATACCATGCTGGGCGAGCCGACAGCAAAAAAGCTGATGGACGATATGTTTGGCAAAGCAAAGACCAGTTCTGCGGAACAACCCACCGGCAGCCGGGTACTCACCCGCGAAACCGAGGTAGTGGGTAACCTCGACTTGGTGCAGAGCCGCGTCAAGATTGATCGCTTCACCGGCGGCGCCTATCCGCAGGCGCTCTTCTCAGAGCAGCCGCTCTGGGGTGGACCAAAGTCGAAGGTGACCGTCGAGCTCGAACTGCGCGACCCCAAGCCAGCCGAAATCGGCTTGCTGCTGCTGGTACTCAAGGACCTGTGGACGGGCGACCTGCCCCTGGGCGGCGAGAGCGGCGTGGGGCGCGGGCGCCTGGCAGGGCGGGAAGCCACACTCGCGCACGTCACACCACAGCAGACGCGCGAATGGATTCTGACGCAGGGCGAAGGTGACACCCTGAACTTCAGCCAGGGCAAACCGGAGGAGCTGGAGGCTTTCGTCGAGGCATTTCTCGCCCGCAAGGAGGATCAGCAATGAACAAGCGCTATGGAACACCGGTTGAAATAGACGCCGGAAGTTTTTCAGAGGATCTGCGCGCGTGGTTGGCGCAGCATATGAGTGCCGAGATGTCCTGGTTGCTGGCGCACGCGGATGATGGCGTCATCTGGGGCAAGCGGCAACCCGATGGAACACTGCTGCTCTCCAGCGATGTCTTCTCCAACACCGATGTCGCGGTCGCGTTGCGCGCGGTGACCCTGCAACAGGCACGGGTCTTCGGGGACGCGGGCGAGCTGCTTATCTGGCGCACGGAAGCGGGCTTTGCAGGACGGTTGATCGAGGACGCAACCATCGGTTTGGAAGCCCTGCCCGATGAGCAGCATTTGCTATGGCACCAGGGCAGCCCGGTGAAGGTAGATGCGACAGCAGGTTTTGCCCTGCTCCAGGAGGGCGCACAGGGTCAGCGTCACGCACCGCCGGTAATCCCCGGCGGCAGGCAGCGCCCCGCGCTCAAAGTACGGCACTATGTAGACTATGACGATGAAGGGCAGGCTTTCATCGCCCTTAGCCGCCTCGTAGGATTGGAGGGGTGAGATGCGCGATATCAGACTAAAACACAGCGTCCCATCAAAGCCACGGCTGGACAGTAAGCGGAATCGCATTTGGGCGCGCGCGCCCTACAATTTCGTACCACTCCCCGAGCAGGTGGTACTGGCGCAAGCGCCCCTGACCCACGACGCCTATCATCCGGAAGGATTGACGGGCTGGATCGAGTGCGAACTGGAAACCTGCGCGCCCACCTATATTCGCGGCATGATGACGGAGCTGCTCTTCGAGCAGCAGGGGGAGAAAAAGCCCGACGCGCTCTCCGAAGAAGAGAAACTGGCGCGCGCACCCTTCTTCTCCACCGGTGAAGGGGAGATTGCCGGATTTCCTGCTCCGGTGATCCCGGGCAGTTCTCTGCGCGGCATGATCCGGGCGCTGGTGGAGATTGCAGGTTATGGGCGGATGCGCTGGGTCGGGCGCGAACCCACCTTTACCTTCCGCGCGGTTGCTGCCTCGCGAGACGATCCCCTACCCCAGCCCTATGAGGACATCATGGGGCGCTACGGCAGCAATGTGCGCGCGGGTTATCTGGTGCGGATGGGAGAGGAATGGGTCATCCACCCGGCGAGGCGACCACAGGACCTGGGCTTCTCCGAGCGCAACCCCTACCTCAAAGTTAAGGAACGTCAGATTCAGGCTACGGCCATCACCGGCTATGTGCGCCTCAACAGCCCTCGCTATCGCCCGGCGTATTATCCGGTGAGCTTCGAAGGCGAAGCGCACCAGAGCAAGCGCGGGTCCTTCACAGCCATCACCCGCATCGGTGACCCCAAGACGGGTTATCGCTACAGAGGGGTGTTGGTATGCTCCGGCAATATGCTGGAAACCAATGCTAGCGGCGACTCTCCGCGGAAATCCCACACCCTGGTGTTGGAGCCCGATCCTCGAGCGCGCCCGTTGCCCATCAACAAGCAGGTCATCGAGGACTATCTGGCGGGACTGACGCCCTACCAGAAAGAGAGTCTCTGGGCCGGCGCACAGGGCTGTTTGAAAGAGGGCGCCCCCGTCTTCTATGTGACCGATGGCAAAGACATTGTGGCCTTTGGTCACAGCCCTAACTTCCGCGCACCCGCACGGATCGCAGGTGCTGATCATGCTTCAAATCCTCAAGATTTTGTACCCGATGACCTGACCAATGCAGCCCAACCAGACCTCGCTGATGCGATCTTCGGTTGGGTGGAGGAGAATGGCGCGGGCTTAAAGGAACAACGCGCCGGGCGCGTCTTCTTCCAGGACGCGCACTTCGTCAAAGCCGAAGGCCAGGTGTGGTACAAGCCCCAACCGGTGACTCCCCACACCCTGGCAGCGCCCAAACCCACCACCTTTCAACACTACCTGGTCCAGGATGCGCAGCAGGGGCATGATCCGGATGACAAAGCGCAGTTGGCGCATTACGGAACCCCGCCGGATCAGACACAGATTCGGGGGCACAAACTGTATTGGCACAAGGGCAACCAACCCGATATCGAAGCCACCGCGACCGAGTTGCAGCATAAGACACAACTCACCCGGATCATGCCGCTGGCGGTGGGAGCGCAGTTCAAATTCCGCGTGCGCTTCGAAAATCTGCGCCCAGAAGAACTGGGAGCGCTGTTGTGGGCACTAAGTCTGCCAGGTGAGGCGGACAAA
This sequence comes from Anaerolineae bacterium, assembly GCA_026645815.1. Lineage (GTDB taxonomy): Bacteria > Chloroflexota > Anaerolineae > B4-G1 > SLSP01 > JAAZNO01. The sequence continues at coordinate 4,202 of JAPKMR010000075.1, read as the reverse complement.
ACTTATCGTCACAAGTTGGGCATGGGAAAACCCCTGGGGATGGGCGCGGTTGCTATCACGCCCCAGTTGGTCCTCACCTCACGCCTCACCCGCTACACCAGCCTGTTCACGCAGGATGCTTCCTGGGAGCAAGCCAGCGAAAGCGCAGCGCCCCAGCCCTATGTGAATGCCTTCGAAACCTTCGTGCTCAAACAGCTCGGTGTGGCTGCAGGACGTCTTACAGACGTGGAGCGCATCCGCATGTTGCTCACCATGCTCGAATGGCGCGAGAGCGACCCGAACTGGCTTGAAACCACACGCTATATGGAAATCGAGCATGGGTCGGATAAGGTCAACGAGTACAAAGAGCGTCCCGTGCTCCCCGATCCGCTCGCTGTGGTCGCTGGACAACCCGTTCGCCCACCTGAGCCTGCACGCGAACAAAACCAGCAGGCAAGCTCGCCACCCTCAACATCTGAAGTCAAGACCGGCGTAGTCAAGGAATGGCTCGCAGAAAGAGGTATCGGGACAATCACTCAAGCAGATGGAAGCGAGATCCGGGTTCACCATACCGGAATCATTGGCAGAGGATGGAAATCTCTGCAAACCGGGCAGCATGTGAGCTACACGATCGGAAATTTCCACGGTCGCCCACAAGCAGAGAACGTACGCGTTCTGTAAGGAGTTTACCGATATCTCACCGCCGCCCCCCGATTCCCGTCACCCTCGTCCTGCCGCCGGAGCCACCGCGGCAGGACGAGATTGACGCTGTGCTCATGGCGACCGATGCCATCGTGGCGCAAGCCGGGCGCGCGGGGGTGACGCTCATCCTCAAGGGGTCGCGCAGCCAGAAGGCGCTCGCACAGGGCTGGGATCAGCTGCCCGATTATGGGCGGCTTCGGCGCTTGACTACCGACCAGATTGCCCGCATCGTAGATTGGTGCATTCGCCACAACTGGCTCTGCATCGAATACAACCGCGGCATCCCACTGCTGGTGCATTCACCGCAGGGTTGGGAGCGTGTGAAGATGCTGTGGGTGGCGCGAGTGCTAGAGTGGTTTGCGGAATGGACCGCCGCTGAGCAACTAGAACGCGTGTGGCCAGCTCTGGAGTACACTCACCGCGACATCAAGTTCCAGATTTTGGAGGTCATCGGCAAGGAGCAATGCGTGGAGCTGGCGCCGCTGCTGCGCACCTGGTTCCCGCACGAGGTCCGCGCCGTGCGGGAGGCCATCAACCGGACGTTGCAGGCGCTGGGACAACCGGGATTGCCGCATCCCAAACTGAGGGCGGAGCGGGACTTGCTGGCGACAGAGCTGCGGCAAGCGGCCACTGAGAGCGCTGCTCGCGCCGCTGCACTGAGTGATGAGGAAATCGAGGCACTGATCGAAGAAGCTCGTGAGACCGCAGCCCGCGAGGCAGTGCAAAATCATACCAGTAATCATTGATTGAGGCCATTCCATGCTCATTCTAAACTTTTCCCACCCCCTGACCGCGGAGCACGTCGCGCAAATCGAAGCCCTGACCGGAACGCCAGTCGAGCGCGTGCTCGAAATCTCTACACACTTTGACCCGGCGCTGCCTTTTGCCCCGCAGGTTGCGGCGCTGGTGCGGGAGGTGGAGCTTACCCCTGCCGAATGGCAGACGTTGCCGCTGCTCGTCAATCCACCAGGACACGCGCCTATCGCGGTGACGTTGCTGGCTGAGCTCCACGGACAGATGGGGTATTTCCCCGCAGTGTTGCGCTTGCGGATCATACCCGAGCATGTGCCAGCTGAATTCGAGATTGCTGAGATTATCAATCTACAGGCTGTGCGTGAAAGAGCGCGCGCACCACTCTCAGCCAACCCCAATACAGTGGAGACAGACTGAACCTTGCCCAACAGCAATTACTTCACATCAGGAGCAGAAAATGCGGGAATTGCGACACTTCTTTAAGGAACGGTGGGTAGAGCTACTGGTAGCCGGCGTCTGGTTACAGAGTGTGATCAGCGCAGCCTTCACCGGTAATCTGATCTTGCTCGCACTTACAACCCTGGGCGGACTGGCACTGTTGGCTCTTATCTTCAGCCTTGTTGGGAGGTTGAGGCATGGCAGGCGCCCACCCAAGTATGGCGTGGGTGAAGCCTTTGCCGTGCCCCGCCAGGCTCTAATCATCTCCGTGGGCAAACAACCGAATACCGCAGTATTTACCTGTCGCGAACAGAAACCACAATGGTTGGGCCTCCTGTGCAGCCGCGCAACGGAAGGCGTCGCCGATACTATCCAGGTTGAGGCGGGGCTTGACGATGACCATGTTACGAAGAAAATCGCAGATCCCTGGAATATCGAAGAGTTACGCATTGAATTGACCCTGATCCTGGATTGGCTTGCGCGCAACAATGTCCCACCCGAAGCCATCGTCATTGATATCACGGGCGGAACTGCAATCATGTCGGCAGCAGCATTCTCCATTGCCGCCGAGCGACACATTGATAGCCAGTATGTGCGTTCGGATTACGATGCGAACAATGCGCCCATCCCGAATACCCAGCGCGGTGTATTTGTTGCGCGCTATCCCGAACCGCACCTGGGATAGGTTACTCCAAATTTTACACATGAGCACAATGACATGAGCATGATTCTTAGCCAACTGCCCCTCACTCTCCTGCGCTTTACCCTCGAAACCCTGGAAGCTGCCAGCGTCCCCCCGTACAAGGGCGACCTGCTGCGGATGGCCCTCCTCTGGTGGCTCAGTGAATTCTGGTGCCCCGAGTCCACCCGCTGTAGAGAAGGCTGCCGTAGGCCCGATATCTGTATGTTCGGAAGGCTCTGCACCCCTGCCGTGGATCCCTCCTGGTCACCCCAAGTGCGGAAACTGCTCGGCGCTGAAGCCCCCGGCGCCTACGTGCTCTGGGACGAGCGCGACCGCCGCACGCAGTTACAGCCGGGTGACCCGTGGACTTTCAACCTCACCCTCATTGGCGACCTGGCGCTGCGGCAGTTGCCGGCCATTGTGGCAGCGGTACAGCAAGGGGCTGAACAGGGCATGGGGCGCGTGCGGCTGCGCAGTCGTGTGCTCCAGGTAACCGCCCAACACCCTGCGGGAGAAGCACTCCCGCTCCCTATCGCCGAACAACGCGAAGGCGTCCTCACCTGGCAGAGCTACGACCAGCGCGCGGTGGCTTTTGACATCTCCCAGGCCCAAGTCTGGGCGGCGCAGCATCCCCTGCGGGCGCTGCAGCTGGAATTCCTCAGCCCGATGAAGTTCAAAGAGCGCGGCGCCTGGGTGGAAACTCCGGAGTTTAGCCCACTCTTCAAGGCGTTGGTGCGACGCCTGCGCATCCTTAGCGAAGTACACGGCGGCGGGGAGTGGCCGCACGACGAATGGGGCTCCCTGCTGGATGCTGCCGATGCTGTGCGATTGGATCATCACGAAACACAATGGCTGGGCTATGCCCGCCGCTCCCAAACGTCGGGCGTCTATGATGTCGAAGGTTTCATCGGCAACGCCTGGTACAGTGGCGAAGCACTGCTACCCCTCCTCCCCTACCTCTGGTTGGGACAGTGGCTGCATGTGGGCAAAGGCTACGTCAGCGGCAATGGCTGCTATCGCCTGCACCTGGTGTAGCCGCACACTGGCGGCGTAAAAAATGGGGACGCCGGTAAACGCAGAAAACGCACGACTGGGCAGAGGTGCAGCACAGCGCAGGCATGCTGCGCAAAAGACGCTCCTGGTGGAATCTCTGTAGCAGGAAGCGGCTAAATCCGCAAACACGAAGCTACCTTAGCAATGACTGAGCCGGAGGGTGTTTTCCCTCCGGCTCTTTTTGTATGGCAAGATGGCTTCAGTTACAGCACCACGGCCATCGCACCCGCAGCCTCATTTTGGGTTCCGCAGTCCGCGTACCCAAAGCGTCATTACGTGGACACTTGCTCACGTTATCACGTGGTCACGGCACCCTCAATACCCTCACTGATGGGCACCCTCTTCGGACTACTGTGGTACAAGGAGAGCGGAGGCAAGCGGGTCAAGTCTCAATACCCTCACTGATGGGCACCCTCTTCGGACTACAAATCCTCGAACGTAAAAATGACGGTACCGTTGTAGTCTCAATACCCTCACTGATGGGCACCCTCTTCGGACTAGGTACTTGGTTTAACCAAGTGTAAAAGAGGATTAAGAGTCTCAATACCCTCACTGATGGGCATCCTCTTCGGACTTATCTCACTCATCGCAGGGT
>JAPKMR010000074.1 GCA_026645815.1 Anaerolineae bacterium | reverse complement strand
TGCGCTTTCAGTCTATCTGCCGAATGAGACGGGCGGGGACGCCTCCGACGACGGTATGCGGCGCCACGTCTTTGGTGACGACCGCACCTGCCGCGATTACAGCGCCCTGCCCCACCCGCACCCCATCCGTGATAATCGCGCCGGAGCCAAGCCAGACATCATCCTCGACGACGATGCCCTGCGCCGTGATGCCCTGCTCCACGAAGGGGCGAGTGGGGTCGTCGAAGTTGTGGTTCACGGCAATCAGCTGCGTCATGGGAGACGTGTAGACCCGGTCGCCGATGGTGACGCCGCCCTGCCCGCGAATCACGGTATACTCGCCGATGAGGCTATCCTGCCCGATTTTGATGCCCGCGTGGGGCAGGTCGCGGAAGTTGTAGACGTGGAGCACCGCACCGTGCATCACCAGCGTGCCGGCGCCGATTTCGACGCCCTGCGGGCAGGCGTGGATGTAGACGCCTTGATCCAGGTAGGCGCCGCGTCCCAGGCGAATGTGGTTGGCAAAGCGCAGGCGCACGCCAGACTCAATCGCCGCCAAGCCCTCCATGTGCAGCATCAGGCGGTAAAGGAGCGCCCGCGCACCGATACCGGCGAGCGTGGGAATCCAGCCCACTAGCGCTTGCAGGGTCTGTTCCAGGATGTATCTTGCCGGCGAATCAGCCTGCCGGCGCAGGTAAAGCCCTGGTCCCCCTGTGATGCGTCCCTCACCCATACAAACTCCCCCTCACTTGCGGTCAGCGCGCGTTTAGCCTATAGATTCTACAATCTTTTGTGTTTCAGAACAAATATCATAACACTGGCAAGGTTAGAGTCAATACGCCCTGGTTTTCAGTAAGATTATGCCAAGAGAGATGCAGAGGGCTGTTTTTTAATTTTGTGCAGACGGCACCCCGTTTGCACAAAATAGCATTCAAAAAAGGATGGTGGTTGGCCGAGCGCCGGTTAAGGCATACCCCACTGGAAGTTCGTCGCCCCCTGGAGCAGCGCGCGCATATCCCAGAGCGCGCCCGCCTCAAGGTCGCCGACCACGGCTGTGCTTTCCACGCCGGTCAGCACGAAGGCGCGCGCATCAGGCGCCCAGGTCACCAGCCCCCACTCCACGGGGATGCAGCTGCCGTCCGCAGCTGTCACGCAGGCGGCACTCAGAAGCGTCGCCAGTGTGCCATCCGCCTCCAGGAAATACAAGCCGCTGGCGACACCGGCGCCCGCATCGTAGTTGGCGAATGCGAGGCGGTCCCCGGGCAGCGCCATCCATCCGAAAGGCACCAGCTTCCCGGCATACGCTTCAGGTGAACGCCGCAAAACGGGCCAATCCGATTCTGCCGCAATCTCCAGGAGCGCCAGGTCGCCCGCCGCGCCACACTCGGAGGTAGAAACCCACAGGTTATCCCCACTCCAAGCCGCCTGCGGGACCTCGCCCTGGCAACCATCCTGCACCTTGCGGAAACGCGCGGATTGCACATCAATCAGGTAGAGCGGGTAGTTATCGCTCGAAGCCAGATTTGCCAGCAACCAACGCCCATCGGAGGACCAGGCGTTCGGCAACCATGTCGTGGTCAAGCCGGCTTCGCTCGCGGGGTTGCCGAGCAGCTGGGTGAGCGTACCGTCCGGCAGCGTCACGAGCCACAGGCCCTCGGCATCGCTCACACTCATCGTCGTGCCATCAGGCGCCAGCGAAAAGCCGACGTAAGCGCGCCGGTTGGGCAAGGTGATGCGCACCTGGTCGCCGGTCTTCCGGTTCACGGTGCCCAAAGCCCCGGCAGAGGTGCGATAAGCCACCGTAACGCCATCCGGCGTCACCCGGTAATCCACAATCTCGCTATCCGTGACCTGCACCAGAGTTTCAGGGCTGCCGCCGGAGGGCCAGTGCCATACCTTTCCCGCGCGCAAGAAGAAGAGGTCATCGGGCAGAGCGGGCCAGGAATCGGGCTGCGCGGCGTTGCTTTCCAGGGGCAAATGCGCGGGCAGGGCAAAATCTGGAGCCGGTTCTGGGCCAGGCTCGGGGGATGAAGCAGTAGTGCAGGCGCTCAAGAGCAGCAGTACCGCCACAATCGGGTAAAGAAGATGCAATGGATGTTTCCAGGACGTCATTTCAGTATCTCCACTCCAACAAGCTTGCGTGCGCTCGAGTTCCTCAACAGAACAGACGCCCCCAGAAAGGGGGCGTCGAGAGTACACGAGGTATAATATCACAGACCCTAGCACCCCCGGTGAGACTCGAACTCACAACCAACTGCTTAGAAGGCAGCTGCGCTATCCGTTTGCGCTACGGGGGCAAAGCGCTTTAGTCCGGCAAAACAGGTCGTAGCCCCTTGCTCACCAAACGACCCGAGAGCACTCGCAAAATTTGCGCCTCAGGATAGTTCACCAACGGAGCCAACTGTCGCGGCGTTTGGGGTTGGTTGCTGTTGCTCAAGAAGACACGGAAAACAGATGCAACCAACGTCGAAGCCTCGCGCACATAGCCGGGCTGCTTGCTGCAATGGCGGCTGATGATGTAGTTCAACCCTTCAACCTGCTTGACCTCGCCGGTCATCCAGTCAATCCAATCAATCTTTTCAGCCAGCGATTGTCCATGATAAGCGTTACGATGCTCGGCGCACAAATGCGACAGCAACTCAACATTGATATCCAGCCCCTGTTTCTCAAACCAGGAGAAGTCAATGTGAAAAGGCGTGTCTAAACCAGGCTTGATGAAGCCGGTCAAAGCAGGATTTGGAGGCAGTGTCACCATCAGAAATCTCCTCTGTATGACCAGTAATTGTCTCCCAACGCCACATACTGCGCTCCCGACGCCAGCACAGCCTGCATCGGGGCCGGCGGCACGCGCCGGAACAAATTCAACACACTATACAGCGTGATGGAGTGGACGGCACGTTGCAGGCTCAACACTGCCAAACCCTGGAAAATCTGGTCGAGCAGCTGCTCCAAAGAGAGGCGCCTGAGCCGCTGTGCCAGTTCATCCACCGCATCCGGTTCGGGCACACCTATGGCTGCCAGCTCATCGAATTCACAGAACACGGGATAGCGGGTCACCTCAAAGGCGAAAGAATCGGCACGCGCGGAGACCGTACGCAGCCATTCCCCGCGCTTAGAGCGGAAGGGACGGGCTTGAATTTTAATGATACCGGGTTGTTCACCCCGCAGCAGGTCAATGTAGGCGCCAGGGCCAACCTTTTGCTCGGCGTACCACGCCGCCAGACCGAAGACGTAGCGCCCGCCGCGCACAACCCAACCGGGAATCTCCTGCCCACCATCACCATCCACGAATGAGAAACGCACACGGTCCGTGGTCCGTGCGGTCGGGAACAGGCGCGAAAGCCGCCCCGTCAAGGGCAAAGTGCCGCTGCGCCAGTGCGGGTAGGAAAGCACCAGGGTCACCGGAGCGTCTGTGGGCAGGTCTGGTTGGGAGACGGTATTGGCCCACTCATCCTCAATCTGAGATTCCAGAGCCAACATGCCCTCGTCCAACAGCGCGCGGTTGTGCGGAATGGGCATGTAGCGCAAAAGCGGCGGAGTTTCCTGCACCTGCGATGGCTCCATACGCCGCAGATACCACAACCCGATACCGGAAGGTCCCACCTCATCAAAGCGCGGGTCGCGCAACAACGCACATTCGAGCGAGAAAATCTGCAAGGATGGCGGAATCTCGGCGGGCAGATCCATCTCTTTCAACAAATCCGCTGCCGCCAGGGGACCGCCGTCAACCATATCCAGCATCGCTTCGACAATATTGAGCTGCATCGGCGAGACATCCATCAGAAGTTCGCGTACAAACCACTCATCAGCAATCGTGACAAAGTGCGAGTCGGCCTCCAAAGCGCTGCGAAGCAAGGCTTCGACGCGGGCGCCGTAGCGCGCATAGAGCGTGTCGGGGTCGGCATCGCCCACGGGGGTGTAATCAGCCAGGTCCAGGGGATGCCCCCCCGAGAGCTCGGCGGCGAAATCACGCTGACCGCCTTTATCCAGCGCTACGGTGAGCACTGTAAAAGGCTCGTGTTCGGGATTGTGTCCGGGGCGCAATCCTACCACGGTCCCCGCAATGTTTCCCAGGTGAGGGAACATCACCCGCTCACCGACTGCGTAAGATTCTCCAGGGCGGTAAATCCGCCCTTGCGAGAGTGATTTTTCAGCCACCTCTTGCAGCTGCTGGTGGCGGTACGCGATCAGGATGCGCACCAGAGATTCCAGGGTTTCGGGGCGCTCTCGCTCCAGCAGGGTATTGATCAGATAATCCAGGTCCCCCGGCAGTATGGAGAACCTTTCCCAATATTGTTCGCTCTTGACAGCACTTTCCACGCTTGCGACCTCATCCAGATTTTGACACTTGGTAAACGAGCCTTGCCCGCACAGGAATCTGACCCGGCGCGCACAGATGCACCCTTCGGCGCTGCCCGCAACAGGCATTTTAGCGATTAAACTCTGATTATCAAATTATACCAGGAAGAAACGGTTTGACAAATACCAAAAAATGCCGCACACTATAAGTGAGTCTGACGCTAGTACTTGATGATAGGGAGGTGTGAATCATGGGATGTGGCGTGCGCCTGGTCTCCCTGACATTGTTCATCGTGCTAGTGGCAACCAGCTGCGCCGCGCAACCCACAGTAGCACCCTTGAGCAAGGCCACGGATGCGGCAACAACGCCAGACACAAGGGCGGAGCTGGCGACCGATATCGCGACCGAGGTGGCTACCGATGCCGCGACGGAGGTTGTGGTTGCACCGACCGTAGTTGCCCCCACCTCCACGCTCAAGCCGCCGGAGCCGACCGTAGCGCCGCCCACAGCAACGCCGACACGAGCAGCGCCGACCGCGATCCCTCCCACCGCAACCCAGGCGCCTGCTGCACCGGTAATCCTCTCCTTCACCGCCGACCGCAGCGAGATTGCCGAGCGCGAAACGGTGGTTCTGCGCTGGCAGGGACAGGGCGCCGACTCAGCGGCGGTCTGGTGGTTCGATGCGCGGGGGTTGCCCGCGTCGCCCGTGGAAGTCACGGGCGATCCCAACAATGGCAGCGCCGTCATCAATCCCGATGCCAGTCCCATCCAGCTCACGCTGCGCAACGCCACAGGAGAGGCCAATGCGATGGTGGAGCTGGACATCCACTGCATCTATGCCTGGATTCCGGGACTGGAAGGCAATCCTTATGCGGACCGCTGCCCCGGCGAACCGGTATACACTGCTGCCGCGCAACAATCCTTCGAAAACGGTTTTATGATCTGGCTCGCAAATGAGGAGTTGATCACGGTCTTCTACAACGGGGGTCAAGGCTCGTGCCTTAACGGACCCTGTTTCCGCGTCTTCAGTGACAACTTCCGCGAGGGCGATCCCGAGAGCGATCCGGCGATCGTCCCCCCGGATGGGCGCTATCAGCCCATACGCGGCTTTGGATTGGTGTGGCGCACTAACGCGGAGGTGCGTGATGGCCTGGGTTGGGCCACGGCGCCAGAGAGCGGCGGCGATACCTGGATGCAGAGATTCACGGGCATGGGCACGCACAATGCCTACAATTACCTGAGAGATTTGAATGGGCGTATCATCTTCATGGCGTATTTGGACAACAGCTGGCAGCTGTACCCCTAAACGAGGCTCAGATAACCGGAGATAGGTCTGGCATGGCGCAGTTTTTTTCTGGAGCGGCAATAGTGGCTAGACTGGCGAGCATGTAGGTGATGCAAGAACACAAAGAGGTAGCTTTTTTTGTGATTTTTGCGGGCTGCGCCCGCAAAAATCACGCTTAAAACAGAGTTGGCTCAGCCGGAGACGGGTTCGGGCGTCTCCAACGCCTCCAGGGGCACGATGGCGTGGCAGTTCTGGCATTGCGCCGCATCCTTGCGCGCTTCCAGCAGCAGACCGCCGCAGGTAGGGCAGGGTTGCGCCAGAGGCCGTTTCCAGGAAGTGAATTCGCATTCGGGCCAGTTGGAACAGCCGTAGAAGATACGGCCCTTTTTGGTGCGCTTGACCACCACTTCGCCGGTATGGCACTGCGGGCAGGCGACGCCGATTTTCTCCAACAAGGGTTCGGTATGGCGGCAAGTGGGGAAAGCCGAGCAACCGATGAATTTGCCGAAACGACCCTGGCGGATGATGAGCGGCGCACCGCAATCGGGACAATCGCGCCCCACGTGCTCCACGGTTGGTTCGACCTTTTCGATTGCCGTATCTGCCCGTTGCAGGGTCTGCTCAAAGGGACCGTAGAACTCGCGCAGGAGCGCCACCCAATCCAGCTGCCCCTCGGCTACCTCATCCAGGCGTTCCTCCATGCCGGCAGTGAAATCCACGTTAATCAGGTCGGGGAAATGGGCCACCAGGAGGTCGTTGACCAGGAAGCCCGTCTCGGTAGGATACAGGCGGCGCTGCTCGCGCGCCACGTAACCCCGCTCCTGGATGTTGCTGAGGATGGCAGCGTAGGTGGAAGGACGTCCAATCCCATATTCCTCCAGCGTGCGAATCAGGCTGGCATCGGTATAGCGCGAAGGAGGCTGCGTGAAGTGTTGCTCGGGCCACAGGCGAATCAAGTCCAACAGTTCGCCCGCCGTCAGGGGCGGCACGGGTTGCGAGTCTTCTTGCTGCTGCCCGTTGCCGTTCTCATCACCGGTCTCCTCATAGACCACCAGGAAACCGGGGAAGTTGAGGGTGGAGCCTGAGGCGCGGAACAGGTAGGGTTTATCGGCACCGTGCCCGGCGGCAATTTCTACCGTGCGGGTATCGTAGACCGCCGCCGCCATCTGGCTTGCCACAAAACGCCGCCAGATCAGGTCGTAGAGGCGGTACTGGTCATGTGAAAGATAAGGCTTGAGCTCGGCAGGCGTCCGCAAAATGGAGGTCGGGCGGATGGCTTCGTGAGCCTCCTGCGCGCCCTTGGCCCGCGTTTTGTATTGCGGCGGTTCCGGCGGTAGGAATTGTGCGCCGTAGTGGGCGTTGACGTAGTCGCGCACTTCAGCCTGCGCGGTAGCAGCCACGTTCGTGCTATCGGTGCGCATGTAGGTAATCAAGCCCACGGGTTGCCCATTGCCGATATCGAGACCTTCGTAGAGCTGTTGGGCAATCCGCATGGTCTTGACTGCGGTGAAGTTGAGCTTGCGCGAGGCTTCCTGCTGCATGGTACTGGTGGTATAGGGCGCGGAGGGACTGCGCCGCCGCTGGCCTTCTTTGACCCGCAGGACCTCGTACTCGGCGTCTTCGAGAACGGTGAGGAGGGGCAGCACATCGGCTTCGGCGCGCAGATGCGGTTCCTCGCCATTGATGCGCACCAGACGCGCGCGGAAGGTTTTGCGATGCCGCTTTTCGCGGGTGCTCTCGGGAGCCAGCTCCGCGTCGAGCGTCCAGTACTCTTCCGGCACAAAGGCTTCAATCTCGCGCTCGCGTTCTACCACCAGGCGGAGTGCGACCGATTGTACGCGCCCGGCGGAGAGCCTGCCGCGAATTTTGCGCCACAGCAGGGGGCTGAGGTTGTAGCCGACCAGGCGGTCCAACACGCGGCGCGCCTGCTGCGCGTTGACGAGGTCAAGGCTCAAGGAACGGGGATGCGCGAAAGCCTCCGCTACGGCAGGTTCGGTAATTTCGTGGAAGACGACGCGATGCGTGCGTTCCGCGGGCAGTTCCAAGACCTCGCTCAGGTGCCAGGCGATGGCCTCACCCTCGCGGTCGGGGTCGGTGGCGAGGTAGATATCGCCGGCTTTGGCCGCCGCAGTCTGGAGCTCCTTGACCACCGCGCGTTTTTCATTGGGGACGCGGTATTTGGGCGCGAAGTTGTGCGCCACATCCACGGAAAGCTGCGAACGCAGCAAATCGCGCACGTGACCCACCGAGGCTTTGACGGTGTAGCCCTTTCCCAGAAAGCGCCCAACGGTGCGCGCCTTGGCAGGAGACTCGACGATGACGAGCTTGCCGGTGGGCTTGGGAGCTTCCACCACAGGTGGCGTCAGCGCCTCATGCGCCGAGATGCGCCCCATGCGGAACATCTTGGTGCCGCAGACCGGGCAGACGCCCTGTACAGCAGGCTTAGCCTGCGCGGTGAAGACGGCAGTGGGCAGCGTCATCTCCCGCGTCTGACGGCATTTCATACAATACGCTTCGATTTTCAAATCCTCAACCATTCGCTTTCCTTCCGCACCGGGTCGAATCCGATCAGGGAACTGATTAGGTCCCTAATTGGCTGTGCTTGAATTTAGACGGCGCAAATCATAAAGGAAAGCTGCAAAACTGTCAAGTGCGAGTTTGGGAGGGGTGCGTTTCAGAACGGGGGTGAAAATCTCAAGCGCCCCTACAGGGCGCAAAAGAAAAATGATTTTTGGCGGCGGGGCAAGGCCCCGCCGCCAAAAATCAATCAAAGAAAGACATTTGTATGATTTGGAGGCGGCGCCGGGTACGGCGCTGCCTCCAAAATACTTGTCCCTCTTTTCGCGGCGGAGAAGACCGGGCTGGAAAGTGACACACCCAGAGAAAGCCAGGCTGGAGCCTGGCGCTCCCGGGTTAAAGCAGGGTGTCGCGGCCCTGACGTTGTAGGGTTTCGACAATCTCACGCACGCGCTCAGCCTGTTCGCGAGTGGTGATCAATGTGACCTCAGCGCTATCGAGGATGATGAGGTCGTGCAAGCCAATCGTGGCAATCAGGCGCCCAGTGTTGGAGAAGACCATCGAAGCGGTCGTATCCAGCGCCAGCACGTCGCCTCGCAGGACGTTGCCCTGGGCGTCGGGCGTATGCAATTCCATCACAGCGGGCCAGGCGCCCACGTCGGACCAGCCCAAATCCACGGGGAGCACGGCCACACGTTCAGCCTTTTCCATGATCCCGTAATCAATGCTCTTCTTGACGACGGTGGGCCAAAGGCGCGCGAGCAGGGAGGCGTAATCCGGCGTTCCGAGGACGTCGCCTAAGGCTGCCAGGGTAGCGGAGAAATCGGGCATCCAGCGGGCGAATTCGTCCATGATGCGCTCGACCTGCCAGATGAACATGCCGCTGTTCCAGGCATAATCCCCTGCGGCAAGGAAACGCACGGCGGTTTCGGCATCGGGTTTTTCGGCAAATTGCGCCACCCTGAACGCGGTGAAGTTGCCAACGGCGCCGAGGGTCTCGCCGCGTTGAATGTAGCCATAGCCGGTCGCCGGGTAGGCAGGCTCAATGCCGAGGGTCACCAGGTAGCCCTCCTCAGCGACCGCACGCGCCGCCTGCAAGGCCTCACAGAAGGTCTCGACGCGGCGGATGTAGTGGTCGGCAGTGACGACCGCCATCACCGCCTGCGGGTCGCGGTGCTGCAAGTGCAATGCAGCAAGCCCAATGCACGGTGCGGTGTTCCGCCCCATGGGTTCCACGATGAAGTTCTCCGCCGGCAGTTCGGGCACCTGCTCCGCCAGAAGGCTTACTTGCTCAGCCCCCGTGACGACCAGGATATGCTCCGGCGGCAAAAAGGAGCGCAGACGATCCACAGCCAGTTGAAACAGGCTGCGCTCGCCCACCAGGGTCAACATCTGCTTGGGGTGTTCACGACGGCTCAGGGGCCACAAGCGTGTCCCCCCACCCCCAGCCATAATCAAAGCGTAGAAATGCTCGTTCAAATTACCTCCTTAGGACATGGCGAGAAGGCGAGGACTGGCGCTCACTCAGGTTCGAAGCGCGCACGCCAGGCATCGAAGACGTGCAGCGGGCGCTCACCCCAGCGCGCGACGTGCTGCCGCGCCTCGGCAAGCGAACGCTCCCGCCACAGCTCGCCCCGGGATTTGCTGAAGAACAAATCGGCCCAGCTGATGACTTGCTCTTCCAATGACTCAGGGGAAATATCCACCGGAGGCAAGGGCAAACCCTGGCTCAGGATTTCGTCTTTGGTCAAGCCCAGCCCCACGTGAGACTCGGCGACCCGCGCGTGAAGCGGCAAGCCCTCTTGCTCCAGGATGCGGCGCCCTTCGGTGATGTGCGCGATATAAGGCAGGTCGCCGGTGCAGCCCATGTAGGGGGCGTTGACGCGAATCACGCCGATATCGTGCAGCATGGACGCTTCCTCGATGAAGCGCCGTTGCGCGGCATCCAGGTCCAGGCGGTAGGCGATGCGCAGCGCCTTGGCGGTCACCGCCGCCACATGCGGCAGGTAATAGGCGTAGGTTAGTGAATTGGGGGCGATATATTTGTGGATGATTTCGAAATAGGGAACAGATGAGATGATCATTCGGCTGAATAAGGCTCCTCGGCTTCGCGCGCGATGACGTATTGCAACATGCCCACCTGGCGCACCATGCCTTTCAGTTCCATCATGACCAGGGTGCTGGTCACCGCCTCAACAGGCAAACCCACAGAGCGCGCCACCTCATCCACATAGCACGGCTCCGCGGATAACTCCGCCAACAGCCGGGCTTCGGTCGGATTTGAAGGCAGCACTTCGCGCGCCAGCTGCTTGGAGGCCAGTTGGTCCAGGCGCAGCGTCTCGAGAACGTCGCCGACCTCGGTGACCACGTGCGCCCCATCGCGCAACAGGCGGTTGCAACCGCCGGAGGATTGCGCCAAAATGCTTCCCGGAACGGCGAAGACCTCACGCCCGTGGTCGGCAGCGAAATCCGCTGTAATCAAGGCGCCGCTGCTGAGCGCCGCCTCCACCACGACGATGCCCAGGCTCAAACCGCTGATGATGCGGTTGCGCGGGGGAAAGTTCATGGCTTCAGGGCGCGTCCCGAGGGGATAATCACTGAGCAGGGCGCCGTGAGCGGCGATACGCTCAGCCAGAGCACTGTGTTCATGGGGATAAATCTGATCTAAACCGCTGCCCAGCACGGCGAGCGTGCGCCCACCCGCGTCCAAGGCGGCTTGATGGGCGATGCCATCCACGCCGCGCGCCAGACCGCTGACGACTGTCACGCCATTGCTCGCCAGTTCTGAAGCCAGAAGGCGCGCGACCTCACGCCCGTAGGTGGTAGGTTTGCGCGTGCCCACGACCGCCACCGCCCATTCGTCGGCGGTGGTGAGGGTTCCTTTGACATAGAGCACGGGGGGAGCATCGCCAATCTGCCGGAGCAGCATGGGATAAGCGGCGTCATCCCAGGTCAACGCCGTGATCCCCGCCGCTTCCAACTTTCGCTGGAGCTGCTCCAGGTCCACCTGGCGGCGCGCCTGGAGCAGATTCTGCAGAGAGCGCTGATCGAGGCCCACCAGGCGCAGGTCCGCCTCGGGAGCATCCCAGGCAGCTTTTACGTTGCCAAAGGCCTCGAGCAAAGCCCGCAGACGCACGGGACCGATGCCCCGCACGAGGTTAAAGCCCAACCAATAGCGCAGGTTATCCATGGAGAAAGCGCCCTTTCGAGGGACAACCCAGTTGTGGGTTGGCGCTACTCTTCGTCGGTTAACAAGCCCGGCAAAGGACGAATGACCATCTGCCGTGCTTCCATGTCTATCGAGAGAATCACCTCACGGATGGCGGGAATCAAAACCTCGCCGCGTAAACCATGCACGACATAGACATCATTGGCCCCAGGCATGTCGAGGACTTCGACAATCTCGCCCAGGGCTTCGCCCGCCTCGGTGCTGACCTGTATGCCGACGAGCTGATGCAGATAATACTCTCCCTCTTCCAGGGGCGCCGCATCAGCCATAGCCACCCAGACGACCTGCCCGCGCAGGGTCTCGGCAGCGTTCCGGTCGGAGATATCGGTCAGGCGCAACAGGAGCAGGTCCTGATGAAAGCGAACGGACTGCACCACATGGTTATGGTGTGCCGCGCCGATGTACAGGTGACGCAGCTGCGCCAGACGCTCGGGGTAACCGGTGAGAATCTCGACCCGCAGTTCGCCAGTAATGCCGTGGGGCCGCAGAATACGACCAACAGCCAAATAACGAGGCTCAGGCTGCTTTTCAGGCATGCCTGAGCCTCCAGAATTGACGATGAATGGGCAACCAGGCCCGAATCATACAATCTCCAGCGTCACCTTCTTGCCCGTCTTGGCGCCCAAGACACGCGCGAGTGAACGCATTGAATTGATTGTTCGCCCCTCACGACCAATCATCCGCCCCATATCATCCGGTGCAACCCGGACCTCCAAGACGACTGAGGTCTCACCCTCAATCTCAGATACTTGGACCGCATCGGGATTGTCAGCTAGTGCCATTATGATATATTCGACGAGATCCTTGACCTTGGACATTGCGGTTCCTCCTTACGGCTAGGTGAGTGAAAGAGATACGCCCAAATGCAAAACTATTGCAAACAGTCGAACTACGCCTCAGGCTCAGTCAGCACGGTCGCAACTGGAGCGGCGCCGCCCACCTCTGCCGCCAGTGCCTCAAGCGATTCGCCCGCCCGCAAACGCGCCAAGCGCTCCAGCGTACCGTTGTTCTTGAGAAGACGAGCTACGGATTCACTGGGTTGCGCCCCGACACTGAGCCAATACAGCGCGCGCTCCTCGAGGAGTTGCAGCGTCTCAGGCTCAGTCCGTGGGTTGTAGAAACCTACCGTCTCGACTGACTTACCGTCGCGCGGTGAGGTTGATTCGGCTACCACGATGCGGTAGCTGGGTTGCTTCTTGCGACCAACCCGACGTAATCTTAATCTAAGCATATTTCTCCTATCCTTCTTTCAGCAGTGATCAGCTAACAGATTTCTATAATCTAAGCATACTCAGGAATGCAAAAAATGCAACTGCGTGCCCACACAGCACCGTGTAACTATCGCCCGCACGCCAGCAAATGGATGCGGCTTAGCACAAAAACTGAACGGTACCGGATACGCAGGCGCATTGGATGCTCCCAAGCATTACCCCTAACCAAACATGCGGGGCAAAGATAAGCCCCGACCACGTCCCTTTTTCAACTTGCCCAGCAGATCCTTCATCTGCCGGTGCTGGGACAGAAGCTGATTGATTTCCTGAACGGTGGTGCCGCTGCCCCGCGCAACGCGCCGCTTGCGGCTAGCATTCAGGATGCGCGGATTCCGGCGCTCAAACGGCGTCATAGAGAGAATGATGGCTTCGACGCGCTTCAGCTGGCGTTCAGCCTGCGCCTCATCCAGAGAGACACCACGCAGCGCCTTGTTCATCCCCGGCATCATGCCAATCAACTCGTTGAGCGGGCCCATGTTGCGAACCTGGCGCAGCTGCTTGAGGAAATCCTCAAGGTCGAAATCGCCCTCGCGGAGTTTCTGCTCCAGACGTTGGGCTTCCTGCGCATCGAAAGCCTCTTCGGCTTTCTCAATCAGCGTCAGAACATCGCCCATGCCCAGAATGCGCGACGCCATGCGCTCGGGCTGGAAAGGTTCAAGCGCGCCCAGCTTTTCGCCCATGCCCAGGAACTTGATGGGAACACCGGTGACCTCGCGCATGCTGATAGCCGCGCCACCGCGGGCATCACCATCCACCTTGGTCAGGATCAAGCCGGTCAGCCCCACCCGCTCATGGAAGCCCTGCGCAATGTTCACGGCTTCCTGCCCGGTCATCGAATCCGCGACGAGCAGAATTTCCACCGGATGCACACGGTCGCGAATGGCGACCAGCTCATCCATCATGGTGTCATCAATCTGCAAACGCCCGGCGGTATCGAGCAGTACGACATCGGCGCCACGGTTTTTGGCCGCCTGTACGCCATGGACACAGATTTCCGGGGGCGTCACTTTACCCCGCTCGCTATGGACGGGGATATCGAGTTGGCGTCCCAACACTTCCAACTGCGTGATGGCTGCCGGACGGTAGGTGTCCGCTGCCACCATCACCGGGAAGCGGCCCTTCTCGCGCAGATGACGGGCCAGTTTGGCAATGGTCGTGGTTTTACCCGAGCCTTGCAAACCGACCAGCATGATCACGTAGGGGGCAGCGCCCTTGAATTCCAGGCGTCCGGGCGCACCCAGGGTTGCCACCAATTCCTGATGGACAATCTTGATGACCTGCTGGGCAGGGTTGAGGGCTTTGGAGACCTGTTCACCGACGGCCTCAGCCTGCACCCGCGCGACAAAATCCCGCACAACCTTGTAGTTGACATCAGCTTCTAAAAGTGCAACCCGGATTTCACGGAGCACGGCTTTGACGTCTTCTTCACGCAGGACACCACGTTTGCCCAGACGATCGAAGACGGCTTGCAGTTTTTCGCTCAAGGATTCAAACATAAGACTCCGGCTCCACCCGGTTCGTCACATTCTAACGGAAAATGGGATTTCGTCAAGCAAAGAAACGGGAGGAGGGAGAGTTTAGCGCAGGGATGCAGAGACGCAGAGGAGAAGCGGGCGAAAGTCTCATCCTTATGAGTTTTCAGGATTTAGACCGGTAATAGGGTGGCTCAAGCTTTTTCAGCCGTCCCTACAGGACGGGGTTGGTTGCCTACACGGCTGTACAGGCACTGACGAAGTTTAAGAAAATGGTTTGGTATAACGAGACTTTTCTCAAGATTACCGCGTTGAAAGCACCCCCTCCCCCCTGCCCCCCTCCCCCGCGCAGACGCGGGGAAGGGGGATTGGTTTTTAGAGGTTTTTTGGCGACGCGGGGTACCGCGTCGCCAAAAAACCGAAAAGGGAGAGATCTCCGCCGCCAGGCGGCTGTACGAACTGGAAGTTCGCGGTACGTACACTATTGAAATTGGAGCATGGATGCCCGCCTGATTTTTCCTGGGGTCTGTTCGCCGGGGCGCCGGTGATAACACCCTTGTCAAACGGGGGGCTTGAGGCATAATAGTGGCTGAACAGGTGATGGAGGGCCTCAGGCCCAGGTTGAATCGCTAATTTACGGGCAGGGTCCGAACTGCAATGGAAGGCCCTGACACCAGTTTTGAGTTAAGGACTATGAACCAGAATCACAAACGTACACCTATGTCATTGGTGCGTTCGATTATTATTGCCGACCGCGAACGCCGGCGCGTGCGCAGCAGGACCGGTATCAACCTGGTCTTCCGCATTATCGGTGTGGTCATCATGGTGTCGCTGATTGCTTCAGTGGTTTCGGTGGGCTTAACGGTAGGGTTAGCCGCCGCCGCCTATGGCACCATCACAGAAGGGCTACCTACGCCGGATGAGGTTGCCGCTGCCAGCGTCCAAACCTTCGAGACGACCAAGATTTACGACCGCACCGGGCAGAAGCTGCTCTACGAGGTGATTGACCCCAATGCAGGTGACCGAAACTGGCTTGCCATCGGAGACATTCCCGACTATGTGACCTGCGGCACCATCGCTATGGAGGACCGCAGCTTCTGGACGAATCCCGGCTTCAATGCCAGGGGTCTGGCGCGCGCCTTTGTCAACAACCTGCAGGGATTGCCGGTGCAGGGCGCGTCCTCCATCACCCAACAGGTGGTGAAGAACACGGTCATTCCGCTTGAAGAGCGCTACGTGCAGGACTACGGTCGCAAGCTCAAGGAGGTTTTGATCTCCGTCGAACTGACGCGGTTGTATCCCAAAGAGGAAATCCTGGAATGGTATCTCAACACCAATCACTACGGCAACCTGGCTTACGGCATTGATGCCGCGGCGCGGGTATATTTCGATAAGCCGTCGAGCGCGCTCACGCTTTCTGAAGCGGCGACGTTGATTGCGATTCCCCAATCCCCACTCGTCAATCCTTTTAACGACCCCGAAGGCGCGATGATGCGCCGCGACCTGGTG
This sequence comes from Anaerolineae bacterium, assembly GCA_026645815.1. Classification (GTDB taxonomy): domain Bacteria; phylum Chloroflexota; class Anaerolineae; order B4-G1; family SLSP01; genus JAAZNO01. The sequence continues at coordinate 3,017 of JAPKMR010000074.1, read as the reverse complement.
CTCGATGGTATGGTGCTTCAGGGCTGCGTTTCGAGCGCGGAAGCGGATGCCGCCCGCACCCAGTCCTGGCAGCTGGCGCAACGCAATGAGCGCTTCGATATTCAAGCGCCGCACTTCTCGCTCTACGTGCGCCGGCAGCTGGAGGAGATGTTTGGGGTAGAGCGTGTCGCCGGCGGCGGCTTGCGGGTCTACACCACCCTGGACCTGGAGCTCAATGAACAGGCGACCTGCACCTCGCAGGCTTTCCTACGCATCCTCAGCGGTGAAGATGCCGCTGTCGTCGTTCCAGAAGTGGTCAACGCAGGTTGTGAAGCCGCGCAATACCTTCCCGATATGCCGGCGGTCTATGCAGGGATGGATTCGAATGTGAATAACACCGCCATGATCATGATGCGTCCCACTACCGGTGAAATTATGGCGATGGTGGGAAGCGCCGATTACTGGAATCAGGAGATTGACGGTAAGTTCAACGTGGCGGTGGATGGGTTACGCCAACCCGGATCGTCCTTCAAGCCCTTCACCTACGTAACGCTGCTTTCGCAGGGCCACAATGCCGCCCAGATGTTCCTGGATGTGCGCAAAGCCTTCGATCAAGGCGAGGGTATGCCCCCGTATGTTCCCGAGAACTACACCCGCAACTATTACGGCGCAGTGAGCCTGCGGGATGCATTGGCGCGCTCGCTGAACATCCCGGCAGTGGAAGCGATGTCCATCGCGGGCATTGATAACGTGATGCGCACGGCACACCGCATGGGGATTACGACCCTGGATAGAGGCTTGCAGTTCTATGGGCTGAGCCTCACATTGGGCGGCGGCGAAGTGCATCTGATTGATATGGTCTATGCGTTCACGGTCTTCGCGAATAACGGGGTGATGTATGGCGCGCCAATAGACACCGAGGACCTGCGTCCGGGCTTCCGCGAGCTAGACCCGGTGGCGATTCTACGGGTCGAGGACCGCAACGGCAACGTGCTCTACACGTATGAGAGACCCGAGGCGCAACAGATTCTTGAGCCGCGGTTGGCTTATCTCATCACCGATATCATCTCAGACCGGCGGGCGCGCATTCCTGCCTTTGGCACCCCCAACCCGCTGGAGCTGGATAACAACCGCCCGGCAGCTGCCAAGACGGGCACGACCAACGACTTCACCGATAACTGGATCATCGGCTATACACCGCAACTGGCGGTGGGAGTCTGGATGGGGAACACGGATGCCAGCCAAAAGATGACGGACCTGCCCGGCGCGCGCGGCGCCTCCTTTATCTGGCACGCGATGATGGAATATAGCTTGAAGGATGAGCCTATCGTCCCCTTCACACGACCCGATGGGTTGGTTGAGGTGGCGGTGTGTGCCAAGTCGGGCATGCTGCCGAACGGCAACTGTCCCACGCGCAGCGAGATCATGATTCCCGGCACGGAGCCTACGGAAGTGGATACCCTGTACCAGGTCTTCCGGGTGAACCGCGAGACCGGACGACTGGCGGTTGATGGCTTCACGCCGCCGGAGCTGATTGAGGAGCGGGTCTACGAGGTCTATCCTTCTGAGGCGATGGACTGGATCGCGAGCCTGCCTGAGGATAAACGCCCTCCGATTCCGCCAACGGAGTACGATACCATCTACGGGCTTGCCAACATCAATCCAGAGGTATCCATCATCAGCCCCACGACGTATTCCTTCGTGCGTGGGGTGGTCCCGGTCACCGGCAATGCGCGCGGCGGGGATTTCGCCTTCTACCGGTTGGTCTTTGGTACGGGCATGAGCCCCAACGAATGGGCGCAGATTGGACCGGATCATCCCGAGCAAGTGGATAATAACTTGCTGGAGTTCTTCGATGTGACGGGGTTGACGGATGGGCTGTACACGCTACAGCTGCAAGTGGTGGGCGGGGCGCAGGGCGTCCGGTTGAGCACCATCCAGCTGACGGTAGACAACACGCCGCCCAAAGCAGACCTGACCTATCCGGAAGATGGCGCGGAGTACGAATACCGCTCGGGCGACTGGGTGAATATCAACGCCGAGGTGAATGATAATCACGCCATCAAGCGGGTGGAGTTCTACAAGGTGGAAACCTTACCGCCAGATCAACAGCTGCAACCCTTTGCCGTGCGCACGGCGGCGCCCTACAACGTCAACTGGATGTTGAAGGGAGCGGGCGAAGCCACATTCTACGTCAAAGTGATTGACGCCGCCGGCAATGAGACGGTGACGGAACAGGTCACAATCAAGATTGTGCCGCGGGCGACGCCCTAACCCAGGCATAACAGTGATCGCATCCCCCCACCCTGGGGGACAAATCAGGCGGGGTCAGCCCCGTAGACCACCTCGAAGGTTTCACAGACCACGGGCATGGTTTCTACGGGGCGCCTGCCATAAGCCGCCAGGCTGCGCGTGAAGACCTCCCAATGGACTTCGCGCCAGTATGCAAGAGAGCAATCCCCCTCGCCCTCAGTCCTCGCGAAATCGGCTGCAACCTGATTGAAGGGGATGATTTCAACCCCGATGGTGCGAATGATCGCCTGCGCCTGCCCCTCCCAATTAGTGATGACGCTGTATTCTCCAACTGCGGGCAGGGGGTCCTGAGCCGCTTCATATTCCCACAGGGTGCTCGTGGTGCCGCGCTTGCGCCCGGCTTTGACGAGGTCCGCGAGGGCATCGGCGCAGGGTGCGTTATCACAAAAGTGCCAGGCGCTGAAGGTTTTCTCCGTCGTCGCGGGGTCCTCACCGAGAGAGTGCAGGTAGGCGTTCCACATTTCCTGGACCGAGGTTGACTGTTGCATGAAGTCTCCTTGAGAGCTTATGGATAGGTTGTGAAGGCGGTTGCCCAACGCCAGATTGTAATGGAGAGTGTACACGGATTGCGAGAGAATGCCAGTTGCCGCAGCCAGGGGCGCACTCAAAAAACACTTTTTTGTGATACAATCCAGTGGTGGTGTTTTTGAGCAAAAAAACTAGAGCGGCAATAGTAACTAGACTAACGAGCATGTAGGCGATGCAAGAACACAAAGAGGTAGTTT
>JAPKMR010000073.1 GCA_026645815.1 Anaerolineae bacterium | reverse complement strand
GCTCTTCCAGCTTCAACGACCCCGGCATCCACCGCGCGACGAAGCAAATCGGGGTCAACGTGATACTGCTCAGCGGCACGTTCTAGCGGCAGATATTCGGGCGCGTTATATACTTCCATTTGGCGCTTATGCTCAATTGCTTACTTGGTTCATGCACCCGGATGCGATTGTATGAATCGAGATACATTTTCATTTTCAGGTATCAGACGATTTCCCCGGTGGGCAAATTGATGATGTAGCTCTCCCAGTGCTTTGGCTTGTGTCCAGGAGACGAGTTTTGACCGCCTGGGTCCTGTTGCAAGCGCAGGAAGCCAGCCATATTTAAACCAGCGAGTAACTATAATTGACGAGAACCCCAATCTCCGTGCTGCTTCGCTCAAGGAAACCAGTTCATCTCCCCGATCTTGTGCCTTAGTCTCGGCTACAATCATATGGACATCACCATCATTGACCAAAAGGTCCTCTCCAACTTTTACAATACGAACAGTGTCATCTGCTATTGCTTGGTGTAAAACCTGAGGGTCCAACTGGTGGCGTTCGACAGCTTCGTCGAGAGGAATAAACTCGGGTAAATCACTCAGCCCCATTAGCGTCCTCCTTGCGGATGGCTATAAACGCAACAGCCCGGCATCATGCCGGGCCGCATTTCCGGTTACGACCCGGAATGGTCGTCATTTCCTGGGGCCTTTCGTTACCACGAGGTAAACTAAAAGCCCACTTTAACCCCTAAGTTCGTCTGAATTGGACAACGGATTCAGAGTCCGGTTGTCCAATCATCCTATCGGTGTGTGCACAAGGGCAGGTGGGCGAGCAGAGACTCGAACTCTGGACCTCACGGATGTGAACCGTGCGCTCTAACCAACTGAGCTACTCACCCTTATGCCGCAGATTATAGCATATCTGATTAAAAACGCAACCTTCGTAACTGTTTGGGCGCGTTTCAAAACGAGGATGGAAATTTCAGGCGTCCCTACAGGGCGCGCTAGAAAGGTGATTTTTGTGGTGAGGCGAAACCTCACCACAAAAATCACTCAAAGAAAAGGCATTTGCATGATAACGCCATTACCTAATGGGGCTTGCTTTTGCCCCGAAGTTGAAACGCATCCGTGTGAAGGCTTCGCGCGCGAAGGTTTCACGGTGTGAAGCGATATTGCCCTGGTGTTGCTTCCGAACTCTGCGTCTCCAACGGCACCATCTGGAACCAGGTGTTGCCGGGCTTGAGCGGTAGGGCTTTGCCCTCGCCATCAATGAACGTGAGCATTTCTTCGCGCGCAGCGCGTTGCCAGAAGCCCTGAATCATCTTGCCGTCGCGGAACAGCAATGCGGGTCCCTGCCCCCACACTTGAATCTCGATAGACATGTGCCCGCCTCCCCAGGTATCCTCTAGGATATCCGTTTCCAGGTGGTTGGCATAGAGAATCATCACGTTAGCAAAATGTAGCTGTTCGCCGGTGAGATAATCCGTGTGGGGCACTCCCACAGTGGTGCGGAGCCAATGCCCCGATGCGCTATCGTAATCCCATTGTGTCTTGCCGACCTGATAGTCAACGTAGACTCTCGTGGCATCGTGGGTATCTTTGACTGCCGGCAGGCCTTCACTGAAAGCCATCAGTTTAGGGAAGGCGGGGCGCTGATCCACGCCTCGCTCAATAGCCAGCTCTCGCAGCGCCATGGGATTGGCAAAGAGTGTGTGCTCGAAAGCCAACCCTTCGCGCGGGACGCGGTAGAAGGCGGGTTCGCCTACACCGAAATCTGGCGACATAATTCGTGCCGGGAACAAGTCGGAGTTGCGATACTTTTCCTTAACTCCCGCGCTGGAACCGGAATAGGCGAATGGCGCGTGATACATCGCCGGGATTTCCAGATCAATGAGCCGTCCACTGCGAACCGATCCCACGCGCTCGGGATAGGTCCCGTAGAAAACCGCCGTGAAGCGCGTGATGCCACCTTCGGCATAGTGCTCGAAGACCAGATCGGCAGAGTTAAGCCCTGATTGTGGCCGAACCTCAGCCGAGTTGGAGATTTTTATCGCTAATGGGCTGTGATCGAGCATGGTAGGGTCGGCCAATTTCAGCCCCGTGAGTGGGTTCACGTCAGGCGGAAAGGGTGTGACCACATTCACAGGGGCGGCAGTGGGCGCAGCGGTGGTGGGCAGCGGTGTAGCTGTGGGAGTCACTGTTGGCGGAATCAGCATCACGGTGGCTGTCGGTTGCGGCGTGCGGGTAGGTGTTACCGTGGCAGTAGGGGCTGCAGCGCTGCTGCAACCGCCGGATAGTAGCAGTACCAACCCAACAACGATGGCGAAATAGGTTCTACTTCGAATCATATCACTATCTCCAGGGTAAGAGGGTATAGCGTAAAAGAGTCATTGTGACTCCAACACAACCCATTATATGAACTCCTGCACTTAAGTCAATTTCTGTGGGAAAGGGGAAAAAGCGGGTGGAAATCTCGGAGCAAATTGATTTTTGGCGGAGGGGCTTGCCCCTCCGCCAAGAATCAATCAAAGGAAAGGCATTTGCATAATAGTCGCCCTGCTTTTGCCCCAAAGCTGAAACGCACTCGAGTAAAGGGCATTCGTAGCAGTTCGGTGGGCTTCTGCATACCCTGCAAGACGCACTGTGCGGGTTGTTTGCTGCGTCAACGGGTTGCTACGCAATCCTGGTACGAATGCCCGTTTGGCGGACCTTGAATTGGTTCTGCCCAACAATTTGCATCATACCTGGTTGTGACTGACCTACACTGGCGGTTCGGCTTCGGTATTCATCGCCTTGAAGAAGCAGAATTGGGTTTTGGTATTTCGATACCCCAATTTCTCGTAGAAGGCATGTGATTGGACGCGCTTGACGTTGGATTTGAGGTAAACACCCTCGCAATCCCGCTCGTAGGCCCATGCCTCAGCCCGTTCCATGAGCAGTCGCCCAATCCCTTGCCCGCGATACGCTTCATCCACTACCAGACCCGCCACCATTACCAGCGGATCACGCATCAGCGGGCGATAGACGAAGAGCGAAATCCATCCGGTGACGTGCTTTTCAGCATCTGCGGCGACAAAGATGGCGTGGTCGGCTTCTGGCATCAGCGCTTCCAGGCGTGTGCGGAGCGCATCCTCGGTGGTGGGATACCCCAGCTGTGCCGCGAGAACGGTGAGTCGTGGGACATCTTCCAACTGTGCGGGACGTACGATCATGGTTGGTCTCCCTTTAACCATCAAAGCCGGACCTTGTGGCTAGACCGTTTTCTGGAAGGTGTGTTTATTGGCGGGTAATCAGGGCTTTATGGGTTGCCGCCCAGCACGTAGCGCAGCACGAGCGCATCGGTGAGCAATTCCACCGGCGCGCGGTCATCGGTGAAGACCATGCCATCTGCTGCTACCGTGATGAGGTTTGCTGCTGCGCGCTCAGCGACGCGCGCCAGGCTTTTGTTTTCCAGCAACCGCTGGTTGGCAGCGAAGTCCTCCGCTGTGCTTTCCTGAACTGTGGCGACGAGGATGGCGTTGAAGGTGTCGGGCACAGAAATGACGTGAACTGAAGGATAAACCTGCTTCAGCGTGGCGACGAGCGCCTCGACCACGCGCCAATCATCCGGCGTATGTCCGGCGTTGATGGCGACAACGCCATTTTCGGTCAGGAGCGCCCGAATCTCTTGAAAGAATTCCACGGTGGTGAGATGCCAGGGGATATAGGGCAACCGGAAGGCATCCACCGCAACCACGTCATAGCGCGCGGCTGTTTGCGCAAGAAAGGCGCGCCCGTCCATCTCCGCGGTGTGCAGGTTCGGCTCCGTCATATCGAAGTAATCTCGTCCTACCCGCGCGATTGCCGGATCGATTTCCACGCCATCAATGGGAATGGCGCCATAGAGCGCCGTATATTGTTTGGGGATGGTGCCCGCCGCAGAGCCGATGACCAGGAGACTCCCCACTTGCTCTGCAGTATATGGCGGTGGGTTAAAGTAGGGTGCGATGAGGAAATAGTCCCAGGTGCCGCCGGTAAGGAGCGCTTGTGGGTTATACACGGAGTGAATTCCCTGGCCTTCATTGAGGAGCAAAAACCGTGTACCTTGTTCACCTTCGAGTACCTGGATGTAATTGTAGGTGGATTCTTCCTCGTAAATCAAGCGTGCTTGGGGCTTGATGGGACCCGCGTTGGTGAAAGTGAGCGCCAGGATGACCAATGCCAGAAAGACGCCCAGGAGCGCTCGGCGGCGCGCGAGGCGCCACAATCCGGCAGAGCCTAATAGTGTGGTGATCAGAGCGAGTAGCAGGAAGGTGCGCCGCGTTCCCAGCGCCGGAATCAGCACGAGATTGGGGAGGAACGTGCCGAGGAAACTGCCTAGAGTGGAGATAGCATAGATTTTGCCGGAGGTCATGCCCGCTGCATGTACGTCTGTCATTGCCAGACGGATGACGAAAGGCGAGACACACGCCAACAGCGTCACTGGAGCGATGAAGAGAATCAATACTGCCACCAGGGGACCGCCGACCTGGAAGGCGTCGAGCGCCGCCATGCCCCGTGCCGCCAGCGAGAGTGCGGGTTGGGAGATGAAGGGGATGACGGCAATGGTGCCGCCGGCGATGAGGAGAATTGTGTAGAGCGTTTCAGCGTGCGGCGAGCGATCTGCCCACCGCCCGCCGATAACATAGCCGATGGAGAAATACAGGAGGATCATGCCGATGATCGAGGACCATACCAGCTCTGAGGTGCCGAATGCTGGCGCCAGCAGACGTCCCGCTGCTAGTTCCAATGCCAGCGATACCATGCCCCCAATGAAGGTTACAAGATAGAGAAAAATAGTCATATAGAAGCGATCCCCTTAACTGTGTGTAGATTCCGGATCCGGTTCACCTTGACACCCTATTTGGCTAGTCCTTCGGCACTCTATCATAGAATGTGGAATAGGCAATTCAATGTAACGCTTCGTCTCCCAGCCCAATCAAAAGCCGGGGTTGGCAATATGCCAACCCCGGCAGGTGCTCCACCCTGATTACTCGATGACGCCGTAGAGCGGCAGCGCGACCAGACCGCTGAGGACTTTGGGATAGAAATCGGTGGACTTTTGCGGCATCTTCTCGCCCGCTTCCGTACAGGCGCGGACATGCTCCATGCGCGTTCCGTTGAGCAGGAATAGGAAGTTGGCTTCGCCTCGGTCCACGCGCTCATAACCCTGGTTGGGGTCGCGTAGATAATCCAGGTTCTCTTTGCGTGCTACGCTTTCCTTGCTCAAGCCCATGACGTGTTCAATGATGAGCTCGTGCAACACTGCGACATCCAGCGCGCGCCAGCTTGGGGCGCGGTCGGGAACCAGTTGCGCCATGATGTCGAGCGTTTTGAGCGTGAGCAGTAAATATTCCCCATCATAAAAGCCAAACCGCGGTTGTTCGGGGGTTGCCTGCGCCAGCTCCGCTTCCAGCGTTTCGCGGTTGGGCAGTGCTTTTACCTCGAAATAAGGCGCGAGCGCTTCCAGCAGGGCTTTGCTCTGCATCCGTGTGTAGCCGTAGATCAGGCGATGCGTGGGTAGGATCACTAGCCCAGGATCGCTCATGCTCACGAAGGTGACCAGGCCGTAGTTGAAGGCAGCGTTGGTCGGCGCATCCGGGTGCTGTGCCCGCATCTCATCGCGGTAGTTGAGCGCCGTCTCGTAGCGATGATGTCCATCAGCAATGATCAGGTTGCGCTTGGGCGCCATTTCGGCGATAACCGCAGCGACGATCTCGGGATCATTGACGACCCAGAAGTTTTGCTCCACCGCCGGTTCGATCACCTGCTCGGTCAGAATCGCCGGCATGTGCGAATCCAGGAAGGGCTGTAGCAGCGCATTGATGCGGTTCTCCGCATCAGGATACAGTGCAAAGATATGTCCCCAGGAGGTCTGCGTCACGCGCGTCAGGTTCAGGCGATCGGCTTTAGGTCCGCTCAACGTGCGCTCGTGGGGCAATACAATGCCTTCGTCAAAGCGCGTGAGCTCCAGCGCTGCCGTGAATCCACGGCGAACGTATTGCTGACCCGTTGGGGTGGTGAAACGCTGCTCCAGCACGTACAGAACTGGTTGTGGTTCGCGCAAGAGAACCCCTTCTGCAAGCCAGGTCTGAGCGTAGGCGCGTGCGCGTGTGTAGACGTTATTCTCAGGCTCATCTGGTTCGCGCAATCCCATATCAATGCGGCAGAAGTTGTAGGGGTTGAGGGCATAATAGGCTGCTTGCTCCGCATCGTGAATGCGATCGTAGGGCTGTGTAATCACCTCTGAGAGGTCACAGAAATGCTCTGGGTTGTAACGAATGCCCTGAAAAGCTTTGATGTTTGCCATAAGCCTCTCCTACTTGAAGTGCGCAATGGTTAATGAGGCCACTTCGCCGCCGACGCGTCCCAGCGCTTCGCCGGTGGACGCGCCCAGATGGGGCAAAGCGACGACCTGCGGCAAGGCAATGAGCTGCAAAAGCCCCTCGCTCTTAGGCGGTTCCTCGGTGTAAACATCGAGCGCCGCACCGGCAATGGTCTTGTTGACCAGCGCTGTGGCAAGCGCTGCTTCATCCACCACGCCGCCGCGTGCAGCGTTGATGATAAAGGCGGTCGGTTTCATCTGTGCAAATTGTGCCGTGCTCAGCATACCCTTAGTTTGCGGTGTGGTCGGCACGTGCAGGCTGATATAATCGGCGACCTTGAGCAGCTCCTCCAACTCCACCGCGCGCACGCCCTCATCTTTGACCGCGATGAAGGGGTCGTAGCACACCACGGACATACCCAAAGCGCGGGCTTTCTCTGCGGTCAGGCGCCCGATGCGTCCGTAGCCGATAAGCCCCAGGGTCTTTCCGGCGATCTCCGTGCCTTCGAGGGCTTTCTTCTCCCACTTGCCGGCTTTCATGCCCGCATCGGCAACGGTAATATGGCGTGCCAGGGTGATCATCAAGCCGATGACGAGCTCCGCCACAGCGGCAGAGTTGGCAGCGGGCGTGTTGAGAACGGTGACACCCTTGCTGCGCGCATATTCCACATCAATCGTGTCCAGTCCTACCCCTCCACGCACAATGAGTTTGAGATTCGGAGCGGCATCAATCAGGGGTTGGCGAACTTTGGTGCGACTGCGGACGACCATCCCGTCGTAGTTGTTGAGTACCTGCTCCAAATCTTCAGGGGAAATGGTATCCTTGACATCTATTTCCAGTCCGGCTTCGCGCATCTGTGCGATGGCTTCAGGATCAACGGGATCGCAAATCAGAATTTTCGGCATGACCTATCTCCTCTATAATAATGGTGCAAAACGATGGGCGATAAGTGATGGATAACGGCTCTTGCCCGGCGCACCATATCCACTCATCGCCCGTCACGGCTAACCTGTACCTATGCTAACCCCAGAATGTCGTTGATTTCGCCCAGCAGCCAGTTAATATCGGCTACGGTGAGATCGCCCATCGTGGCAATGCGGAAGGTCTTTTCCTTGAGATCGCCATAGCCGTTGGAGATCATGGCGCCGCGCTCGGCGAGTGCCTTATTGAGATCGGATACGCTAATGCCACGGGTATTCGCAATGGTGGTAACTGTGGGAGAGAGGAATTCATCAGCTGCGAAGAGTTTCCAGTATTTGCGCCCCCAGGCTTGCACGATGCCGGCCATTTCCAGGTGGCGCGCCCAGCGATTTTCCAGCCCCTCAGCCATAATATCATCCAGTTGCTTGTTGAGCGCGTAGATCAGGCTAATAGCGGGCGTGGCGGGTGTCTGGTCCTTCTTCCAATACTTGAGGTTGTCCAGGAAGTCGAAATAGTAGCCCCGTCCCGGAACTTCGCCCGCGCGTTTGAGCATCCGCTCGCTGACCGCGGCGACGGCCAATCCTGGCGGCAGGGCGAAGCACTTCTGTGAGCTCGCCAGGACACAGTCAATGTCCCAGGCATCGAACTCGATTTTGGCGCCTGCCATAGCGGAAACCGCATCCACCAGAATAACGATTTCGGGATAAGCGGCGCGTACTGCGGCAGCAATCTCGGCTACCGGGTTTTGGATACCGGTGGAGGTCTCGTTGAGGGTAAGCGTCAGCGCATCATAATCGCCTTGACCCAATGCCTCGACGACCTGTTCCGGGCGGAAGCCCAGACCCCACTCTACCTCAATTTTGTCCGTAGGGATGCCGTTGCCTTCAGAAACCTCGAACCACCGTTTGGAGAATGCGCCGCAGACGGTGACGAGGGCGCGCTTGCCGGGACGAACTGCCTGGCGGATTGAGCCTTCCATTACACCGGTGCCGGAGCTGGCGAAGATAAGGACGGGTTGTTGCGTGTAGAGGAGCTGCTGTAGCTTGGGGCGCACCTCGCCCTGCAAATTGGAATATTCCTTGGCGCGGTGCCCGATCATGGGGGCGGTTTGCGCCTGCAGAATTTCCTCACGCACATGGGTTGGCCCTGGAATAAACAGCTTCTTGTACATTGACTGGAACCTCCTGTAAGTGAATGTTGCCATGACCGGATTGTGTCATGGGTGACTGATAAAGCCTACATTGTCCAGTATACTCGGGATGTCAGACAAGGCTCTAGTGCTGATAATACTGTTATTTGCGTGAAGCTTTGCCTTACCGAAGGTGTAGAAGCGTGCCAGGTAGTGGTTATTGCGCCAGGGGCGTTCTTCGGGCGCATTCCGCGCGCCCTGGCGCACCTGTCAGAGACCCGGTATACCGTCAACGGAACCGGTGAGTATGAGCCGCACACCGCCCATGCCAATGATGATGATGGCGGCGAAGACGATTCCCCACACGAGCGGCAGCCATGCCTCGCGCCAGCCTGTATAGCGCTGTTCGCGTCGTAGTGCCATGACCCAAATCATGGCTCCCAGGCAGGTCATCATCGCAATAACCCCTGCCGTGCTATAGAGTGCTATCGGGTACAGTAACCAGGGTTCCAGGGTGTAGATCACGGCTGCCTGCACCAAACCCGCTGCCAGTAATGGCGCTACATTGCGCCAACGCGGAAGCGGGGCTTCCGGTAGGGCGTCGCTCCAGAAGACCTGATTGAACGCGGAGACCAAAACCAGGCTCATTCCTAAACCCATGAGCGTGCCACTGAAGAGGCGAATCCAGGGTTGTGGTGCATAGCCGAGAATGCCTGTTGCACGTCCCAAGAGCAACGTGGTATAAGAATTGAAACCATCCAGCCCCCAGATAGCCGCGAACCCTCCCATAAGCAGCCATTGCCATAGGGGCGGGAATAAACGGGTGCGACGCCGCCGCACGACTGCCCATTGAAAGAGCAGCCCGGTCAATGCCCCTGCAAAGGTGCCGGTGCAGCGTTGGCAGAGGGGTAACTGATGTTCGTCAACGAAGAAACTGTGACTGGGAATGCGGTGGCAGACTGCCGCAGCAATATAATCCGCTTTGCGTAGCAATGAGGGCGGGGTGCGAAAGATGAAAACGAGCAACGCCGCAAGCGCCAGGACTATGCCAAGCCAGATCCAGAAACGCGGTAAGGGTTTTTCCATGGTGCACCAATTTCGCCTTGTATTTGAGTCAATTTCTAAAGCATTCGCGCTGGGATCACCGGCTGCGCAACGGCTGAGGCAGGTGCTCTTGATTGTTCGTATAGCGCAACAGCCAGAATTCCCCAGTCCATCGCAAGCTGTGCAGCGCCGTATTTGGGGTCCAGATGCGCATTGTGGGTGCTCCCAGTAGCAGGCGCAACAACGTCCCTACTGCCCCGCCATGCGCTACAATAAGGACTTTTTCATCAGCCACATCATCGCCGATAGCGCGTTTCAGGCCCTCCTGAAGCCGCGCACAGAAGGCTATATATTGGGGATGCAATGGCGCCGCCGCATCAGGTTGCCACATGGCAGCTGAAGGCGGTGGGTCGGCAGCATCCCAGTCATCAAATTCACGCAGGTCGGCATCGAGCGTGACGGGCAGGTCCAGATATTGGGCCGCAATCTCAGCGGTCTGTCTCGCGCGCTGTAATGGACTTGCCACGATGCGTGTGGGGCGTTCGCGGTGCGCCAGATATTCCCCCAGGCGGTGTGCTTGCAAGATGCCGAGCGCACTGAGGGGAGCATCTGGTTCGGAGGCTGTGCCGATTTGCCATTGTGATTGCCCGTGACGGGTGAGTAGCAATTTCATCAGGTGAAATTATAATGGGGAAATGCCGGAATGACAAATGCCCGTGGACCCGAGCTGTTAACATCAATTTCACTGTGAGGCTTTATGAAAATCATTGATACGTTGTTGCAAGAAGTCTCCTCTGTGATGGAAGAGGCGCGACCAGTTGAAGTGGCTATTGGTGCATATTGGACGTTGGTCACGTTAGGCCATCGCGCCGCACTCTACGCGGGGCTTTCTTCCACACTGGGCGGTGGAGATGAGCACCATCATGGCAAAGGCTATCCTGTGCGCGATTGCGGGCAACTCCTGCATTTGCCTCTTTCACAGCTGGCGGCGCTGGCGCATTCCGAGAACCTGCTGGAAGCCAGCGTTGGCCTGGCTACGATCAATGCGCTTCTGTCTATCAATCCCCAACCAGGGGTGGAACTTAACGCAGCCGATATCGTTGCGGAGCGTGGCGCGGGAAAGCGCGTTGCCATTGTGGGGCATTTCCCCTTCATCGAGCGTATTCGCAAGCTCGCACAAACACTCTGGGTGCTGGAGTTGCGTCCCCATGATGGCGATGAACCTTCGGAGCGTGCGCCGGAATTGCTACCCCAGGCGGACGTGGTTGCGCTTACAGGAACGGCGCTGCTCAATGGAACTTTTGAATCGCTGCTGGCGCATTGCCGAAGCGATGCCTACGTTCTGGTTCTGGGGGGGACAACGCCGCTTTCCACGGCGTTCTTCGATTTGGGGATTGCCGCCGTTTCCGGCACGCAGGTGATAGACGTTGCCGCTGCGCGAGATAGCATCTTGCAGGGGGCGACTTACCGGCAGATTGCAGGTAAATTGCCGTTGACCCTGTTTCCCCCCGCTGGCGGATTCTAGACCGGGGTGCTCTAAATAATCACAGATGACCGCGCCACAATGGGCGCGGTCATCTGTGATTTGCGTTAGCGTCTATGCCGGTTTCGGCTAGACCAGCGGCACAAAAGCCACGCCGCCAAGGTCTTCGCGTTGTAGCGTGTTTCCGCGTCGTGTGACCTTCCACAGGTTTTGATAGCCACCACGGGGACCGACTGGGATGACCAACCGTCCCCCTTCGGCGAGCTGTTCGGTACAGGCTGACGGGATGGCTGCTGGCGCGGCTGTAGCAATGATGCCCGCGTAGGGTGCATATTCCTCCCATCCCGCGTTGCCATCTCCCAGGCGGCAATGGACATTGACGTAGCCCAGCTCTGCGAGCAGTGCGCGTGCTGCCTCGTGCAGCGCGGGCACGATTTCGATGGTGTAGACCTCCATCCCCATCTCGGCGAGAATGGCTGCCTGATAACCGGAGCCTGTTCCGAGCTCCAGCACTTTATCGCCGGGTTGCAGGGTGAGCGCTTCCGTCATCAGTGCCACAATATAGGGTTGGGAAATTGTCTGTCCGTGACCGATAGGTAGCGGATAGTCGCCGTATGCTTCCCAACGGAGATCTTCCGGTACAAAGTGATGCCGGGGCACGTGTTGCATAGCATTCAGGACCATGGTATCTCGTATGCCGCGTTGGCGAAGGAGTGCTACCATCTGCGATCTGGGCAGGTCTTCCATTGTATTCATGGGTGCTACTCATGAAGAAGGCACTCCATCATGGCGTGCCGGGTGGTGATAGTGTTGTTCGTGGGCAGACACCGCCGCCCACGAACAACACTTTGGTCGCATACGGAACTAGGATGATCTCCTGCGACGGCGTAACAGCGTGATGCTGGCGCCAAGTACGGTTATAGCCGCCAACCCCAGGGGCAGGTAGCCCTGAGCATTGGCGCGATGTACGGTCACTGCAGTTGGCGGGCCGAAGGTGAAAGCGAAGTCGTTTTGCATTGCGCCATCACCATCGGTGAAGCCAGCCTTCACCAGCTGCACCCGGTAGGAACCACTGGTCGGCAGGTCAACATTGGGATCGAAGAGCACCAGTGTGCCGGTGATGTTACCATCGCCGAAGTCCGGATCGGTATAAGCTTCCGTGAAGGTGCTGACGTTGAACGTGCCCGAAATGGGGACTCTGGCTAACTGTTCGAGGATGAAGGTGCTGGAGGTGATTAGAGCCGCGTTCAATTCCCGGCTGAAGGTGACGCTGATGGGGCGGGTGGGTTCCCAGCTCGTCGTACCATCCTCAGGATAGGTCGCCATCACCAGTACGTCACGCCAGTTGTGTACGGTGTTGGTTACCGTCATCACCCCGGTGCTGCCGTAGTTGGTGGTCAGTGAGCGATTCATCGTCCCGACCAGGGTGCCCCAGTTCTCCACCATATCCCAGGAGCCTCGGGTGTACTTGTACTCCAGTTGCAGTCCTTCATCGGTGGTCACCGTGTACTGCCAGGTGGTCGCCCCCATCTTAGTCATAGGTTGGGCGTTGGGATTCCAGGAAGCGCCGAAGGCTGCCGCGTTGTTGCCCGCGATATACACGGTATCTGCCGGCGGCGTGAAATCGGGCACCTCCACGATGAAGCGCAGCTCCACCATGCGCGGCATCGGCGTTGCCGAAACTGCATTCGAGAAGGCGGAGCGGTTGAAGGCGGTGTCGAGCGCCTGGACGGTGTAGGTGTAGGTCTGCCCCGTAACCACGCCGGTATCCACGTAGGTGACCTCGGGCGCCATCACCCGCGCTAACCATGCCGGTGTCCCCTTGGCAGATTCTTCGCGGTAGAGGTCGTAGGCATAGAGATCGGCATCGGCGACCGGGTCCCACTCCAGGCTGACGCTATCGGCAGTCCAGGTCGTCACGCGCAAATTCAGCGGGATTGCGGGTGCTATGGTATCGGCGGCGGCATTCACCGTCAGCGCGCCGGCTTGCGCCACATCATAGCCGTTCCCGGCGCCGTCCAGATCAGCATAGAGCCAATCTACCCCGTCGGTGGTGCTGTAACGGTAGGCGTAGTCGTATTCGCCCGGGGCTTCCGGAATCAACTGCCCCTTGAACTCATCATTGTCTCCAGATTGATTATTGAAGGTTGCATCAAACCAGACCCAATCTGTATTACCATCGGGATTCGAGCCATCCGGCCCAAAGCCCACCTGCGCCCAGAGGCCCGCAGTGGCGCCCGGATCGGCTGTCACCCCATCTATCCACACCTGCCCGTAGATATCCTCTGTGGGCGTGATTCCGACGGTGTGGGCAATCGTTGGAGGCCATTGCAGATTAGCCCAGCCAATGGTGTAGTGGGGCATGCCGCTGGCTTCATTGGAGTAACCGCTGGCGAGCAACGTGGTATCGTTCTTGCTGACCAGGACGTAGTAGTAGGTGACGGCATTTTGCAGACCGGTATCAGTGTAGGTGGTCCCCACGACGTTCGCGACGAATTCGTAACCGCCGCCGCTGACGAGGCTGCGATAGAGATCGTAGCTATCCGCATCCACCGCCGCGGTCCAGCTAAGATCCAGCTCCCCGCCGCGCTCGGCGATGACTGCCAGGTCGGTTACAGCTGCAGGCGCGGTCGCCAGCGTGCCCGTGAGGACCAACAGCGCGCCGCTCAGTGTGGGAACACCGGGCACGGTCAGGTTGCCATCAGCGGCGACCGTGTAGAGCGCGTCGTCCAGTGCGTTGACGAGCTGCGTGCCAGCTGCCAGGTAACCGGAGACATCCACCGTGACGTCCTGCGTCGCCCCGCGATTGGCGATGACGACTGCGGCGTCATCCGCTGCCAGGCGTCCGTAGCTGTAGATGTCGTTGGTATCATCCACCAGTAGCGTATCGAAACTGCCCGTGCGCAGCGCTTCGTGCGCTGTGCGGGTCGCAGCAAGCAGCTGATAGTAGGGTCGCAGTGTGGTCCAACCCGCGCCGCCGCTCTGGAGGTGCGTGTAGTATGGCGTGCCGGTCTCATCCAACCAGGGGAACGGAAGCCGGTTGTAGGGATCATCCTCCCACTTGCCACCGGAGTAGGCGGTGGGACCGACCAGGCCCACTTCGTCGCCGTAGTAGATGGTAGGTGCGCCCGGCAGAGTGAATTGAAGCAACGCCACGCCCATCAGGCGGGTCATGGCATCGCTCCAGTCATACGTGGAACTCTGGAGTGGCGTGGGATCCGTGCCTACTGCCGCATTGTGATCCATGAAGAACAACGCGCGATTGGTGTCGTGGCTGTCCAGCAGGTTCATCATCGCGTAGAAGGCTTCCGGCGGATTACGCTCTTCCAGGTAGCGCAGGCGCTCCTCCAGCTGTGAGGGCTTGAGCGGAGCGATGATGCCTGCGGAGCTACCGCTGTTGTGGTCGTTATCGGTGAAGGCGGTGTGGCGATAGAAGCCCTTGATGCTGGTGCCGAACTGGTAGTTCATCGAAGCATCCCATTCGTTGCCCAGCAACCAGGCGGTGGAGTTGCCCCATTCCTCGCCGACCAGATACGTCTCCGGGTTGACGGTGCGCACAGCATTGCGATAACCTTCCCAATAATCATTGGCGGGGTCGCCCGTCGTGCCGGGGTCAACATCGGCGCCCACATCGAAGCGCCAGCCATCCGCGCCCTGGTCAATCCAATAGGGACCGATGGAGGTGGTTCCCTGTGCCCAAATGAGGTCGCGCACGGCAGGCGTGTTCGCTTTGAGCTTGGGCAGGCTGTCGTAGCCCCACCAGCTCTCATAGTTGGCAGCGAGGGCCGTGCCATCGGAGCCGGCGCACATGCCCGTTCCGGGGGTCACATCGGTGAAGTAGTACCAATCTCGATAAGGGGATGTATTGCTTTCGCAAGCGCCCACTTCAGCGTAACGACTGTAGCGGTCGAAGTAGATACTGTCTGAAGAGGTGTGATTGAAGACGCCGTCGAGAATCACACTGATACCCCGTGTGGCGGCTTCGCTGGTCAGTGTCTGGAAATCGTCAAGATCGCCAAAAGCCGGATCAATCTCGCTGAAATCGGTGGTGTCATATTTGTGGTTTGAGGGCGAGGTGAAAATGGGGTTCATGTAGATTGCCGTGACGCCCAGATCCGCCAGATAATCCAGCTGGTTAATGATGCCCTGGAGATCGCCGCCGTAGAAGTTCTGCCCGTAGATATCCGGACAGGAACCGCTGGCGTCGCGCGGATCACAGAGTGGCGTGTTCCAATCAGTGCCGTTGGAGCGGAAGATGGACCCGCCAGGAATATTGTAGTGGAAGCTGCCGGGCGGTGTGTTGTTGGCGGCGTCGCCATCGCGGAAGCGTTCCGGGAAGATCTGGTAAATGATGCCGTTCTTGACCCAATCTGGCGTATAGAAGCTGGGGTCATAGACGGTGATTTGCCAGCTATTATCCGGGCTTTCAGCGAAAGGCTGTCCCGGTCCGCCAAAGCCTCCGGCAAAGCCCTTGCCGTTATCTTCGTAATAGACGGTTGCCGTGCCATCCATGACGATAAAGCGGTACCAGTAAACGGTTGGCGTTGCTGTCGCGGGAATGGTCGCTTCCCACCAATCGTAAGTACCATCCGTGGCAACCAGGGTCATGTTGAGGAAGGTCTGCATGTCGGTGCGGTCGTCCCACAGCCGCAACCTAACCCCCGTGAGGTCGTTGGCGGCGGCGCGGAAGCGCAGGGTCACCGCGGTGTTGGTTTCCACGGCGCCACCAGGTGTGCGATAGAGCGTGTCCAGCGAGTCGTGATAGAGCTCATCCCACCAGACATTATTGTCATGGGCTGCCTGCTCGGGCGGCGGCGGAGGAACGACGGCTGAACGCCCCTGATAGGCATCCACCCAGAAGAAGACCTCATCGCCCGCTTCGTAGACGGTAAAGTTGAAGTTGAGGGCATTCTTGTTGCGTCCATCGGTACCGAAGGCGTCCCAAGTGCTGGTTCTCGTCATCTTGCCCATATAATCGCCCGGCGCCGCGAAGGGATGGGTGAGCATGTGATAGCCGTAGCCCAGGTTGAGCATGGCGGTGGCGGGGTCGCCGGTGTTCCAGCCCTGGAAATCGCCGACGGCAGTCAGGCTCACCGGAAGGCTATCCCACACGTTGACGATGTTCTGCATGGGGTGAAGCTGCGCTCCTGCATCGCTGCTATGATTGTTGGTGTCGAACGTGAATTTCACGATTTGCGCATCTGCCGTCGTGTTGAGCCAGGCGTTATCCGAAGGATAGGCGGTGTCCCAACTACCGCACCCAACGGCTTTGAATTCATAGCGTCCGGCGGTGGCGACGTTGAAGTCCAGGGAGAAGACGCCATCGCCCCCGATGAGGTCGCCGTTTGTGCCATCATCGAAGAGGGGAGTGCTCGCATTGTTCCATCCGTTGATTTCACCCGCGACGCACCAGTTGCCCGTACCGGTCTGGTTGAGCGTTACGGCAGCCCGGGAGGCGCGCGTGTCGAGCAGGAAGACCACCTCTTGGTTATCGGCTGTGGTGGTGAAGTTGATGACAGGACCATTGATATTACGCCCGTCAGCACAATATTGCTCATCCCACGAACCGGTACGGACGATTTTTGCCGTGTAGGTCCCAGCTGTGGGAATCGTGGTCTTCAGCCAATAGAAGCCGTTGCCGATAGCGGTCATAGCAGTAGCCGGGTCAGGGTTTGCCCAACCTTGCCAGTCACCTACGGCGGTGAATTCCGTGGGCAGGTCATCGCCCCAAACGTTGACAATGTGTTGAGCCGGGTAGAAATCTGCGCCGGCATCGGCGCTGTGATCGTTGGCATCGAAGGTGAACTTGATGGCCTGATTGGCGACGGTGGTAAAGAACCAGGCATTGTTCGAAGGATACGCCGTGCCCCAGTCGCCGCATGCGACGATCTTGAATTCATATTTCGCAGCTGCGGCGATGGTGGCATCTAAACTGAAGACATTGTCTTCAGCAAGAATGTCGCCGTGTGTGCCGTCATCATAGAGCGGCATGCTGGTATTGTCCCATCCCTGAAAACTGCCAGCGATACACCAATTGCTTGGTGCAGCTGCCACGGGCTGTGGCGCCAGTGCTGCCGGCGCCAGGGGGGTGAACATCCCTGCCAACAATACCATCGCAGTCATCAACGATATGGCTCTGTGGTTCATTTGACCTCCTGATAGAGTGATACATTTCGGGAAGATTGGATTAATGATATACCAATTAAGCGGCTACTCTCTACTTATGGACGGGGCACCTCCTTAATCTGAAAAAATCAGAAAGCCTTTTGTGAGTGTTCTTGGGGGACGTGTTCACAGTCCCAATCATCGCTCTGGCGCAGGTAGGGTAAGATGTGGCGACCCTTTCTGTATTGACGGGCGCCTGTTGTCCATTAATTGCACCGTATCCCGGTCTGCCAGGCGAGTGATTCTCTGGCTTTTGCGCCCTTCAGCTAGGGCTGGCAGCGTTCGGGCGCCGGGTATGGAATACTTCCCTGCCAGCGTTCGATTTCCTCGCCTGAGACGACGATCAGCGTAAGCGGAAAATCCGCGCAGCGCCGCCATTCAAAGCGTAGGGTGGCATTCAGGATTTCTGTGTCGGCGCGGATGGCGTCGCGGTAGAAGCGGTAGTTGCCCGATCCGCCTTCTGCGCTTAGCGCGAGCTCCCCTTGCCACACCTGCGCTTGGAGATTCTCGGTCCACTCACGCAATGTTGGAGGGAGCGCCGTCAAGGGTGTAGTCGGGGCAGGTGTTTCCGTTATCGTTGTGATGGGTGCAGGCGTGAAGGTCGGCAAATCTCCGATAGTGATGGGGAAGGTGAGGGCGCTGCTGATGGCGCGTCCATCCGGAAGCTGCACTTCCCAAACTGAACGATACGCGCCGGGCGTTTCGGGTGCGCGGAAGTAGAGCTGGAGTTGGATTTGCGCTCCCGCCGCCAGGGCTTGTAGTGGGATGCTATTGTCACCGCCAAAGCTCTCGCCTGCGGTCAGCGCAAGGCGTGTCCCTTCGGGCCATGCACACGCCTCCCTGTTGCGCAGGGTGATATCTGCGCGCACCACGGTTTGGGGCGGCAGGATGGCCTCTTTAGGGACGAGTTCTGCCCGCAATACTTCTGCCCGATGTGTGCAGGTTATCGTGTCGGTCGGTGTGGAAACCCCCGGTGGTGTGGGTGTCCAGGTGGGCAGACTGCTGCGATGGGGGGTGGAGGTGGTGGTCGTTGTTATGAGGCTGAGCGCCTGTGGTGTGGCAGTGGCGTTACTCTGTCTCGCGGGGAGTAGCTGTTGCGCCCAGGACGGTAATTGCCCCGTGGCGGCGCTCCAACCGGCAAATCCCAACACCAGCACTGCAATGAGCGCTAGCGTCCATCGTAAGGCTCGCACTAGTGGGCGCGTGTGCCGTTTTCTGGCTTTGGTCTCAGTGTCGCCTGGCGAAGTCGCAGATTGCGGTGTGACCCGTCGCAGCAGCGGTTGCTCGGGTTCTTCTGTTGCCGTCAGCGGAGGCGCTTCCTGTGCTGTCTCTGCCGCTGAGGCCATTATGCGTGAGGTGGTGGTTGTGTTGACCAGCGCCGCGGGCGGCGTTTCCCAGCCCATGATGTTGCGCAGGGCAGAGGCTACCTCACCGGCGCTCAGGAAACGCTTCTCCGGTTGCTTCATGAGCATTTTGAGAATGACGCCCTCCAATTCTGGGGGCAAATTCGCCACCAACCGCGAAGGCGCTGGGACCGGTTCGTTGATGTGCTTCATCACCAGCGCCATCGGCACTTCCGCGTCAAAGGGCAGTTGCCCTGTGACGAGCTGGTACAGCACGACGCCCAGTGAGTAGATGTCGGAAAGTGCTGTCCCAGGATGGCCTATGCCAATCTCCGGCGCCATATAGGCAGGGGTTCCAACCATGGCGCCGCTCGCCGTCAATCCCGTAAGGCTCAGCATGCGGGCAATGCCAAAATCCGTCAGGACGGGTTGGTTTTCGCCTGTGAACAGGATGTTGGCGGGTTTGATATCGCGGTGGACCATTTGCCGCCGGTGTGCATATTCCAGCGCAACAGCAATGGCCGCGGCGATCCGCACGCCCTCTTGCTGCGGCATCCCCCCTTTTTCGAGACGTTCGCGCAGCGTGGGGCCTTCGATATATTCCATCACCATGTAGTAGACGCCAAATTCCTCGTTCAGGTCGAAGTCATAGACCTGAACGATGTTGGGGTGTCGCAGTGTGGCTACAATGCGGGCTTCACGTTGGAACCGGTTTACGAAGCCAGTTTCTTCCGCCAGGAAGGGGTGCAAGATTTTGATGGCAACTTGCCGGTCGAGATGAATTTGCTCGCCCAGGAACACCTCGGCCATGCCGCCATGCCCCAGGTGCCGGACGATTTGATACTTGCCAAGTGTCTTGCCGATGAGGAAATATGCCGTATTCACACAGAATCCCAGTTCCTAAGATGTCTCAGCCATGGCGCGTTTCACAGCGATAGATCTGGACTTTGTCCACTATGGGTGCCAGTCTCATTCAGCGTTTGCCGCCTCTTCTGCCTGGCAGGTGCGGATGAGCTGCCGCAAAGCTTCCCAGGCGCGTTCGAAATCTTCAGAGGGGACGAAGAGATGGTCTCGGGAAAAGGCTGAGACCGGATAAATGCTCACTCCGGCTTCCGCAACCGTAGCCGCCATGAGTGCCAAATACCCGACCAGGCCCAGGTCCAGGGGCAGGTCGAAGGTGATGAGCCGGTATTCCGGAGATTCATTGAGGATTTCAAAACCGGGGCGGTATGATTCCCAGGTCTCCGCTGGCAGAATCAGACTCAGCTCATCCTTATCCCAGGTCAAGGAAACCAGCGGCGAATGCAATTGTTTCACCAACATAGCGGCTTCCGTGATTTGTGTCAGAGGTAAACGCACGATGATGTAGTTTTGCGCATCAGTGAACAGGCGTGTTTGAGCAACGACATGTCTCAATCCCGGTGGTAACGACATAGCAGCACCTCCTTTGGGCGCAGATTGAACTGTGGCTGGATATTCTTGCTCAGCCTCTTGTCCTCAGCATGGGCCAATGCCTCGAAGGCAATGGCTGTCACAACAGGTACTCTGCGTATCACCGCACGCTCTATCTCTATTATATCCATGAACAGGCCAAGTACAAGACGGGGTATAGGACGGGTGCGTTTCAAAACGGGGGTGAAAATCTCAGGCGCCCCTACAGGGCGCAGGAGAAAATTGATTTTTGGCGGCGGGGCTTTGCCCCGCCGCCAAAAAT
>JAPKMR010000072.1 GCA_026645815.1 Anaerolineae bacterium | reverse complement strand
TGTCTCCCTCGAAATGGTTTGCCTCCAGTATACACTATCTATCGGCAACGCTCAAGAGGGAGACTATCCTGAGATTTGTTTCAGGTCTTAATTTCTTGAACATAATGAGAAACGCAAACGTTGGCGCCCATGCGCAAAACGCTTCAACAATCCTTTGTATGAGAGGCGGGGCATTGAACACCATCGCTGCTGAACCACCCAGTGTCATCACCATGAACCAGAATAAAACATATGAAAGGATGACATACTTCCACATCACATCCATCTTTTGGGTTTTGATATCGTTTGTGACCATTTCAATTTCCTTTCGTTCTATGTTTGGATTAGAACTTCATCTCCGCCAGCCAGGCGGTGAGAGCCTCTTCGCGGGTTTTGAGGTCATCATGAGTTGCATTGTACACACCGGGTTGATATTCGCCAGCGATGTTGCCATCGAGGAGGAACAGCACGCGTTCGGTTTTGGCCGCCACGCGGACATCGTGCGTGACCAACAGGATCGTTACGCCGCTGCGATGGATGTCGGCCAGCAGCGCCATGATCTCGTTGGCCGCGGTGGAATTCAAGGCGCCGGTCGGCTCGTCGCCGAAGATGATTTTCGGGTCGCCCATCAAGGCGCGGCAGATGCCTACCCGTTGGAGTTGTCCGCCCGATGCCTGGGTGATGTCGCGCATTTCCAGCCCGGCGATGCCGGTTTTTTTCATCAACCGTTGGGCTTTTTCGGTGAGCTGCGCGCCATTTTTGCGGCTATCGCGCATGGCAGGCAGGATGATGTTGTCGAGGATGTCCAGGTTTCGCAGCAGAGTCGGCTGCTGGAAAACAAAGCCCATTTTCGTCCGGCGCAGGTCGGCCAGGTCGTTCTCTTTGAGCGCCGACAAATCGGCGCCGTCGAAGGTGACGCTTCCGCTGTCCACGCTATCCATGCCGCTCAGGGCATACAGCAGCGTGGATTTGCCCGAACCCGAAGGCCCCATCACGGCAACGAACTCGCCCTGGTGGATGTCTACCGAGATGCCATCGAGGACGTTGCGTTTTTCTGCGCCCAAGCCGAAAGATTTGGTCAGGTTTTCACCGCTAATGAGGGTTTTCATGGTCTACTCCTTGATATTTTCAGAGATGGTGATGTGGCCCGCGTCCAGCGTGCCGAAGACCGTGGCTGCCAGCACCACGCCCGCCATCAGCAGCGGGCTGAGCAGGTAGGCCAAGGCCGGATTGACGATGAATCTAAAGGAAGCCGCCCCAAACGAGGCAATCACCGCGCCAGCCAGCGCCTGTCCAAGTGTGTTTGCCAGCAGTGCGCCGAGCAGAACGCTCAGGCTCAGCACGAAGACCGCGCGCGCCACATACTGCGTCCGAATATCCGCGTTCGTAAAACCAAACGCTTTCATCACCGCAATCGCGTAGCGGTCTTTGGCGACCAACATCCGCATGAACAACAGGGTAATCAGCACGGTGAGCGCCAGCGCCACGCCGACGGCGGCATAAGCAGCCTTGCCGATGGCGCTGATGGTCGCGCCGTAGGTTTGCCGGATAAATTCGTCAATGTCCGAGACTTTGGCGAAAGCGAACCTGTCCGCATATTCGGTCACCTTTTCACTCGCCCGCGCCGGGTCGGCCAGTTCGGCGGTGACGACGCTCCACATGATGTCCGTCGCAGAGGCGGAGAACACCGCTTTAGCGGATTTGCCGCCGTGGGTCACATCGGAGTAGATGCCGCAGACCGTCAGCGTGGTCTCGCGCCCAGCAATGATCAGCGTGATGCCATCCCCCACCGTTTTGCCCATTTCACGGGCATTCAGCACCGAAAGCGCGATTTCGCTCTCCACTGCGGGCGCACGCCCTTGAATATAGGTCAGCGGGAAAACCGAATGGTCGCCCAGTTCAACCTTGATGTTTTCCTCCGAGCCATCATCCAATATTACGCGGAAGGCTTGGGTGGTCAGCACCACAAACCTGGAGATGGACGGGTCATGCGCCATCGCCGCGCCGATTTCCGCCGCTTTCTCGGCGATGTGATCGGTCTGCTGAATGTCAATGCGCAAGTCGCTATCGCCAACGCCCATGTAGGTGATGAAGCTATCGGAGGCGATGGTATTATGCAAATTCTGCGGGACGATGATGATAAACGCCGCCAGCACCAGCACCGTCAACATGGTGACGTACAGGCTTTTGCGGGCGAGCACATCCTTCACGCCCAGGAAGATATTCGTGCCGAGGAGTTGGTTTGTGCTCAGGCGGAAACGCCTTGCCCCGCCCGCTTTTTCCTGCGAAACCCCGAAACGGACCGCTTCCGCCGGGGAGATTTTACGAAAGCTCCCCAGCACGCCGTTCACATAGCCGCTGATTGCCAGGAAGACCAGCGCGACGCCGAGGATGCCCAAAAGCGGCGCCAGAGAGGCGTTGGCGCTTTCGCCCATGTACAACCGGATATTGGCAAGCAGCGTATCCTGAAAGACAAAGGCAAGCGCGTACCCCAGCAGGCTGCCCGCCGCCGCGATGGCGACATATTTGGTCAGGTAGATTTTTTTTATGTCGGCCACACGCAGCCCGATGGCTTTCATCACACCAATTTCGCGGTAGTCATCCTCGATTTTCGCCAGCAGGGTGAAGCGGATGCACAGGAAGGCGATAGCAATCACCAGCGCGCTGACCAGCAGGATGACCGCAATCATCAGCCCATCGGAAAGGCCGTTGAACATCCTGAACAGCGCATAAGTGAGCGTCGGCCCATTGGCTTCAAGCCCGGCGGCGGTGTAGACCGCCTCGAACGCGCCCAGGCTACCCAGGTCATGTAGCCGGAACTCGATCAGATATTCCACGCTGCCGAACTGCCGGAGCGCCGCGAAATCATTCTGGCTCACCAGGAAGCGCTTGGACGAGGAGAGCAGCGGTTGCATTTGCGAATCGCGCAGCGCGCCCGCGATGATGAATGGCTCCCCGGCGACGGTCAGTGTCTCGCCAATCTGGGCGATACCGCTCTGCATGTAGGTAATGGGGACATAGATTTCGCCATCGGCAGCCTGGATGATGTTCCCATCCAGGTCGAGCAGGAAATCGAATTTCTCGCCCTGCACCGCCAACCCGTTGTCCTGGACGCTGTCTGCCAACGAACGGCCTGCGGACGCAGGCTCTGCAAACACAAACTGCGCGCCGTCCAGGTTGAGAAACTCCACCGCCTGGAAATCGGCGATATGCTCGTTCTGTCCGGCAAAAGCCGCCAACCGCGCCGTGTCCAGGTCGCCGGCGTGCATCTGCGTGAAATGCGGCGTTTGCGCCTGCGTCATCAACGCGTCAATCGCGCCCGCCAGGTTGATGACCAGGATGGCTGCCAGCGCCACCAGCATGGCCGCCGCGACGACAAACAGCATCGTAGTCAGCGTAATCGCTTTGCTTCTCAAAATATCGTTGCGAATGATTCGGTAATATAGCATGGTTTTTTACTCCATTTGTCGGATCAACGTCAAACTCAGACCCAGGTCGAAGATGCGCGTGAGGATGCCGCGCAAGCTCGCCTGATCCACCACCGGCCCGCGCAGGATCGTTTCCCCATCAGGGCTGTGTTCTGCCTCGAAATTCTCGAACCAGATCAAGGTATTGGGCCCCAGATGGCCTTTCAACCGGATTTCGTACACGATGGCGTCGTTTTGTGTTTTCATACCCTCACTATACGATAAATGGCCTCATCTGGTAACACCCAAAAGTGGGATTTTGGATAAAAAAGCGCCTAACACCAAAGTGTTAGGCGCTTTGCTTTTGATGAGAATAGTTCGTAGAGAGTAGTGAGCAGGATGCAGTTTGCTACACACAAACTACTCACTGCTCACCCGTTATTATTTCAGAGGGTAACTCAAACCAGCCCTAACCTGCGGGCTTCCAGAATGGCCTGAGCACGGCGTTTGACGCTCAGTTTGCCATAGATATTGTTGGCATGACGCTTGACTGTATCCAACGCGATGAAGAGCGCATCCGCAATTTCCTGGTTCGACCTGCCCGCGCAGATCAACCGCAACACGTCGAGTTCGCGTTCAGTCAACGGCTCGATCAATGGTTGCGCGGGCGCGGCTTGGCTCTCCAGCGTTTGCCGGGCCTGCGCGATCGCTTCATCCAGAAAACGGTTGTGGATGGCGGCGGCGATCTGTTCCGCCTGGCGCACCGCCTCTTGCGCCGGGGTGGATTTCCCTTGCGCGTGCTGTAGCCGCGCCGCAATCAGATAGCCCTGCGCCAGGTAATACTCGTGACCGCTGCGCCTGGCGGTTTCCAAGCCCTGGTGGAGCAGGCTTTCCGCTTCGTCCCAGGCTTGCTTGACGCGCAAGACATCCGCTAGCGCCAGCTGAATCAGACAAAACGCCGGATAGTTGGCGTAAGCCGGTTGTTCTGCCAGCATCAGCTCCCGGCGACAAATCTCTTCGGCCCGTTCCACGCGCCCTAGCGCCAGATTGATGCGCGTCCATTCCAGCGTCGCGTGCGCCAGGGAGAAAATGTTGCCGCAGGCGCGCGCGTGCGGGCCGACGCGGCTCAGGTACGCATCCGCCCGCGCCAAATCGTTGGCCGCTGCATAGTTATACCCCATCTGCGAATAACACGCTGTATAGCCCATATCCGCAATGGTCTGCCCCAGAGTGTGTTGCAGCTCGGCAATCGTGGGCAGCAGGTGTTCGACTTCCCGAATTGCGCCGGCAACATCGCCTTGATGCCGCAGCACAATGGCGCGCAACAAAATCACTTGCTGCAAAATGATGTTGTACTCAGGATGTTCTACCGGCAGCTCGCCGGAGGCCACCATGTGGTCGAAGGCTTGCGTGATGTCATCGAGATAGGCAGCGATCTGGTCATAATTCCCGCGGATGAACAAGGTCCAGCCATAAGCCACCCCCAACGGCGGCGACTGGCGGAGCAGGTCGCCGGGCAACGCTTCGAGCCAGCGCACGGCGGTATCCAGACGGCCCGTGTGATAGATGCGCCGCCAGTTATCCACCACCAGTCGGCTGACGTACCTGTAATCGGGAATGGCGAAGGCATGATGCAAGGCTTCTTCTGGGTAGTCGTGCGCCTGGCACCATTCCGCCGCGCGGCGATGCAATACTGGCAGCATATCGGCGCGCGCGCGTTTGAGATGGCTCTTGAGAAATTCAGCAAACAGATGATGATAACGAAACCAGGTGTGCGCGCCATCCAGCGGAATGATGAAGAGATTGCGGCGTTGGAGTTCCGCTAGCGTCGCGCTGCTCTCGGCAGCGGCTGTGACCGCATCGCACAGCGGCGCGCACAGGCGCTGGAGGATGGAGGTTTCGAGCAAGAACTGCTGTAACGCAGCGGGCTGACGCTGCAAGACCTCTTCTACCAGATATTCCAACACAAAGTGCTGACCGCCCGTGAAGTTTTCAATGAACGCCTGGTTATCTGCGCGTCCCTGCATCGAAAGCGCCGCCAGTTGCAAGCCCGCGATCCAGCCCTCCGTGCGCTGCTCCAGGGCTGCGACCCATTCCGGGCGGAGTTCCAGCCCCATCGTCTGCGTGAAGAAAGCGGCGGCTTCGGCTTCGGTGAAGCGCAGGTCGCGGGCGCGCAGTTCGAGCAGCTGCCCGCGCGCGCGCAGCCGCGCCAGGGGCAGCGCCGGATCGCTGCGGCTGGCAATGATGAGGTGCAGGTTGGGCGGTTGATGCTCCAGCAGGAAGGTGAGCAGCGTGGTGATGCCCGCGTTATGGATAACGTGGTAATCGTCCAACGTCAGGATGATGGGGCAGCCGGCGGCGGCCAGCTCATTGATGAGGCTCGCGAGCGCCTCTTCCAGAGCGGGTGCGGCGCTGGATTCCAGCAGCGGCGCGGCCTCGCGGCCCACTTCCGGGAGCGCGCTTTGCAGCGCGGCGATGACGTAGCGCAGGAAGCGCACCGGGTCGTTGTCAGCGTCATCGAGGGCCAGCCAGGCCGATGTTAGATTTTCGATTGTAAATTGTGGTTCAGGCGCATCCAAAACCGAAAATCCAAGCTCCACAATCAACGTGGTTTTGCCGAACCCGGCGGGCGCAGACACGAGCGTGAGTTTGCGTGCGAACGCCTGCCCCGTCCACAGGCCAGTGTGGAACTGTTGGCACAGGCGCTCGCGCGATACCCCATCGGGACGCGGCGTCGGGCGATAGAGCTTGGTCTGTAATAGTGTTGCGGTCATTCTGTTAACCACCAGGGGTCACGTTGAATGACCGCATTATACCAGATTCAGCTCAATCTGCCGACGCAACAGATAATTTGGGATATGTTTCGGGCAGAACGGTCTCCACCATCAAGCGGTGGAACAGGTCAGGCCTCGCCTGCGCCGCCCGCACGCCGATGATCGTGCCCCAGGAGTGGCCGACGAGGTAGATTTTCTCCTCGTCGAAGCGTGCGCGCAGCATGTCGGTCAGTTCGATGATGTCTGCCCCATACTGCTCAACGGTCAGGGCGGATTGGGGATGGCGCGACGGGTACGACTTTGCGCAGCCGCGCTGTTCCCAGATCACGACTTGGGGCGCCTGCTCGCCGCCGTCGAAGGTCCCGATTGGCAGGATATTCGCAATGGAGCTATGCTCAACATTCTGGCGCGGGCGGGGCTGCGTTTGAGCGAGGTCCTGGCGCTGAAGCTGGACGATGTGACGCTTAACGACCGCTCCGGTTCGCTACTGGTGCGCCAGGGCAAAGGCAAGAAGGAACGTACTGTGGCGCTGGCAAAGGAGGCGTGTGCCGCCCTGCGCGCCCACCTGGACGTGCGTCCCAAAATGGCGCAGACCGACATCCTTTTCATCAGCCGCTCATGGCAACCGCTGGGCGCACGCGATGTGCAACGCCTGATTACCGAAGCCAAACGGCGCGCCGGCATCCAGAAAGAGGTGACACCCCACACCCTCCAGCACACCTTCGCCACCCGCTTTCTGCAGAATGGTGGCGATGTGGCTACGTTGGCGAGCCTGTTGGGTCACACCAACGTGGCAACGACCACACGCCACCTGCATCCCAATGCCGCACGGGTGCAGGAGATGGTGGAGAAATCGGTTTACGATCGTGACAACGCAGAGCTAATCAAGACGACGATGAGAGGACACCTATGGCAAAGCGACTGGATGCAATCCTGGTCATTGATGTGGAAGCTACGTGTTGGGAAGGCACCCCCCCACCCGGGCAATGCAACGAGATTATCGAAATCGGTCTGTGCGTGCTGGATGTGGCGATATTGGAGCGCCGCGAGCAGCGCAGCATTCTTGTGCTCCCGGAACAATCCACCATTAGCCCGTACTGCACGGCGCTGACCACGCTCACCCAGGCGCAGGTAGAGCAAGGTGTGCCACTCCGCTCCGCCTGTGAAATCCTCACGCGTGAATACAGATCCGGGCAACGGCTGTGGGCAAGCTTCGGGGACTATGATCGCGGGCAACTCGAGGCGGAATGCCAGCGCAAAGACCTCCCCTACCCCTTTGGGCGAGGTCACCTTAACGTGAAGACGCTCTTCGCCATCACACATGCCCTACCGCGAGAAGTCGGCATGGCGCAAGCCCTCGCCCGCCTGGAACTCCCGCTCGAAGGCACCCATCACCGCGGCGGCGATGACGCCTGGAATATCGCCGCGATTCTCGCCGCTCTCCTTCGCGGATACCGGCGGTAAACAGCGACACCAGGCTATAAATCGTCCGCCTCGAAGCCTGCCGCTTCGAGCAACTCGCTGGCAGTGCGACGTGGCACAATGTCCGTCGCGAATGGCGATTCCATCAATCCCAACCGTTGTCGTAGTGATAATGATAATCGCGGCTCATCCTGCAGCAGACGGAGAAAGAAGGCATCTTTCTCTGCCACCGGAAGTCCCGCTATGGTCCGCCGCAACTGGGCTTCATCTACCGCTGCCATCTTCAAAGCCGCACTGTGTTCGGCAGCAACACTGAGCAAGTTCGCATCAACGCCAAATATCTCGACAAACGTCCGAAGCGCTGGTGATAGTTCATTGAGACCGGGCGGCACGGGCGGTTCCAGGGCTTCCCTATCCACGTAGGGGTTCAAAGTAATACCCTTGAGCCACGCCAGATAGAGCACACGATAATCGCGCTGCAGCAGCCCCTCCCGCAAGTCCAACAACCGGTCCAGCCAGCCCTCGCCATCCACCCAGCCAAAACCCTCTTCTTCATCCAGACGAATGCCCAACACGACATACTCACATACTCATCCATCGTTTCGACGGTGATAGCTCTAGGAGGATGACGACTTGTGGATTCGACGCTGTACTCCGCCATTGCTGCCGCATCCACCAGCGCCGCGGGGAAGCGGAACAGCAGATGCCGGCTACCCCAGTTCGCCAGATAGAACATGGCATCGTAGTATTGCGCCAGTATCTCCTCGGGATCTCCAGGAAAATCACTGTAGTTGTAAACGAATACCGCACGCCGGGGATGTGGTTGCACCCGGCTAGAGAGGCTTGCCACCGCCTCTTGCTCTTCTCGTGTCAGCGGGTGATCAATCGCCTGGAATTCGTAATACTGGTATTCACTCATGTCTTTTCGGGCTCCAGAGCCATTGTCGTAACCTCAGGGTGCTCACGATAGCGGAGACCCCCATAGGTGTCGCCTACGGGCGGAAGTGCAAGGGCCGTGCAAAACCGGCACCCCCGCCACCATAAACACCACCGTCATCAAACCACATGATCTGTAAGTACCATTCATAGTCCGCATTGTAATCAAAACCAGCGTCTGGAGCCTCCCAGACACAGACACCATCAGCCGAGGCCGGTTTCCAATACACTTCACCTTGACCGTACATGTAGCCCGGCATAAACACCCCACAATAGTAACGGTCCTGTGGCGTGACCAGGCGTGGTTCCCAGGTGAAAGTGACAGGGAAAGTAACCGTAACACCCGCCGCTGGGGATAGCTGCCGCACATCGGCCACATCGAAATCCGCAACACTCACGCTTTGGCCCGCTTCATAGCTCAGGATTGTCGGCGCATTCCAAACCATCAAATGCGCCGGATTGAGGGGATTGCCAGATTTGCCATTCTGATATCCAACATGATACGCACAGAAGGGCGGCAACGGTGGCACATCAGCAAAATGATAATCTCCATCGGCTTGTGTCTGAGTGTAGTGGAAGGCTGTCGGATAACGACTCTCCATATCATGGAGAAACAACGTTACCGTAACACCCGCAATCGGTTCACCAAGGTAATTCACGTACCCATGGATGCCAGGCAACAAAGGACGACTGACCAATGGCAGAAAGACAAAATGATCAAAGTCTGCCGCCTGCAGCAAGTCAATGGAGTCTTCAATAGCAAGCGCCGCCCCGCCGCCCAATAGCATCCCTACAAGCAACACCCAACAGCTATTACGCCAGAATCGCTGAACCATGATCGCCGCCTATCTACTACCATCCCACTTACTCTGCACCTAATTCTCACGTCTGCTACCCTTCAAACAGCCGCCCCGAGCTAAGTCGCTCGTATCCAAGAGCTGTAGGACCCAGGGTTGACTCAGAATCTCAACCACCCTGGCACTCATTCCACAAATAAGTCGAACCTGCAATTCAAACCATAGGGCACCCGCTTATCATTTGCCCAACTGGCACACAATTGAGTATATAGACAAAAACAAATGAGGCAAACGCAAGCGCCGTTTGCCTCTCCCCCCCTCGTAGCGCCAGCGAGTCGCGATGCCCGTCTCCACCCAAAAACAAAAAAGATGCCCGACCCCATTTGCTCTCGCAATCAGGTCAGGCATCTTTATTCTGCTGTCGGGGCGGACGGATTTGAACCGTCGACCTCTACAACCCCATTGTAGCGCCCTAGCCAAACTGGGCTACGCCCCGTCAACCTTCGGGATTATACCGCAATCCAGTATTTTGACAAGCGCCGCCCTCACAGGGCATTCGTAGCAGTTCAGCGGGCTTCTGCGTACCCTGTAGAGTCCGCTGTACGAGTTGGTTGCTGCGTCAACCCTGGGCAAATGCCTTGCTCGCGCTTCAGCGGCATTGTGCGAGGCATAGCGCGATTTCGGTCAGCGATCTGCTAAGAAATCCCTCACACCTCAATTTCAAACCGATCCCCGTGCCACACCTTCGCCAGCGCCGCGTCCGGTGCGAGCGGTTCATCGCTCGAGCGGTAATACAGATAGCGGAACAAATCCCGCAGCGCTGCCGCCAGCACCGGCGCCAGGAACAACCCCGCCAGACCGCCCAGCTCGCTTCCGATAACCAGAACCACCATCACAATTACCGGGTGGAGCTTCACACTGCGCCCCAAAACCCGCGGCGAAATGAAGATATTCTCCACCTGCTGAATGCCCACCGCATACACCGCCACCCACAGCGCCAGAACCGGGCTTTGGGTCAGCGCCACCAGCACTGCCGGTATCGCCCCCAGCAACGGACCGATATTGGGGATCAACTCGAAAATACCCGCCAGCAGCCCCAAAAACAACGCAAAGCGCACCCCCATAATCGAGAACACGATCGTCGAAACCGACCCAATAATCAGTCCCAGAAACAGCTGCCCGCGCAAATACGAGCTGAACACCGAGTCCACCAACGTCAGCACTTTGAACACATCCTCACGAATGGACCCCGGAATACTGCTCTGCAGCGAGTCCTTAAGCCCATCAGAATCCAGCAGCAGATAGAACGTCCAGAATGGAATGAGCACCACCGCCAGCACGAGCGTCACCGTGTAGGAGATTGCCACCGCCGTGCCGCTCAGCGTCTGTTGGAGGATGGTACCGAGTTGGCTTGAAAAGCGGGTCAGCGTCTCATCAATCCGCGTCTGAATCTGTGGCGGCAGCAACCGGTATTGCGCCACCACACTATCCGTCAGGTCGGTGAGATACGTCCACACTCTCTCGCGCTCTGCCCACAGCATCTGCCCCTGCTGGACCACCAACGGCACCACCAACGCCGAAAATCCCACCAACGTCGCAATCACCAGCAGGTACGTCATCACCAACGCGATGGGACGTGCAGTGCGGCGGAAGAAGCGCAACCGGCGGCGGGCGCCAATCCACCGCCAACCCCGCTCAATCAACTTCACCAGCGGCGCCAGCAAATACGCCAGGAGCAAACCCACCACAAACGGCGCCAGCACCGTCCGCGTGCGCCACAGGATCGCCCCCAGCACGACCGATCCCAGGAAGACCAGTACTAACCGCCAACGGCGCGGACCTGGAATCTCCAACCAGCGCTCTATCAGCACGCTCATAGGTCCAATCCTCCCTCGCCTCGTGGTTTTCTAATCTTCGTCCAGTCGCAACATCGCCAGGAATGCCTCTTGCGGCAATACCACATTCCCCAACATCTTCATCCGTTTCTTGCCAGCTTTTTGCTTTTCCAGCAGCTTGCGCTTGCGTGTCACATCGCCTCCGTAACACTTCGCCAGCACATCCTTCCGCAACGCCTGGACGTTCACCCGCGCCAGAATTTTGCCGCCCGTCACCGCCTGGATGGGCACCTCGAAAAGCTGCCGCGGAATAACTTCCTTCATCTTACGGATCAACAACGAGCCTTTGTCATACGCCTTTTCCCGGTGTACGATTATCGCCAGCGCATCCACCGGCTCTTTGTTCACCAGAATATCTACCTTCACCAGGTCGTCGGCACGGTAGCTATCGAAATTGTAATCCATCGAAGCATAGCCGCGCGTCGCCGATTTGATTTTGTCGTGCAAGTCAATCACCATCTCCGCCAGCGGTACTTCGAACGTGAGCAAAACCCGCCGGCTATCCAGCGTCTCCGTAAGCAGGAAGTTCGCCCGTTTGCGGCGGAAAATCTCCATCAGCGCGCCGAGATACTCATTCGGCGTGATAATCTGTACCTTCATCCACGGTTCACGCGTCTCTTCCACCAGCGTCGGATCCGGCAAGTCTGCGGGGCGGTGAATCTCGATTTCCTCACCATTTCGCAGCAGCACCTGATACGCCACACTGGGCGCCGTGACCACCAAGTCCTGCCCGTACTCGCGTTCCAGTCGCTCTTGCACAATTTCCATGTGGAACAAGCCCAAGAACCCGCAGCGAAAGCCAAACTGCAATGCCTGTGAGGTCTCCGGCACAAAGGTCAGCGATGCATCATTGAGCTGCAGCTTCTCCAGCGCATCCCGCAAATTCGCATAATCGTCCGCCTCCGAAGGATACAGGCTCGCAAACACCATCGGCTTCGCGGGCTTGTAACCCGGGAGCGGCGCAGCTGGCAACCGGCGTTGATCGGCAATCGTGTCGCCTACCCGCGCCTCGCGCACCGATTTAAGCCCCGTCGCAATATAGCCTACCTCGCCTGCCGAGAGCTCCGCCACCGGCGTCATCCCTGGCGTGAACACCCCCACCTCCACAGGCTCGGTCTTTGCCCCCGTCGCCATCATCAGCAGCGCCGTATTCCGGTCTACCCGTCCCTCACGCAAGCGAACATAAGCGATCACACCCTTGTAGGAATCATAGTGTGAATCGAAGATCATCGCCTGCAATGGCGCCGTCTCATCTGCCAGGTCCGGCGGCGGCACGCGCTCCACAATCGCCTGCAACAACGCTGCCACATTCGTGCCCTCTTTTGCCGAGACCGCTACCACCTCGCCAACGGGGATACCCAGCAGCTCTGCCACCTCTGTAGAAACCTGCTCTACCTGCGCCGTCACCAAATCAATCTTATTGATCACCGGAATGACCTCGAGGTCATTTTCCAGCGCCAGATAGAGATTCGCCAGCGTCTGCGCTTCGATACCCTGCGTCGCATCCACCACGAGCACCGCGCCCTCACATGCTGCGAGCGCCCGGCTAACCTCGTAGCCAAAATCCACATGCCCTGGAGTGTCAATCAGGTTGAGCTCATAGACCTCACCATCCGCAGCCCGCCAGTGCATCTGCACCGCCGAAGCCTTGATGGTCACGCCCTTCTCCTTCTCCAGGTCCATGCTATCTAGAACCTGTGTTTGCGCCGCCATCTGCCGCGCATCCAACGTCCCCGTCACTTCCAACAGCCGGTCTGCCAGCGTGGATTTGCCGTGATCAATATGTGCAATAATGCTGAAATTCCGAATCCTTGAAGGATCCATACCAGTGCTCTTCCTTCCCTACATGAATAACGGCGCAATCGCGCGATTCAAAGCCGTCCTGCTCTGTAACCTTCAATTGTACCACGATTCAGAAATGGCTCTACTCGCGCAGCATAGCGGTTTGCCGCTACCGCGTAACGGTTAACCCACTACCTCGCCGCAGCTTCTGCCAATGCCCGCTCGATCCACATTGCAGCGGGTTCTCCGGGCACACCCAATTGCCACCACCCCAGAAATTCCGTATTCCCTGCCGGACCCTGCAGCGGCGAGACCATCAACCCCCGCAACCCCAATTCCAATTCACCCAGCGCCGCACACACGCCCTCCAGCACCTGCCGGTGCACGGCGGGATCGCGCACCACACCGCCCTTGCCCACCTGCCCGCGTCCCGCCTCGAATTGCGGTTTGATGAGCGAGACCACCTCACCGCCCTCGCGCAACCACCGCACTGCCGCCCCGTAAATCAGCCGCACAGAAATAAAGGAGACATCCGAAACCACCAGGTCCACCGGTTCATCCAGCGCCATCACATACCGTGCGTTAGTTCGCTCCAGCACCACCACGCGGGGATTCTGGCGCAGGTCCCATGCCAACTGTCCGTAGCCCACATCCAGCGCATAGACCCGTGCGATGCCGCGCTGCAAAAGGCAATCCGTGAATCCCCCGGTGGAAGCGCCGATATCCGCGGCAATCCGTCCCGCCACCGTCACCGGGAAACGCTCCAGCGCCGCGTCGAGCTTTTCGCCACCGCGACTCACAAAACGGGGCTTTGCCGCCAGCACCAGCGTTGCCTGCGTCGAGACCTGTGCCCCGGGCTTGTCTACCACCTGCCCGTCCACAGTTACTTCGCCTGCGCCAATCAACCGCTGCGCAAGACTACGCGAATCAACCAGACCGCGCGCCACCAACAGAGTATCCAGTCGTTCTCGTTCCATTGTCTTCTTGCAGTCCCCGCAAGGTCTCTACGTGCTCAAAACCAGCTTCGCCAACACAGCCTGCAGGTCATCCGGAAGCAGAGCAGAAAACGTCATCCGCTCCCCCGTCTGCGGATGATTGAACGTCAACTCCCGCGCGTGGAGAAACTGCCTCGGCGCCTTCAGGGGTTGCCGCCCTGGTCCGTAGATGCTATCCCCCACCAGGGGATAGCCCAACCACGAAAAATGCACGCGAATCTGGTGCGTGCGTCCCGTCAGCAGGGCCACGTCCACCAGCGTGAAGGGATGCCCTTGTGCATCGCGCCACACCTGTGCCCCTTCCCAGCGCGTCCGCGCGGGTTTGCCGCTGTTCACCACTGCCATCCGTTGCCGGTGGACCGGATGCCGGGCAATCGGCGCATCAATAATGCCCTCCGTTTGCGGCAGATGCCCAATCAATAATGCCGTATAACGCTTGGTCACCGTGCGCCCCTTGAACTGCCGCTGCAGGGTACGAATGGCTGCCTCATGCTTGGCTACCACCAACACCCCCGAGGTGTCTTTATCCAACCGGTGTACGATGCCCGGACGCAGCACGTCCGCCTCCGCAGTTTCACCCACCATCAGGTCCGGGCAGCGCGCTAACAGTGCATTCACCAGCGTACCCGAGGCATTCCCTGCCCCAGGATGGACAACCATCCCAGCGGCTTTGTTCACCACCACAATATCGGCATCTTCATAGAGAACGTCCAGCGGCAACACTTCGGCTTCCACCTTCGGCAGCACGGGGGCAGGCACAATTACCGCCACGGCATCGCCGGCATGCACTTTTGTCGCCGCGCGCGCGGCATGGCCGTTCAAGGTCACCTGTCCCTCGTTAATCAGGCGCTGCACCAGCGCTCGCGAAAGCTCTGGAAAAGCCGTCACCACAGCGCGATCTAAGCGCTCGCCCGCAGTCTTCACCGTAAACGTCAACGGCGCAACGATCGGCTCAAGCTGTGCCATAGACGCCCTCTGCATCCACCACAATCCGCCCCGCCTTCAGCACCGCCGCCACAGGATTGGCCCCGAAACGATAACCCAGGTGCCGGTAGTCCGGCACATCAAGCACGAGCACGTCCGCCGTATACCCCGGCGCCAGGCTCCCTACTCTATCCCCCATCCCCAACGCAAAAGCCGCATTCAGAGTGGCAGCGACCAGCGCCTGCCCCGGTGTAAGCCGCAGGTAACGACAAGCCAGCGCTATCACAAACGGCATAGACTCATTCCAGGCGGTGCCGGGATTGCAGTCGGATGCCAGCGCCAACGCCGCACCCTCCGCCAGCAGCGCCCGCGCCGGCGTGTACTCGTGATGACCCAGACCAAAGGGCGTGCACGGCAACGCGACCGCCACCGTCTTGGCTTTCCCTAGCAACGCAATCTCCTCCGGCGGCGTTGTCACCAGATGATCCGCCGAAAGCGCACCCAACTCCACCGCCAGCGAGGTGCCTCCCAGGGATTTGAACTCGTCCACATGAATCTTGAGCGGAAAGCCCAATGCACGCGCTGCCTCCAAAATGCGCCGAGATTGCGCCAGGTCAAAAGCGCCATCCTCGCAGAACACATCGCAGAACGGCAAGCCTGGCAGCTGTAGCTCTCGCGATTTCTCCACCACCGCCGGCAGCATCTCCTGCACCAACAGGTCCACATAAGCATCCGCGCGCCCCTGATACTCTGCAGGAATCGCGTGCGCCCCCAAAAACGTCGGGACCAGAGTCACAGAATGGCTGCGATCCAGAGCCACAATCGCTTCCAGTTGTCGCAACTCCGCCGCGGTGTCAAGGCCATAGCCCGTCTTCACCTCCACCGTCGTCGCGCCGTGCGCCAGCATCCGGTCCAATCGAGGGCGCGCCTCAGCCACCAACACCTCCACCGAAGCGTCACGGGTCGCCCGCACAGTGGACATAATGCCGCCGCCCGCCGCCATAATGTCCATATACGTCGCACCCGCAATACGCCGCTCAAATTCGAGTGCGCGATCCCCCATCCAAATCAGATGTGTATGCGGGTCCACAAAACCGGGACAGAGCACCTTGCCCGAGCAATCCATCTCACGCGCAGCGCTGAAGCGCGCCCGCAAATCCGCTGTTACCCCTACTGCCACCACTCGCCCATCCTTGAGCGCCAGTGCACCGTCCTCAATCAGGCCCAAAGCCCCCAGAGATTCGCCCCGTTGCGGTTCATCCAGGTCAGGCGGCACCACACACAGTTGCGTCGCCGAATGCAACAATAAGTCAATATCTGGCATAGAACCCTCCATGTTCATAGGACTGTCACACGAGCACGCTGGCCAAACTCGCTCAAGCGCGGGGAATAAGCCCACCTATCCATCCACTACGAAGCACCCATCTGTACCCCATTGTACATCAAGCACCCAATATTGAAACA
Organism: Anaerolineae bacterium; assembly: GCA_026645815.1. Classification (GTDB taxonomy): domain Bacteria; phylum Chloroflexota; class Anaerolineae; order B4-G1; family SLSP01; genus JAAZNO01. The sequence goes on along the minus strand of JAPKMR010000072.1, from coordinate 3,909 downwards.
GCACCCCAAAAGAGGAATCTTGTGGTTGACAATCGGCTTACTTTTGCCCCGAAGTTGAAACGCACCCGCCGCAAGATGCTGCCACATCGTATTTACATTTCTTCCGTGTGTTCCGTGTATTCCGTGGTTTTGATTAAAAAAAAGCCAGGGTATGCACCCTGGCTCAACCATCGTCCTGATCCTCAGCACGTCAGGGCACTAACCAGTCGTCTTGACGCACCATGTAAAACCACAGCCCTACGCTATAGGGTTCACCGGCATCATTGGTGCATTGCGCAACAACCGCCGTTGGTGGAACATCCTCAGGAATCAACGGATAACCTTCAGGAACCCAATTCACATCGCCGAACAGGAAGACGTCTTCCCGGGTGGAATCCGCTACCCAAATTGGTCCGACAATCTCCGGCGTTATGACCGCAAACATCGCGCGCCATTCACCCTGCCCCCGCAACCCGTGTCGCAAGGCTACAGCATTCACATAATCGCGCAAAATCGTGGTAGCGAAGAATTTGGGTGCGCGATACATAATCTGTTCCCAACCACCGTTGTACGCCGCCAGCGCATTGAAAACATCGCCATGCCCCTGGTGAATGACCGTCGCCAGAGTGCGGGTCCCCCAAAACAGGTTGGTTGCAGGATTCAACAGCTCCGCGCGAGATGGACGCCAGGAGAACCCGGTTTCACTCGGCATAATCTGCATCAAGCCCACGGAGCCTACCGGACCGATAGCCTGCGAGTCTCCACGGGATTCCATCCACACCAGCGAGGCAAGAAAATCGGGGTCAAGGCCGCGGCGTTCTGCTTCATCCAGAATCATGGGTCCCCACTGGCGCACCTTTGGGCTCCAATAGGTCGAAAGTTCCGATACGGAAGTCGTGGTAACCGGGGCGTCCTCGATAAGCGTATCAGACGCTAGCGCCTCTGCCGTCTCAGGTTCCGCAGGCTCATCCATGATCGGTGCAGCCGCCACATTGAACAACAATGAACCAAGACACAGCCAAAACCACCAGCGGCGCAAACGCCTCATGCGCTACCTCGTTTCGACAGCAAGGAGTGACTCACCTTCATAGATATCTTATAGAGGAAAGTGCCATTTTGTCAAGCTCAAACCAGATTCATCTGGTAAAAAGTCTTATGTGGGCGCCGCGCAACGCCCACATAACACAAAAGAAAATCCTTTGTAGACTCTATTGACTGTTGGCTATCCGCGATTATAGTATGCCCTTGAGATAATTAGCCTACCCAACCAAGGACCATACCTGTGAAAAGCCATCCCTTACTGCTAACCCTGCGTCGCTTGCGCGGCAACGCGCGCGGCTGTGTACTCACCGAACCGCTTTGGGGAATACCCTACAACCTCTACGCGCCCTACGCCTCCATCTACATGCTCGCCTTCGGCTTAGACGACCGGCAGATTGGCTTCCTCGCCAGCGTTGGCATGGTCATCCAGGTCATCTGGACCCTGCTGAGCGGCGCCATCACCGATAAACTGGGCCGCAAACGCACCACCTTCCTCTTCGACTTCCTCGCCTGGAGCGTTCCCACCCTGATTTGGGCAGTCGCGCAGAACTACACCTACTTCCTCGTCGCCGCCGTCGTCAACGCCACCTGGCGCGTCACGCATAACTCGTGGAACTGCCTGCTGGTGGAAGACACCGACCCCGACTTGCTCGTGGATATCTACTCCTGGGTCTACATTGCGGGGCTTTTGGCCGCCTTCGTCGCCCCCGCGACCGGGCTTTTCGTGGGACGCTTCGGTTTGGTGCCCACGGTGCGCGCCCTGTACCTCCTGGCTTTCGTGCTCATGACGGCGAAATTCATCATCCTCAACGCCATGGTCACCGAAACCCAACAGGGAATCGTGCGCATGCAAGAGACGCGCCACGAGCACTTGCTCAACATCCTGCAGGGCTCCGGTCCCGTCCTCCGGGAAATCTTCCACACACCCGCAACGCTCTACACCGCCGGTCTCATGATTCTGCTCAGCATTGCCAGCTCCATCCGCGGAACCTTCTGGTCCATTCTGGCAGCCGAAGAACTGCACATCAGCACCAACTACATCGCGCTCTATCCCTTCGTGCGCTCGATTATGATGCTCATCTTCTTCTTCCTGATCATGCCCCGCTTGCGCTTATGGCAGGCGCACAAACCCATGCTCTTCGGGCTTGCGGGCTTGATTATCAGCCAGATCATCCTCATCGTCACGCCGCCGGGGAACTACTTGATTCTGTTCCTCGCCACAGCCCTGGAAGGCTTCTCCATTCCCGCAGCTTACACCATGCTCGATGCCCTCACTGTGACCACGGTGAACGCCACCGAGCGCGCCCGTACCATGGCGCTGCTCAACCTGGCGGTCATTCTGGGGAGCTCGCCCTTCGGCTGGATTGGCGGCGAACTCTCGGCGCTCAACCGTCGCCTGCCCTTCGTTCTGGTCACGGGCATTTTCGTGCTCAGCGGTCTCCTCACCTTCCTCGCCAGACGCGCCGCAGCCCGTCGCGGCAGCAGCGATGGGACCGTCTCTGAACCCGCGGTAGGGGACTGAGGTCCAGCACACAACAAACGACGGCTCAGGGATGATCCCTGAGCCGTCGTGCTGAAGCCTCTAGCCTACGGGCGCATTCCCAACGTCAGAGAAAGCGTGAGGGTTTCGCCGCCGCGCAACACTTTCACCTCGAAGAAACTCAATCACCGCTCAGACTGCCCTATTCCGGGACCCGAGCGCAGTTGGAGGCAGCGCCAGGTTAAGCGCCGCCTCCAACATTTTCCACTAGAAGCGATTGGACCCTAACATGCCTCGCATATTGAAACTGTTATTCTGCAGGGTATCATCATCTGTGTTAGAATCCATCTCGGGACCCAGTCCACCAAAGCGTCCCATCCCACGACCGCCCCGCATGGGTCGTCCCATATCGCGTCCCCGGGAGAGGAACTGCCGTGAGAAAACATTGTCCTTCAGCGTATCCACCTGCTCCTGAGTGACCACGCCATCCGCAACAGCCTGCTCCAGCGCCGCCTCGACCGCCGCCTGCAAACGCTCCTGCAAGGCATCCCGATCCAGGTCCAGCTCCTCGAGCCATTCAGCCAGAGTCTTTTCGTTGAGCTGCGTCACTTCGATGCCCAGCGCTTCCGCCAACAACGTCTGGCGGTCGAGATAGGGCGCCAACGCCTTCCGCAGTTGCATCTGATCGTATTGTTCCTGCGTGATTAGCCCGTCTTCCAGCGCTTGATCCAATGCGCGGGTGTCCGCTGCTTCTTGAGCGGATTGCAGGTCCTCAACGGTGATCCCCAATTCCTCCGCGAGCAACGCCTCCCGATCAATGCCGTTGCGCCCAAACCACCCGCCGCCGCCGTGCGCGCTGACCACGCCAACCACGCCCGCGGAAAGCGCTACCACCAACACAACGACCAGACTACGTTTCCACCACTTGCCTTTGAACATAAGCTTACCTCCTGTTAATTGTGAACTATCCCAGGAAGGAGTACCTTATCCTTTCCTGATGCTTTGAGTGTATCAGGAACTTGTTAGGAAGTTATTAAGTCCAGCGGAAAAGGTCCGCCGCACCCAACGCCCACTCACGCCGCGGTTTCGGGCTCCTCAAAAATCGTGCGCGCCTCTTCCAAATAGGGAGCAAGATCAGCCTCAACTCTCCCTTTCCCCAGCAGATAGCGTGTCAACAGATGCTCAGGCGTGAGCGTATCGGGGTCCATACCATTAAGGCGATCACGGGCAGCGCGATCAATGTCGCGATTGATCTGCGCAAAAAACGCCCCTTCCAACAACGGCATCAACACGGCATCTCGCAACTGCGGTTCCTGCTCCGGCGTCATGGTCACCACCAACCTCATCACCGAACCCTCCAAGTGATGCCTACCAACCTCGCGGCGGAGCGCTGCTAATGGCTCCGGTTC
>JAPKMR010000071.1 GCA_026645815.1 Anaerolineae bacterium | reverse complement strand
AGGTCGGTTGCTACCGCTGAGAATCTCCAGCCTTCCCGCCACCGAACTGCTGGCAATAACCCAGGAGCAAGCGCAGATTCTCACCGCCGATGGGCAGCGGATGGCGCCAGCAGGAACCTTCGAACAGGTCATGGCGCCCGGAACGCTGGCGAACCTCAACGCAAGCGCAAGCGTCGCCGCGGTGTTGCCGCTGCGCCTCAACGATGATCAGTTGGATGACCTGGTGTTGCTCACCGAGCAAGGATTGACGCTTGCGCTGACCGCCGCGTGGTCAACCTATGTGGTGAACACCGATGGCGATCTGCCGGACGACAATCCCGGCGACGACAAATGCGAGACCACATATCCTGATGGTTCCAAGCTCTGCTCCTTACGAGCTGCGATTCAGGAAGCCAACGCCCATGGTGGTTTTGACCTGATTGAATATGGCATCGAGCGGACGGTCACCCCCCGAAATCTGCTCCCGGATATCACCGAGACAGCAACCCTAAGACATGAAGTGGACGAGCACCAATTGGTGCTCGATGGTCGCTATCTACCCACAGGCATCGGAATCGAAATCCGGGGCAGCGACATCAGTGTGAACGAGCTCATCCTGACCTACTTCACACACACAAACGATTCTAATCCAGTCATCAGCTTTAGCTCCGGAACAAACAACGCTCTGAACAGATGTCAGATTGGACCTATCAACGCGGGCGTAGGTGTAGTGCTCACAACGGGCGGTAACCAAATACACCACACCGTCATTACAAACCACGACACAGGCGTGGTGGTAGGCGGCGGCAGCGGAAACATCATTGGCCCGGAGAATACCATTGGGCTCACAAGCTCAAACTGGACCAACTACGAAGCTATTCGTGTGAATGTGGCAACCAACACCAGGATCAGCGGCGCTGATCCTGTATACGGTAATTACTGGGGACCCAATGTCATCTCCGGCAATCACGGCAACGGAATCCATTTGCGGAGTGCAGCTACCAGCGGAACATTGATCCTCAAGAACCACATCGGCGTCAACGCAACCGGGGATCAGGCCCAAGGCAATGGCGGCGCGGGCATATACATCGAGAATGGCGTAGCCGCAACCACCATCGGGAATGACATCGCAGCCGATGCCAATTTCATCGGCGCTAACGTTACAGGAATTTTTATAGACCAGGCAGCTACTGTTAACATCCGCCTGAACTTCATTGGCGTCAACGCCGCGGTAACTGCGGCTATAGCAAATTCTAACACCGCCATCTACGCCAAGTCAAATGGCGTGGTTCAGATAGAGCACAACGTGATTGGTGGCGCGCCCACCTCAAAGACCGCGATTGAGCTGCAGCATCCCACAGGCGCATCGCTGGCACATCAAATCATTGGCAACCACATTGGAACCAATAACGGCGGGACCAATCTCGGGCACGGAATGAGCGGCATCTCCATCTCCAAAGTAACCGGCGTGCAAATACGGGAGAATACCATCCGTGGCAACGGTGAGGAGGGCATCATCACGACTGGCGGCGGTCAGTTCACCATCAAAGACAACACAATTTCTTACAATGGCGGCACCGGCGTTTCCATTGACGGTGACGAGTCTGCCGTCACCAACAATAACATCATGTACAATGGCCCCGCCGGAATTTCCGTCAGGGGGAGTTACAATACCGTGAGCAACAATTCAATCAGTAATGACCCTCAATCCGGGCAAGCGGGCATCAGTGCGAGCGGCAATCACAACACCATCAACAACACCGGCAGCGCCCAGATTAGCGGAGGGCAATACGGCGTAGCCTTATTCGGAGCGTATAACACCCTTTCAGGCTACACCATCAGCGATGCCCATACTGGCGTGTATATCCAGGGCGACAACAACACCATTCTCATGGACAACCGCATCTTTAGCAACTTCATCGGTATCCATATTGACAGCACCGCCAACGGCACGCAGGTACGCGGGAACTCCCTGGGTGTGGATGCCACGGGCAACGCCGCTATACCAAACTACGAGGCAAGCATTCAGATTGACGGCACGAACACAACCATCGGCGGTAGCAATGCGACTGATGGCAACGTGATCTCCAGCGGGAGCGCCTACGGTGCGCCAGGGGTGCGCATCAGCGGTGGCAGCGGTACAACGCTCCGTTATAACAAGATCGGCGTCGGCGCGGATGGGACAACGGCTTTAGGCAATCTCTATGGCGTTCACATCACCGGCGGCACGCAGAGCAGCATCCAGGATAACACCATCGCCTTCAACGGCACCGGCATCCTCATCGAACAGGGAACGCAGCATGCCATCCTCGGTAACAGCATCCACAACAACACCAATCTGGGCATTGATCTCAGCCCTAAGGGGGTGACGCTCAACGATACTGGTGATGGCGATAGCGGTCCCAACAATCTGCAGAATTTCCCCATCATGACGCTGGCGGGCATCACGGGAAGCAGCACCCGCGCTGTGGGAACACTCAACAGCCTGCCGAACCAGACTTACACGCTACGGTTCTACAGCTCTCCCACCTGCGATGCCTCCGGTCATGGCGAAGGGCGTACCTACCTGGGGCAGGGAACCGTGACCACCAATGCCGGCGGCAATGCCGCCATTGATCTAAGCGTGAGCACAGCGGCGACACAAGGGCACTATCTCACCCTCACCGCCACCGATCCGAATGGCAACACCTCCGAGTTCTCGGCGTGTTACGGGCCGCTACGCGTGTTTGGTGCGATGGTCTTCACGGTAAACACCATCAGCGATGCAGTGGATAACAATACCACCGACGGGATCTGCGATAGCAGCGCCACTGCAGGCGAACAATGTACGCTCCGTGCTGCCGTGCAGCAAGCCAACGCCACTATCGGAGCGAATACCATCGTACTACCCGCCGGGAGCTACCCGTTAAGCATTCCGGGGTTGGATGCCACCGCTGCTGCTGGCGACCTGGACATCACAGATGCCCTCACCCTCAATGGCGCCGGAGCCAACGCCACATCCATTCAGAATGAGACCACCGACCGTGTGCTCGACATTCGAAACAACGCAGTAGTAACCGTCACCGGAGTGACGGTGAAAGGCGGGAATATCACGAGTTCAACGGACGGTGGTGGCATCAACGTACAGAGCGGAGCCGCACTGAGCCTCGATGGGGTGAGCGTGCAGCAAAACCAGACCATGCTAGGCAGCGGCGGCGGCATCTACAGCGAAGGGACGCTCACGCTTAGCAACAGCGCCGTGATCAGCAATACTGCCGGTGAGGAAACCGGCGGTGGCGGTGGCATCTATCTATGGACGGGCAGCGCCACCCTACGCAACGTGACCATCTCGGCCAATCAAACTACAGGTAGCGGCGGCGGTATCATGAATGGACTTGCCACAGTGAACCTGAATAACGTCACGGTTACCGACAACACCGCCGACTCCGATAATGACAGCGGAGATGGGGGAGGTTTGTGGACCGGCGTAGCCACCTTCAATATTAAGAACTCAGTGATCGCCGAGAATATTGACATGAGCCACGGCAGCTACCGCTACGGCGTCGCCGATTGTAACGGCACCTTCACAACCCAAGGCTACAACCTCATCGGCGATCAAGCTCGGACCAGCAACACGAGCACCCCCGCCTGTCAGGGCTTTACCGGTACGGGCGATGCAGTAGGCGGCAGTTGGTTCATGTCAAACTACCTGACTCTGGCAGCGGGGCTACAGCCGTTAGCGCTGAACGGCGGGACAACTCTCAACCATGCGCCGTTCTCCACTGCTGCAGGCTCGACCGTAGACCAGGCAAATCCGGCAACACCCGGAAGTGGCGGCAACGCTTGTGAGCCGTTCGACCAACGCGGGCAGGCGCGCCCCATTGATGGAGGGACCGATGGTATCGCGCGGTGTGACCGGGGCGCGGTGGAGTTGGTTCCCTACACCCTGTCAATCAGCGATGCCACCCCGGTGACCGAGGGCAGCGCTGCCAGCTTCATTGTGACGCTCTCTGCAGCAGCCCCTATCACGTTCACGGTACAGTATTCTACCACCAACATCACCGCTATCTCCGGGAAAGACTACAATCAGACGGCAGGCACACTCACCTTCGCACCGGGGCAGAGCAGCAAGAGTGTCTCGGTGACCACCCTCACCGATATGGTCAACGAACCGGTCGAGACCTTCCGCGTGCGCCTCTTCTCCGCACAGTGGGTGCTACTCGGCGATAGAGAAGCCACCGGAAGTATCAACGATGGCAGCCCACAGCCCTCATTGAGCATCAATGACCGCACGGTGACGGAAGGGGACACGGGTAGCAGCACACAGGCGCTTTTCACCGTGAGCTTGAACAACGCCAGCGGCAAAACCGTCACGGTGAATTACGCCACGGCTGATGGCACGGCGCTGGCGGAAGAGGATTACTCAGCCACACAAGGACAGCTCAGCTTTGCGCCTGGCATTACCTCGCGCACGCTTGGCGTCAACATCATTGGAGATAACGTCAAGGAAAACAACGAAACCTTCACCGTAGTGCTCAGCAGCCCGGTCAATGCCACCATCGGTGATACCACCGGCGCGGGCGCCATCACCGATGACGACTCTCCAGCGTTCTCCATCGCCGATGCATCCGTGGATGAAGGTGACAGCGGCACCAGCCCACTGATCTTCATCGTAGAGCTTTCCAAGCCCAGCACGCAACAGGCAACGGTGAAATACAGCACCAGCCCTGGCACAGCGCAATCGGGGAGCGACTACATCCACACCAGCGGCACACTGACCTTCGCCGCAGGCGAGACGCTCAAGACCATCACTGTACAAATTGTCGGGGATACCATCAGCGAACCGAATGAGTCCTTCACCGTCGCTTTGAACACACCCAGCAGCGGCACGACACTCGCCAGAGGCACAGCTACCGGCACAATCCGAGATGACGGTGGATCACGTGTCTTCCTCCCGCTCGTGGTCAGAAACCATAATGGCGCACAGTAACCAAGGACCGGAGACGGAAGACTACAATCGCAGAGCAGTCCGTCACTTCCGTCTCCGGACATGCAATATCAGATATCCTTGAAGAGCGAGGCGCTCTGCACGAGGAAAACCTAAAACACATCACCCAAGGAGCGAATGATGACACGAAAATCCCATCTCTGGATCTTAAGAACGGTGTTGGCATGTGTTGTAGTGTTTGCAAGTCTGGGGGCGATCCCCCGCCAGGCAAACGCTGCGCAAGCATTGGTGCAGGTGAACGATGTGAATGGTCCCTGGATCAATCTGACCCTTGCACCAGTGTTGAACGACACGGCAACACCATCCTTGCCGCTTGGACAACACTTAACGCTCGCCGCCGCTGATTTCGACGCAAACGGCACACCAGAGATCGTGGTTGGCTATGCCACAGATGCGGGTGGGCGATTGGCGCTCTATCATGGCAATGCGCAGAACTCCCGCGACGCCGTATCCTTCGCTGCAGTACCTACGCTGCTGGAGCTGCCCGGCGCGCCCGATTTCCTTTACGCAGGAGACTTCAACGCCGATGGGCTGCCCGATCTGGTCGCGGCAGCGCGCGGCGGTGAAACACTCTGGTTGCTACCGGGAAAAGGTGCAGCGGGCTTTGGCACGCTCGAGACGCTGAAATTGCCCGGCGCGCTCACCGCACTCACAGCAGGCGAACTCTACCGCCAGGATGGGCTGAGCGACCTCGCCGCGGGAATTGAGACGCCCACCGGGGCGCAACTGCTTGTTTTCGCCAAGCGCGATAGCGCCCGCGATAACGCCCGCGATGGCGGCCGCGATGGCGGCGTGCTCTCCCCACCCGAAATCTACGAACTCCCCAAACCCGCTGTAGCGCTCGCCATTGGAGAACTGGATGATGCCTTCCCCTACGACCTCGCTATCGCCGCCGGGAGCACACTAGCCATTCTGCACGGACACGACCAACTGGATGTGGAGGCAAGCGTCGCGACGCTCGAGACTTTCGCACTGGATTTTGCCCCCGTCTCGCTGGCGTTGGGTGATTTTCGCACTAACGATGCCCAGACACAGGAGATTGCGCTGCTGGGAGCAGATGGCGCCATCCACCTGTTCGACCGCCGCGGTATCGAACTCGGCCATATCTCCTCAGCGGCAAGCGATCGAGGTCGGTTGCTACCGCTGAGAATCTCCAGCCTTCCCGCCACCGAACTGCTGGCAATAACCCAGGAGCAAGTGCAGATTCTCACCGCCGATGGGCAGCGGATGACGCCAGCAGGAACCTTCGAACAGGTCATGGCGCCCGGAACACTGGCGACGCTCAACGCGAGCGCAAGCGTCGCCGCGGTGTTGCCGCTCCGCCTCAATGATGATCAGTTGGATGACCTGGTGTTGCTCACCGAGCAAGGATTGACGCTGGCGCTAACGACCGCATTCTCGACCTACACCGTGAATACCACCGCTGACGTTCCAGACAATAACCCTGGTGACAATAAATGTGAGGGGACATTACTCAGCGGCGTGAAGGTATGCTCTCTACGCGCCGCGATTCAGGAAGCGAATGCTCACGCAGGCTTTGACTTCATCGAATACACCGTCGAGGGTACCGTGACGCTGGGCAGCCTGTTGCCCGATATCACCGAAGCCGTAACCCTGGATCACGAACAGAACGACAAGAAGCTGACCCTCGATGGTCGGTCGCTGCCTGTGGGTGTGGGCATCAACATTCGCAGCAGCGATGTGGCGCTAAGTCGCCTCAAGTTGATAAACTTCGTCTCGACGAGCCCGACTAACCCGGTTGTCAAGATCAGCAGCGGGACAAACAACCGTATTCTTATGTCGCAAATCGGCCCCGGCAATGCCGGGACTGGCGTGCAGGTTGCCTCCGGAGGCAACCGGGTGGATCGAAGTATCATCGCAGGGAACAATGTTGGCGTCGTCGTAAGTGGGGGCAGCGGCACCAACATCGGACCAGAGAATTTCATCGGGCGGGGGATCACTGGCTCAAACGCCACCAACGCCAAAGCCATTGAGGTGGACGGCGCCACAAACACCAAGATCGGCGATGTAGATCCGCTCTACGGCACATATTATGGAGACCCTAATATCATCTCGGGCAACACGTGCCAGGGGGTATATATCCAGGGGACCAGCACCAGTGGCACGCTGATGCTGGAGAACTACATCGGTGTCAACGCAGCAGGGGATCAGGCGCTCGGCAACGGCTGCGCGGGCGTTTATATCAGCGGCGGCGCAGCGAGCACCACCATCGGGAATAATACCGAGGAAAAACGCAACGTCATTAGCGCCAACTCCCTCGGCATTGTCATCAACCAGGCTTACAACGCCACCGCCAGCATTCGCGGCAACTTTATCGGAGTCAATGCCGCGGCCACAACCGCCATGGCCAACCAAAACACCGCCGTCTGGATAGACACGATTGGCGTGATCCAGATTGCACACAATGTGATCGGCGGGGCGCCCACATCAGGCTCTGCTATCTTCATAAGGTATTCGCTTCCCCGAACCGTTGCCCACCAAATTGAATACAATCATATCGGCGCCAATGCATCAGGCGCTAATTTCGGGCACGGGCTTCATGGCATTGAAATCACCGACATAAGCGGCATACAGATAACGAATAACACCATCCGCTTCAACGGCGGTGATGGCATCAGCACGCAGAACGGGGGTCAGTTCACCATTAACAACAACACGATCATCCGCAACGGCGGCGACGGCATTGACCTTACCGGCAACAATTCCACCATCACGAACAATATCATTGGCTACAATGGCCCCTATCACGCGGGGATCGCGGTGGCAGGCAGCACCAACACGCTAACCAACAATACTGTCAATCATGACATTCAATCTGGTCAAATTGGAATCGGAGTAAACGGCTCCAACAATTCCATCAACAACACTGGCACAGCGCAGATTGGCGGCGGGCTGTACGGCGTGGCGCTGTGGGGCGGAGGCAACACCCTTTCCGGTTACACCATCCGCGATGCGCAGACTGGCGTCTATGTTGAGGGTGACGATAACATCATAGCTACAGGCAATCGCATTTTCAACAACCTCATCGGCATCCATGTAGATAGCAATGCCAGCGGCACACAGGTGCGCGGGAACTTCCTGGGCGTGGATGCCACCGGCAATGTCGCTTCACCCAACTACGAAACAAGTATCCAGATTAATGGGACCAGCACCACCGTTGGCGGCAGCAATGCCGCGGATGGCAACGTCATCTCTGGTGGCGGTAGCTACGGCGCGGCGGGCGTGCGCATCACCGGAGGCAGCGGTGCGACACTGCGCTACAACAAAATCGGCGTCGGCGCGGATGGAACGACGCCGGTGGGCAACCTGTATGGCATCTACGTCCTCGGCGGGACGCAGAGCAACATCCAGGACAATGTGATCGCTTACAACAACACCGGTATCCTCGTCGCGCAGGGTACGCGGCACGCCATCCTCGGCAACAGCATCCACAGCAATGCCGAGTTGGGCATTGATCTCAGCCCGAAGGGGGTGACGCTCAACGATACCGGTGACAGCGATAGTGGTCCTAACGCCCTGCAAAACTTCCCCGTCATCACACTGGCAGGGATCTCTGGTAGCACCACACGCGCCGTAGGGACGCTCAACAGCCTGCCCAGTAAGACCTACACGCTACGCTTCTACAGCTCCCCAGCCTGTGATGCCAGCAATCACGGCGAGGGACGCACATATCTGGGACAGGGAACGGTTACCACCGATGCCAGCGGCAACGCTCCCGTGGACCTGAGCGTGAGCACAGCGGCAACGCAGGGACACTATCTCGCCCTCACCGCCACTGATCCTGATGGTAACACTTCCGAGTTTTCGGCGTGCTACGGACCGCTAAAAATTCTCGGACCGACCACTTTCTCCGTGAACCAGGCTGGCGACTTCACCGATTCCAACCTCAGCGATGGCGTCTGTGATGTCAGTCCCACTATCGTCGGCGACCAATGCACCCTGCGGGCAGCGGTGCAGCAGGCGAATGCCAATACCGGCGCGAATACCATCATCCTCCCTGCAGGCACCTATGTGCTGTCGCTATCCGGAATAGACGCCACAGCTGCAGCTGGCGATCTCGACATCAATGACGCTCTGGCTATCAATGGCGCAGGCGCCAATCTCGTTGCCATCCAGAATCAAACCACAGATCGCGTCTTCGAGATTCGCAGCAGTTCCGTGGTGACCCTGACCGGTGTTACCGTGAAAGGCGGGATCACCACCTCCGGAAACGGCGCAGGCATCCTGATCAACAGCGGTACAACGCTGACAGCCGATGGCGTCAGCGTGCAAGAAAATCAAACGGGCACAGGTAGTGGCGGCGGCATCTACAGCGCCGGGACACTGAAACTCCTCAACAGCGCCGTCATCAGCAACACCGCCGGAGGCGGAACCAACGGCGGCGGCGGGATCTTTGTATTGAGCGGTGAGAGCACCCTGCGCAATGTCACTGTTTCTGGCAACCAAACCAAGGGCAATGGCGGCGGCATACAGAACCTGGCGGGTACCGTCAACCTCAATAATGTCACCGTGGCTTACAACACCGCCGACTCCGACAATGTCAGCGGGGGCGACGGTGGCGGATTATGGAACACGATGTCGTTCAACGTCAAGAATTCCATCATCGCCGAAAACATTGACGTGAGCCACGGGGTCTACCACTATGGCGTCGCCGATTGCAGCGGCACCTTCACCTCTCAGGGCTACAACCTGGTCGGGGACAAGGCACAGGAACCCAACAGCAATCCAGCTGCGTGTCAGGGCTTCACCAACTATGATAGCGTCGGCGGTCAGTGGATGCCCAACTTCTCCAACTATCTCACCTTCTACGCAGGGCTAAGCCCGCTAGCCTTAAACGGTGGAACAACGCCCAGCCACTCACCCTTTTCTCAAGGCGCCGGTTGGGCAGTGGATCAAGGCAACCCGGCAACGCCGGGCAGCGGCGGCAACGCCTGCGAGCCTTTCGACCAGCGCGGGCAAGCACGCCCCATTGACGGCGGCACCGATGGCATCGCGCGCTGCGACCGGGGTGCAGTGGAAATGGTGCCCGCCTCTCTCTCCATAAGCGACGTCACCGTCACAGAAGGCAGCATAGCGGCGTTCGCCGTGACGCTCTCCGCGCCCGCGCCCATCACCTTCACCGTACAGTATTCCACGACCAACATTACCGCCGTGTCAGGGCAAGATTATAATCACACGGCGGGCACCCTGACGTTTGGCCCAGGACAAAGCAGCAAGACCGTCTCGGTGCCCACGCTCACCGATACCGTCAACGAAACCGCGGAGACCTTCCGCGTGCGGCTGTATGCGGTGCAGTATGTGCTGACCGCCGATAACGAAGGCATCGGGACGATCAACGATGGCAGCGCACAACCCTCGCTGAGCATCAACAACCGCACAGTGATCGAAGGGGACGCGGGCAGCGGCGTGCAAGCGCTCTTCACCGTGAGCTTGAACAGCCCCAGTGGCAAGACGGTGACGGTGGACTACGCCACGGCGAACGGTACAGCGCTTGCTGGTGAGGATTATGGCGCGACACAGGGGACGTTGAGCTTCGCGCCCGGCGTCACCTCGCGCACCATCGCCGTCAACATCATTGGAGATAACCTGCAGGAGGCCAACGAAACCTTCAGCATTGTACTGAGCAATCCCGTTAATGCCACTATCGGCAACGCCACCGGCGCGGGCGCCATCACCGATGACGACACTCCAGCTTTCTCCATCGCCGATGCAGCCGTGGATGAAGGCGACAGCGGCACCCGCCCGATGGTCTTCATCGTGGAGCTTTCCAAACCCAGCACGCAGGCAGTCACGGTAAAATATAGCACCAGCCCCGGCACAGCCCAATCGGGGAGCGACTACGTTCACACCAGTGGCACACTGACCTTTGCTGCAGGCGAGACGCTCAAGACCATCACCGTGCAGATTGTCGGGGATACGGTCAGTGAGCCAAACGAATCCTTTACCGTGGCGTTGAACACGCCCAGCGGCGGCGCGACCATCGCCAGGGGCACAGCCACTGGCATGATCCTCGATGACGGCGGATCGCGCGTTTTCCTGCCGCTCGTGCTCAGAAACTAAAATTCTGTACTAGATGAGGACTCATGCGCCAGGAAAAACCTAAACCACGTTACCTGTCCTATTTGCTAAGGCTCTGGGAAAGCGCCGATGGGGAGGAGCACCTCTGGCGCGCCTCATTGGAGTGTCCGAAAACCGGAGACCGTCATGGCTTCACCACCATCGAAGCGCTCTTTGATTTTCTCAGGCAGGAAACCGCAGAAGAGGCAAGTGAGATTCGAACCGAACGTTGATGGCTCCCCAAGATGTACCTTTCTTCGACGATTTTACGCGGCGGGGCAAAGCCCCGCCGCGTAAAATTACCTTTCTAGCACGCCCTGTAGGGGGGCGTTTGAGGTTGCCGCCTCCGGCATGAGATGCACCCCCACGCCACAGGCATTTGACGCTTTCCCCCGCCGCGTGTATCATATTTCATAGCAAAGAGAAACCCAACAACGATAGGAGCATAACATGAAAATTCTGGTCACAGGCGGCGCGGGCTACATCGGCAGCGTGGTCGCCGAACAATTGATCGCGGCAGGCGAGGACGTCATCATCTTCGACAATCTTTCGCAGGGACATCGCGCTGCTGTACCACCGGAAGCGGTTTTCGTTCAGGGCGAACTGGCAGACTTCGATGCTGTGGAAGCCGTGTTCAAGGCGCACCGCCCTGAAGCCATCATGCACTTTGCCTCCAACACGCTCGTGGGGGAATCCATGGCACTCCCCTTCAAATACCTGGGCGATAACGTCACCAACGCCTTGAACCTGCTGCAGAACGCGGTCACCTATGGTACCCGGCGCTTCATCCTTTCCTCAACGGCGAACCTCTTCGACGACCCACTGCGCATTCCCATCGCCGAGACCGAGCGCATCGTGCCAGGCAGCCCCTATGGTGAGTCCAAACACATCCTCGAGCGTTATCTCCACTGGCTCGACCGTATCTACGACCTGCGTTATGCAGCGCTGCGTTACTTCAATGCTGCCGGCGCCACGCCCGAACGCGGCGAGGATCACCACCCCGAGACTCACCTCATCCCCCTGGTCTTGCAAGTAGCGCTAGGACAACGCGAGAGCATCAAGGTCTTCGGCGATGACTACCCCACCCCCGATGGCACCTGCATCCGCGACTACATCCACGTGATTGACCTGGCACAAGCCCATATCCTGGCACTGCGCGCACTGGATAAGGGCAGCCGGCGCTATAACCTGGGCAATGGCCTTGGTTTTTCCGTGATGGAGGTCATCCAGGCTTGCCGCGAGGTCACAGGTCATCCCATCCCCGCGGAGATAGTAGGACGGCGCGCGGGCGACCCGGCGACCCTCATCGCTGCCAGCGATACAATCCGCGCAGAGTTGGGATGGGAACCCCACTATCCCGATATCCGGCAAATTGTGGAAACTGCCTGGATTTGGCACCGGGCACATCCCAACGGCTACGGGGGATAGACCTACAATCAATAGGGAGGAGCAGAATTATGCTTTTGGAACGCATTGAATCGGCAGGACTGGCGCAATATTCGTATATTGTAGGAGATGGCCCAACAGCCATCGTCATTGATCCACGCCGCGATTGCGATATCTATCTGGAGCTGGCGCATAGCGCCGGAATGCGTATTACGACGATTCTGGAAACCCACCGGCATGAGGACTTTGCCGTCGGATCGGTGGAGCTGGCGACCCGCACGGGCGCCGAAATCTGGCATGCCGATGCACAGCTGCCCTATCACTATGGCAAAGCCGTCACCGAAGGTCAGACCTGGCAGGCAGGTAGTCTGAAACTGGAGGCGCTTCTCACCCCAGGCCATACCGAGGGCAGCATGAGCTACCTGCTTCGCGATGCTGGCGGGGCGCCGTGGATCATCTTCACGGGCGATGCGCTCTTTGCGGGTGAAGTGGGTCGCGTAGACTTTCTCGGCATGGATCGCGCCCCCGAGCTGGCGGGGCAGTTATATGATGCCATTTTCGGCAAACTGCTGCCCCTGGGAGATGGTGTGCTAATTGGACCGGGGCATGGCGCAGGTTCGCCCTGTGGCTCCGCCATCGCCGACCGGGCATGGACGTCATTAGGTCTGGAACGCACCCTCAATCCGCGCCTGCAGAACACTGAGCGCGAGGCTTTTATCGCAGATGTGGTGCGGCAACTGCCCAAGCCACCCTATTTCACCGTCATCGAACGCCTCAACCTGGAAGGGGCGCCAATACTCGGCGGGATTCCACTGCCGCCGTTGCTCTCAGTAGCGGATTTTGCCGCGCAAATGAGCACTGCGCTGGTAGTAGACGTACGCTCCGAGTTCGCGTTCAGCACGGCGCACATACCCGGCGCCCAATTCCTCGATGCCAACAGGCTTGCAGTTTTCGGGGGTTGGTTTCTACCAACTGACCGCCCTTTACTGTTGGTCGCCGATGGGAATTCCCCCCACGAAATCATGCGCGCCCTAATCCGCCTGGGTTACGATAATGTATGCGGCATGTTAGCCGGTGGGATGACCAGCTGGAATGTGTGGGCGCGCCCCGTTGAGACCCTACCAATGGTCACTGCGCAGGCCCTGCGGCAACGCCTCGCCGAGGGCGAACCGGCGTGGCTACTCGACATCCGCAGTGCCGAAGAACTCGCTTCCGGGCGAATCGAGGGCGCGCATTTGTTGCCGATCAGGCAACTCCAGGGCCGAGAGGATGAAGTCCCGCGCGATGTTCCCGTCTACGTCTTCTGTGGCTCAGGCACACGCGCCACCATCGCCGCCAGCTGGCTGCAACGCCAGGGCTGGCAAAATCTCCACGTCGTACTCGGTGGGTTCTGGGCCTGGGACGAGGGCTAATCAGCGCCGAGCAACAAAAAATCACAGGGCGGCAACAGATGACAAACGCAGGAGTCACAAAACGCAACATTTCATAGCCAAAATAGTCATTTCTACGGGAGGGTTACATGATTGAAAACGATATTACCATCCGCATTGGGGGCGAGGCGGGCATGGGGCTGGAATCCAGTGGCGCAGGCTTCGCCAAAGCCCTGGTACGGGGAGGACTGCATGTCTTTGGCGTGCCGGATTTTTATTCGCGCATTCGAGGCGGGCACAATTTCTTCACCTTGCGCGTGGCCCATGACCCGCTCTTCTCAATCGCAGACCCCGTGCACATCCTGTTGGCGCTGGATATGGAAAGCGTACGTCGTCACATCGCCGATCTTGTACCCGGTGGCGCAGTAATTTACGATAGCAAGGACCCCTTGCCCGAAGCACTTAACCGCGAGGATGTATTCACCATTCCGGTAGCACTCTCACAACTTGCGCGCGAAATCGGTGGCTTGGAACTGATGCGCAACACCCTGGCGCTCGGTATTGCTGCCGGACTTCTGGAATTCGATCTCAGCTATGTTGAAAGCATCATCCGCGACAACTTTGCTAAAAAGGGCGAGGATGTGGTCACCAGCAATCTGAATGTGATCCAAAAAGGCGCCGAAATCGCAGAAACTTACAAAGCGGACTTCCCCTTCCGGCTACATGCCATCCCCAATGCCCCTCAGCGCATTCTGCTCAATGGCAC
Organism: Anaerolineae bacterium; assembly: GCA_026645815.1. GTDB lineage: Bacteria > Chloroflexota > Anaerolineae > B4-G1 > SLSP01 > JAAZNO01. Next base: position 5,750 of record JAPKMR010000071.1, on the reverse strand, counting down.
ACAGGCTTTCTCGATGGGCGCACTGGCAGGGGGATGCCGCTTTGTCTCCGGCTACCCAATGACGCCAGGTTCACCAGTGCTGGTCTGGTTTGCCCAAAACGGTGCAAAATACGGGGCAGTTGCCAAACACGTTGAGGATGAGATTTCCGCGATCAACATGGCTGTTGGGGCAGCCATTATGGGCGCACGTGCATTGGTTCCCACTTCCGGTGGCGGTTACGCACTGATGGTGGAAGGTACAGGCTATGCAGGTATTAGCGAGACTCCCATAGTCATCTACAACGCACAACGCCCCGGACCCGCCACCGGGTTGCCCACCCGCACCGAACAGGCGGACCTACTCTTCATGCTCCATGCCTCGCAGGACGAATTCCCCCGCATGGTCCTGGCGCCCGGAACACTAGAAGAAGCCTTCCACCTGGGCTGGTATGCCTTCAACGTAGCAGAACGCTATCAGACCCCCGTGATGGTCTTGAGCGACCAATTTCTGGCGGATGCTTTCCGTTCGCTGGAAGCCAGTGCGCTTGATTTCAATGCTGTAGAGATCGATCGCGGCATGCTACTCACTGACGCCGACCTTGACGCATTGACCGAACGATATAAGCGCTATCAGATTACCGAGAGCGGTATCTCACCCCGTGCATTGCCGGGGCACCCCAATGCTATTTGGGTTACAGAAAGCAATGAACATGATGAGTATCCACGCATCGAGGAGGACGCACAGAATCGCATCGCGCAGCAGAGCAAACGCATGCGGAAAGCCATTCCGATGGCCGAAGATGTTCCACCGCCCACGTGGTATGGACCCGCAGAAGCCGCTTTGACACTAATCTGCTGGGGCTCAACCTATGGCCCGGCACGCGAAGCAGTGGACCGTCTCAATGCGCAGGAAGCTGGTGCGGCCAATTTGCTACATTTCAGCGGACTAGAGCCTTTCCCGCCTACGGCAGAATCTGAGTTACGCAAAGCCCATAGGACAATTGTCATTGAGGGAAACTATACCGGTCAGCTGGAGATTCTCATCCGCGCGCGAACGGGATTCAGCGTAGATGGCCACATTCGTCGCTTTGATGGACGACCGTTCAGACCCGAATTCATCCTCGCGGGATTGCAGGAGGCGTAACCATGGTGACGCGCGATGATTACAAAATTGATAAAAAACCGACCTGGTGTCCTGGGTGTGGGGACTACGGCATCCTCAATGCGCTCACCCGCGCATTGGTAGAACACAATATTGCCCCCCATGAACTCATGATCGTCACGGGGATTGGTTGCGGGAGTAAATTACCCCAGTACATGCGTGTCAATGGTATGCACACTCTCCACGGACGCCCCTGGCCGGCGGCGCAGGGCGCAAAACTGGCCAATCATGGCATGCATGTGGTAGTCGTCCACGGCGATGGTGATGGCTACGGTGAGGGACTCGGGCACTTCGTCCACGCCGTTCGCCGCAATCCAGGCGTGACTGAGATTGTACAAAACAACAAAATATACGGGTTGACGAAAGGGCAATTCTCACCAACCAGCGAAAAAGGCTGGAAAACGTCAACCTCGCCTTATGGATCAGCCGAGGACCCGGCGCAACCCCTCGCCCTGGCAATCACGCATGGCGCAACATTCGTGGGCCGCGGCTATCCTGGTGAACTCAAACATCTCATCTGGCTAATCGGTGAAGCGCTGGAACACCCGGGCTATGCATTGGTAGACATCCTTCAACCGTGCGTCTCCTTCAATAAGCCGCGCACTTACGAGTATTACACAGAGCGTGTCTACAAGCTAGAGGATGAGGCAGGCTACAACCCTACCAACCGCACTGCAGCCTGGGAACGCGCGCAAGAATGGGGCGAGCGCATCCCTATCGGCATATTCTACCGGACCGAGCCCGGGCCTACCTTTGAGATGCTGGACCCAGTACTCAAGGATAGCATGCCTTTGGTAAAGCGCCCACTGGAAAAGCTTGACTCTGCGCAAGTTGAGAGCTTGCTCGCTAAATTGCGCTAAGCGGAGAAGGCGGTTCTCTGAAACGCTGTAGCCCACGAGAGCCGCGGTACACGGGCAAAAATGTCAAAACGAATCCTGATCATAGATGATGATGCCCTGTTAAGGCGGAGCCTGGCTTTCAACCTGGAAAAAGCCGGCTATACCGTATCCACTGCCGGAACAGCCGAAGACGGTCTGGCGATAGCACGCCTCGAACCGCCAGACCTGATCCTTCTGGATATCGGCTTACCGGGCATGGATGGCATGGATGGCTTACGGGCCTTGCGCGCGCAGACAACAGCACCCGTAATCTTTGTCACTGCGCGCCGACGCCAGCTCGATGAGGTATTGGGCTTGGAATTGGGCGCCGATGATTACATCACTAAACCCTTCGATATTGACGTTTTGCTGGCACGTATCAAGGTCGTCCTGCGTCGCGTTGCGCTGGCGCCGCTAGCGGCGCCAGCGGCTACCATGCCCCCTCTGGTCATCGGAGACCTGATCATTGACATCGCTGCACACCATGTAACCCTGCACGGGAAACCTGTAGAGCTGGCGCCACGCGAATTCGACTTGCTAGCGGCGCTTGCCCAGGAAGCCGGGCGCGTGTTATCGGTGGATGAGTTACTCGCCCGCGTCTGGGGTGCAGAATACGTCGGCGAACCACAAGTGGTCTACGTCCATATCCGCTGGCTGCGCGAAAAGATAGAGGAAGATCCCCATGCGCCACAACGTATCCTCACCGTGCGTGGCGTAGGCTATAAACTGGTAGCATAATGCACAAATTGCGCACCCGCTTAATTATCAGCCACGTACTACCACTGCTGGTGGTACTACCCATCATCGGCGTAGTATTGACCTACCTGCTTGAAACCCAGGTATTGTTAGCAGGTCTGGCAAACGAGCTCGAGCGCCAGGCATTGCTGGTTGCGGAGCTCGCCGATAATTATCCACTGATCTGGTCCGATCCCTTCCAGGCTCAGGAATTCACCACGCGAGTGGACCCGTATGTCTCAGCACAAATGACCCTGATCACTGCCGATGGGCTATTGCTGGCTACAACCAACTCCGAAGAACGGCCCAATATTGGGCGAACCATCGCCGTCCCCGGCTTTGCAGAGGTGCTCCGCACGGGCGCAATTCTACGAATTGATTACGGTGAACAGCGAGGCACGGGCGCCGCGGATATCCTGGTTCCGGTCATCCTGAACAACCGCGTCATCGGCGTCATCCGGCTTACCGATCCGCTCTCCAGCCTTTATGAACGCTTTCCTCGGGCACGCACCCTCATCTTCTCGGTGCTTGCCGTGGGCCTGCTCATCGGGTTGGGAGTGGGACTTTATCTCGCCTTCGATTTAGAGCGTCCCATCACGCGCAGCACTGAAGCCATCGTGCGCATGACACAAGGGCAACGCCTGGAGCAATTGGCTGAACAAGGTCCCAGCGAATACCGGCTGCTCGTTCGGGCATTTAATGCCCTCAGCACACAACTTCAGAGTCTGGAAAAGGCGCGTCTGCGGTTGCTGGCGAACCTCGTTCACGAAATCGGGAGACCTCTGGGCGCCCTACGCTCCGCGATTCAGGCGCTCGCCGCCGGCGCCACCGAGGACACGACGCTTCGCGAGGAACTCCTGAATGGCATGGAAGCGGAGGTCACCCGCATGCGGCACCTGCTAGACGACCTGACGCAACTCTACGGGCAGGCCTTGGGACCCTTGGAATTGGATCGCAGCCCCACGGAGATCAGTTCGTGGCTCAACCAAACTCTCAGCCCATGGCGCGAAGCAGCGCTGGGCAAAGACCTGCGCTGGCAGATCTCGCTGGCGCCCGACCTTCCCACCCTCAGCATTGACCCTGACCGCCTGGCACAGGCGCTCGGCAACATTGTCAGCAATGCCATCAAATATACGCCATCGGGTGGGACCATCGCAGTCAGTGCTGCAGTCAGCGCGGATACTCTGCAAATCGCGGTTCAAGACTCCGGACCCGGCATCGCGCCTGAAGAGCAGCTGCGTATCTTTGAGCCTTTCTACCGCGGCCCAACCAGTCGCCGTTTCCCGCAGGGCATGGGGCTGGGCCTGACCATTGCCCGCGACCTGATCACAGCCCACAACGGGCGTATCGAGGTCGAAAGCGTTCCCGGCAATGGGAGCTGCTTTCGCATCCTGCTCCCCCTCTGAGATGCTGGGATGGCGGACCGCTGACCGCCAATTTCCAACGCCATCAAAAACGCTCGGGCAAGATTCTTAAACTTCCCTTAAGCCAATCTGTAGCTCCCCATAAAGATTTCACACCCCAAACAGGCTATAATGCCACTATGGTGATTGGTTGACCAGTGACCATAATGCAAACTCGGCGCATGAGTGAGACCTCAGCCGTGGGAAAGATATCACGCTGTTTTGGGGCACAATGTGCAGGAATGCTCCCCAAACAGCACATGGAGGTAATATGATGCACAGCAAACGCTTGTCAATGGTAATACTGAGTGTGATAGCCATCTTGGTGCTTACCGGATGCAATCTGCTATCGTTGATGACCGCACAGACGCCGGAGAATACGCCTTTGTTGGCGCCGGACCAAACCAATGCAGAAAACCAGACGAATCCATTACCCGATCAGGCGGGCATACTCTCGGCATTGCAGACGGCGCTAGAGACCATCTACACCAATGTGAATCCTTCAGTGGTGAGCGTGCAAGTCATCCAACAGAGCGGCGAGATGATGCTGCCCTTCTCAGAAGATTCCGCCCTGCCCTACGAACAGGGCGCAGGTTCCGGCTTTGTCTGGGATTATCAGGGACACATCGTCACCAACTACCACGTCATCGAGAACGCCACGCGCATCGTGGTACGTTTCGCCAATGATACCACCGCTGAAGCAACTGTAGTAGGCTCCGATCCAGACAGCGACCTCGCCGTGCTGAAAGTGGATGGTGTAGATTCCCAACTCCAGCCCGTGCGTATGGCGCAAACAGAGCCTGCCGTGGGGCAACTCTCGGTTGCCATCGGCAACCCTTTTGGATTGGAAAACACTATGACCGTCGGTTTCGTCAGTGCGATTGGACGTTCGCTATCGGTTGGGCAGACTCTTGGAAGCCGGTATAGCATTCCCGATATCATCCAGACCGATGCGCCAATCAATCCGGGCAACTCAGGCGGGGTCCTCGTCAACGAACAGGGAGAGGTCATCGGGGTGACGACAGCCATCATCTCTCCAGTCCAGGCGTCCGTGGGCATTGGTTTCGCCATCCCTGCCGCCATCGTCGAGCGGGTGGTTCCCGTGCTCATCGCAACCGGCGCCTATACCCACCCCTGGATTGGAATCAGCGGCACCACCCTCACCGCTGATATTGCGATAGCCATGAACCTGCCAGCGGATCAACGTGGCGCCCTGGTGATAGATGTCATCACCGGCAGTCCGGCAGAACAGGGGGGATTACGCGGGAGCGCGCGCCAGGTAACGCTCGATGGAGCGCAGACAAGCGTGGGCGGCGATGTTATCATCGCGCTCGATGCCACGCCTGTCCGCAGTTTTGAGGATCTCATCTCCGCGTTAAGCGCCCAAACCCGTCCCGGGCAGAGCGTTACGCTCACCGTGCTGCGCGACGGCGCCGAGCAAGAGCTACGCCTGACGTTGGGTGAGCGCCCCACATCGTAAATACAACCGGCTCACTCGAAACACTTATCACGCAAAGGGTGCATTTCAGGATGGGGGCAAGTTAGCATAAGCGCGAGACCACAGTGCATCAAAGCGTTGGTCTCCAGTCAGGA
>JAPKMR010000070.1 GCA_026645815.1 Anaerolineae bacterium | reverse complement strand
GGTGGACGCCTGGTTCGAAGCCAAGACACGGGGCCTCAATGACTGGCAGAAGGACGAACTGAAAAAGCATTGGGGCACGCTGCAGAAGCTGCTCAGTTCCCGCTCCCGCATGGAGCGCGTCGTGTGCGATATCGTCCACGATTTCAGCACCAAGCCCCGGCTCTCCACCGAGCGCGGCAACGCCATGCTGGTGGCTTCCAGCATTTACGAGGCTTGCCGCTATTTTGTCCTCTTCCAGCGCACGCCGCTTAAAGGCCGCTGCGCCGTCGTCACCTCCTACAACCCGCAGACGCGCGATATCACGCTGGAGGATACCGGAGCGAACACCGAGACCGAGCGCGAGTTCATCTACAACACCTACACCGAGCTGCTCCAGCATGTGGCTGCCGAGCCGGGCAAGACCAGGACCGAGACCTACGAGGACGCGGCTAAAGCCCGCTTCACCAAGGAACCGGCGACCATGCGGCTGCTCATTGTGGTGGATAAGCTGCTCACCGGCTTCGATGCGCCCCCCTGCACCTACCTCTACATTGATAAACCCATGCAGGACCACGGGCTCTTCCAGGCCATCTGCCGCACCAACCGCCTGGATGGCGAGGACAAGCCCTACGGGCACATCGTGGACTACAAGGACCTCTTCCGCAAGCTGGAGAACGCCATCGCGGTCTACACCTCCGAGCTGGATACCAGCGCCCCCGGCGCCAGTCCCGAGGTGCTCATCCAGGACCGCCTCAAGACCGGGCGGGCGCACCTGGATGCCGCAATTGAGGCGCTGGAGCTGCTATGCGAGCCGGTCGCGCCGCCCCGTGGCGAGCTCGAACACATCCACACCTTCTGTGGCAACACCGAGATTCCCACCGATTTGCAGGAGCGCGAGCCGCAGCGGGCAGCTCTCTACAAAGCCACAGCCTCGCTCGTGCGCGCCTACGCCAACATTGCTGATGAACTCGACGCCGCCGGGTACACCCCCGCTGACATCGCCCGCATTCGGCGCCAACTCGACACCTACATCAAGCTGCGGGAAATCATCCGCCACGCCAGCGGGGAGAGCCTCGACCTCAAGACCTACGAGGCGGACATGCGCCACCTCATTGATACCTACATCCAGGCCGATGAGCCGCGCAAAATCTCGCCCTTCGATGACCTGCCGCTGCTGGACCTCATCATCAAGACCGGCATCGCCGAAGCCATTGCCGAGCGCCTGAGCGAGCTGCGCCACAATCCCGAGGCTGTGGCCGAGACGATTGAGAACAACGTCCGCAGCAAAATCATCACAGAACACCCCAACGACCCGGCCTTTTACGGGAAAATGTCGGCGCTGCTGGACGAGGTCATTGCCCTACGCAAAGCTAAGGCGCTCGAATACGCGGAATACTTGCAGCGCATCGCGGCGATGGCAGCGCAGGTGCAGGCCGGGAAGACCGACGACACCCCGGCAACGCTGGATACGCCGGGCAAACGAGCGCTCTACAACAACCTCCAGGTTCCCCAGGGTCAGATTAAAGAGCAGCCCGGTGAATATCATGCCGGGAGCGACCGGACGCTGGAGCTGGCGCTGCGCATTGACAGCACCGTCAAGCGGGTGCGGCCCGATGGCTGGCGCGGCGTGCAGGCCAAGGAGAATGTGATAAAGCGCGAGCTCTACACCGTTCTCGGGAATGTGGCTGAAGTCGAGCGCATCTTCCTGATTATCGAGGCGCAGAAGGAATACTGATGGAAACCCGGCTCGAGTTGGGCGACCTCAGCATCGAGGTCGTCCTCAAGGACATCAAGAACATCCACCTGAGCGTCTATCCGCCCGATGGCCGGGTTCGCATCGCTGCCCCAACCCGGATGAAGCTGGACACGATTCGCGCCTATGCCATCTCCAAACTGGGCTGGATTAAGCGCCAACAGCAAAAACTCCGGGCGCAGGAGCGTGAAACTCCGCGCGAGTACCTGGAACGGGAGAGCCATTTCGTGTGGGGCGAGCGCTACCTGCTGAGCATCGAGGAGACCGATGGCGCCGCCGGGGTGGAATTGCAGAAGGGCCGGTTGCTGCTGCACGTGCGCCCCGGCACGGATGGCGCCCGGCGTGAGACTATCCTGGAGGCGTGGTACCGCGTGCAACTCAAGCAGGCGGCTCTGCCGCTCATCGCCAAGTGGGAGCTGGTGCTGGGGGTGAAGGCCCGGCAATTCTTCGTTCGCCGGATGAAGACCCGCTGGGGCAGCTGCAATGCCCGTGCGGGGAATATCCGCCTCAACACCGAACTGGCCAAGAAGCCGCGCGTCTGCCTGGAATACGTCATCGTCCACGAGCTCCTGCACCTGCTGGAGCCCACCCACAACGCCCGCTTCGTGGCGCTGCTCGACCGCTTCATGCCGCAGTGGCAGCAGTACCGGGATGAGCTGAATAGGTTCCCAGTAAGCCATGAGGAGTGGAGGGTGTGAGTATGGGGAAGACATCGGAGTTATAGGTCTGGGGTCAGTGTAGGTAGGCGTACTTTTCGGCTATCCCACTGTTCATAGATGCTCATCAGTGGGCCATTAGGACTTGTTATCTTTTCGTTTGACGGGCTTTCGTAGCAGTTCGGAGGGCTTCTGCGCCCCTGCGAGGCTCGCAATGCGAATGTGTTGCCCGCGCTTCGGGGACATTGTGCGAGGCGGGGTTGCGTAGCAACCGGGCGCGATTTCGGTCAACGACCTGCTACGAAATCCCTTCTGCAGGGATGTGGCTGCTGGTCTCCACCGAAATTGTGGGGTGAACATTGTCTGGGGCAAACTGACAAGCACGAAATGCTATAGAAACGGGCTTGTCAGCGCAACGCCCAGTCTCGAGACTGAGCGCTGCGCATTAGCGCAATAGATCTAGACGATTTTCAAGCACACGTCTTAAGTTGTCATGCGCACGATTTCGCAGATTGTGTATGGCCTGGGCACTTTTACCCATGCGTTCTGCAATACAAGCATCTTCCAGACCCGAGAAGTAGCTGAGGCGGATGACCTCGCGTTGCGCTTCCGTCGGGAGGCGAGAGATTACATCCAGTAACAACTCACGTAATTCCCAAGTTTCCGCGGGTTGGTATGGGTCTGGTATCTCCCAACCCTCGCCGTCTGATGTTTGCATGTCAACATCAGAATTGGGCGCGAAAATGTCTGTCAGCAATTCACAATAGCGCACCTCTGGTTGGCGATAGCGACGCCGGATTGCATTAAGTAGGATGTAGCGAGCCCAGGCGTCGAAAGCGACATCATAGGGGAAGCGAGTCTGGAAGATTATCTCGCACGCACATTGAGCACACTCATCCGCTTCGAACTGGAGGGGTATTTCCAGCAAGCCAAATCGCCGCCTCAATATGTTCCGCGCCGATTGTTCGAGCCAGGAGCGCAATTCTTCCCAGGCTTTGCATTCTCCGAGTTCTAGCGGATACACACGGGGATATTGTTGCTCATAGCTCGCCGCCACGTGCAAAGAATAGGCTCGCAACGTCGCTTTCAGGTTAGACTGTTGGAGTCGCTCTCTCTCAATCACCCGCCTCCAGCGCCCACTGCTGAAGTTGCACCCCAAGATTTCGTGCAACCGATTCACATGTTGTGCGCACTGGGATTCGGGGGATGGGAAGCCTGATATTTCCCAATAGGATTCCAATGCCTCTTGGCTTAGCAGTATAAGTTCATCAGATGGTAGAAATATGGGCGCCATAGCAATAATGATCAAAGAAATGGAATAAAAACGCCTGAATCACAATATCAAAGGTTGCTAATCAGCAATTTCGAAAATTCGCTGATTTGCTTGAAAGAATGGGATAATGAATTGGCTTTAATATAATAGGATGCTTTTAATGAATACTCACGTCTAGATAAGCGCAACAATGATGAGTAACCACAAACAATCTACACGCAAACATCAAATTGTGATAATGAATAGTTTACCATGGCTTACAGGCGCTGTCAACGTCAATGGTAAGGAGAAAGTAGGATGGAAGTCAAAGAAGTAGATATCATCATGACCGTCGCAGAAGTGGCGGAGTATTTGCGATTGGGAGAAGCCACGGTGTACCGGCTAGCGCAGGACGGCGAAATTCCAGCAGCAAAGGTGGGGCGCTCGTGGCGGTTTAAGAAAGTACTAATTGACGAATGGTTTCGGGTGGGTGGCGGAGAGTCAGTAAAAGAAGTGTCTCTGGAATGCTGAAGTACTGCGATTAAATTATGTGATATGGTTTTGTTTCATAAAGGAGTAGGTATGATGAAGACGCTCAGGCGTTTCGGGCTGATGCTTGTTGTGCTGATTATGCTTTGTTGTACGGGGCCAGTGGTTCAAGCACAGTCGACACAGGAACTACGCCCCATAGACATGATGCTGATTTTAGATAACTCGTGCAGCATGTTCCCTGAAGACAGAATCATCTCGGGATGTGGGCAGTGGGGAAATGACCCCGATTTCCTGCGCATTGATGGCGTGGAACTTTTCGTCGCCCGCCTCGGGTTTTCAGAAGGGAACGAAGCGGACTACCAGGCAGGTGTTGTGAGTCTTGGACTCACGTCCAAGCTCGTTGCGCCGTTACAGCCGATTACGGGTGCAAGGGATACAATCGCCCGTCTGATTGCAGATCCCGAACCTGAATTGGGCACGAATATCATAGACGCACTTGGGATGGCATATCGCGAGCTACGTACTTCGCCAAATCGTCGTGCGGCGAATTTACCGGCGGTGGTGTTGCTAACAGATGGAAGGCCCTATCCGCTGGCTGGGCAGAGCGATGACAATATTGAGAGTCTGGTGAGCGCAAATTCGGATATTCCTTTGTTTGTCATGTTGCTTCAAGACCCCAACGACGCGGAGTACGAGCGCTATATCAGTTTCTGGGAGCAGATGCAAGCACGATACGATAATGTTTTCGCGTACAGCATTCAGAATCGCAACCAAATCGAGGAAACTTACAACAAGGTAGTTGCTCAACTTCAAAACACCATTCCGGGGGGAGGGGGAGAGACAGTAACTCCAGGTAATCCATATTCGTTTTTTGTTGGGCAATGTGTACAGCAGATTGTGTTGACAGTTTTGCACCAGACGGATCCCCAAAGCGGCATGGTCACTGTGCAAGATCCCAGCACCAGTGATGTGGAGCTTACAGGGACCCCCGGAGTACACCATTTCCGGGGCACAGATAACTCGGTTGAGATTATTGCGATAGGGCCGCCGCGACTGGCTGATAATCTGAAGAACGATTACTGGACGCTAACTTCGGATCAAGAAGTGAGGGTTCATACAGATCGCCGAGGCGCCTATAGCATCAACTTCCTGGAGCCGAACGTGAGCTTGACTGATATCGCAAATGTTTATCTGGCTACCGATCGTCAAACACCGAGTCGGGAGTTTGCATTACGTTTCAATCTCACTGACGATTGTTATGGTAGCGAGCAACAACCAATTTGGGGCGAAGTAATCTATCCCGACGGAAAACAAGAATCGTTGCGAATCTTCGATTCTATTGTTCCAGACGCTTCAGGCGTCTATGAGATTCGTTTCGACTTTGCCTCTGCATATCCAGCAGTTCTCGATACACCAGGGCGTTTCACGTTCATCCTAAATGCCGGTTCGGCGTTGGCTCCAAATGATACAACCTCTGATAGGATCCCCATCGCGGTCGCGCGTCTGCTGGTTGATGTTGGGCGTGGTCCCTACATCTCTGATATAACCCCAGATCCCTTGATTTGCGAGTCAGGACAACCTGCCGCTCTGAAAATCGAGATAGGCGACCATACACTGGCTTCTGCAGATAGTATGCGGGTTCGTGTCTTTGGAGCGGGCACGGAGACGGCGCTGAACACCACCAGCCCGGGAGTGTTCGAAGGAGATGTTACTGACATCTGTACCGCGCTTATCAGTGGACTTGCTTGTTCTGCAGAGCAGGAAACTACCCTGCGCGCACGTCTGACTGCGCAGCTGCTAAACGGCACACCTCTACAGCCTACAGAACGCGACTTTCCGGTGCGCCTGCTTGCGCCTGCTTGTCCTACACCCACTCCAACACCCACACCACCGCCGCCGCCGCCGCCGATACCTGATACTGATGGTGATGGCATCCGGGACCCGCAGGATGCTTGCCCAACACGGGCTGGTATGGCATTGTTTGATGGCTGCCCCCCGCCGTGGTGGGCCTGGTTGATCGCGGGATTGTTGGCTGTTGGAGTGTTGGCTTTGTTTGCCTTCGTATTGCTGCCGTGGATGAAAATGCTCATTTTACCGCCTCCCAAGGGGTACGTCCTGGTGTGCCGCTCGGGTAAACCAGAGGGTCCACATAACGTATATGCACGCGGAATGGCAAAGCGCGCCAATAGGGTAACGATCGGCGGTGATCGCAAGAAAGCACACATCTATGTGAAGAACCTCGAACCGGTAGAATTTTATATCGTCAAAGACGGGACTGATGTGAAGATATTTGCCGCCGGCAAAGGTGGCGGTATGAAGGGCACTTTCAGACCCATACCCTCGGACGTGTCTACAAGCAAATCCGAGATACGGCTACGAATCGGTTTGGATAATACCAAGCTCAAATGCTGAACTAGTCTCCCACTTTTAAGAAAGGAGTTTTGAGATGCCTAAACGAGTTCTTGCTATTGGTGTAGGTGGTTCCGGAAAGACATCGTTGATTATCCTCAAGGAACGCCTCGAGGAAACCTATGGTCAGGTTCCGAACAATGTGGTGTTGCTCTCTCTCGACACAGATGATCTGCGCGATGTGGACACGTTTGCTGGCACCCGGCTTGAGCCGCAAACGGATGATCGCGGGCGCGATCCCGAGTTCCGACACGTCGTCAGTCGCCCAGGCGTTACGATGGATACGATTTTCAGCGATATGGCTTCGGGGCGCAGTTCTGCATATATGAACTGGCTGGAGAAAGAGAAACTCTCGCGCATCCTGAGCCCCACAGAAAAGGATATTCGTGGCGGAGCGCAACAACGCCGGCCCGTAGGCCGTGTGGCATTATTTCAGCGATGGGACAATCCCGTATACTCATCCATTGTCAGTGCTATCAGTCGTATGTACGGTGAACCAGAGGAAGAAAAGCCTGTGGATGCCGTTCAGATTGAGCAAAGCAAGCGCCAGGTCTTCATCATCGGCTCGGTAGCAGGTGGTACTGGTTCGGGTTTTATGGTAGACATCGCGAACCTGGTAGGGCATGCTGTACGGTCAAATTCCAAATGGCAATCCATTGATGTTTCTGCCATCATTGTTTTGCCGGATGCTTTCAGTTCTTACACTTCCATGATGAATGACCCCACAAACCTCAAACCGAACTCTTATGCTGCCCTGCGCGAATTGGACCGCTTTGTGCGCACACATAGTGACATGTTACCCTACATGGTCCGGTATGGAGATGATTTGCGTTCCATTACCTGGAGTACGAATCAACCGGTGGATCATATCTACCTGGTAGATACAGCCTCCCCAAGCGCTGCCGGGGACAAAGATTTGAGTGGCGACCCTAGCAGCGGCGTCTTTCCAATTATTTCGGATTTTGTTATGGCACATATTGATCAAAGCCTTGGAGATACATTAGCGACACAACGTGCGAATGCCGGCTTGCATTATGACAAGGAGGAAGGCTGGCAGTACAGCAGCTTCAACGTTCTGACGTACATTCTACCGATTGATGATATCATTGAGAGTTTCTCATATCGCTTCTTACAAGAGCTGCTACGTCGTCAATATCTGCCGATTCCAGATAAGAAAATGCAGGCACAAATTGACTTGGCTGCAGGAAAAGAGGTAGAGCGGGTATTTGTTGATAGCAGTGTTGGCGGTCGTGTCAACCCCGGAGTGGTACAGAAAGCTATTGTTGCTACCAGGAAGATTGATCCTGAAACTCCCGACACAAGTTGGACTGGATTATTCAATATGATTTCGCTCTCTGAAGGGGCCTTTGCGGAAGACTATCAAACTCTGCAGCAATGGTTGGAGTACTTGTCTGGAAATCTGATTGCAACCAAAGAGGGCGACTACAGGCACGAGACCTATGATGAAGGTTACACACGCTTGATGAATTTCAGCGACCACTTCATGGACGAATGCCTTGGCCCGCAATACGACCCTGATGATGAAGAAGCGCGCGAAGGCGGGCAATGGGACATCATTCTGGCGCGCTATCGAGATGCACTTCGGCAACGTTTTGCCGAAGCCGTAGATGCTGAAATCACGGCGATTCTCAATCGCCGTGATCCGCGCTCCAAGATGTTGGCAGCTGCGCAGTTGCCGACGGCCCGTGCAGTAGTAGCCGCACTGAAAGATAAGTTGGTCAGCTTCAAAACATTGCTCGAGGAAGAGTATAGCAAGGCGGAAATTGAGACACGCCTACGGCAGACAAGTGAAGAACTGCGCAACAGCATTGCCTGGATGCAAGACACCAAAGATATGGGACCGGGGCTGATTCACCGCAATTCGAAGCCCCGTAAGGCGCAGGATTCCTTCATCGGATGGTTCTATGAGAAGATGGAATTGCTGTTGCACCGGCGGATGTATCGGGTTGTCATAGATGTGCTAGATGCACTTGGTGCTGCTGAGATGGATCAGAGCCGGAACCTAAGTGTAGTAGATGAAGCCGCACGGGAATTGGAAACCTGGCAGGCAACGCTGATGGCAACTTCCAGGATTCTGCAGGATTGGTCGCGCGTGCACGAGAACAATAGGCGTGCAAAGCGTCAGATAAAAGTGCGAACCTACCTTACAAACCCAGAATTTGAGGAACAACTCTATCAACGCCCGGAGCATGCCGAAGCGGTAGCGACTCAAGTCCTGGGTGAAGTTCGTGGCGCGAAGGGACTGGTTTGGGAACGTCTGGACGAAGTTGAACCACTACACTACAAGATGGTTAGCATGTGGGCACAGGAAGCTAAGGGTCCCGAGGATATCGCACGTAAGTTCTTCGTTGGTACGAAGGGGCTGTTCCAGATAGTGCGGAACAACGTGTCGGTTGCAGACCGTCTCGCAGAGTCTTTTAAATCCCATTCCACTTTTACCAATGTGGTAGGGCAGGTCACAGAACCTTTCTTGCGTTACAATCCGGCTTCGAATGGAAAAAGCATGCACCACGAACGCTATGTGTCCTTTAACATGGCGGCCGCCACGATGGATGAGACGCGTGAGTTCCTGGACAAAGCGCACAGTATTCTGCGTGATCAGAGCCGAAATGTAGATTTGACTTCGGAGAGCAAGGTATCTTGTACCGTAGTTGAGGTCGCGCGAGGTGTTAAACTTCGAGCCGTGGATCAGTTCACTGCATGTGAGAATGATTACCGGACCAAACTATACAGGGGACGGGAGAGTGTGCACCTGTTCCCTGAAGAGCAGGTAGCGACTGAGTTCGAGAATCTCATCGACACCCTGGGAGAAAATGGGAATCGTCTACGCCCCCTTTCACCGGAACTGGTTGTGACGATGGGAGATGAGACGAAATTGCGGGCATTCACGCTTGCCTGTGCATATGGTCTGATCAAAGAGGGTCCATATTTCGACAAAGATGGCAATGAGACCACAGAAGTCTATCTGGATTTGCGCGATTTCGGCGGACGTCAGCTGCCCCTGAGTGAGAGCAAACGTCTGCAAGCCATAGATCCAAAATTCAACCTGGCACCACCGGAGGGGCAAAGCGCCCGCCGATACTTGAATGCACTGCAGAATTTCACACTCAAGGCGACGCAGAAACCGGGAGTCCCCCCTCAGCTCATCGAGACGCTGGTCGAGGATTTGCGCCGTAACGGAGTTTCGCTGGGACAGATTGAATATCCCTTCGCTTTGACTCTACGTGAAGTCAACGAAGCCATTCGTCAGGCAGCGGAAAACCTTGGTCCGGCGGAAGATGAAGAAAGCAATGCCTCCCGCCGCGAAACTCTCAATCTCAGGCGTCGTGTGGAGAAACTGCAAGCCTTTCTTGGAGAGCGAGTTGCGGAGTTCAAAAGTAATACAGCCACACCACGTGTTTTTGACATGGGCACAATCATGCATTTGGAGCTAAAAAAGGAAATTGAGCGTCTCAACGAAAGCGCCCGAAAAGCAGGAAACTGAAATATGACAGGACGTCTGGATCTTCGCAAATGGATTCAAGTGTACCACCCTGCCTACGCAGTTGTGCAATCGAACGATGGGCGGTATGTAGCTGTGGGGACGGAGACTGGCGTCACAATCCTCGACTCAAATGGTCATGGCCTGGCAGATTATCCTTCAGACACCACGGAGACCCCCATTCACCAACTATGTGCGTCACCTGATTTCACGCGCCTGATCCTGGCGACCCGTTTAGGCTCTGCGATTTCCCTGGAGCTCAAAGCAAAGGAGGATCGCTTTGAGCTCCAGGGGACCAATCTCTACACAGCGCCCTGCGATATTCACAGACTGGCTATGGACATCTCCACAGAATACCTGACTGTCGGACATTTATCATCAGCCTTGATCGGGCTGAATTTCAAAGGCAAGACATTGTGGCAGCAAAAGAATCAAGGGACTGCAGCATTAGGGACGACCTGGTCAGTGGATTTCGCCAACGAGGGCAAATCTGTGGTTGCAGGAAGCGCGGGCACCGGCGCAAACTGGTTGGCAATACTTGATGCAGCTACCGGAGCATTGCTACATAAGCGTGAATGCGCATCGCCGGTCACATCTGTAACAGCATTGGTTGATGATGCTGGCATCGCAGCACTCACCCCAGGCGAATATTATACAGCCCGCCTGACAGTCTATTCCACTGACCTAAACGATGTTCTTTGGGAGCAAGAACTAGATGGACCCGGCACGGCTCTGACGTCCGATTCCGATAGTGCGATATTTGCCGTCGCCAGCGGCTTTGATGGCAAGGTGCAAATCTGGGATGCAACGGGGGGATGTCTGGCGGCGGAGTCTTTGCGCACCATGGTCAATGGGCTATCACTGGTAAGTGGAAACCTGCTCGCCGCTGCGACGCAAGACGGGAATGTAGCGCTGCTAAGATATTTACCTTGAGAACCAGTCAAAAGAGACCCTGGTTGCTAATTCCAATGGGGCCCTGAATAGGCATGAAGATTGGATGATTACATTTTCTGCACAATGAGCTGGGCAACAGGCAGTAAAGGTATTGTTTGTAACTTATTCGTTCCGGGTCAGGAGCTTGATTTATGAAACTTGCTAATGGCGAATTGCTCACGCTGAATGGAATCAACTATCGCATCGAGGAAAGCCTGGGGCATGGCGCAGTGTCGGACGCCTATCGCGCCTGGTTGGGTGATGTGCCTGATCAGGCAGTCGTAATCAAACTGGTTCAAGATGAGGATGCTGACGATCCAATCAAAGTGGCGGCACTGCAACGTGAAGCTGAAGTTCTGCGCACCTTGAATGCCGCAGAAGACGAGGGCTGGGACAGTTTGCCAGACGCGATGACACGACTGCGGCGCGCAAGAGAGACAGAGCCGTGGAGAAGAATTATCGCGCTTTTGGAAGCTGGCGAGATAACACTCGGGCAACCCTTTGTCATTCAGGAATTTGCCCCACCAGCTTTCGAACGCTTCGCGATCGCAGATTTGGCGGATGAATGTCGTATGGTAGCGATCGCCAAAGCCATAGTAGAAGCCTTGCGATTGACACATCGCCATAACCTTGCTTTCAAGGATTTCGCTCCAGATACAAAGGGAGATCGTATCCGCCTCCAATGGCTGGGCCAACAGCAGCAACGATTTGCTCTTAAAATCATTGATTGGAACGTAACAGGCGGTCCAGAGGACATGCGCCAGGATCTATTCTTCTTTGGCGGGCATCTGCATTACCTGTTCACCGGACGACATGTGCCTCTAGATAAGGAAGGTCACCCCCCGGCCAATCTTGGGGCAGGGGACCTGGTCTGGGCAGCTTTAGCTGACGGTACGCGTAGGCTGATTTCCAAGGCATTGCAGCGTGACGCAAAGCGGCGTTATCAGCAGGTTGATGTCCTTCTGGATGACCTGGATTGGTGGTACGAGACCCTGGCGCTCTTTGAACACGCCGATGTGCTCAAAAAGTTGGAAACACGGCTCTGGGACGCCAATTCTGTTGGCCGTTTTGACCGCGTCTTTGCTGCTGCCGATCTAGCATTGCGCCTGCAGCCGCCTTCAGAAGCTAGATTGTCGTTCGAACAGTCCCGCGAACGCGCAAAGAAAGAGCTAGAGAAAGAAATCTGGCAACCTATCGCTGGGGCACAATTCTCATTAGGGGTACGCGCTTACGAGAAAGCGATCGGTGAATTTGCGCAACAGCTCAAGGCGCAACCTAGTGAGAGTGAAGCCTGGCGCTTGGCTTATATCTATCAACGACTAGCGCGTATGGGGAATGAACTAAGGCGTTATTATCAGAATGCCGATGAGCGCCGTACCCCTGAGTGGGAGGCGCTGGATACGCGAGCAATTCCAGCTTTAGTGGAGCGGCGCTGGCGTGACGCAGAAATGGCTTTCGCGGAAGCCGCGCGATTGCGACCTGAATGTCGCTCCTGGGATTCTTTCAACGAATTGGAGCAGTGGGCACGCGCTGGTGTGACCTATACCACGACCGTCAATCAGGCCTTCCTGGCGGCTGAAAATCGGGTGGATTCACGCAACCCCGAATGGCTTACTGTAGAAGAGTTGAGCAAAGAAGCGCATCAAAAAGCTCTGGAGATATTAGCGGAGGTCCAAAAGGAGGCACTCTATGAAACTGAATTCAAGGAGCGATGGACTTTTGAGAGCTTGAGCTACGGAAGACGCAATACCCTCTACAGCCTCTACAAAGAAGCAGATGCCAGTTTGTCTAATGGGCAAAAGGCGCTCGACGACGCACACGATGCAGAGCGCGAGAAGTGTTTCACTAAAGCCATCGAAGAGTACCAAAAAACGCAAGAAAAAATGGCGGATGTTCGTCAAATTCTGGAAGGAATTTTGGCTCAGGACCCTGCACAAGTACGGGCCAGGTTCTTCTTGCGCCGCGCGGAATCCTTGCAACATGAAGCTGAAGCCGCTGAGGCGCTGGGACAGGCCCGGAAAATGCTTGAGAGTGGTCACTATGATGAGGCACTGGACCTGACAAAGAGGGTTTTGGAAAAAATACCCGGACGTGAGGATGCCCAACTTTTGCAGACCGAAGCGGAGATAGGCAGTCATCTTCTACAGCGAGTGCGCGATTACCTGCGACGAGCAGAAGATAATCTGGAGACCGATGATTGCGATGACGCAGAAAAAGCACTCAATAGTTTCCAAGGCTGGGGTGAAACGCCGGGTCAAAAAACGCTGCGAGACTTGATCGGTAATGGCGCCGCGGCAGACCAAATGGGAGGTCGTCTATTCCAGCTGTCACCAGAGACCAAAACACGCGACACATATTTACGACGCCAAATCTCTGCAGTACGGGAAACTCTGAGCAATTTAGATGCAGCAATAGAGGAGTACGATTATGCCGAAATTGTACGTCTCTGTGAGAGCCATGAGAAGCATTACCCTCTTTCAGCAGCCATGCAGCGGCAACTGGAATCTGCGCATGAGAAACTCAAAAATCACAGCAACGCTGAGGCGCTGTTGACCTCTCTACCCTCGGGAGACCTGGAGGAAGATTTCGAGCGTCTACGGGGAGCGGTTGATCTCCTGCGCAATGATAAGAAACCGAAAGCCTTGGATTTGATGCAACAGCTGGCAGATCATTGGGTGCAGCTGGCGCAGAAATTGGCGCCGGACAATCTCGAACAACTGCTGAACCGCGCAACCCAGGGCCGGCGGCTCTTTCCGGAGCAAACTGAAGAGCGTTTCTCCAGAATGGAAGAGCAAGCTCAGCGCGCGAAAGATGTCGCACGGTTACTTGCAGAACCGGACGGGGACTCTCATTATCCAACCTGGTTTGACGAACCGGATTGGGGCAACAAACTCTCAAGTATAGATAAAAATCTAGCAGATCTGGAGGGCTCTCAAAGCTGGATCGAACTACGCGAGGAAGCATCCGCATGGCGCGCCCAGATGAAACACTATGTCGAAACCTATGTACGTGTTCAGTTAACGAATAGCGAAGAGCAGGCGCGAGAGCGGCGCTTCGATGTGTCGCTGAAATACCTGACCCTGTTACAGCAGAACTTGCGCCAGACATCATTTGGGCTGCCACAAGATCTACAGAACAATATTGACGATCTGCGAAGTGCTCAAAATTCACGCCTCTCGGCGGGCGAAGAGTTCAAGAGAATCTTCAAGCAATTTGATGTGGGACAAGCGTCCGCCGTACCTGATGCCCAGGAAGAAACCTCTGCAGGCATAACCTTTCAAGATGCGCTACGAGCGCTGCGGAGCATAAGTTTGCCTGATCACGCAGCTGTCCCCATCAATGATTTGAAGACACAGCTGACTGAAGTAGAGACATTCGCTGCTGCAGAACGGGCGCTGAGAGTTGCACCCGTATCCGATTTGACTCCGGCGCCAGGACAGAGTAATTATGCACAAGTGATTTACGATTGCCGCAGGGCACTGGAGTTGCAGGTAAATGCGCTGAATGCATACGACGGTATCAACTGGCGCGTAAGCGACTTGAAAAAGGAACTGCGTGACAAGATTGATAAGACAGGAGAGGCTTTAGCCAAAACATTGCAAGAAGCCGTTGAGGTACAAAAACGCGATCCAAAATTGAATCCGCAGCGTGTTGTTGCACTCTATGCACAGGCACGTTGGTGGCAACCAATGTCTTCTGCTGACCTCAATCCGGTGATGGAAGATGCGCGCAGATTACCACATCACATTCTAACAGAAGCCGCCCAGGCACTGACTGCATTGCACGACTTGGAGATTCCGGAGCAGAAATCTGAGACAGCAATACCAGCGCTGGAGAAAGGACCGGTCTTGTACCTGCAACATGCCGAAACCTTGAATAACGAACTGCAATACCTACCTGTAAACAAGTTGCCCCCACTTCCCGCAAATGTGCAACCGCTAGAAGTTTCAACAGGATGGGAATTGGCAGGCGAACCGCTAGAGGCGTTAGAAGCCGCGGCAATCCATCTGTGCTCTTTACTGCAGCAAGCTGCACAGATACAGTTGCGGACATCTTCGGCAGCGATTGAAACGCCAGATGCAGACGCGCCGGGCTCGGATTCTACTGTGCCTATCACGGAAGCAGTTACCGAAACATCTGTCAGTGCAAACGCATCTGTGCCGGTAAACGCGCACGGAGCACCGCGCTACGACAGCGCGCTGGTTGATCTGGTCCACAAAACGGCGCAAGGATTGAAACAGATTGTGCAGGATATCGGCGCTCTCTGGCCCGCATTACGACTGACCTGGGCAACTGATAGTAAGCTGGTGCAATTGGGTGGTGTAGCGGCAAAAATCGTGGAAATCACTGAGTACCTCGGCACTGCATACAAAGAGCTGGTGGAGAGAAAGGCTTTGCAGGGCTTGAACATCCTGTATGAAAAGCTGGAGCAACCTAACCTCATCGAGGAATTGGAGAAGCATAGCCTCATTCAGGAATTAGAAAAACAAAAACAGTTTTGGCTAACGCAACCGCTCCAGGCACTCAAGGTTAACTCCTCTGCATTGCGGCAAGAGATGAGCACGGCACTTGGAAATCAAATCGCAGATATTTTGGCAATGCCTAATGCCGCAGAACAATTGGAGAGAGAGATGCTCACGCAAGTTAAGGCAGGGTGGATCGCTGAAACGGTGTATCAGGCGCTCAATCAGGGTGTGGGTGTACGCGCAAAACGAGCCGAAGCTGAAAAGCGCAAGGATGCGGCGAAACGACTGTGGAAAATCGTCATGGAGGCCACGGAATACTACTATCAGCAGGAGCAATCAGGCGCCACAGTATCCGCCAAGAAGCCGAGAGGTTGTTTCGTGGGGCGCCTTCTGGGTCCCTTCAGACGCAAGGGAAATTCCCCTTCTACAATCCCGCAGCCGAATTCTACATTTAAACCAACATCTGGAGGAAAGCAGGTTTCCGGACAACTGCCCACTGCCCCGAAATCGCAGCCTCCGGAGCATCCGCCCACGCAACTATCAGACAAATGAACCGGACAACTTTTCAGTCAGAGTTGACTCCACGAGGTGAACCTGTATGAGCGATCTAATGGATTTGCGGAAATCTGTGCCGCCAGAGGTAGCTGAACTTTGGGCACGCCTACATGAAGAAGCTGACATCAATTATAAGGCTCTGGATGGGGGGGGGACACCAAGACTGACTCCTCGATTATTCCTGTCGGTTGGGTTCATTGTACTGCTGATATTGGGCGTAGCGATCTTTGCAGCATGGCGCTCTGGCTTTGTGATGGTGCCGCCAAGTGCGTGCGATGCGATGCCCGGCTTGTGCACTCCTACCCCCACGGCAACAGTGACCCTCACGCCGACGCCAACTCAGACGCCGACGGTAACGCCAACCGCAACCCCCACACCAACCCCGACCATGACGCCCACGCCCACGCCCACGCCTTTGCCCTGCGCCGAGGTATTGGCAGGTTGCACGTATGATGATTTCGACTTCGAGGTACAACAACTCAGCCCGGTGGCGCAGACGGTAACTCGGCGCACCGCAGGCGAAGCGGAAGGGATTTATACCCGCTTTGTGATTACTAACACAGGGAATTGCCGTTTGCTGGGGGGTACGGTGCTGCTCATGGATCCCAACAACTTGAGCACTTCGAAAACGGTGGCGGATCTGCCCCCACTGTTGGAGCAAGGACGAGGAACGCAACTGATATATGCCTGGCCCCCACTGAGTGCAGGGGAGCACGAAGTGCAGCTGATCTTGCAGTTCAAGAATGCAGCCTGTAAAGATTACAACATTCCCGATCGAGAATTCAAATTGGAAGTTGACCTCACTATTGTGCTTGACCGGGACGGCGACGGAGTGAATGATGCGAAGGATGCCTGCCCAGACGTAGCAGGTCCCCCGATGTTGAAGGGCTGCCCCGACACCGATGGCGATAGTATCGCGGACAAGGACGATTGTTGTCCGAAGCATGCCGGCAACGGCGCATTGCAGGGTTGCCCCGACACCGATGGTGACGGTTTCCCCGAACGCAATGACCAGACCTGTCCCGCCCTACCGCCGGTGGATCAATGCCCCGACGCTTGTGGCAAGGACCCTGCAAACCCCGGGTGCCCTATATGTAGAACAGTAACAGACACTTGTCGAAGATGTCTATCAGAACGCAATGGACAATGCATTGAATATGAAGACTATCCGTGCAACGAACATGAGGTCTGTGATCCTTGTCCATGAAAGGATTCTTGGGCTCAAGCTTTAGCCATCCATAAGCAGGCAATGTATGCGAGCAAAAGATGTGGGTTTGATGATAAAGTTGGCAGGAGCAGTTGGACTCCCCCTGATCGTAGTACTGCTGCTGGTGGGCAGGAGCACCGGGATGCTGCTCCTGCCGCCAGCCATCTGTAAGGCGGTAACCGGCTTATGCACTCCCATGCCCATGGCAACGGCGACGTCCACGCGGACGCCCACCCAGACGCCGATAGTGATGCTGACTGCAACCCCCACACCAATCCCGACAATGACGCCCACGCCTACGCCTTTGCTCTGCGCCGCAGTGTTGGCGAGCTGCATGTATGACGATTTCGACTTCGAGGTGCAACAACTCAGCCCGGTGACGCAGACGGTAACACGGCGTACCGCAGGCGAAGCGGAAGGGCTTCAAACCCGCTTTGTGATTACTAACACAGGGAATTGCCGTTTGTTGGGGGGAGTGGTGCTGGGCATGGATCCCGACAACTTGAGCGCCTCGCAGATCGTTGCCACGCTGCCGCCGTTACTGGAGCAAGGTCGAAGAACGCAATTGACATATACCTGGCCTCCACTGAGTGCAGGGGAACACAGTGTTAGGCTGACGCTGCAGTTCAAGAACGCTCAGTGTAAAGATTACAACATTCCCGACCGAGAATTTCCCCTCGCGGTGAACCTGACGGTGGTGCTGGATCGCGATGACGATACTATACCCGATGCGCGAGACGCCTGCCCGGACGCCGCGGGCACAGCAGCGCTGCAGGGTTGTCCCGACCGGGACAGCGACGGCATTCCAGATAAGGTCGATTGCTGCCCGGAGCATCCCGGCGCGTCGGCGTTCAAGGGTTGTCCCGACACCGATGGCGACGGCTTCCCCGAGCGCAACGACGGAACGTGCCCCGGTTTGCCGCCGGTGGATCAGTGTCCCAATGTATGCGGTAAAGATCCCGCAACACCGGGATGCCCGATGTGTCAAATCGTCTTCGACCGGTGCATGCGTCAAGTATGTGTTGTACCTGGTCCCGGGCAAGAACCGGTATGCGTTGATGAGAGCTATGAGTGCAACCCGCATGAGGTGTGCGAAACATGCCCATGAGTTGCACGATGACGATCGTGCGATAGCCAGGCGACGCGGATCTGCAAAAGCCACCGGATTATTTGAGGAAGCACTTCTTCCTGCTTGCGGTGATTAATGCCAGCGTAGTTGGCATGGTCGGTTCGCGCCGTTTTGCTATCAATCATTGATTTTTGTGACGGATGTTGGAAGAGTACAGACTGATAATGGTGTATAATCAGCAAATAAACCTTTTGTGGCATTTGATATCATCTTCATGAAATGCGGATTAGTTCCTGGGAGGTTAATCATGTTTATTCTGCGCTCACCTCGGATCTCAATGGGGGTGGCTTTAGGGCTGGCTCTGGCTATGGTAACTGCATTGTTGTGGAGTTTGGCTGCGCCGCAACAGTTGGCGAGGGCGCAGGTCTCGTTGTTAGCCATTGATAGTCCCTACACTCAGAATTTCGATTCGCTCGCCAGCAGCGGCGCCAGTAATTCATGGACGAATGACAGCACGCTTGCAGGATGGTATGCCGCTCGCGATGCGGGGGATTTTGCCATCTCCGCCTATAGGGCGAGTGATGGAATAGATACTGCTGGCGCCCTTTACAGTTGGGGAAGTACTGACGCCTCGGACCGCGCATTGGGCGATATCTGCAGCAATATCTACTGTGGCGGCGCCAACACCGGTGCACTCTACTATGGCGTGTGTCTACAGAACCATACGGGCGCCGCGATTACCTCGCTGGATATAGCCTATACTGGCGAGCAGTGGCGCAACGGGGGAAATGCCGCGCAACATAGCCTGGAATTCAGTTATCAAGCAAGTGAAGCAGTTGCGGACTTGCGCTCCGGTAGTTGGACGAGTGTATCAAGTTTGAATTTCACCGGGCCTGTTACCGGCAGCACGGCTACCCGTCTCGATGGGAACGCCGCTGCTAATCGTGTAGCAATTTCTGACACCATAACGGTTGTAATTCTGCCTGGTCAGGAAATCATGCTGCGCTGGAAGAGCCTCAATGACGCAAACAATGACCACGCGCTGGCTATTGACGATCTCACCATCATCCCGCACAGCAGCGCCTTGTTGAAGGTTGGCAAAACGGTAACACCCACAATCGGTATCGGGTTTTTTGACACGGTCACCTATACGATCACCCTGCAAAACCAGGGCGGCATCAGCGATGCCGTCCATTTCACTGACACCTTGCCCGCCGAAGTGGATTTTGATGACTGGGTTGTCCTCCCGCTCGCTGGAACAGAAGTCGCCGGTGGTAAAATCGTCTGGAATGGTGCCCTGACCGCTTCCACTACCCTCACTTTCACGTTTACCGCGATTGCTGCCCGAGCACCCCAACATGGGGTTCTGGTCACCAACACGGCAATGCTCAGCGGCACGGCGCAAATGGCTGAGGGTTCTGTTGTTTTTGAGACGGTCCCCTTGCATACACTAACGATTGCCGTTGATGGCAACGGTGCGGTTGAGCCGGGGGCGGGCGAACATATCTATTACGAGAACACAGAGGTACCCGTTACAGCAACAGCGGCAATAGGGTGGGAATTCGCGGGCTGGTTGGGTGATGTAGCTGATTCGACTGCGGTAAGCACCACGGTCACGATGGATAGCAACAAGGCGATCACAGCTACGTTCACACAGATTCCAACTCACACACTGATGCTTGCTGTAGAAGGGGGCGGCTCGGTTGAGCCGCCTGAGGGAGAGCACGTCTACTACGTGAACGCAGTCGTGCCACTCGCGGCGACAGCGACGACAGGTTGGCAGTTCGAGAGTTGGATCGGTGACCTGATTACCGTCACCAATCCGGTGTCCCTTACGATGGATGCCGACAAGGCGGTGACGGCGACATTCACGCTCAAGCACTACACCTTGACGGTAGCGCAAATCGGCGAGGGCACACTCGTCCAGACCCCAGAAGGCACGAGCTTCAGCCACGGCACGGCGGTGACACTGACCGCCACCCCGGCAGTGGGTTGGAGTTTTGCCGGGTGGAGTGGGGATTGCAGTGGCAGTGACGTGTGCCACCTCACGATGGATGCCGACAAGGCGGTGACGGCGACATTCACGCTCAAGCACTACACCCTGACCGTGACACAAGAGGGCGAGGGTACGCTCACGCAAACGCCACCAGGCACGAGCTTCAGCCACGGCACGGCGGTGACACTGACCGCCACCCCGGCAGTGGGTTGGAGTTTTGCCGGGTGGA
>JAPKMR010000006.1 GCA_026645815.1 Anaerolineae bacterium | reverse complement strand
CCCCGAGACCCCCTTGACGTATAATGCAAATATGGAAAACACAATAGCATACACACAAAAGACTCCCCAACGCCTCATTGTGGGGATCACTGGCGCAAGTGGGGCCATTTACGGCG
The DNA here is from genome assembly GCA_026645815.1 of Anaerolineae bacterium. GTDB lineage: Bacteria > Chloroflexota > Anaerolineae > B4-G1 > SLSP01 > JAAZNO01. Next base: position 115,617 of record JAPKMR010000006.1, on the reverse strand, counting down.
TGCGCTTGCTGGAAGCGCTAAAGGTGCGGGACGTGGAAACACATCTGGTAATCAGCGAACCGGGGAAAATCACCCTGGACCTGGAGATGGGCATTGCACCGGAAAATCTGGATTCGCTGGTCGCCCGGCGCTACGCACCGAACGACTTCGCCGCCGCCATCGCCAGCGGTTCATTCACCACTCAAGGAATGATCGTCGCACCCTGCTCGATAAAGACACTGGCGGCTATCGCTCACAGTCACACCGATGAGTTGCTCGCCCGGGCGGCAGATGTCACCCTCAAAGAAGGTCGCCCGCTGCTTCTGATGGTCCGCGAGACACCGCTGCACCTGGGGCATTTACGGCTCATGGTGCAGGCGACGGAACTGGGAGCCATTATCTTCCCACCGGTGCCGGCATTCTACAGCCATCCACAAACGATCGAAGAGCTCGTTGAACAGACTGTGGGGCGAATCCTGAGCCGGATGGGCTTTGCTAATGCCCTCTACACACCTTGGGACCCACATCCCGAAACAGACTAGCCAAAAGCCGCCGCCAACACAGCCCCCCCGCTGAGAGCAAACGCCATTTCTGGAATCAGTGCCAGGGGACGTCGAAGGTGGTGCCGGTAGAATTCCCAGCCAAAACGGCCTTCCGCGTGGGCGGGATAGGGCCACAGGCTAAACTGGCGCTTGTTTAGGGGCCATAACCACATGACACCGTCATCGGTGTGCCAGGAATCCAACACCAGATGAAAAAGGGTCAGAACTCCCACACGCAACGCCCACTCGGGCGAAAACAGCGCGATGAACAACGAGAGAAGCAGATAGAGCAACGGGGTATGGGTGACGAAACGGTGGTGGTGAAGCCGTCGCTGCCCTAAGCGGTGCCCCAGAAATGGCGCCGCGAGCGCGTCGAAATCGGGCAGATTTCCTAGCAACGCCCCAACGACCAATATCCCCGGTCCCGGCGTAGAACGAAACGCCAGATGCTCAATTGCACAGGCGAGGACGAGGCTCGCACCGATATGTCCACCCTGCGTCATTGGGTGGTTCGCTGCTGGAAGTGACGTTCGGCAAGCACACGGTTCCACAGGTCCCGCGCCTCACCCTCGACCGGCGTTTCCACCACCAGACCATGGGGCGCAGCACGTGTCTCTATCACATGCACAAAGGTCACCAGGCCATCGGTATAGGGCAAAGCCGTTGACACACCAAAAGACCGGGCCTCGACGTAGACAGTGAGGCTACTTGAACCCACATAAGCGACTCGCCCTTCAAGAACCAGGGTATCCCCAGAACCGACACTCTTCCGGAAATCCATACCATGCAAGCGAGCGCAGACAATATTCTCCGGTTGGCAACCCAGAGTTGCCCGAGCGGTCATAAAACCCACCTCAACCAACCATTCTGCCATACGCCCGGCGAACAGAGTGCCATGATGATTGAGGTCAATAGATTTCACCAGATGTGAAGCCGTCATCCGTGGAAACGATTCGATTTTCATACTTCTTTCCAACCTTCCAACACTAAAACACTTACAAAAAACAGGCCGACGCTAAGCGTCGGCCTGTACAGGTGGCCCCAAGGGAATTCGAATCCCTGTTTCCGACTTGAGAGGCCAGCGTCCTAGGCCACTAGACGATGGGGCCGAACTTTCAAGGATTCTACCAGGAACCGGGTTTTTGTCAACCCATTTTAAGGCAGTAAGTGTTCAGAGATCTTTTGCGCTCCTTGTAGGCTAGCTGCGTTGATTTAGCACAGCTTCGACACTATTGCCGCGGCCCACGACCAAAGCATCGTACTCATCACCTGCCTCGAAACCAAAATCTGCAACTTTAGAACAGATATTGCGTATTTTAGTTAATGTGCTTATAATGAGCTCAGACAGAGGCGCTAATCCACTGGGTTGGCACCCTGAAATCAAGAGAGGGAGATCTGGACAATGAACACCCCTGCCTTTTCTTCTTGGTGCCAGCTCCCGATACAGGTTAATGCTTTGAAGAGAGGAAAGGATGCTTGATTGGGTTTTGAATCTGACCACGGCGTTTGGGCTTTCGACCTCAGCCGGGTTGAATGCCTATATTCCGCTACTCACAGTCGCGGTGCTGGCGCGTTTCACAGGGCTGATCACATTAGAAGAACCCTGGAGCGCCATCACCAACTGGTGGATCATGGGACTACTGGCAGTATTATTGATCGTTGATGCGCTGGCGGATAAGATACCCGCCGTAGATAGCGTTAATGATGTCATCGAGACGGTCATCCGCCCCACTGCTGGTGCGATCCTCTTTGCTGCGACCACCCAACACACCATCAACATGCACCCCGTCCTGGCGTTGGGTTGTGGGGTAATTCTGGCAGGTAGTGTTCACGCGATTAAGGCTTCCGCACGTCCGGTAATCACGGCAACCACTGCGGGCACAGGGAATCCGATCATCAGTTCCATTGAAGAGACCGTCTCAGCTGTCACGTCGCTGCTCGCGATCATTTTCCCGTATCTGGTGCTATTGTGGATGTTCCTGATCATTCTGTTACTCTACCTGTTCGTCCGGCGCCGGCGCCTGCGCGTAGAGGCGCGTGAAACTGTACGTGCCGCCGACAGCGCGGCCTTCGAGGACTTCTAAAACCACACGTAGAGTGATTCTTTTGCCAGATTACGAGAAAGGAAGAAATCATGTCACAGTACTACGATAACAATTACGGGCAGTCTCCGGGTTATGCGCCGCGCACCAGCGTGGCTGCTGTAGCGAGTCTCATCCTCGGCATCCTGGGCCTGATCCAGATATTGCCCATCATTGGCAGCATCGCCGGACTGATTCTGGGCTATGCCGCCAAAAATGAGATTTCGCGCAGCAATGGCACGGTCAGCGGAGATGGACTGGCACAAGCCGGCATCATCCTGGGATGGATCGGCGTCGGCCTTATGGTCATTGGTTTGTGCATAGGCGCGTTGGTGCTCATCGGCGCTATCTCAGTGCCGTTTGGTTTTGCCTTCTGCGATCAGGCAGGCATGATGAGCTCGCAGATTTTCGGTCTGCGCTAATTCGTACCATCATTTCATATTAATTAACTGAAGGAGAAATCATGACATACAATACCTTACCCGATCCTGCCCCTTTACCGGATCCCATTCCTGACCAGAATCAGACGCCTGGGTGGCAATCGCTGCCCCCTTATTCAGGGGAACCACTGCCGCCCCAAGCGCCCCCACCCACCGATTACTATCCGCAGGCCGGGGGAACGCCGCCCAAGAAAAGCAATAAAACCCTGATCATCATTTTGATTGTCGTGGGTGTGCTCCTTCTGTGCTGCTGCTGCTCATCCCTCTACTACCTGTACCAGAATGGTGACTATATCCTGGAGGAGCTCGAGCGGCAGATGGGCATGGTGCTGCCGCTGCTGAACATCTAACCGCGATCTGAATTTAGGCGCCTCGCCCAATCACAAGCGGCTCAATCCACAGCCCGAAAGAAGGGCGGGCTTGTGGCGCTAGAATACAGCGCCACAAGCCCGCCCTTAATGCCTGACAATCACAGTTCTGTTGTATAATCAGACCTGTGAAAAAGCGTTCTGAGATCATCGAACAGCAATTAGCCACCCTACCCACCCGACCCGGTGTGTATTTGATGCACAACGCCAAGGGTCAGGTTATCTACGTAGGCAAAGCGGTCAATCTCGCTAACCGGGTGCGCTCCTATTTCCACGCCTCAGCGCAAGAAAATGCCAAGACGCGCCGTCTGGTCGCTGAAATCGCCGACCTCGAATGGATCATCACCGATTCGGAAATCGAAGCGCTGATTCTCGAGGCAAATCTCATCAAACAATACCGCCCGCGTTTCAACATCCGCCTTAAGGATGACAAACGCTACCCCTATCTAAAGATCACCAACGAGGATTTCCCCAAAGTGCTGATCACCCGGCGTATGGAGCGTGATGGCGGACGCTACTTTGGCCCGTATACTTCCACCGGCGCGCTGCGTGAGACGCTGGATTTGCTACGGCGACTCTTCCCCTACCGCACCTGCGACCGGGAAATCACAGGAACGGATGCCAAACCCTGCCTGTACTACGATCTCAAGCTCTGCCTGGGACCGTGCATCGGGGTGGTAGATCGAACCGAGTACCTCGCCATGCTGGAGCAGTTGGCAGAGTTCATGGAAGGACATACCGAGAATGTCATCAGCGACCTGGAGCATGAAATCCACGCAGCTGCGGAAGCACTGAAATTTGAACGCGCCGCGCGAATACGAGACCGACTTCTGGCGTTGCGACAGGTCACCGAGCGGCAAAAGGTCGTCAGCACCGCAGCACTCAATCAAGATGTGATCGCCCTGGCGCGGGATGATGGCAACGCCTGCGTCGAAATCTTTTTCGTCCGCAACGGCAAACTGCTAGGGCGCGAATACTTTGTCATGGAGGGGGGCGCCGGCGCTGACGACAATGAGATCATGACGGCGTTCCTGCAACAATTCTACACCAACGCTGCGGCTATCCCTCCAGAAATTCTACTGCCCGCGCAGGTCGCCGAAGCCGCCGTATTGGAATCCTGGTTGCGCACCAAACGCGGCGACACCGTCTACCTTAATGTACCCCACGAGGGCGCCGGGCGCGAGTTGCTCGACCTGGCAGCGACGAATGCCACCGAGACTCTTGCCATGCTCAAGGCGCAATGGGCAACAGACAAACATCGCAACGAGCTGGCCCTCCAAGAGCTACAGACAGCCCTGGCGCTACCCGCCGCACCCATTCGCATCGAATGCTACGACATCTCCACCACCCAGGGGGTGGAGGTTGTGGGCAGTATGGTAGTCTTCGAACATGGTGTGGCAAAGAAGAGCGATTATCGCCGCTTCAAAATCAAGACCGTAACAGGACAGGATGACTTCGCCAGCATGAAGGAAGTCCTCACACGGCGTTTTGACCGCTGGCGACGGGTCTCCGCCGGCGAGCTCAAGGGCACGCGCGGAAGCCAGGGTTGGGGCAAATTGCCCGATCTGCTAGTCGTGGATGGCGGCAAAGGTCAGTTGGGAATGGCGGTGGAAGTATTGCAGGCTTTCGAGTTGATGGGGAAGGTGCCCGTGGTAGGCCTTGCCAAACGCCATGAGGAGCTCTTTAGACCCGGTGAGAGTCGCTCCCTGGTCCTGGAGCCTACAGATCCAGCCATCCTGCTCCTGCGGCGCATCCGTGATGAAGCGCACCGTTTTGCGATTACCTATCACCGGCAACGCCGCCAGAAACTGGGATTGGCATCGCAAATTGATGAGATTCCCGGCATCGGACCGGTGAAACGGCGCGCGTTACTCAAGCAATTAGGATCACTTGCTGCCATCCAGAGCGCCACCGTCGAGGAACTGCTGCAAGTTCCCGGCATATCCAAAGTATTGGCACTGGAAATTCAGCAGCATTTCGAACGCTTGCGACAGGAAAGTGAAGAAGATGCGTAGCACGCCCACAGCAAAAAAGGACACGATTGTACACCACGCAGCGTTCATGCTGCAATAGGAGGAACACCATGAAACTGCGCCTATATGATACCTACACCCGTTCTGCCCGAGATTTCGAGTCACTCCAGCCCGGTGAAGTGGGGCTTTATGCCTGTGGACCCACGGTCTACAACTACGCCCATATCGGCAATCTGCGAACTTATATTTTCGAGGATGTGCTGCGTCGCGTGCTGGAATTCAACGGCTACCAGGTCAAACATGTGATGAATATCACCGATGTAGGACATCTGGTTTCGGACTCAGATACCGGCGAAGATCGCATGGAGCTCGGTTCACAGCGCACGGGGATGACCGCCTGGGAGATTGCAGAGATGTATACCGCAGCCTTCCGCGCGGATATGGCGCGCCTCAACATTCAGGAGCCTACAATCTGGTGCAAGGCAACCGACCACATCCAGGAACAAATCGAGACCGTGCGCTGCATTGAGGCGCACGGCTACACCTATCGCACATCAGATGGAATCTACTTCGATACCTCGAAATTGCCCGACTACGGTTATCTGGGGCGACTAGATATCGAGGGACTGCAAGCTGGCTCACGTGTTGACCTGGGCGAAAAACACCACAGCACCGATTTTGCGCTCTGGAAATTCAGCCCGCTGGACCAACAACGGCAAATGGAATGGGATAGCCCTTGGGGAAAGGGCTTTCCCGGATGGCACATCGAATGCTCGGCGATGTCGGCTAAATATCTGGGACCCTTCTTCGATATCCATTGTGGTGGTGAGGACCATATCACCGTGCACCACACCAATGAGATTGCCCAGACAGAAGCTTGCCACAACACGCGACTGGCGAATTTCTGGGTACACGGCTATTTCCTGCAAATCAATGCCGCGCGCATGGGCAAATCCGTAGGCAACTTTCTCACCGTACAGACGCTCATAGATGAGGGCTACGACCCCCTGGCTTACCGCTTTATGTGCCTGGGCGCACATTACCGCGCACGGCTCAATTTCGGATGGGAGGCGCTAGAGAGCGCGGGCACAGCGCTCAATCGCTTACGCGCCGCCTGCCACAGTTGGGGCGCCCCCAGTGAGATAGATGCCGATTTTCTGGCGCGTTTTGCCGCCGAAATCAACGACGATCTCAATATGCCGCGCGCATTGGCAGTAGTGTGGGACCTGGTCAAAAGTGAGTTAGCCGAGGGAGCGAAGAAGGCGACGTTGCTCAAATTCGACGAGGTACTAGGGCTGCGATTGGTGGAGTGGGAACCGGAGGAGGTCGTCATCCCTGCCGAGATTCTGGAGCTGGCGGAGCAGCGACAAGTCGCCCGCGCCGAACGGCGCTGGCAAGATGCCGATGCGCTGCGCGAGAAAATCAAAGCCGCCGGCTATGAAATCGAGGATATGCCTCAGGGACCGCGCATAAAGCCGGCTTAGAATCTGTTCTTGAGAAGGATAATTGTGGTGGGGCCAAGTCCCACCACAATCATCCCGCCATTCCTTCCGGTTTTTGTGTGCCCTAACGCACTTTGAAGAGCAATACCAACAGAATCGGCGTGATCACTGCCTGCAACAGCACAAAGCGCAGCAAGACCTGCGTATTCGACCAGCCCAATTGTTTGCGAACGTGATCATGGAGCGGATAACGCACGTTCCGGAAGATGCCGATCTTGAAAAAACGTAGCAGTGCAAGCTTGAGCAACCCCGTGGCGCCATCTACCAGGACCATGAAGGCCACAACAACGATGAGAAAGGGGTTGCCCGCAGCGAGAACCAACACGCCCAGCAAAAAACCCATCGGTCTTGAGCCGGCATCCCCCATCAACACCGCGCTCGGGTGGGCATTGTGCCACAAGTAGCCTGCCAGACAGCCTACCAACACAAAAGCGATGATGCCCCAGTCCGCGCCATCAGCATAATGGGGCACCAGCAAATACTCGGAGATATCCACATGCCCTACCACCGCATACAGAATCACACCGAGAAAGACAAAGGCTAAGGCGGTCAAACTGCCAGAAAGCCCATCCACCCCATCCGTACAGTTGGTGGCATTAATCGCCAACCAGATCAGCGCTGTGCCTAAGGGGATGAAGACCCAGGGTGACACCACCAACGGCTGTTTGTATAACGGGAGCCAAATCGTCACCGGTGCCAGGCGTGAAATCGCCAGGGCGCCCAAGAAGGCTATCACAAAATCCGCCAGACCCAATTGCAGTTCGCTCAACCCCCCACGCTTGCGATCGTCCACAAAACCCACCAGCATAGCGGCAAGTACCAAGGCAAAGATTTCAAGGCGACACCAATCGAAGGGGAGGACCAACACGCCCACGATCACCAAGATCGTCATGAAAATCAGGCCTGCGCCAACCGGTTTGCCTACACTCTGCTCAGCAGCTACTGCATGGGCACGACCCACATCCCGCGGCAAGCGGTTCCAGAGACGGGGGAGTGAGTACCATGTCGCAGCTCCCGCCAATGCAGTCCCCACCGTCGCAAGAAACAGATACGAGCTGAAAAGCCGGAACGGACCGTAAAATTCGACCAGGTAACTTCCTAACCAGGGCAGCAAGATAAGTCTCCTTCAAAATAGAACTCGATGAGTGCGAGTTTCGTGATGAGCGCCCAAACCGGCGCTGAAGTCTCGTCACTCATGTGTTAAACTCTATACTCTATTATAACTCGAATTGCGGGGGATGCAGGCATAACTGGTCAGCGTTCACCACTTACCACACCAGCTAAAGCCGCAATTATAGAAAGTGTTTTTGGCGCCATGCGACGCACGGCGCCAAAAACACTCTTTCTAGTGAGCCTTTTTTCATATTTGCTCAACGCGCTTCACGCGTCGAGCAGACACTTTTGGCCAAGCTGAGTCAAGCAGAAAAAAGCATCCGGCTGAAGCAAGTGCTTCAGCCGGATGACATGTTAATGTGAAGTCTAGACTACCAACGAAGGCATATCTTCGCCAAAAAGCCCCAAACGATCACCAGGTTTCACCACCACATCATCATCCCAGCGCCATACGTCCGCTCGCGCCTGGGGATATCGCAACCAGGGCGCCATGCGGTTACGCGTCACCAAAAGGTTGCCATTGAGGAAAACATGGTGCAATTCACCGAGCGGAATACCTGCCCGCTGCAACAACGCCAGCGAGGTTTCACCGGCAAGCGGTTCCAGACGAATCACGCTATCACCGATTGGGCTGGAATTCTCAGCGAAACGCCGCAGTTTACCGTACAGATAGATTTCAATCATCGGACCCTCACTCATCGAGCAGGCGTCGTTCGCCTTCCAATGCGCGCAACGGGCTAAGATTCTGGCTCACTTCCAATGTACCGCGATAGGTGCCATCGGCATCACGCAAGGCAAAGTAGCGGATATGAATAAACATGCCATGCATCTGAATCCAGAATTCGGCAACATCCCGCCGCCCGGCGCGAAAATCCTCGACGATACGCTGCACGCGGTCCACGCTCTGTGGCGGGTGACAATTCTGCACCGCGCGCCCGATGATGGCAGGCGAACGGGGGAAAATGCGCTCCTGACCCTGGGAGAAGTAACGCACCTGATCATGTTCGTCCACAAAGGTGACATCCACCGGCAAAGCCTTCAACATAAGGTCCAACTGTGCGGGCGTTAGCGCCCCCACACTGAGCGGAATCAAGCCCTCAGCAATCACGGGTTCAACCGCAGTCGCAGCTTCAGCCTCGCGCGGATCCAGACGCGGTTGCCATTGGCGTCCCGCCTGAATATAGGCATAACCAATTTCCTCCTCCTGGGTGCGGATAGCGGCCCAATCAGCCTCGGTCAGCCGCTCCAGAGAAGCCGGGAAGAGAATCTTATCCTCCTTGTAAATCATCTCGCGGATGGCGTGCGCCATTGGCTCAAAAATCCCCGTGATGCGCGCTTCCAGGTCCGGGGCCTTGACCACATCATCCGACGCAAGCATGGCATTCAGAGCCTTCCATCCCTTGCGGATATCATCGTGCACAGCCCACATTACTTTGGAAGGTCCGGTGAAACCTGTGCGTTCCAGGAGTGCAAAGAGGATGTTCTCCTTGCGCAGATAATGCCGTTCATAAAGCATTAGCTTGGCGGTCAATTCCCGGGCGCGAGCGAGCGTGGGCTTGTGCGGCAGGTTTTTCAGGTCCTCCAGGGCTTCTGCCAGATCATTGAGCACCCGCTGCACGGCGAGGTTCTCAGCTCGAAAGGTAAAGATGGGGTGACCGGGGATTGTTTCGGGGTCAGGTTGCTGATCCAACGAACCGCGGAAGACCGCCACATGTACATCGCACAATGGCTTGATGAGATCGGGGGAAAGCCCTTCGGCAACCAGCGCCTGTTCGATATTCACAATCTCATCGCCGCCAACATCCTCTAAAAGATCGGCGAACTCAGCCTGCACATCGGCGACCGACTTGCCCTCGTGCAATTGGCGAAGAATGCCCTTGAGCTTTTCTTGCCGCAAAGTTTGGTTGTTGATAAACTCACTCATCGAAATCCTCCCTTAAAAATCACTCCCACACAATTTCAAAAGCACAGGTGATAGCGTGTTCGGGGCAGATGGCTTCACAAGCCGTGCAGTAGGTACAGGCTTCAGGCGCAACAATCTGTGGTCCTGCAGCTAACATGGCTACTGCCTGCACCGGGCACGCCGACACACACTTTCCACAAAGCGTACAGCGTGCAAGGTCAATTTGAGGCAAAGCTCCTAGCGCCATCTAACAAAACCGCCTTTCTGTTCTATACTCAAAGCATAGCAGAAAGGCGGCGCGTACACTACGACAAAAGTCAGACCTGCATCAAGAATCAGATTCGACTTCCAAGCCCTCCCGATCCAGCAACACAATCCGTCCCCGTTCGATCCGCAATAACCCCGCATCCACCAAACCGCGCAGCGCCCGCCCTACCACATCCCGAACGGTCCCTAAATGCACAGCCATCTCATCCTGGGTCCATTGCCGGTTTACATGCAGACCGTCCGCCTGCTCCAGCAGGAAACGCGCCAAACGCCCGCGCACGGAACGCAGCGCCAGGTCCTCGACCAAATCGGTCAGATGCAGTAAGCGCGAGGCAAAATCCTCCAGAATTGCCCAAGATAAATCAGGGCACTCGCGCACCAGGCTCAAGAAAGCCTCTTTGCGCAACGTGAGCACCGTGGTCTCACCAATTGCTTCTACACTGGCAGGATTGGATGCCTCCGGCACAAAGGGCGGGGCAGTATTGAAACCCTGACCCGGACCCAGGGTTGCCAACACCTGCTGGCGTCCCTGCGCAGAGAGGCGATAGATCCGCGCCTGTCCCGAAACGATGAAGAAGACAGCGATGCAGGGATCTCCTCCCAACAAAATCAACGCTCCAGGCGCGTAGGTCCGTCGGAGCGCCACACGCCTTAATTGCAGAAGCGTCCGCTCTGATAGCCCAGACAGCAACGGAATTGTCCTGAGATCCTGGCTAAGTTGGTCATCCATACTGTTCTTCCTACGGGTATTGTATCCAGATAACAACGGTAGACAACTGCAGAATACGAGTATAGGACAAATTATTGGGAAGTTCAAAGGTCGGCTTGGTGAGACAATGCGTCTGGGCAAGTGGGCGCGCCAAAGCGACGCAGAGAGTGGGGTTTTTTGTGATTTTCGTGAACGGGACGGCGCCCCGTTCACGAAAATCACACCGGCAGAGAGAAGCGCCGAGTACGGCGACGCAGATGTTTGAGCACTGACAGGGGCCATTTGCAAGATGCCAACCTTATTTTTCCCAATATTCTGTCGTCTGCCCGCAGGGTGCGTTTCAAAACGGGGGTGAAAATCTCAGGTCCCCTACAGGGCGCAGAAGAGAAAGGCATTTTTATGATAGTCACCTTGCTCTTACCCCAAAGTTGAGACGCACCCATCGCCGCCAATCCCGCCGTTGCGGTCCATCTGGAGAGCGGTGATGATGTCGTCATCCTTGAAGGCACAGCGCGCGATATCGGAGCGCCGCCTCGGAAGTTGGCTAAAGCGGTCTCAGCCGCTTATTGCGCGAAATACGCCGCCAGCGGCTACGCACCGACGCCTGAAGCCTGGGATGAGGATGGGCTGTGCGAGATGCGCCCACAGGTTGCTTTCGCCTGGACACAGTTTCCGCAAAATGTGACCCGCTGGCGTTTCTAGAAAGAACTCCCAATGCAACGCCGCCCCCAAAACCTTCGCTGTGGGGGCGGCGTTCTCTGTATGAGGTAAGATTCAGTTTTCCAGCACGCTCTGCGCCAGATTTTCAGAATGGTCGCAGATACGCTCCAGATTGCGGAGCACTTCAATGAAGGTGAAATCCGCTTCTGGCGCACATACCCCGTCCTCAACCCGGCGGATATGCGCATTGCGCGTTTCCATGTACATGTGGTCGAATTCATCCTCCAAGCGACAAGCCCGCTCCGCCAAGATGTGATTTCCAGTTTCCAGCGCTTGCAATGCCATTCCGTAGGTCTTCTCCGCATGGCGGAAAAGCTGCTCCAGTTCCGCCACCGCGTCTGAACTAAACGGAATTTGCTCGGCGTCTTTGCGTTGGGCTTCTTCGACCAGGTTTTCACTCTGATCCCCCACGCGCTCAATATCCGTGACCAATCCCTTGATCTGCAACGCACGTTGCTGTTGTTGCTCGCTCAGCTCCGTGCGTAACAATTTGTTCAAGAAATCCTCCAACTGCTCGGAGACAGGATCGAGCAAGGCAGTCTCTCGTTCCAATGCGCCAGGGATAACGGTGGCATCACTCTCCACAAGCGCCTGTCGGCTCAACTCCAGCATCTCCGCTGCCGTCTGCCCCATGCGCAACAACTCGCGGAATGCTTCCGTCAGAGCAACCGAGGGAATGCTGTACTGCCGTGAGTCAATATATGCGGTCACCGCACGCTTCTTCGAGGAGACCCTTTCCGGCACCAGGCGCTGTGTCACCCGCCCCAATATGCCAATAAAGGGAAAGAGAGCCACACTAACGACAATGTTGAAGACGGTGTGCGCGTTGGCAATCTGCCGAGGCAGGCTATCCGAGGTCAAAGCGACCAGGCGTGCAAAGGGCTGTAAGAAAGGGATGAACAATAATACGCCGGTGACGTTGATGAGAATCTGCGCCACAGATGCCTGACGGGCGCCCGCCGACAAGCGGAACGAAGCGATAAATCCTGTGACACAGGTACCAATATTTGCCCCCAATAATAAAGCCACGGCACCTGACAATGTAACGGCATGGCTCATACCTAACGCCACCACCAACCCCGTTACCGCCGAGCTGCTCTGTACCACAGCGGTCGCCACTATCCCCGCAATAATGCCCGCGAATTGGTGTTGCCCCATCAGCGCCAACCAGGTACCCACTGCAGGTATCTCTGTCAGAACTTTGAGGGCGCTGGACATGAGATTCATGCCCACAAATAGCGTACCAAAACCCAATACCACCTCGCCATAATCGCGCCAGCGCCCATGGGGCGCGAACTCTTGCATTGCAAAGCCAATCACCACAAAGATGAGCGCATAGTCCCCCAAATGAAATGCAGCTATCTGGGCAGTGAGGGTTGTACCGATCTCTTGCCCCATCATCACCCCGATGACTTGAGGCAGCGTCATCAGATTGGCATTGATTAAGCCGATCATCGTCACCATGAGCAAACTGCTACTTTGCACCAGAGCTGTGGCGCCGGCGCCGAAAAGCGCCGCACGCAATGGGCGAGCAGTCACACGATCCAACCACTGCTGAATCTGGTCGCCGGCGAGCTTCTCCATACCGCCGCTCAACAGGCGCACTCCGAACAAGAAGAAAGCGAGCCCGCCTAAAACTTGTATCGCACTAATCATCACGCATCCCTTATCAGCCTCTAGTTAAACGCCTCACCTGACAGCATATCTGAGTATAAACCTATTCAGGCAGTCGAAAAGCCACAAAGACACTTTTCGAAAACAAAGAAAGCCATCTCTGCAAGATTTCCGCAGAGATGGCTTTCTTTTCAAATCAGACTTGCCGGGCGCGCAACCAGATTACTCGAGTGCGTGCTCCTCAATCGCCTTTTGCGCCAGGGCAATGAAATCCGCCACCGGTAGCGCTCCGAGATTCTTACCGCTGCGCAAGCGTACAGCCACCGCACCCGCCTCCACTTCCTGGTCCCCAACGACAAGCATATAGGGTACCTTCATCAGCTGCGCCTCGCGAATTTTCGCATTCATGCGCGCAGAGGAATCATCCGTCTTGACCCGGAGGCGTGCCTTACGCAGCTGCGCCTCAACCTGTTTAGCGTATTCCACATGGCGATCGGCAATGGGAATAACCCGCGCTTGCTCTGGAGCCAACCACACCGGGAATGCGCCTGCGTAATGCTCCACCAGAATGCCAAAGAAGCGCTCCAGCGAGCCGAGCAGCGCACGGTGCACCATATAAGGCCGGTGTTCCTGCCCATCCTCGCCTACGTAGGTCATATCGAAACGCTCTGGCTCATTGAAATCGAACTGAATCGTCGTCAGTTGCCACTCGCGGCCCAGAGCATCCTTGATCTTGAGATCAATCTTGGGACCGTAGAACGCGCCGCCACCCTCATCTACCTGGTAAACCAGGTTCTCAGCATTGATGGCGCGCAGCAGCGATTCCTGCGCCTGTTCCCACCGCGCCGGTTCGCCCACGGCTTTCTCCGGGCGCGTGGAAAGATAGGCTTCGATCTGCTCAAAACCGAAGGCTCGCAGCAGCGACAGCGAAAAACGCAGCACCCGCAATGCCTCAGATTCGATCTGCTCCGGCGTACAGATGATGTGCGCATCATCCTGCGTGAAACCACGCACGCGCAGCAACCCGTGCAGCACACCACTCTTTTCAAAGCGATACACCGTCCCCAGCTCTGCCCAGCGCAACGGCAGCTCGCGGTACGAGCGCAGCTGCGTCTTGTAAATCAAAATGTGAAATGGGCAGTTCATTGGCTTGATGAAATACTCCTGCTCATCAATCTCCATCGGCGCATACATACTATCGCGGTAGAAATCCAGGTGTCCGGAGGTCTCCCACAGCCATGCCTTGCCGATGTGCGGCGTGTAGACAAAGTCATAGTCGCCTTCGATATGCCGTTCACGCCAGAAGTCCTCGATGGTCTTGCGCATAATAGCGCCGCGCGGGTGCCAGTAAGCCAGCCCAGGACCAGCTTCCTCGTGGAAGGAGACCAGGTCCAGGTCCTTGATCAACCGGCGATGATCGCGTTTTTTGACTTCTTCCATCCAATCGAGATACTCGCGCAACTCTTCCGGTTTCTCCCAAGCCGTACCATAGATACGTTGCAGCATCGGGCGGTCGGAATCACCGCGCCAGTACGCACCGGCAATGCTGAGCAACTTGATTGCCTTGGGATGAATCTCACGGGAGTTTTGAACGTGCGGTCCCCGGCACAGGTCCGTAAAAGCCCCGCTTCTGTAAATGGAGAGTTGGGGATTTTCAGTCTTCTCGCCGTATTCATCAGCGCCACGCTCCAAAATATCGTGGATGAGCTCCAGTTTATACGGTTGGTCAGCGAACAGCGACTGCCCCTCCTCGGGCGTGATCTCCTGGTACTGGAAATCCAGACGTGAGGCAATCAGTTCACGCATCCGCAGCTCGATCTTCTCCAGGTCCTCCTGGGTCAGCTGACGTGGCAGGTCAAAGTCATAGTAGAAGCCATGTTCGATAGGGGGACCGATGGCGACCTTCCCTTCCGGGAACATCTCCAACACAGCTGCTGCCATGATATGCGCCGCCGAGTGGCGAATGCGGTACAATGGACTGGCATGATACTCTTCTGAACTTAACGTTTTCATCACACACCTCCTGGATACAAAAACGCCCCACATCCTCTTGGGACGCGGGGCGCTGCGTGGTTCCACCCAAGTTCCGCTGCCTTAGCAACGGCACTCTTTCGCTATAACGGGCTAACCCGGGAATCTTTAATGGACCTGCGGTCGTTCTAGACTCCGCTCGCGGGGGGTTTTCGCCGAGTTCGTGTGAAGAGGGCTTGCAGTCGGTGACCCTCTATCCCTGGCACACTCCACCGGGTACTCGTCCCGCTCAACGCATTAGCATTTGAGATTAAAGCTATTATAGCCAGAGTCGGTGAATCTGTCAAGTTTTGAGATAGTCAATTTTCCACAGCGGAGCTTTGCCCTGCCGCAAAAATCAATGATTAAGGTGTGTCTCAAGGCTGGGCTGCGGCGATGATCAGTTCAACTGCCCGCTCCAAGGCTATCCGATCGGTGTTAAGCACAAGATCATACAATTTAGAATCCTGCCAATCCACACCGTAGAAATGCTTCATATAACGCGAGCGCTCTCGGTCGCCTTGCCGCACCTGTCGCTCGGCTTCTTTGAAGTCCACTTTGAAGCGTTCCATTACCCGCGCAATACGAACCTCTTCCGAAGCGCCGATTCTGACCCGCAAGACTCCAGGCACATCGCGCAAGACAACCTGCCCGCCACGTCCCACGATAACGACATCCCCTGTCTCCGCATATTCACGGATCACCTGGCGCACCAAATCCACATAATCCCCCGCCTTTTCCGTCCGTTGTTCCCGGGCAATGGTCTTGGCCATCGCCTCCTCGCGTGACAGACCATCTGCCTGCATCATCATCGCCGCCAACTCATCGTAGACAAAAATCTCGCGGCGGGTAGCGCTTGGCTCAGACGGAGCTGCCGCACTTGTCTGCAAAGCCTCCATAATTCGGCCCAATATCCCCGGCACCGACTCTTTGCCTTCGAGCTGCGTTACCATCTCATCATCCGGATGGCCGGCAACTTCAGCGGCGCGATGCAGAATCTCACGGTCAAGATAACGTAAGTTGAGCTTCTGAGCTACAGCAGTAGCAATATAGCTGCCTTGACTGCCCAATTCTCTGGAAATCGTGATCACGAACTTCATCAGAACTCCTTTTTAACCCAATCCTAATGATGTGTTTCGGGAAGAACGAACCCACAGTGACACTGAGGGCGCCAACAGAAAAGATTCCCGGCCTTCAGGTCTTTAGCCCAGCCAGCCTAGAGCAACGGTTGCGCCGCGCGCTGTGCAGCTTCAATCACCAAATGTACCGCCACATCAACCGCCAGGCGGTCTGTGTTGAGCACCAAATCATAGAGGCATGGGTCATGCCAATTCAAGCCGTGGAAATGTTTCAGGTAACGCGTGCGTTCACGGTCACTGTGATGAATCTGGCGCAATGCTTCCTTCTCATCCACACCCATGCGCTGCATAAGCCGCCGCGTCCGCATCTCCTCTGAACCAACGACCTTGACGTGCAACACACCACTCATATCCCGCAGAATCGCCTGCCCGCCACGCCCCACGATGATGACATCGCCCGCCTGCGCATATTCGAGAATAACCTGACGCACCAGATCGGCATACCCCCCAGCCAACTCAGCCCGCTGCCGTTGGGTTGCCAGTTGCAATAAGGCCTGTTCACGGTCAATGTTCTCGCGCTGCATCAACATGGCCACAAACTCATCGTAGACGTAGCCCTCGCGCATCGTGGCGCTGGGAACCGCCGGTACCGGCGGAATCGTCTCTAAAGTCGCCAAAATCCGCCCAAGCAAGCCCGGCACACGCTCACGCGCCTCCAACTGCGCCACCATCTCAGCATCAGGATAGCCCGCCATTTCGGCGACCCGGTGCAGGATTTCCCGATCAAGATAGCGCAGATTGAGTTTTTGGGCGATGGCAGCGGCGATGTAGCTTCCCTGACTACCCAATTGTCTGGAAATGGTGATCACCGTTTTCATCGCAACTCCTTTCGAGTACCCCATGCAATATCGGCATACCAACCTTCAATTTTATCGTAACGCCATCTAGGTGAATTGTCAATATTTAAAAGGTATAGGCAACAGATTAGCAGAACTTTGTCATTCTTGCCAGAATTCGCGTACCGGCAGAATCTTGTGACTGAAGCCGCCGAAAAGCTCTTCAATCAGGGGGCAGGTGGCGTATAGGGAATGACACGAAAGGTGGTCGTGAGGCAGGCTGTTCCCGATATCGCCAACGTGGCAGAATAAGTTCCGGAACGCAAAAATGGAGCCTCTGGAGAGCCTCCATAGCTATCCCAAACCACCCCTGTCAATCCTCCATCCCAAAGCCCTTCTGATTCGCGCACCAGCGCTCCCTGCCGGTACCAAAGCACCGACCAGGGCACAGCAGGCGGCAGCTCATGACACGTCGCGCCCACATACACTGCCTGCGTGTACCACTGAAAACGATCATTTGGCAGCAGTGGCTGATACTGGGGATCCAATGCGGCGGCGACAAATAACGGCTCACAGTGGGTGGCATAAGTGGGCGGCGGCGGCGGCAGTGTTGGGTCTTCACCCACCTTGAAATCAAGCGTCCAGGAACCCGAAGCCAGTGTCAGAATCGCACGGTATGAACCCGGCGCGAAAAAATCGCCATCCGCACGATGGCAAACCGCCAGAGCCTCCCCCGCCATTTCCGGTAAGGTAAGAGAGTGTGTGCAAATGACCCCGAGGTCATTGCTCACCGATAGCCACAATGGCGCTCCGGGACACACACCTGCATAACGGAGCTGGATGTAGAAAACCCGCGCCCCATCAGGAACGCGCGCCACAACCGGACCAACAGGTGAGAGCGCCAGTTGCAGATCAAGTAATTCGGGTTTGTCCGCCAGAATCGTGAAAGTATGCGTCAACAGCGCCTGCGCGCCGGTTTCCAACACCACGCGATACTTCCCGGTTGGCAATGGCTGCCCGTCGGGGAAGGGAATCAACAGGTCGCGCTGTAGCGGCAACCATTCACCCGTAGCCAGCGAGGTTCCGGATTCTACGGCAGTTAAGTGCCAGTTCGTACTGTTATCAAGGTTCCATGACCCCCTAAGCAGCGGCGTAAGGCGCAGTTGGGTAGCTTCCCGACAAAGGCTCTCGGGCGCGCCAGGCATATCCAACTCGGGTAATACCGGCGTCAGCGTCGCCGTTGGAGATGGCGTCGCTGATATCACACTGCAACCGGAGAATAACAACACCGCCAGGCACACACCCACCCAAAGCCGTAAGGTCATTGCCCCTCCCCCTTCCCAGGCTCGGTCGCCAACTCCACCAACATGCGCTGCGCATATTCGCGCCAGTGTGGATGCGTTCCTACTTCGAGATAGGCGCGGAAATCGGCAAGCGCTGCAGCGTCATCGCCCAGTTGCTGATACGTGATACCACGGTTGATTAACGCCTCGCTGAGGCGTGGCATCGTCGCCAATGCAGTGTTGAAATCACAGAGGGCTTTCTGTGGCTCCCCTAATTCCCGCCAATACAAAATCCCCCGATCCACATAAGCCTGTAGCAGGGTGGAATCCAACGTTAAAGCACGGGTGAAATCTTCGACGGCGGCCCAATGTTCTTGCACATCGCCGTGTGTAATGCCCAGATGACGATGTGCCTCGCCACGCAAGTGATACCACCGTGCGACCCTTTGCACCCACCAACGCCGCAGGTTCATCACAACAACCCCTGATATACCCGCGCGGTTTCCAGAGCAATGTGGCGTTGGGTGAACTGTGAGAGTACCCGCGCCCGCCCGGCTTGAGCCAGAGTCGCGCGCAACGGTCCATCGTTCACTAATTGCACCAACCGTTCCCTAAACGCCGGCACATCGGCTTCCGGGAACACAATGCCGGCAGTGTCAATCACCGCCGGGATTTCACCCGAAGCCGCGCCTACCACGACAGCGCCACAGGCCATCGCTTCGATGAGCACCCGTCCAAACTGCTCCATCCAGTTCGGCTGTGTGCGCGATGGCAACACCAGAACATCCACTGTCTGATAAAAGCCAGGCATTTCTGTCGAAGGTAGAGGTGCGCGAAATTCGATCCGTTCGGCGATACCGGCAGATTGCGCCTGTGTCGCCAACCGTTCGCGCTCTGGGCCGCTCCCCAGGATTGTCGCCCGCCAGGCGCCAGCCAACCCCTGCAAGGCTGCAATGAACAGGTCTACGCCCTTTTCCGGCACCAACCGCCCAACATAAGCCAGGTGCACGGGGCTGAGAGGGCGCGGTGCAACAGGTGGGCAAAAGATCTCCGGATCCACACCAAATTGCGGCAGAACCGAGTAAGCCCCACGATAGCCCTTTTCCAACCAGACTCGCGCCGCGCTCTGGCTACCCATGAGTGCATGGTCCACATGCCGCAAATTGTAACGCTCCATGGCGGAAAACGGAAACGGGTAGTCCCTGAGCAAATTCTGCCATGAAAACCACAAAGTCTTCGCCTTTAGCCGCCGCGCCAGAATATTCGCATGATAAGTCGCCAGATTATAAGGCTCCTCATCAATGTGAACGATATCGGGGTGTTCGCGTCTGAGCAAGGATCCCAGGGTGGGGTAAAAATGCAAGTGGAAATTGCCATTCAAAGCCATCGGCAACATCTCAAGCCGGTATCCCGCAGTATGGGCACGCTCTAGCGGAGTCACACCCCGCTCATCACGCCAGTATGCAGGCACAGCAACCAGCAAATCCAGACCGGGCACTGTAGCCAGCTCCTCGAGTTTTCGTTGGTAAGTGCCCACGATACAGGCTTTGGAAAGCATCAACACGCGCAAAGGCCATGAACTCCCTAAAGGTATCGGATACCCAGATTTCGTTAGTATACCCCAAGCAAGCCGTAAGAAAAGAGCGCAGTTACGAAATCCAAACACAGATGCAGGTTGTCCACTTCGCTATTCCGATGTATCATACACTTGCAACGAACAATCCGAATCAGGAGGTCACAGCTATGGTGTTTTTCAGCCTCGTTCAACGTTTGGAAGCACTCCAACCCCTCGCGTTGGGCCAGCTACCTACCCCACTTGCGCCATTGCCGCGTCTCACCAAAGCCCTTGGTGGTCCAGAACTTTGGATCAAACGTGACGATCTCACCGGATTAGGACTGGGAGGCAACAAGGTTCGCAAGCTCAACTTTCTGCTTGCCGAGGCGTTGCGACAGCAAGCTGATGTGATCATGACCACGGGCGCCCAGCAATCCAATCATGCCCGGCAGACAGCAGCTGCTGCCGCCATGCTAGGGCTACCCTGTGTGCTGGTGCTGCGTGGCGATCCGCCCCGCGAGCTAGAAGGCAACTATCTACTCGATATGTTACTCGGCGCCGAAGTGCGGTGGGCGGGAGAGCGTCCCGCACTGAAAGCTCTCTATGCAGAAGCAGAAACACTCCGCCAGGAAGGGCGCAATCCCTATGTCATCACTTACGGTGGCAGCTCAGGGCTAGGCGCTTGCGGTTTTGTGGCGGCGATTGCAGAGCTAGCCGCGCAAACGCGCGCGCTGGGCTTTGAGTTCGACGCGATTGTATTTGCCAGCAGCAGCGGCGGTACGCAAGCCGGAATGGCGGTCGGCGCACGCGCACTCGAGCTCCCCACGCGCGTTGTAGGCATCAGCATTGCGGAGCCGGCGGCGGCTTTCACCCAAGACCTGGAGAAACTCTCCCACGAGACCACTGCCCTCCTGAACCTGAATTTTTCCCTCAAAAGCGAGGATTTCGATGTGCGCGATGCCTATCTAGGGCAGGGTTATGGCATCGTCACCGATGTCGAACGTGAGGCTATTCGCCTGGTCGCGCGCACTGAGGGGCTTTTTGTGGACCCAGTCTATACCGGGCGCGCCCTGGGGGGATTGTTGGACCTCATCAATCGCGGAGAATTTACCTCGGCCCAGCGGGTGCTCTTCTGGCACACCGGCGGCGCTCCGGCTTTGTTTGCCTATGCCAAGGACCTTATGGGATGAAACGCGGTTGGCTGCTGCTTATCGGCATTCTGCTCGGCCTGGGACTCGGCTTCCTTTTTGGATGGGGTCTCTGGCCCGTGCAATATTACGATACCAGCCCCGCCCAATTACGCACCGATTACCGGGATGAATACCTCCGCTTAGTGGCGCTCTCCTATCAAGTGGAGCAAGACCTTTCGCAGGCGCGTACCCGCCTTACGGTCATGGGAGATAGCGCTCCGTTCCCACAGCTGGTAGCGCAAATCGAAGCCTGGATGACTGAGGGAGCTTCTCGCGCTTTCCTGGAACCTCTTGTTGAACTGGCACACGACCTCGGGGTGGATAGCCCCGCGATGCACACCTACCTCGAAGGAGCAACCCCATGATGAGGCGCGGGTGGGTTTGGCTCATCGCCGGACTGGTAGTGGGATTGACAGCCGGTCTGGTCTACACATGGGTGCTCAAACCGGTAGCTTTCTATGATACTTACCCGCCCCTGATGCGCGAGGATTTCCGCGCCGATTGGGTACGCATGACGAGTCTCGCCTATGGGAATGAAGGCGACCTGGCACGCGCGCGCTTGCGGCTGAAAGACCTCCCGCCGGACGAGATTCAAAGCGCGCTGACACTGACACTAGACACGGCAGTGGCATCGGGGCGTCCCTTGCCAGTGTTACAGCGTCTGGCTGTTCTGGCTCAGGAATACGGCGCTAACAATGCGGCGATACGCATCTATGCTTCGGATGAAGTGCTACTCTTCACTCCCACACCCACATCGGCAGCCATGCCCCCCACACCCACACCCACGGCCACAGCCAGCGCCATTCATCCCACGCCCACCGCGACCGCAGAGGCGACGTCCGAGCCTGTTCCCCACGTGGTTCTGCCGACACCCACGCCGCTGTCGCCACCCTATATCATTTCACAGACGGTCAAATCCTGCTTGCCGGAGCCGCACATCGCCATCTCGGTGACGGAAAGCGTCACCGTGACCCTGCGCGGGCGCGAACGCCGGCAAATAAACGGCCTTCCGGGGCGCGAAATCTGGCTGCTCTGGACCGGCGGCGCCGACCACGCTTTCACCGGCTTGCGCCCCGCCCAGGGTTCAGGATACGCCGATTTCCATGTTGAACCGGAGCAACTCTATAATCTCTACATCGAAACGCCAACCGGAGCACCCGTGACAACCCTAAAGGTTGAGGCGTGCACCACTAAAGAGGGAAAAAGCGGTTGGAGTTCCTGGTTGATCGTTCTGTTGGCGACTGAGAAAAGATAGGGCATTCGTAGCAGTTCAACGGGCTTCTGCGTCCTCTGTGAGGCTCGCAGTGCGAATTGGTTGCTTTGCCAACGGGTTGCTACGCAACCTGGGGCGAATGCCTTGCTCGCGCTTCAGGCGGTGCGTGAGGGGCATAGGCGCTGAATACAGCGTGCGATTTCGGTCAGCGACCTGCTACGAAATCCCAGATAGGGCAGGGTTTCACTTTCGAAGCAAGGCGACAGTTGGGACACAGCTGCCACCGCACCTTGGAAGCAAGTAGTACAATGCTGAAAGGTGAATTGCATCGCCTTCAAGATGGGTTTATAATTGCTTTATCAGGTCACTACTATGTAGAAGGAGGCAAAGAATGCGCAAAACACTGTCATTTATCGCAGGCTTATTGGTAGGGGTGGTTACCGGCGGCAGTCTGGCTTTATTGCTCGCCCCTGTTCCAGGACCAGAGCTGCAGCATCGAGCACAGGACTATTTCAACCGGCTCATCGAAGAGGGAAAAGCTGCTGCTGAAGCACGCCGGGCCGAGCTGGAGACACAACTAGAAGCCTTCAAACAGGGGAAACCGCTGGGGTCCGATACGCCACAAGCCTAAACCGGCTTTCCAGCAGCATTACGACAAGGCATATCAAACAAAAGGGTGCTTGTCACTGTCCTTGAGGCCCGCTTCGCGGGCCTCAAAAACATTCTTTAGCAACTCCACGTGCGGCTTCGACTAAGCCCTCAAAAAGTGGCATCATAGTTGAATCATGGCGCACCATAGCCTCAGGATGCCACTGAACTCCGATGCAGAAAGGGTGGTCCGCCAATTCTACAGCCTCAATCACACCATCGGAAGCTTGCGCCACGACGCGCAATCCCGCACCAACCGCCTGGATACTTTGATGGTGCGCACTGTTAACCGCAAAGGTGTGGCCTCGCAAAAGCCGTTCCACCATGCTGCCGGTTTCCAATGTCACGTCATGAATGCTCTGCTCCAGTGAGCGGCTCATCAGAAAAGCATGATCCAAAGCCCCTGGAACCTGCGCCGCAAGGTCCTGGTAGAGTGTGCCGCCCAAAGCCACATTCAGCACCTGGTGTCCGCGACAAATCGCAAGAATGGGTTTGCGCACCCCTAAGGCAGCGCGCAGCATTCCCAACTCGGAATCATCCCGGGTCTCATCCACGCCACCTAACCAGGTTTCCGGGGTCTGCCCATAGTGCCGAGGATGAATATCCTCGCCCCCGGACAACAAAATGCCATCCAGGCGCGCGACCAAAGGCGCCCAATCCACTTCCGCCAGCATGGGAGGAAGAATAATCGGCGTACCGCCAGCACGATGTACAGCGCGGATATAGGTCTCACCCACGGAGACCATCTGGCTATTAACCAAACGGGCGGAAGTATCCTTCCGCCCAGTAATACCGATAAGGGGTCGCATTATCAACCGCAAAGGTTACTTACGCGCTTCCTTCAGCCGAGCAGCCTTGCCCCGCAAATCGCGCAGGAAGTAGAGCTGGGCGCGGCGAACTTTGGCGTGCCGCAACACTTCGACCTTCTCCACGCGCGGGGAGTGCAGCAAGAAAGTGCGCTCGACGCCGACACCGTGAGAGGCAATGCGCCGCACGGTAAAGTTGGCATTTGCGCCACCCTTCCGCATACGAATCAATGTACCCTGGAAAGGCTGTACCCGCTCGCGTCCACCTTCAACGATGCGCACGAAAACCTTGACAGTATCACCAGATCGCATTTCTGGAATAGCCGGATTCGGCTGCAACTGGCGTTCTAGAGATTCAACCAGATTCATATTACCTTCTCCCTACTAATTTGCCGCTCGAAACCGGCAGCGAAGTGAGATTATACCACAGACCCCGAGAAAGGCAACGGCTGTAAGTATTCAGATAAAGTCATTATTTTTCTGATGGTTTGCAGTGACGGACGGTCGCCCATCACCGCAAAACGTCTTCTTTCTCGGCAGCTACGACTTTTCGATCGGGCTAAGCCAGGCACCGGCAGATTCATTTGATACGAACGCGCCAACCGGCTTGCAGGTAGTCGCCGTCGCGCGGCAATCCACGGCTATCCCAGAGGTGACCGTTCCATTCCCAGAACTTCGAGCGGGTCAAGCCATGCCGCGAGATGATCCCCCAAACCGTATCATTAGCGTTCACGGTGACATAAACCGGCTGAGGCAGGATCGCGCCGGGATTTTCTGGCGCCACAACTGAAACGGCTGTCGTCTGGCAGCGCACGGTCACGGTTTGTAGAATGGGCCATAGCGCTTTTTCGGTAAGTGCAGCATGATACACGCTGAAGAAATCTACCCCGTGTCGCATCACAACTTCAATCCAAGGGATAAGGTCCTCGGGCAGGAAGAGTGCATCAGCCTGCCGTGAGAATTGCGGTGAGAGGGTGGGATAAACATCGGGGCTGCGCCCCCACATCAGGCTCAACTCAGGGAGCGCCTGATAAACATCCTCTTCGATGAGCTCCTCCGCGCGGCGTCCCCAGAGGGGGAAACACAAGGGCATCCACCCGCCCTGACATCGCGGCGCCAAAACCTCAAGCGCCGCACGGTCGGGCAAATGCGCCGGGGGCGGTGTTGCAATCAGCAACTTTGAAGCAGGGACTTCAGCCTCTTCTAGCGCCTGGGCTAGCGGTTGAAGTTGCCGACCTGTCAACAAAGCGGCGCCCAGGTAGAGCACCACGGCCTCATAACCCAACTCCAACGATTGCAGCACAGCCCAGAGGGCATCCTCGGGCATACGGTCAGTGATGTGGATCCAGGCCAAAGGTTGGAAACCCAACGAACGAATACGCCCCGCAAGCCCGCGCGCCGACTCCGGAAAGTAATGCGGGCCGTGCCCGGTCTTCACCAACAGATACGAGGCTTCCATCCGGGTCGCCATCTCGACAGCTCGTTGCAAATCATACGAGTGCGCTAGCCAGATTCCCTTGCCACAAAGCCCTTCCATACAACACCTTCCTGCCCATCCGAGGTTAATTCAACCAGCCCCCGCCGACTCACGCTAAGCTGCGGCTGATGAAGATCTAAATGTAGATTGATAATCCACCAAAACCGGGACACAGGCCAATACATCCCCGTGTCCCGGCACCAAATTCAGAGAGACCTATGCCTGGCGCAACTTTCGGGCAAATATCACCAAAGTAGCCAACAATCCAGCGGCTACAATGAGCAGGACTTCCCCAAGGCCAGTATCCGGCGTCGCGGAGGGAGCCGTAGTCGTGGGCGTAGACATAGATTTTGCTTCAGCCGTTGTCGCCGAGACTGGAGTTGCTGTCATGCGCGCTCGCACTGTCGCAGTAGCAGCCGCAGGTGTGCCGGCACCAGGCGTGCCTGAGGCAGTCTCCCCAACCGTACCCCCCACGTCGCCCTCACCGCCAGCGGCGTCGCCATTTTCGCCCTCAGGCGCCGGCGTGTTGGTCGCACGGATTACAGGCGTGGGCGTAGGTGTAGATTCAGTTTTGGGTACCGAGGTCGCGGTTGCGGTAGCTGGCGGCAGCGCCTCTACTGTCTGGGTCTGCTGCATAGCAATCAGCACAGCCTCGTTGGTCGCCATAATCTGGGCATTCTCTTCGGCACGCTGCGCCGCCTGACGCGGGTTAAGAACCATCGCCCAAACCACAAATGCCGCAATGGCTAGCAATAACAGACCGCCTAATAATGCTACACCAATGAGGAATGTGCGGTTTTTCTTCTCCCCGCCCTCCTCTTCGGTTACTTCCTCTTCAGCGTCCATGAAGGCATCATCGCCGAAAGTGTCCCGCAGGTCATCTGCCATCGCTCTCTCCTTGAAATCCTTACTAGAAACAAATTCACCACATTAGCATCAGTTAAATCTACTATACCACAAAGACAAAAAACTCACAACAACAATTCCAAATTTGCATGTGGAATCAACACTGTCTCGCTCTCAAATTCCACTTTGACACAGGGACGGCGGGCCCCAGTCTCCAACAGCGCAAGTCCACGCGGAATCTCGACTACCACACCCGACATGCCCGTATAAGGTTGGCGCAGAGCACGCACGCGACTGCCCAGAGTCAATGGGGCGTTGCGATCTATCGAAGCAGCGTTCTGTGCAGGCATAGGCACTGCCAAATAAGGTCGTTCAACATTTCCAAGACGCGACCAAACAGGCCGGTGCAAGTCAGACATCTGCCCGCTAAGAGCTGCCTCGCGCCCCTCAAGTGAACGCAATAGCTTGAATACCACCTCCGACATGCTCACCTTGCCCACCCCATCTATTACAACCACCGGGAAGGGAACCGTCAACAAGCGTGGCATCAGTTGCGGCGATACGCCGCCCACGATGATCCCGCCCACCTGCACTTCCACTGCCTGAGCCAAAGCCTCTTCATCAAGCCCGGCGCCGCCCACGACAATGGCGCCTTGTAATGAAGCATCCAACTTCTTGGCACGCAAGGATTGGCGCGCGTTGCGCGCAGAAACACGGAGGACGCCAAAGACTTCCTTGCCATTGCCCCAAACGCCCTGAATAAAAGCCCCGAATGCCTGGATAATCGCGCCCTCACCCGGCAGGACGCGCGCAACCGTTCCGGGCAAAAGCGCGTTCAGTTGTACCGGGCGAGATGGCGCTTCCAACAGAAGCCGTCCGCGACCAAAACCGGTCACGACGCCAGAAAACGGCGCCCGACAAGAGCGCCCACCCATGCCGCCCCGCGAAGCCAATACCGCACCCTCTTCCACGGTATCACCGACTTTTACATCCAGATAGCGAGCAATCTTTTTAGGAGGGATTGCCAGTTCCCGACTGGCATTGATGATAGCAAACTCAGGCGGCGGCGTGTATTCCCCCACCAGCTGGAACGACTCTATCAAGTCATTTTCCCGCACCAGCACTTTTCCGGGTTGCGGCAACTGGCGCAACACCTCGATACGTGTCAAAGGATTGACAATGCTGAAAGGCAGAATCATCTTAGCCTCCAACGTCCCAGACCCACCGCTGCAAGCGATGCCGGCGCGCCTCAGGGTTCTCAGGCAATACCAAGGGACGGCCTCTGGCATCTACCACCAGTCCCACTAAGCCGCCTACGACCTGCACCTTACCTCCGCGACCGGGACCGCCAAGGCCTATATCAAAACGGCGATTGGGTTTCAATTCCAAGGTTGCGCGCTGACCGGGCAACAGAGGCCAGATTTCCAGCTCGCCATAGCGCGCCTCCACATTGAGCACGCTGCTATCCTCATAAACAATCCGCATCTGCAAAATTGTCTCGCCAGGGCGAGCCTTGCCCACCGGTGAAATCACAGTACCCAGGGACGCCAGGGTGCCAGCATCCAACGCCGAAGCAGCAGCCAGGGGCTTGATTCCCGCAACGGCGCCGAGTGCCGGCGCCACACGATTGGCATCCAACATCACGGTCGAAATTCCCGTAGGCTCCAAACCGTCCAACAGGGTTAGGAGCACCTGTCCAGGACGAGGCATATGCACCAGGCTGCCGCCGGAGATAAGGATGGGGTCGAAATTGGGCATGGCATCCGCGTTGTTGTGATTCCATGTCGGCAACGCCGTCCGCACAGCGCCACGTAGCATTTCCCGCACCACCGCCTGCTCTACCCACAATTCCAGCAATTGCTGCGGCACTGTCCATGGTTTGAGGGTGCGGTTATACAACACAGCGAGAATCTGATCGGCGTCAATTTCTTCGGGCAACCACTGCTGCAAAGCCTCAATGCCGTGCTCCTCCACCCAGTTCAAAGCACCATAAACGCTGCCTTTCTGGCTATGGACAGAAAGAGCAAGGTCGCCCTGCAAACAAGCCGCAATAGTGATACTGGCAGCTCCCACATCAATGCCCAAGACGCCACGATCCTGCCGCCCCTCACGGTGCCACAGATACTCTACCACTCGCCCAAATGCAGTCGCCGTAGGCAATAAAGGCAACCGGCTCCACGCGGAAAGTGTATCCACGCCCGGCAGTTTGTACAGCTGCCGTTCGACATAAATCTGTTCCAGCAATTGCTGCGTGGGGGCAAGCTTCTCCATATCCACCGTAGGGCGGACGTTATCCACCACATCTACCGTAACAATCTCGCCCAATAACTTGGTCACCATCGGACGCAGTTTAGCGTTGCCCGCATAGACCAGGCGAGGGCGGCGTTCGGCATCCAACATTGAAGACCCTAATGCGATAGCGTCAGCCAGCTCCATGACTGGGCGACTGGCGCCGCCATCCACACCCCCGACGAGCAATACCACATCCGGCGCCAAATCGCGCACTGCGCGCGCCCAGGTTTCCTCCGGCGAGCGCAAACCTCCCTCGCGGCACAACACAGCTTCGATTGAAGCATAAACCGCCGCCGCAGCACGATGAGCGCTTTCCAGGCTCATCTCCGGTACCAGGCCCGCTAATAGCACGCGCAATGGCTCTGGTGCGCTCATAATCACCACAAAGGCATCCACGCCCATCAAGCCTTCGCGTGGAATGACTACACGCCCACCCGAGTGGAATTTGCGCCCTGTGATACGTTCCAAATCGCGCAGCGCCTGCACCACCCCCTCACTGACATCATTCCAGGGCGGGCCTACGGTAGTGAGCGCCTCAGCCTGAGCGACAAAACGATAGCTATCAGCGACCCGTTCCAGCAACAATAGGTTGGTGTTTACAGTGCCGCAATCGGCGACCAGAATGGATTCGATGGTCTGCTCATCGGCCATTAGTTAGCTCCCGTCACCCTGGATACAGCGTCAAGAATCACGCCCACCACCGCCCACCACCGCCCGACAAATATCGTCAAGGCTGAGGTCAATGCGCCGCCAAACGCCACCGCCAATGCTACCGTGATGAAGACACGTCCCAGCTGCTGAACCCAGGTCCCCAGCTGCCCACGTCGCGACAATTCAACCTCTCCTCCCAAATCCCTCGCGCGTGTGGCCCTGACGCGAGGGGAGAAGGCAAACAACGCGAGCACGGTGCCCACCAGAATCAGGGCGCCATTGAGGAACGACGTCCAACCCGCCTGTAGCGTGACCCCCATACCCGTTGCCTGGGTTTGCGGAATAAGCGTTCCCAACACGGCGCCGCTTATCGCCACCCCCGCACCAACACCCACGATGAAACCCATGGAGACGTTGCCAACAGCCGCAAAACGCGGGAAGCCTTTAAGCAACAGTAGCCCACCCAAAACCAGGGGAACGATGTAAAATACCCGCGTCTCCCCCGAGAGCCGAGGCAACAGCACATCGCGCACCACAATAGCCAGAGCGTATCCCACCGTACTCCCCACCAATAACGCCAATGCCCAACGGTAGAGCACGTTATCGCCGAGCAAGTAACTGAAGACTGCCAGGGTGACCACAACACCCGCGACGAGGATCATCGTATTCGCATCCATAGCTCTATACCGTCCTCTGCTTGCCAGCAAGACCGTAGAAGATTGCCCCCGCCAACAAGAAACTCGCTGCAACCCATTGGGTCAATAACAGAGCATCCAGGCGGCGACTGATATCCTCGCGCGGCGGCAGCCCACGCGCCTGCCAATACGAAGCCACCCCAGAAAAACCACTCAGCCAACCGCTGTCCACAGAGGCATCCAAATAGGGCCGTATCTGCGGCGCGGTCGCTGCGCTCACGCCTGCCGCCAGGGGCAGTGCCGGCTTTCCCGCCGCGGCACGCATCCCATTAGCAACCACATGCTGTTCCACCCAGGCTTTGAGTTTCTCGGGGCGCGAGGTGATGACCAAAACCATAGCGGGTTCGGCTTCCGCAACAGGGCTGGCAAGAATGCTGGCAACACCAGCAGCGCCACCGGTCACAAAACCCCCGTTCACGAGATTGGCAGAGTAAACATCGGGCCGTATCGAAGCCCAGGCAAAACGCTCCTCAATAATGCCTGGACCTTCCGGCAAAGTACTGACCGCCACAATCCGCACTTCACGGGTCAGCAAATGCTCCAGCAGCACCTCGACGACGAAATTCATCTCGTCCACATCAGCCAGCGTGTACTCAAATGCCACCAATACCGTATCGGCAGGCTGCAGGGCCTCGATAGAGGTCTGCAACGCCACGACCGCAGGCTGCTCAGGCGGCAGCGCCAATGGCGCCTCAGTAAAGCGCAATACCGATACCAACGCCAATGCCAACGCTACCACCACCCGAATCACAACCGCTGCCCACGCAGCACGCGCGCGCGTCTTGGGCCTCGCGGAAACATCGCCAGCGCCACGCTCGAGCAGTTGCTGCCACAATTGCGCCTCTTGCACTACGGTCTGCGACAACGCCGGCGTCATTCTTGACCCAAGTTGTGCCGGAGCATCAACCACCGGCAATGCGGGCAAAAGTCCCGCAAGCCCAGAGAGAGGTCCCTCACTTTCGGGAGTGCTCTCCAACACAGCATCCAACAGTGAAGCGGCCTCAGCCGCCGATGTGGAGGTAGGACGATACTGCTGCACCCATTCAGGAATTTCAGCACGCGCCAGACCGCCCTCTGAAGTCTCCTCGCCGGGAGCAACTTCAGGAGCGAGGCTTGCATCCAAAGGTGCTGTTCCAGGGGGACGGAGTTGTTCGAGCCATATCGGAACTTCAGCCTGCTCCAGACCTTCGGGCGGCGATTCGACGCCAGCGGCATCAGGGCGGGGACCCAAGGCACGCAACCACTCGGGAACTTCTGCCGGTTCGGCTACACCGGCGGATTCCGGTTTGCTTTCAGGAACCAATGCCTCTTGCTCGGGCCAGGTGTCTTCGTCGTCCAAATCCGGCAAATCTGCGCCGGCTTCTGCTGGTTTGGCGCCAGCGCCTTCTTCCCACGTAGAAAGCCAATCCGGCAACGGGGCCTCGGCTCTCGCCGGTGTCTCTTGTTTCTCGGGCGAGGGCTTCACGACAGTCTCCGGCGATTCATCCGCAATTCCCGCGAGCCAATCCGGCAGCGCCGCAGGCTCTAGATCGGCTGCGGGTTGGTGCATGTCAAGTTCGCCCGCAAGGTCTTCATCCGAAGGTGATTCGGAAAGAATCTCCCCCATCATACCAGAAAGCCAGTCCGGGAATTCCTCAGCTGCGGGTGCAGGCTCAGGTTCCAGCGCAGTCGCCGCAGCTGTTGCAGCAACAGGCTCCTCCATCATGCCGGAGAGCCAATCGGGCAGGTCTTCTGCCGGCTCAAGTTCGGCTTCGGGGGCAGCGCTAACCGCTTCTTCCTCCGCTCCCAAGCCAGAGAGCCAATCGGGCAGGCCCTCTGCCGGCTCAAGTTCGGCTTCGGGGGCGGCGCTGACTACCTCTTCCTCCGCTCCCAGGCCAGAGAGCCAATCGGGCAATTCAGAGGGCGCAAGTAGCTCACCTTCTTCTTCATCTGGTGCGGACAGATTGCCGAGCGAAGCTGCTGCCTCGGCGGTTGCTTCTGGCTCTGCGCCTTCAGGTGACAGAAAACCCATAAGCCAATCAGGCAACTCCGCCTGTTCATCAGCATTGCCATCCTCGCTTGCAGGCGATGGTCGCGTGGGAAGTGAGATGCCCTGCACACGCGGCAACGTCTCTTCACTGGGTTTCGTCTCACGCAGAGCCGAATCGGCATCTTCGGCAGGCAACAAGCGCACATGACAATGATCACAGAAGATATTGCCCACAGGGTTTAGCGTGCCGCATTGCGGGCAACGGATACGTGTCTTGTGCAGAGGGGCCCCACACTCACTGCAAAAGCGGCTACTATCACGATTGAGCGTGTTGCATTTTGGACAACGAATCATACGTCCCCCATCAATCGTCACTATGCGGGCGCGTGGTTCCAAAAAGCACCCGCAACCCTGTCAGAAGAATGCCCAACGCTACACCGAGCGCTAAGCCACGCATCCCCGCCAAAGCGGGTACGCGCTGTAACCAATCCGCCACCCCAACCAGGGTTCCCATCACGCCTTGGTAGGGCGCCAACGCAACGGGAATCGAGCCTAGCAGCATGACCAGTACAATCGCCAGAAAGAGCACACTTCCAACACTACGCCGCACCTTCAAGAGACGCATCCCGCTCAACAGCAATGTGATTGCAGTCAAGGCGAACAATGCTGATTGACCCGGGGCTAAAAGCCCCCGCAAGAGCGCCTGACTTACCGGGCTGACGGGACCTTGCCAGAAAACCAGAATGAAACTACCCAGAGCCGCTAGCACGATCAATAGGCTAGGGAGTTTACTCTTGCTACCACGCTGCAAACGGGTGAGATGAACGCGGAGTAATTGCAGGTACGCCAAAATGAAGGCAAAAGCTCCCACCATCACGGCCCAATCAATGAACAAAGCCCGGATGCTACTCAAGGGGGGAACCGGAAGTAGCGCCCCCAACAGAACAAACAACCCCGCACTAATGGCGATAGCAGTAGGGAGAATGCGTTTAAACATCGCTAGTTGCCCCCCAAGCCCAACACAGAAAACAGCGCGGTGATGATCATCCCGATGACAATGAGCCAGCGCAGAAAATCCTGAGCACCAAGGCTAGCCCAGAAGATGGAACGCTGTGTGGCCTCAGCCCCGCCTGCAAACAGGTCCTCACCCATCACCAGATGCGCAGGACCCAAAGCAGTAAAAAGCGCAGCCAGGCCCGGCGGAGAAACCGTACCGCCAATAGCGCGCGCACCACGGCGCGCGACGGCATCGGTCAACAGGCTGACTTCCTGATCAAAAGCCCCCATGAACACATTCGCACCAACACCCTTCTCCGAAAGATAGGTTGCCGCCATCGCCGCATAGGTTGTCGGCGTCGCAGCCGTGAACTGCACCAACGTCGGGCGGTAACGCTCCGCATTTCCCAAACGCGCGTATGCCCGGCGCATCCAATCATCCGCCAGGATATAAAGCGTTGGGTCCCCGGTAGTAATGATAGGGGGGGTGTCATAAGCTGCCGCCAAGTCAAACAATGCAGACAGGCTTTCAAGCGCCGCCAGTGAGGTCATGGCATCTTCTCCGGCAAGGGAACCGCTGCCCAAGGAGACGTGAATCAGAGTCCCCTCCTCTGCAGCACGTCCCACCTCGCCTGAAAAAGCACGGAAGATAGGGAAATCACGCAGATGCTTTGCCGGAGTTCTACGGTAGCGGATTCCGATGATAGCCAAAGCCGCAGCGGCAACCAAAGTGACGCCCAAGGCAATCAGGGGTACAAGCAAAAGATCCGCAGTCATCCCGGAGTGCCTCCTTCTATAAGGCGATTTTGAAGTGCTTGCAGAAGATCCGGTTGCTCGAGCGCAGAAGCCACGTCTGGCAGCATAGTGGATGACGAGAAGAATGATAGCATCCAGAGCAGCTGTGCGCCCACAAATCCCCAGATTCGCAAGACGCCCAGCCAGGGGAGCGCCGCTTCTGCCCAGCCGTATCGCTCAAGCAGCGCTGCCCACCGTGTTACTTCGGCATCAAGAGAGCTATCCACGCCCAAGAGCCAGCCTCCAGCATGATTTTCCACGCCCAATTTAAACTTTCAAGACATTTTTAGTATAGCACGCTTTACCAGGAAGGGCAAACAACAAAAGAGACAAAACCGTAACAAAGCGACAACGCTCCTGGCGATGGTGGGGAATGCTCTTGCTTGCCGCGAACTCATGCAACTGAAGCCCCCCTGAGGTGAATATTCAGATTCACGCCTTGCGATGAGAGTCCAAACCGCCGGCTATAGCCGCTCCTGGTTATGGTGGGTGCGTTTCAACTTTGGGGTAAAAGCAAGACGATTACCATACAAATGCCTTTCTTTGATTGATTTTTGGCGGTGGGGCTTTGCCCCACCGCCAAAAATCAATTTTTTCCTGCGCCCTTTAGGGGCGCCTGAGATTTTCACCCCCGTTTTGAAACGCACCCGTTATGGTAAACGGAGGAACGCTGGACAGTTACAAACAGCTCCGCCCTTGTCAAAAATAACGAATGTGGTATACTACATCAAGTAGGCGGGCATGGTTCAGCAGGTAGAACGTCTCCTTGCCAAGGAGAAGGTCATGGGTTCAAGTCCCATTGCCCGCTCAGTTTTTTGTCTTGGCGACGTAGCCAAGTGGTAAGGCACGGGTCTGCAAAACCCTTATTCGTCGGTTCAATTCCGACCGTCGCCTCTCATAAGCACCGGGCATCGTCGCAGATGCCCGTTTTTTTCGAAGATTCCCAGGGGCGGTGGCGGAACAGGCAGACGCCGGGGACTTAAAATCCTCTACTCGAGAGAGTGTGTGGGTTCGATTCCCACCCGCCCTACCTGGAATATTTAACGGCTCGCCTGGCGCGAGCCGTTTTGTGTAGTATACCGTTGCTGCAGCACTAATCCGCTGCAGTCTCTGCCGTAGGGGCAGCGACCCGGCTGACCAAAACCTGGTCAATGCGCAGCCCATCCATATCCACCACCTCAAACTGCCACCCCTGCCACTGCAACCGCTCACCCCGCTGAGGGATGTGATCACAGAGCGCCAAAACCAAACCCGCGACAGTTTCATAACCAATGCGCTCACGCTCTGGAAGCTCAAGTGCACCTAAAGTGTCCTCAAGCTTATCCACCGGATAACTGCCATCGAGCAACCACGAGCCATCCGCACGAGATATTGCCGAGGGACCGGCCATTTCACCGGCCGACGTAATCTGTCCCATCAAACTCTCCAGGAGGTCGCGGAAGGTGATAATACCTTCAACTCCGCCGTACTCATCCAGAACGAGTGCGACATGCACTTGTGAGCGACGGAAACGCTCCAACATTTCCAGGGCAGGGATGATCTCAGGGACATATAAAGGTTGGCGCAAGCCTTGGGTCAAATCAAGGGGTTGGCCCGCAAGGAGCCGTGCCAGCAAATCCTTGGCATAGATCATACCCAGCACATCATCTAATGCCCCGTCACAGACAGGGAACCGTGAGTACCCGCTTTCACGAACCTTAGCAAGGTTTTCCTCCAAGGGCGCCTGCAGGTCGAGCCAGACGATCTCATGGCGTGGTGTCATCACCGTGCGCGAACGCTGGTCACCCATGCGCAATACGCCATCCACCATCTCGGATTCCATCTCGGCAAATACTCCCGCCTCTGCCCCCTGCAACATCAACAAGCGAATCTCTTCATCGGTCACGGGTTGCTCCGTCTCGGAACGGATGCCCAGGAAAGATATCACAGCATGCGACGAAACTGCCAGTAATGACACTAGCGGTGCAGCAATTTTGGATAGAATCAACATGAGTCCTGAGAGACGCATTGCCACGGGTTCAGGGTACGTCAGGCCTAAGCGTTTAGGCGCGAGCTCCCCCAACACAATGGAGAAATAGGTAAGGATGACCACGACAATACCCAATCCCAACGCCTGGGCGTACGGGACCAGAAAGGGAATCTCGCGCAAACGCAGTGTTAATTGTTCGGCAAAAGTGGCGCCGCCCAAGGCTCCCGTCAATGTACCAATGAGCGTAATTCCGACCTGAATGGTGGAGAGAAAACGATCGGGTTGCTCCTGGAGTTTAAGCACATCCAGAGCGGCGCGCTCCCCACGATAGGCGCGTTCCTGCAAACGCGCTGGACGTGCGGCGATCACAGCAATCTCCGCAAGAGCGAAGAATCCGTTACAGAGAATCAAAATGAACAAGATCAGCAATTCCATCATCACCCCAGATCATTCCACCCAGCGCAACGCACCGGTCGCCTGTGTCTCATATCCCCCTAAAGCAGCAATCTGATGCCGGGTCTCCTCGCTGCGCAACCACGCGGCGAGGGTTTGAATCTCAGGACGCTGCCAGACATAATTAGGGATGATCAGTTCATAACACTCTGTTGTCAAAGGAACAAAGCCCAAGCCAAACGCGCGTGCGGCAACCTCGATACCCAACCCCACATCAGCCACCCCCTCTGAGATCAAACGCGCAACCTCAGAATGAGTCTGCACTTCTGGACCAACCTGCGAGAGGTCGCGCAGGTGCAATCCCACACGATGCAATTGCGCCTCCAACCAGATACGGGTGCCCGCGCCGGGTTGACGGTTGACGAAGCGCAGACCGGGGCGCGTCAGGTCCGTGACAGCTGCCAGACTCAGGGGGTTACCCGAAGGCATCAGTAGCCCCAACCGCCGGTGAGACACCGTGAGCAAAGC
The DNA here is from genome assembly GCA_026645815.1 of Anaerolineae bacterium. Taxonomy (GTDB): domain Bacteria; phylum Chloroflexota; class Anaerolineae; order B4-G1; family SLSP01; genus JAAZNO01. The sequence goes on along the minus strand of JAPKMR010000006.1, from coordinate 79,175 downwards.
CACCCGTTTGCCGGGCAAAAGATGACGCACAAAAGGGGCATTGTAGGTATCGCTCTCATCATCCCACAGATGACAACCCGCCAGGTCCACCTCATGGCGCGAAAGCGCCATCAGCCCGCCCAGACTGCCCACAAAGCGCACTTCCAGGGGAACACCCCCATTCACCGACGGAAAACGTTCGGCAATCCAGGCAACAGCGTGATCATGACTGCCGGCAAAACGCAACACGCCCGCTTCGGAAGGTACTGGCACAACCGCAAGCGTGCGCCAACGATCCAAAGCCAGACGCGAGGCTACTTCGAGTTCGGTGAGGGTATAACCTGCACGCAGCATTTCCAGGACAAAGCCCTCCAGGCGGTGCAGCAAGGTAGCGAGACGCAACGCAGAGCTGTTTTGCCCAGGCGGTGATGGCAAAACACGTGTTCCCTGACCCGGGCGGCTTTCGATCATCCCCTGTGCGACCAGTTCAGCATACGCGCGCTGAACGGTTCCCGGTGTGCAGCGCCAAAGCGTCGCCATCACCCGCATTGAAGGCAACTTCGCACCGGGCTTCAGTTCGCCACGGAGAATATCCTGCCGTACAGCAGCGGCGATTTGTTCATAAAGTGGATTGTCGGCCATACAAGCACCTGCACACTTTGTGTAAACCTTATCTTTCAAACTCAGTATAGACTGAAATCCCAAATATCAAAATTACGCATACCAGATAGGTCTAACACAAAACGGCCCGGACATTTGCCGGGCCGTTTATAGGAAATACTGGCAACTTCTACGAGATTGCTGAGCTGGGGCGGTAGGATTCGAACCTACGGTAAACGGATTCAAAGTCCGTCGCCTTACCACTTGGCCACGCCCCAAACGTAAGGCGCATTATAACACGCCTTGGCAATTCAACAAGGAACACAACTGTCGTAACTGTTCAGCGTTCTCCCACTCACCAGGCTAAAGAGCGGCTAAAGCTGCGATTTTGGAACGTGACCTTCACCCCCTACAGCACACGCACCGCGCTTATGTCTCCTGGGAGATTTCTGCCGCGCGACTAGCCATCAAGGATCGCAATTTCTCTGCATCCCGGGGATAAGCCCAGTAGAAGAGTGAATACAGCAAACCGCAGATGATCCAGGGCACCGGGATGGTCCAAATCAAAGCTTGAGTGAAGCCAATCGAATCGGCCAGGCGCCCCGCAAAATAAGCCACCAATGCCGCAAAACCGCTCTCAATGAAAGTCGTCATCGAGAAGGCAGTTGCGCGTAACTCCGGCGGCACCGCCCCCTGCATCATCGGTTCCTTAGAGCCTTTGCCGGGCCAGCTAATCATCAATGCGGTGCCAAAGCAAAGCAAGAAGAAGGGCCAGAAAGGCCAATCGCGGGCCACAGTGAGCATAATGTAACTGAGGGGGATGCCCGAGAACACTGAAATCTGTCCAATGATCGTGCGTCCATACTTCGGATTGCGGCGTTCTGCCCAGTCACCCAGCACCCCACCCAACACATTGCTGATGGCTGTGCCAATCACGATTCCCGCAAAAGCTAGCGTGGCGCTGCCACGAGGATCGGAGAACGTAATCTCCTCACTCATTCCGCGCTCGGTCACCATCCAGGTAATCAGGTACAAACCCAATACCACCCACGGCATGGAACCAGCGAGCCCCTGGAGAATAGCAACCCAAACCGTAGGGATGCTGAGCACTTTTGGCAAATCGGAGAATTTGATGCGATATTGGGATGCCGTTTCAGCCGTAATCTTCCCCGCAAGCTCCGGCTCCGCTGCGCCACGCACCGGCTCATCAACGAGGAAAAAGACCAATATTCCGGAGACCACACTCAGCAGTCCCAGGGAGATAAAGCCCCAACGCCAGAGCGTGGGTGAAGCCAAAAACCCCAATCCCACAGTGCTGATGATGATGCCCAACACGCCGATGGCCTCCAGCAAGCCCAGTGCACGACCACGTTTATTCGGCGCGAATGTATCGGACATCAATGAAAAGGTCGCCGGCATCAGACAGCCTAATCCAATACCGGAAATGGCGCGAATGGTAAGCAATTGCCCAAAGTTCTGCGTAAGCCCACATGCCACCGTCCAGATTCCCCAGATGCCTGTACCCCAGATGATGACTCTCTTGCGGGAGTATTTATCGGCAGCATAACCCCAGAAGGGCGCGCTTAGGGACTGCAAGATGTTACGAATCGTACCGATAGTGCCCAGATTCGTCAGACTGAGTCCCCATAGGCGCTGCAAGGTAGGGAAAAGCACCGAGATTGACTGCCCCTCGCCCTGGTCAATGAAATAACCAAAGGCGAGAGCCACCAGGGTCTTCCAACGTTCAGCCAGTGTGATTTCAGTAGCGGATGAAGTGGCAGATTTTCGAGCCATGCGTCCTCCATGTTGTTGTACATAAATTGGGAATCATGAATAAAGTACAAATCACCAACTCAAACCTGTCCATCCACGTCCATATTTGGCTGCCCCAACACATTTCACGGGGCAGGGATAAAGACGCGAAAAGGCAGAGCATCGAAGATATAAGTCCGATTCAGGAAATCACCACTCCAACCGCCGGTGGCAAAGAGCGACGTTTCCCATGCCACCAGGCCCAGATTGCGCCATTCCCCTACCAGCGGCGTCTCCTCAACACCCCAGGTCTGCTGCTGCGGGGTAAGGCGCTCGCTAAAGCCCAGGTAACCGCCCCAACCGCCGCCAATGGCGTAGATGTAACCGCCAACACTCGCCAGGCTCAAACCACCACGCGGCTGCAAGAGTGCCGGGCAGCTCTTCCAGGTCTCCTCATCCGGCAAGAAAACTTCACATGTCGCACGTTCAGTACCATCATAGCCCCCGACATAGAAGATTTCACGGCCAAACGTTGCCGCAGCGCCAAAAGCCCGAGCCACGTACGGCGAGGGCAGTGTTTCCCAAATATCTTCGGCAGGATCATAACGCAAAGCGACAGCGCGGTCGCGCTGCCCATCCCAACCCCCAAAAAGATAAAGCTGCTCTTCGAATGTTGCCAGAGCGTAGCCGCACAAAGGCGCAGGCAAATCCGCAAGTGTCTCCCACGCATCCGTAAGAGGCGCATAAGCGTGGACAGCCGTCACGGGGATGCCTTGACTATCGCAGCCCCCCGGAACAACAATCCGCCCTGCGATTGCCGCCGCGCCGACATTCGCCAACGGCATTGGAAGCGCAGCGCCCTCGCTCCAACGATCTGCCTCAATATCATAAATATCCAGGCGTGCTGAAGCCCCCTCGGCAGTCAACCCGCCGACAGCGTACAAGTGACCTTCAAACGCAGCCAACCCCAGACGCGCACGGCGCACGGGCAATGGCGCCACCTCACGCCAGCCCGTCTCGCCGGCAAAAGCAGCAATGCCCCCCTCGCCAACAGGAAGATCCACCAACGCCGCAGCCGAGGTTTCCCCCGCCGCACCGACAGAAGGACGTTGTGGCAGCCATAACACCAGCGCCAACAACAGCAACCCGAGCGTCAGGCCAATCCATCGTGCCCTTGGCCAGGGCGGGGTACTGGGAGCAGATAGCACCGGCGCCGGCGCGGTTGCTGTTGCATCATCCTCGTACTGCAGTTCGCTTGGCGCAGGCTCAAACATGGGTGCAACCGCTATCCAACCCTCTTTCACCGCCAACATCGTGAGCTCGGTACGCGAAGCAACCCCCGTTTTTGAGAAAATATTGCGCAGATGCACCTTAACGGTGTTCGGGCTGAGGTAGACGCGAACGGCAATCTCCCGGTTAGTCAAGCCTTGCGCCACCAGGGAAACGATCTCGAGCTCGCGTTCGCTCAACGCTTCGCCAAAATCAGCTGGCATCCAATGCCTCCATGGAAGGGAATGCCACCACTTCCCTGCCGGCTAATTTGTGCTGCACACGCTCTGCAATAATATCGAGGTGTTGGGGATAGCGTACAAAATCCAGCTCATCCCCCGGAACCGTGAGCACGGGGCAGAGATTGAAACCACTCAGCCACTCCTCATACAGCCGTTCGAGCAATGCCAGATAATCCGGCGCGATCCCAGCTTCTATTTCACGTCCGCGCCGGCGAATCCGTCCTAATAAGGTATCCACGCTTGCCTGCACGTGAATCAGAAGGTCTGGACGTGGCAACGTGCTGATGACGAAGTCGTAGAGACGGCGATACGCCTGATAATCGCGCTCATCCATGTTTCCCATCACATGCAACGCTCGCGCAAAGATGTGTGCGTCCTCGTAGATGCTACGATCAATGATGGCAGATTGGGGGGACTCAGCCTGGCGTTGGTGTTGTGCGGCACGATGTCCCAAGAAGAAGACTTGCAGATGAAAACTCCAGGCGCGCATATCGGCATAGAAATCACTCAGATAGGGATTATCAGCGACCGATTCGTAAGCCACGCTCCAGCCCAACCGCGCTGCCAGGCGCTCAGCCAGCGAGGTCTTGCCGGCGCCAATATTGCCCGACACCAGAATCAGATATTTCGTCATTGCTGCACCTCCCCAAAGATGATGTCGCAAACCGGCAAAGGATAGATTAGCATCTGGATAGCTCACAGCGTTACAATACCGGCGGAGGATGCACTTCCAGGCGCAGTACCGCTGCCGTTTGCGCACGCACCAATGCCGTCTCCCCGAGACGAAGTCCCACAACCCAAAGGATTTCACCCGTACCCGCAACCAACAAGGGCAAGGAATCGCGCCAGTTCCGAGGAATGCGCGCATTGATCAGAAAATCGCTCAAGCGCGCCGCAACACCACCAAGCCCTTGCGGGCGAAAGCGGTCGCCGCGCTCCCGTGTACGAAGCGAGAGACCAGCGTCCGCCGCCGCCGCATCTATCCAGGCAACCAGGAGATTGGAATTGGCAGCGATAGCTTCAAGATCCCATGTCTTCTCAGGTGAAACAGAGACCACCCAACCATCAGGCAGTTCCAGCTCACCCGGAACAGGGAGCGCCAAACGCGATCCCGGAATCAACCAGGGGCGTGTCCCCGGCAAATCTACCGCCGTCTCAGCAGAAATGCTGAGGGTTGTGTAGCCCACGCGCAACATCAATCCGCGCGGTAGTGTTGCAGCAGCCCCCGTTGCGCCCGACTGCGCCACTCGCACAGCAGCCTCAACATGGGCAAAGTCCATATCGCGCAACGTTCGGCGCACGTGCAAAGCCGCCCGCCGCAGCAACATGCGCTGGAGGGCTAAAGGCTGAACACGCCATCCCTCAAGCGCGAAAACCACAGCATCAGGGCGCGCCTCCAAAATCAACGCCGCCCATGCTGTATCTACCAGCTGCTCCAATAGCGCATAATCCGCCCGCATCACTTCTGCTAAACGGCACAATCGCTCCGCAATGCGCGGATTGAGCTCCATAAGATAGGGCAGGGTCTCGTGACGCAGGCGGTTGCGGAAAAAAGTGGTATCGAGATTGGAACGGTCAAAGCGTGTCGGCAGCCCTTGTGCAGAGCAATAAGCCTCGATAGCAGCGCGCGGCACATCGAGCAAGGGACGGAGCAATTTCACCGGTGCTGTGCTCGACACAGGCACGCCATCCGGGGCGACGAGCAGTGGCGCCAGCGTCTCAAAAGGGGTCACAGGCGCCATACCACGTAGCCCCGCCGGGCCTGCACCCCGCAGCAAATGCATTAACACCGTCTCAGCCTGATCATCGGCATGATGCCCTACGGCAACTGAAGTGATGTGCATCTGCTGTGCAGTCTGCAAAAGGAAGCCATAACGCATGCGCCGCGCGGCTTCCTCGAAAGCCAGTCCCGCCTGTCGCGCATACGCCGGCACCTCAGCACGCACCACTGTGTAGGGAAGCCCCCACTGCGTCGCAAGCGCAATCACAAACTCGGCATCAGCATCAGCGTCGGCGCCTCGTAACCCGTGATGCAGGTGCGCCACATGTGGATGAACCCCCACACGCCGCAGCAGGTCCAACAATGCTACCGAATCTGGTCCGCCAGAAACCCCCACCACAACGGGTTCAGATGGTTGCAGCAACCGCTGTTGGTATAAGGTCTTTTGAAAATGGGCCAGCAGATTCACTGAAGCCTTCCCGTAGATTCAAGTTTCGCCACAGGCAAATCTTGAAGACTTTGTAAAAACTCAGTCAGGCACTATGAATTCACTTCAAAATGCTGGAGAAAGGAGAATAACAGTGCTGGTGCACGGTATTAGCGCACACCAGCACTACCCACAAACCCTTGGAAATCAATCCAGACGAATCAACGTGTCGCAGTAAGCGCAGCGGACTTCGCGCATCCCTTTGTAGATAGTGGGCAATGCCGCGTTGCAGCTAGGGCATTTAGTGGGCAAAGGCGTCTCTTCAGCGGGAGACGGAGCGGTTGGCGTATCAGCAGCCTCACCCACAGGCGCTTCTGCCTCAGCAACAGGGGGAGGTGGCGCCGCTTCGATGTGCTCGAAGTCAAACTGACCTTCTTTGGCCCGTTTGAGCAAGCGCGCCCAATCCTCATTGCGGGCGTTGGTCAGATTCAGAGTCACTTCCTGAGGCGCATCGCCACCTTCCAGGCGCAAAGTGAGCAATTCCTTGCGCGCCTTGAGCAGCTCCTTCTTATCCTCCATTCCAACAACCTCAATACCGCCAACAGGGGCATACCAGAGAAGTTCCTGCTCCATCTTCTTCTCCGTCTTGAAGAAGAGCACTTTCTTGGTGACAACCTCCTGACGCTGCTCAAAGAGCAAGCGGGAGTCAGTGAGGAATAACATGCCCTCTAGCGGCTCTGTGCCACGAGCGAACCACTCAGCCTCGCAGACGTGCAGCCCCGACTCTTCGGGGAAGAGCTGGAAAGATGCACTTTCCAGAGCTTCAACCACAGTCTCAGCCTCGGTCAGCTCCAGGCTCAGCTCGGCGGCAGACCGGCTAGTGCTGGCATACACGCCATTGACGCGCTGTTCTGCGGCACTGACCTGGCGCTCAAAGTTACTTATTCGAGAATCTGCTGCCGTGACCAATCCTGGTTCGCGCACAGCACGATTGAGCAAATTCTGTACATCGTAAGTAGCGGAATCCAGGTTCCGGCGCTCATCTTCCAGAATGCGCGTGGCTTCCTCACGCTGGCGCGCCCAGGCTTCCTGCAAAGAGGCAATCTGCTCTTCCCAAGTACGCCCGTAGCGGTAACCGCGTGTCCGCAAATTCGAGATGCCATTCACCAAGCGATTGAGCTGATTCGTCATCGCATCCACATTGCCATAAAGGGAAGCCAGAGTGGCTTTGCCGGCAGCAGAGTTCCAGCGCGAGTTCAGCAATGCCATCCGCGATTCATGCTCAGCAGCTTGCGCCTGGGCCGCACCCATAACGCCTGCTGCCCCTACCACACCACCGATTTGACCCGGTGTAGGCTGCATAGGCACTGGACGCCGGGTAATCGCAGGTGTCTCCGGTACCGTGCGCGCCGGTTGAGACCCCCCGGATTTGATGTCCCTACTAGGGGAAGGCGCCAATGGCTTCTTCTGCGATTGCGATGAGGAAATCGAAGAATGAATCGTCGGCGACTGGGTCTTTGGTTTATCACGTCCGGTCTTAGATGGGATTGTTTTCTTAGTCATACCTTGCACTCCTTTCCCTTCATGGTGAATCAACTACACAAATTGACCGCATCGAAGTATCTCACAGCAAAAACCAACCACGCACAATCTATGCGCTGATGGTATAGCGCAAATATGCCTCCATAAAGGCATCCAAGTCTCCATCCAGCACGCCCTGCACATTGCCGGTTTCATAATCCGTCCGGTGATCTTTTACCATCTGATAAGGATGCAAAACATACGACCGAATCTGATTGCCCCAAGCCGCATCCATGTGTTCCCCCTTGAGTGCCGCCAGCTCTTGCCGGCGCTTCTCTTCCTCAAGTTGGAGCAACCGGGCCTTCAAGACTCGCATTGCTGTTTCACGGTTCTGCGTCTGCGAGCGTTCGTTCTGACAGGTGACCACAATGCCGGTGGGCAGGTGCACGATGCGCACCGCCGTCTCGTTTTTCTGCATATGCTGCCCACCCGCAGATGAAGAACGGTATTTGCCGATCTCCAAATCATCAGGGTTAATGTCTACCTTGACCTCATCCCCCAAATCAGGCCAGACTTCAACCAGGACAAAGGAGGTGTGCCGGCGATGGGCGGAATCGAAAGGCGAAAGTCGCACCAACCGGTGCACTCCCCGCTCGGATTTCAGGTAGCCATAGGCAAAGCGCCCGCTGATGCTCACCGTTGCGCTCTTGATGCCCGCCTCTTCGCCCGCGAGATCATCGAGAATCTCGGTCTTGAAACCACGCCGCTCAGCCCAACGCAGAAACATACGCAGGAGCATCTGTGCCCAGTCCTGCGCATCAGTACCACCGGCGCCCCCATGAATCGCCAGAATGGCATTGCCCCGATCATAAGGTCCCGCAAGCATCAACTGGAATTCGGCCTGCGCAAGTTCTGTTTCAAGAGTCTCGGCCTCAGCCAACAGGTCGGACAACAGGTCGTCATCTTCCAGAGCCGTAAGTTCTTGCGCATCCTGAATACGTTGGCGCAAGTCACCCCAATACTTCACTTCCTCCTGCAAAGTCGAGAGCTGCTGCATGGTCTGGCGCGCCATCTCTGGATCATTCCAGAGTTCCGGATCCGCCGCACGCTGTTCCAGCTGCCCCAGTGCCTCAAGTTTTGCAGGTAGGTCAAAGACGCCCCCAGATGGCTTCCACTTGGGCTGCCAGGGAATCGAAACGATTGCTCAAATCACTCATAAGGTTTTCAAACTCCTTCGAAATAGTACCATTATCGTCAGCTAGATCGTCATTCGCGACCATGCGGGAGGTAAACCAGGGACCGGCAGCTCCCGCAGAAAAGACTCTAAATCGTATACAAGAAGCGCTACCGCAATCAGGTGCTTAGCCGGAAGGTTAAGCCAGTTACGCCGGTCGCAGCAAGCCCTCAGCGAAGGCCTGTGGATCGAAGGGGGCAAAATCCCCCATTTTCTCACCGGTGCCCACAAAGCGAATCGGCAAGCCCAAATCGTTGCCAATTGAGAGCGCCATCCCGCCCTTCGCGCTGCCATCCAATTTTGCCAGAATAATGCCCGTGACTTTCACAGACCTGGTAAACTGCTTGGCCTGTGCCAGACCGTTCTGTCCGGTCGCCGCATCGAGGACCAGGAGTGTTTCATGCGGCGCCCACGCCACACGGGTCGAGAGGACGCGCCGGAGCTTCTCCAGCTCTGCCATGAGGTTGTGCTGCGTGTGCAAACGCCCCGCAGTGTCAACGATCAAGGTATCCATCCCTTGAGAGCGCGCCTGTTGAATCGCTTCATAGACCACAGCGCCGGGATCGCCACCCTCTTCACCCGCGACGACCGGCGTGCCGGCGCGTTCCCCCCAAATCTTGAGCTGATCAATCGCCGCAGCCCGAAAAGTATCGGCGGCGGCTAGCATTACTTTGCGCCCCTCATGGCTAAGACGGTAAGCGAGTTTAGCAATGCTCGTCGTTTTGCCAGAGCCATTGACCCCCACAATGAGAATGACCGCCAGGGGCCAATCCAGGCTGAGCGGCTGTGGCGCCGGCAACAATGCCAACACTTCTTGCTCCAAAGCCCGCTGCAGTACCGTCGCCTTGAATATGCCCTCATCCGTTGCCCGCTGCCGCAACCGTTGCACAAGGGCCGTGGACGTCTCGACGCCCACATCGCCCCGGATCAAGAGTTCTTCCAGGTCATCCCATGTTTGTTCGGTAACATCACCCGTACCCAGCAGGGCAGCAATCTGCCCAAAAACTGCGTTACGAGTTTTACGCAAACTATCGAAAATACCCGCCATACTACCTCCAAAGAAGCATTATAGTGCAGGGAGAAGAGCACGTCAAGGAAATGAGTTTCTCCGGGTTCATTTTGCGACGGGGGGAGGGAATATTCCCTCCCCCTGCTACGAATCACCACCAGCGCCCCTCTTGAATGCTGACGCCCAACTCCTCAAGTCGCGCAATCACAGCCTCCCAATTCTTTTCATCAATGAGCGCCACGCTACTTTCATCAGCGAGGGGGTGCAACCAGCGCCCTAACTGGCGGTCAGTACTGCGCAACTCAGACAGAATCTCGGCGTTTTCCAGGCGCACAAGCCGCGCCTGCACCAGACAGGCCTGACCATAATGGCTCGCCCAGGCCTTGAGGCGCTGTTGCCATTCAGGAGAAAGCGGCGCTCCGGTGAGGCGCTCAATTTGAGCCAGGATTTCAGGTGCAGAGAAGTTGGTATTGACTGCATTCTGAATGCTGGCAGGGGTCACCCGCCAACCCGTTTCCTCCGGCAGGGCAAAACGTTGCACCATTCCAGCCACATATAAACTCGGGGGCAAAGTTCGTGGCAACAATCGCCCCTCGTCCCAACACAGGCTACCGGGGAAATCAGTCTCCGGTCCCCTTGAAAGCGCCGGCAACCATTGCATTTGCCCCAGGCGCCGCTGAATCTTTGCTGCATGCCGGTGGTCAGCCCATGCCGTGTGTGCATTCAGCCGGTGGACCCACTCACGTAATTGCGAATCCGCCAGTAAACCGTCGAGTTCTTCCACCGTGGAAGTCTGCAATACCAACACATCCCGTCGCACCAGGATACGTTCGTGTTGCTCGCCCCATTCCTCCAAAGTCCGCTCGATGTTCTGAGGCAAAGGCTGCTGCGTAACCTGGGTCAGAAAGGCGCAAATTACACCGATAGAATTGCCGTATTGCAGAGCGCGATAGATACTTTGGCGTGTCAGGCGATACCCTACCGTCGCCTGCTGTACAGTCTCCCGCTCAGCAATCTGCTCGATTCCCAGAAGCGTTGGGAGCGGCACCGGGCCTAGCGCCAGGACCTGAAAGTCCGGTTGCAGGATGATCTGTCCCTGGTCATTGTTGAAGACGAAAGCCTCGCGCCGCAGTACCGCCCGCCCCAAAGGGGTCAGGCGCACTGCCTGAGGGAGTGAACGCCCTGCCACATAACCCAATTCGATGAGTCCCAGCCATTGCCAGTCTTCTAGAAGGTCTACCGCCACGGCGTTATCGCTATCCCGCATTTCCTGAGACATCTTGGCTAAATACTGGCTACTATTAGCATTACTGCTACTCCAACTCAACTGTTGTTCCAGAGACCTCACGAACGGTTCCTGCAACACAAACCCCCCTGGTTTTCCACGGTTGAGCAGCAACATCAGTACATCGTACGGGAACCAGGGAATCTCAAGCAATGACTGAAAAACTCCCGCAAGTTGATGATGCAGTACCGTAAAAGCATTACAACCGTATTGACCGAAGCCATAGCCCAGATAGTGTTGCATGCCAGAACCTAGATTGGGCAACCCTTCCAGCTTGAGCAAGGCATTGTGAAATTCACGTATTTGCGTACCAGGATCTTGCTGCCACAGTCGTTGCGTGTGCTCATCGTTTTGGGCGCCAAAGGTATCGTTCATGACGGTTAAGAAACCAGCTGCCTGCAAAAGCTCGAGCATTAACTCCAGTCTCTCTTGCTGCGTCTCAAAATCAATACCCAGCTCGCGGGCCATCCGTCGCAAATCGGCTTTGGCTACCGCTCCACTCTTGAGCCGGCGCGCGCGAACGCGAGACAATCCAGACCAAAGGAAGAAGAGGTGACGCAGTAACGTCTCGGGATCTCCAGAATGCACCTGCGCAGGTGTTGATGTAACAAAGCTCTGCAAATCCGGCTGAGGCACTTTGAGGAGCCGCCGGGGCAATACCTGTGCGACTTCCGGCGGGATGCCGACCTCATACAATGGACGCAAGTGCCGGCGAGTGGAGTAATCCAATGGTGAAGTCAGATTGACCAGCAATCCGCGCAACAAGAGAGGCTGCAATAGAGCTTCAAGATTGTTAATAGCCCGGTCCGGACCTTCACCCTCCGCCGGAAGCGGGAGCAAAGCTGCTGAAAACAACGTCACCAGCAATTGACTGCAAGCAATCTGTCCTCCGTGCTCCAACACCACCGCCAGAATGGCGCGGTCAGTTTCGGAGAGGGCTTTGACATACTCTGGTGTTCCCGCGCGACGTGGAATTTCAGAAAGCAAACGCTGTATAAGTTTGTTTTTTTGAGGTTTGGTATCCGCATCGCGCAATTCCAAAGTAAGCGCAATCTGCCGCACTACGTCAGCATCATAGAAGTCGAGGGAGGCACGTAGCGCTTCCATGATTACTTTACCTCACCATCTTCAGGCGACACCGCCCGCTGAGATTTAACAGTATGCACTTCCTTGGGCATATACCCTCGCGCCGTCAGTTGCTGCAGGAGAGAGTCCACTTTTTCTGAGCGAAGCAGCGCAGTTTTGGAATCAATCAAGCCCAGAAAGCCCTCTCGCAGTTCAGGCGCAGCCAGTTGCACCTCTTTCAAGGTTAAAGCATCCGCTGCCAGCAATAACGCCTGATGTGGATAGAGGCGAATGTGTCCATAGCGCTGATACCACTGCTCCCACCACTGAAGCAGCTCTGAAGGTGGGGCAGCGCCCGCACTCTGGAGCCAACGCTTATGCAAGGTATCGAAAGTCTCACCGGATTCGAAAGCCGTATGCAGGCGTTGCACACTGGGGCGATATACCAACCAGTCTCCCTCGATACCGGCAGGCTCAGCCCATTGTTGCAGCAGTTGCATTACCGGCGCAGGCACAGGGGGGCGCAACAGGAGCCGCTCACCCTTCCAGGCCCAGTGAGCGTTCCCGTCCCCTTCCCACACGGTGGGGGGCAAGGGTCGAGCGTTTGCGCGATCCCAGACCACGTCCTGCAAATGATGCAAGCGGAAAGCCGTCAATACACCTTGTGTATCGCGTACCACATCGCAGAATCCCAGCCAATACAGAGGGCCTGTCAGCAACGTTTCAAGATAAAGCCGCAAAAAGCCCTCCCACGAGCCTCGCATATCGGAGAATTGTAACATGCGATAGGGAGATAATACTTCAGATTTGGGGATAAATTTCGATAGGAAATCTACAACGGTTCCCGGCGCTAACCAGAGTTCGTGGGGGAGCAATGCCAGATACCTGAACAAGATATAATTCAGGGCTTCAAAAGTCTGGGTCATAATTTGCCCAAACGGCGCCCTGCCCCAATACGGGCGGTAGTGCCATTGCAAATGCACGTACAAATCGCGCCACAACTGCCAGCAAGGACCCCAGGCAGGTGAAATCAACAAGGTTCGCGCCATGGCGACCAGCTGTTCCCCCGGCTCAAGGCTTACGAAGGCCTCCAAGAGCGCCGGTTCTATCTGCACCGGCGAACCCCGGCGCAACACACCCAAAGTAACCAGCGAATGGTACAGGGTTTCGACAAGCGGCGCCGGCAAGGCGAGCGACTGGCTAAGCGCCTCCAGGTCGGCAGCCACGAGCGCCGGTTCTGGGGGTAATATTTCCACAACGAGACCCTCATGCTGGCGCAGTCGCCTCAAAGCGCGCACAGTAGCGGGAGTTGGCACCACATCGTGAATCATGAGGCGTTGCCACGGCTCCGGCGAAAGCCATTCCCGAACAGGGCGCAACCGCACCTCACGGGTGCTCACACAGCCCAGGAATTGTTGAATCTGGATAACCGCGTACGCTGGTCGCGCGTCCTCCACGCGTTGAGGAGGTTGAACCACGAGCGATTCGGCCGGTACATAGATGGGTGGCAAATTGCGGAGTATGAAAGGTGGAATATTGAGATAATCAGGTCCCCGTTCAAAAGCCAGCCCTACATCGGCGATACGATGCATAAATGTTGACAGGGGTTGGCTCAGAGAGTGCAGAAATAACCAGCCCTCACGCTCACCACGGCTCCAGGGATTCAGATCGAGGTTCAACAGCAATTGTGCATAGACAGCCTGCGTTTCCTGATCCAACGTGCGGAAAACAAGTTCCAACCGTCCAGGATCATAGAACAATGTGACCAGTTGCCGTGACAAATCAACGCGGGTGCGTCCCTGCGGGCGCACTCCTAATTTTTCAATCGCCTCCCGCAGAGTCGTGACGGGCCATGATTCTGTGACGAGCTGCTGAACTGCCGATTCGAGATAATCCGTGGCAGGGGTGCCGTGCGCTAATTGCAGTAACGCCCGCTTTGCTGCCGCGATATCATCAATGGGGCAAGGCGCCGGCGCAGCCACCGATTTATAACCCAATGCTGGGGTAGCTGCCTGCAAAAGATCCGCATAATTATCCCTGGCCATAGGTCTGGTCAATCCCTCCAGAAAACCAAATTCACATCAAGGAGCGCAAAAGATAGCGCCGACACAATTCCCCTTCCTATCCCAGCAACGCCAGCGGGGGCAGCATCCAGGCAAGCTAACGCAATACCGGATACCAGAAGACTCAACCGGTAGCTGCGGGCGGCACGATGGTCAATTCCGGCAAAGCGGAGGGGATTTCATCCTCGTAAAGGATCACGTAGCGGTAACCCTGTTCCGTCAAAAAGCGCTGACGATTGGCGCTGAATTCCTGATCAATCGTCTCCTTACTCACCAGGGTGTAAAAATAAGCCTGACTGCCATCATCTTTGGGGCGCAGAATGCGTCCCAGGCGTTGCGCCTCCTCCTGACGCGAGCCAAAAGTACCCGAGATTTGAATCGCCACATTTGCATCCGGCAAATCAATCGAGAAGTTAGCCACTTTGGAAACCACCAGATGCTTGATTTTCCCCTGCCGAAAATCCTCATAGAGCAATTCGCGTTCGCGATTGGAGGTCTTTCCGGTAATCAAGGGATAATCATAATGCCGGGCAACTTGCTGTAATTGCTCGAGGTACATACCGATGATGAGGACATTGTCCTCGCGGTGATAATCGAGCAACTGCTCCAGGATACGCAGTTTGTTGGGGCTTTGCGCAGCGATGGGATATTGTTCACGGCGCTCCGCCATGATGTAACTCAGGCGCAATTCATCGGGCAAGGGTAAGCGAACTTCGCAGCAAACAGCGGGCGCAATCCATCCCTGCCGTTCAAGGTCGCGCCACGGGACATCATATTTCTTGGGTCCAATGAGTGAAAAGACATCCTCTTCTTGCCCATCCTCACGGACCAGAGTGGCTGTGAGTCCCAGGCGGCGGCGAGCCTGAATCTCCGCTGTGATGCGAAAGACCGGCGCAGGCAATAGATGCACCTCATCATAGATAATCAAGCCCCAGTCCGCCTGACCGAAGAGCTCGAAATGGGGGAATTCCTCCTCTAACGGCAGGTGCTGACCCTTGGTGCCACGCTTACGATGCGTCAAAATCTGATATGTAGTTATCGTAACCGGGCGGATTTCTTTTCTATCCCCGGTATACTCACCAATTTGATCAGCGGAAAGCATAGTCTTGTCGAGCAATTCAGTCCGCCACTGACGTGCAGCAATCGTGCTTGGCGTCAAAATCAATGTATTAGCCTGTACCAGGGCCATCACGGCCATGCCTACAATCGTTTTTCCGGCGCCGCAGGGTAAGACGATGACGCCAGAGCCACCGGCTTCAGAACCGCCGGCCCAGAAGACATCCGCCGCACCACGCTGATAGTCCCGAACGTGCAAAGCCATACCGGACTGGCAGCACTCACGCAAATCCAGGGATAGAGTCGTGCCCGGCACATAGCCCACCAGGTCCTCAGCCGGATAGCCCGCCTTTACCAGCGCCTGCTTGACATGTCCGCGACGTGAGGCGGGCACCTGCAATGTGTGGGGACCAAGCCGGTTGAGGATATAGGGTTTGAGGTGGCGGTTGCGCTCGAGCTCCAACAATAACAGAACATCGTCAGACATCAACCGCAACCGCGTTATATCACCAGGGTCGGGAACCAGTCGCACCCGCCCATAACGCGAGATCGCCTCGCGGATTTCCGTCACCACATTATCGGGTAAAGGGTATTTGGCGAAACGCTCTAAGCCCGCGACAATCTCATCCGCACTCAGACCTGCGGCAGCAGCGTTCCATAGTGAGAGTGAGGATAAGCGATAGGTGTGAATATACTCGGGGCTTTTTTCCAGCTCAGCAAAACGAGCGAGATGATCCCGAGCCTCTTCATAAAGCGGGTTATTCACTTCCAGGAGAACGGTACGATCTCCCTGAACAATTAATGGCGCCGTACTTCGAAATTCCATAAACGCTCATTTTACATAATTAAGCCTGAACGTCAAGAAAGCCAAAATTACTTCAAAAAACCTCTTGACAAAAGACCAAAAGTTATGATATAGTTTAGCAAGGTATTTGCGTGGCAATCCTTGGCGAGCACTGGCAGGCACACCCACCAGTGCTTTTTTTGCCGATGGAAACGGGGATACTGATTTGATATTTTTGAATTTATAGGCTACACTATGGTTGTATGCGAGGAACTTAAGCGTGGTGGTTGAGGATTTGGATTTAGCAGAAGAACCTATACTAGATGGCATCGCTCTGGAAGATTCCGAGCCTAGCGAAGCCGATCTGGAAGCAGGCGAGCTCGAGGCAGAAACAGGTGAAGATTACCTCATGACGCTCGCCTATGAGCATGGGCATGTCACACATAAAGACATCCTGCGAGTGTTCCCAGAAGCCGAAGAAGATGTAGAACGGCTGGATGATATCATTACCTCACTGATGGAAAGCGGTATTCGCATCAGTGACGATGGCGACGAGACGCACTCTGGGGGATTCCGCACTCGCGATGACGAGATTGAATTGGAAAACGACGCATTGGAAACCGAAGAAGATATCTATCGCGCCATCGAGGTAGACGACACTATCGGGCTTTACCTCAAAGAGATCGGCAAAGTGGCATTGCTCACTGCCGATGAAGAGGTAGCGCTGGCTATGCGCATGGAAGCGGGACGCAAAGCGCAGCCCAAACTCGCGCGCGCCAAATCGGATATGAAGCGCGAGGAATTGGAACAGATCATGGAAGACGGGATGGCGGCGCGGGAGCATCTGATTCGCGCCAATTCCCGCCTGGTGATCAGCGTCGCTAAAAAATACATCGGGCGCGGGGTCCCCTTCCTGGACCTCATTCAGGAGGGTAATATTGGCCTCATTCGCGCCGCCAATAAATTCGACTACACCCGCGGGCATAAGTTCTCAACGTATGCCACCTGGTGGATCCGGCAAGCGGTAACGCGCGCCATCGCCGATCAAAGCCGCACGATTCGCGTTCCGGTTCACATGGGTGACCAGATCAACAAGCTGCTGCGGATTTCCCATCAGCTCACGCAGCGCTTGGGACGCGCCCCTACACCGGAAGAGCTGGCTTCGGAGCTGGATATTCCGGTGCGCAAGGTGGAGCAGATGCTCGATGTTGCACGCCGTCCGCTGTCGCTGGAGATGCCCACGGACGATGAAGAAGAGAGCACGCTGGGCGATTTTGTGGAGGATATTGATAGCCCTGCCCCGCCCGATGAGGTGAGCAGCTCCATGCTGCGGGAAGTGCTGTTGGATATTCTGGCTGACCTGCCGCCCCGCGAGGTGAAAATTCTCCAAATGCGTTACGGGCTATTAGATGGACAGACCTACACGCTGGAGGAAGTGGGTCGTAAGTTGGGGGTGACGCGCGAGCGGGTGCGCCAAATCGAAGCGCAAGCGCTGAGCCGGTTGCGCCACCCGGCGCACGCCCGGCATCTGCGGGATTTCTTGCACGGATAACACCCTTTCCAAGGTTACGCTGGTCACGGAGCGCCCTCAGGCGCTCCGTGTTTTTTGTCTCATGGAAGGCTTGCCCATGCCCGCTAACGCGATCCGGGACTATGGATTGCGTTTCTGGGATTTCGTAGCAGGTCGCTGACCGCAACCGCGCTGCGCCCCTTACGCTGCACCTGAAGCGCGAGCAAGGCATTCACCCTAGCTTGCGTAGCAACCCGTTGACGAAGCAATCGCTTCGCACCGTGAGCTTCATAGGGGGCGCAGAAGCCCTCCGAACTGCTACGAAGGCCCTTTCTGGATAAGCGGCAGATACAGTGTGTGCCAATGATACCGTAGCATGAGGAAACGCCGGGCGGTGAGTGTCACTTCAGGTGTTTGCGCCGTAACGGTTAAAGTATAGGTGCCGGTAAGGGGCCAGGTGAACGATGCCGTGCTATAGGCCCCGCCTGAGGTCGTGAGCGGTGTCTGCCCGGTGGCAGTCCAGAGATAGCTCGTAGGCAAGATAGCCGTTGCAGGTTCAAAATGCAGCTCAAAGGTCAGGTTTTCGCCCGGATAAGCCAGAGCAGGACCATCGAGAATCAAGGTGGGAGGCGTTGTCAACACCGCTGCCATCAGCGTATAAATGTGCGTATTCTCGTGGATGCCCGCTGCCAGGCTCGACCAGGGACCTTGAGCGTTGACCAAAACATTGGCATCGGTATGGTCATCCGTGGTCCACGTCACATAAAACGGCGTTCCATCAGGCATTGTGAAAGCTTGCCCACCGTTATTGCTCAAACTTAAGAGCATTCCCCCGGTTTCGTGGTCACTGGTGACGATGACCAGGGTATTCTCCGTCCCCGCGGCATAACGCAAACCGGCAGCAACGGCAGCGTCAAAAGCTAGCGTGTCGGCAATGGTCAGTGCAGCATCGTTGGCATGGCAAGCCCAGTCAATCTGTCCCCCCTCGACCATGAGGAAGAAACCCTCCGGGCGGTTGGAGAGGATGGCAAGCGCATGTTCGGTCAGCGCAGCGAGAGTGGGCACATGCGGACGCGGCAGTCCTTCGTCGGCAAAAAGCCCCAACACACGCGGCGCGCCGACCGAAACTGCCGCCTGCAACCCTACAGCATCCCAAACATAAGTGTAATCTGCCTGCACCGCCTCCGCGATCAGGTCGCGCCCATCGGTGCGTGTGCCAGGTTCAGGATAATGGCCGGTGGCCCCCTGAGGCAAGAAGGCATTTTCGCCACCCGCCAAAAGCACATCCACGCGCGCGGCAAGCAATTGTTGGGCGATTTCCGCCATGGCGTAGCGACTCCCCGTGTGAGCCGCAAAGGCTGCCGGCGTTGCATGAGCCATCGGGGTGTTCGTGACCAGGCCCACTGCCAATCCGCGAGCCTGCGCCTGCTCCAGGATGGTGCTCAGCGGCGTGCCATCAGGAGCCTGCCCGATTTTGCCATTCGTGGTTTTGGCGCCGGTTGCCATCGCAGTTGCCGCGGCGGCCGAATCCGTGACCTCGCCCAGAATATTGGACGTGCGCAACCATCCGTTAATGGGCAACGTGTCCATTGCCAAACGCCCGTTGATGCCCACCGCAGCCCACTGCGCCGCCGTGCGCTGCGCAGTACCCATGCCATCGCCGATGAAGAGGAGGATACGCACCGGGGCAGCAGTCACGGTCGTCAGCGGCACCTCTGGCGCCTTCCCTGCGTGCGCAGGAAAAACCGGCGCCAGGCAGAGCACCAACAATACCCCAATCCGCAAAATGACCTTCACCCTATCACCCTTATCACAGGCAGATTTGAAAGCGTGGGCGCAGAGAGAGCGTGTTCGCAATCTCAGCGCACATCCTCCAGTGCGGGCACTTCGACGACACGCCCCCCCGCCGCGCGGGTCAAACGGTCACGGATGGCCAATCCAAGGCCGGTCACCCCAAAGTCCCGCGCCAGAATCACCTCGGCGCCGGCAGCATCGAGCGCACGTAGCGCAGAGAAGAGCCGGCGCGCCACTGTCTCCAGATCCTCAGCGCTGCCTACCGTCTCAACCAGCAAATCCTGTCCGGCAAGGAAGGGCAGATCCTCATCAGCTACCAGCAATCCCACGAGCGTCTGGCTCTGCTGGTAGCGCAAGGCTTCAGATAAGTATGCAGCACGCATGGCAGAGGGGGTCCCTATATAGAGGACTAATGGCGCCTGTGGCGCATAGTGCTGAAGCAATAACCCTGGCGATTCCAGCAGGTCTTCAGCAGGCAGGACCGAACGTTCTGACACGGTCAGCGGGCCGAGAATCGCCTCTAGAGCTTCACGGCTGACGCCACCAGGGCGGAGAATCACCGGTTCACCTACAAGGGAAAGCACGGTAGATTCAACCCCCACCACTGTAGGACCGCCGTCAAGCAACACCTCAATGCGCCCGTCAAGGTCTGCCAGCACATCCGCAGCGCAGGTGGGGCTTAGGCGCCCGAAACGATTAGCGCTAGGTGCAGCTATGGGAACGCCGGCAGCACAAATCAGGGCTTGCGCCACGGGATGCGCCGGCACCCGCACCGCCACCGTCTCACCGCCGGCGGTGACTTCGAGCGGAACATCTGCACCGCGGGGGAGCACCAGGGTGAGCGGTCCGGGCCAGAAATGCGCCGCCATATCAGAGACCAGCGGCGGGATATCGCGTGCAACGCGTCCAAGATCGGCCACATCCACCAGATGCACAATAAGCGGATCATAGGCAGGGCGTTCTTTGGCAGCAAAAATCCTACGAACAGCCAGCGCATCCAGAGCATTAGCGCCCAAGCCATAAACGGTCTCTGTAGGAAATGCCACCAGGCCGCCGGATAGCAGCACACCTGCGGCCCGCTGTATAAACTCGCCATTAATGGCGGTCGGGTCAACCGTAAAGACGGTGGTAGCCATTATGAATCCTGCCTGGGCCCTTTTAGCCAGTCTGTCAACATGTCCTGAGCGTGCAGGGTGGCGCGGGTGCGACGGTCGCCGCGCAGCAGACGCCACAGCGTTGGGCCATGGAACTTAAGTAGCGAGAAGGGGCGCAGCAGATAAAAGCGCAAGCGCTGCGACCACGAAAGCGAACGCAACGCATCAGGATTGCCGCGCAACAACAGCCAACCATAGCGTAGCCAGCCACGCACGCTCTTTTCGGGCAGATCGCGCCAGAGCCGCGGTGTGCGTCCACCCAATTCACCCACCACCAGCTGTTTACCGAGATCCAACACGCCGGGTTCAGGGGGCGGGAAACGCTCCGACACCCAGGTGGGCCAGGGTTCATCCCAGAACCAGGCCGTCAATGCCAGAGCCAGGCGCACACTACGTTCCAGCTGGGTTGCAGCGGCTTGCTTCGCCAGTGTGGCCCACTCAACGCCGGTCCAACCGCGCGTCCAGAAATAGAGATCGGCCAACGGGAGCACGCCAAGGGAGAGCTGGTGACGTTCCAGCTGATGATATACCAAATAGAGCGCATGAAAGACCGGCTCGAGAACGAACAGGCCCGGCGCCACCTTCCATGGGCACATCACTTCAGACAATTCCGCGAAAGTGAATCCACTGGCGTCACTCTCGTGCCGCAAGGTGGTGTGGATTTCCACATTGTAACCCTGCTGCGGTGGACGCAATGGCGGCAAGTGATAGCTGCGCTGTCCGTCAGCGAATGCACTGTACCCACTTCGCAATAAAGCTGCCATAAACGGCTCAGCTTGCTCCGCAGGCAGCAGCAAATCCAGATCGTTGTAGGTACGCAACGCCGGATCGGGATAGGCCGCAGCGACCACCGGACCTTTGACAATCAGCGGCGTGAAATCTTTCTCTGTGGCCAATGCCGCCAGCGTCTGCAACTGAGCGTGCGCCAATTGCTGCCGTGCTGTTTCAGCATAGCGTTCGCGGCGCGCAGCCTGGAGCAAATCATCCGGCAATGGCCAGCCTCGCTCCTGTGCACGCCAACCCAGTAGCGGCAACAAGCGTACGGAGCGGCTCCAGGCAATCAAGGCTTCGGGGGATCCCTCAAGTTGCCCATGCCACCAGTAACGCAGCAGCGGATGAGTGCTCATAAATCGCTAATCCTCAATCTGTAATCGCCGTTTTCACAGGGACCTGAAAGCGCGTAGATTGAAGCTGCGCGCCCTAGCGCCATGGCTCGCAAAAACATCGGGCAGGCTCACGGCAAATCCCCGAGTAGCGATTTTTTTACCCGCGCTGGAACTCCAACGGCAAGCACCTGTGCGGGTACGTCACCCGTGACCGCGGCGCCAGCACCCACCACGCTCCAGACGCCGACATGGACACCTGGAACCATGACGACCCCCAGGCCTAAGAAGGCCCCCGTTCCAATGTGGCATTCGCCGCCCAAATGTGTACTGCCCGCCACATGCACAAAATCCTCCACGACGCACTCATGACCCACGATAGCCGCCGTGTTGATAATGGCATGTGCTCCAATTACCGCGTTAGGTCGGATAATAGTTCTTACCATAACAATTGTCCCCACGCCGATGCGCGCATTTGGATGGACCCGCGCATCAGGATGAATCACCGTCTGCCACTCCAAATCTGGGAAACGCTGCACCATGGCATAACGCAGGTGATTATCACCTATGGCCACGATGGCCTTGCGCAGACCATAAGCGCGGAGGGCTTCCGGAGGGCCTAAGACTTTGTATCCCAAAACCTCTGTGCCATGCCGGCTTACATCATCGTCAAAAACGCCGCCGACAGAGAAACCCGCTTCAAGCAAAGTATCAATGACTACGCCGGCGTGTCCACCCGCACCGATAACGGCAACACCTTCCATTGACATCAACACCCCATGTGTAGTGTTCAACCCATGAACTTAACGAATGACCAGACTATTCCCGGCAGCGTCCAGGAAATCAAGACGCGCCGCCGCAGCATCGCCACGCGCCACTGCCTCTGCGCAAGAATCCCCAACGGCGATGATGGTGTAGAAACGATCACGCCCACAGCCTAGAGGACGAATTTCCTGCGGTTGTGTCGGGTCATTATAGAAGTTTACGTCCACAACGCCAGGCAAGGCTAACGCTGCCTCCCGCCCCAACACGCGGGCTACGTGGCCCGGACGCAACGTACCCGGCTCTGCCGTCAAAAATCTCACAGTGACTGCCGGGTATTTGGGCAACGAACAATAGATGTCAAGGTCCAGAACCTGGCCAAGGGCCACATCCAACTGAAATCGCACCAGGTCATAGCCCGTAGCCAGCTCGAATAGCTCTTTCATGACGCCACCCGGAATGCGCTCACCAATCTCCACAATGCGTGGCCCGGCGGAGGTAAGAATCATCTGCGGGAACACTATCCCCGTATGCACGTGCATAGCAGTCACTACTTGTTGACTTAGGTCAGCAATCTGGGAGAGAGTTGCCTCGGAACATGCCGCCGGGAAGAGATGCCGTTGCACCACACCGAAGCCACCAACAGGATGTTTCATCCGGTCAGATACCGTCATCACCCGCACGCGACCATTGACCACGATGGCGACCACATTGACCTCGTTGCCATCGAGCCACTCCTCAAACATAACCTCGCCACTCACTCCCTGCCCCTGGGCACGTTCAAATGCAGCCGGTACAGCCGCAAGATCGGTGATAAAAGACAAGCCAAGTTGCCCCCCGACATCGGTCGGCTTCATCACCAAAGGTGCACCAATGTCTCGCGCAATCTGAAGCGCCTCCGCCAGCGTTGCTGCACGACCAAAGCGTGGATTAGGAATGCCCGCAGCAGAGAAAATCTCTCGCATACGTGCCTTGCTCACCGTCGCTTCCACACTTTCGGCACTGGGTCCAGGCAGCCCGAGCTCCTCTACCACACGCCGAATAGCCGGTAGGGGCGACTCGGTAATCATGTAAGTGATTGCATCAATATGCTCGGTGATAGCTGCCTGCAACACAGCCTCAATATCCCGTGTGCTGATCACCAAGGCTTTATCAGCTTCCTGTAAGCCATAAGCATGGGCGTTACCATCCAGAGCGATGACAAAGTGGCCCTGCTGTCTGGCAGTCCGAATGATAGGAACCTGATCCCAACCTGCGCCCACCACCATAACTCGTTTTGCTCCCGTCTTCATCTTCCTGTTAACCCTCACCAATTTCACCTTCCAGAGGTTCAGCAGGTTGCGACCCCATGAATCGCGGCATGAGCGCGCCGCTGCTAGTGTTGACGTCACCCCGTTTGACAATTCGTTCAAGTGTCAACAGCAGAATCTTCAGATCCAAAACCAACCCCAGGTGATCCACATACCAAACGTCAAGGGCGAATTTCTCCTCCCACGTGAGCGCGTTTCGCCCCTTTACTTGCGCCCACCCGGTAACCCCAGGGCGCACCTGATGACGACGTGCCTGCTCCGGGGTATACAGGGGCAGATAGTCGAGCAATAAAGGGCGAGGTCCTACCAGACTCATGTCACCTCTGACAACGTTCCACAACTGCGGCAGCTCATCCATGCTGGTACTACGCAGAAAACGCCCAAAGGGCGTCAGACGCTCAATTGGGGGGAGCAGGTTTCCGGCAGCATCACGCCCTTCAGTCATCGTACGGAATTTATAAAGCGTGAAAGGTTGCCCGTTGCGTCCGGCGCGAGGCTGGCGAAAGATAACAGGTGTACCGAGCTTGAAGCGCACGCAGATGGCGATGGCGCCCATAACTGGCATCAATAGCACTAGGGCGGGCACGGCTACGATCAAGTCAAACACCCACTTAACCCAATGACGATACATGAATTGCCTCCCCGGTAGTGTTCTGCCCTGCTACCAGCTGCTCAAGTACTGCTTCGATCTGCCCCACAAGGATATCACGATCGTACTTCTCATGCGCCGCCCGCAATCCACACTCCGCCATGCTTTGCCGCTCCGCTGCCGTCATTCCATAGAAGTCGCGCACAGCCTGCGCCAAAGCCGCCGGGTCCTGCGGCGGGCAGTGAATCCCTGCCCCAACCTCGAGGACCACATCGGCTGCGTCTCCGGCAACAGCCGCGAGAACCGGCTTGCCACTGGCCATATAGGAAAGGATTTTGTGTGGTATCGTGATCCGGAACAGAGGATCGTCCTTAAGGTGCACGAGCAACACATCCGCCAGAGCATACAGCGCAGGCATGGTACCAGCAGGATAGCGCCCCAGGAAGCGAACATTGTCCAGGTGACGCGCCTCAACCTCTGCGCGCAAACGGGGCATGGCGATTCCATCCCCAACGATGACAAACCGGGCTTCAGGAAGATCACGCAATAACTCCGCTGCCTCGAGAACCGTCTCTAACCCCTGAGCCTCTCCGACATTGCCAGCGAACATCACGTTGAAGGTGTTCGCCAAATCCAGGTCTTCTGCAAGTTGTGGATCACGTGGTGCTGGATGGTGGACCTTTATATCAACCCAGTTAGGGATGAAGACTATCTTCCTAGATGGTACCCCTTTTTGAATGAGGTTATCACGAAAACCCGGGGAGATCACGGCTATCGCACCGGCTTCGGCATAAACTCGTTTGGCAAATCTCCCGACCATATTCAAAATGCGGAGATTGGTGAGCATCCCTGTCGCCTCCAAAGTCTCGGGCCACATATCCTGAATTTGATACAGGAAAGGCACGCGCCACAAGCGATGCAACACCCAGGCGATAGCCCCAACAGTGAGTGGCGGATGATAGACGAAGATGACATCAGGTTTAGGAACAATAAAAGGCCCTAGCAGGCTTCCTGAAAGAGCAAAGGAAACATAGTTCAAGACACGCTTCAATGCAGAACGTCCATGATCAGGATACAGTGGCACACGCACAACCGAAATGCCCTCAAGGACCTCTTTCATCCATGGACGCAGACGATACCCAGGGTAGAGTTTTCCTGTTGGATAATTAGGGAAACCCGTCAATACAGTGACCTGATGACCTTTTGCCTGCAAAGTCGTGGCGAGTTCGGGTCCCAAGGGAGTAGGCTCTGGCGGGTAAAACTGTCGGAGAAGCAGGATATGCACGGCTGACATTTCCTCGACTTAATGGTCTTAATCTCTCTGCCACACCACACGATTTACGTAATCGGTGTAACTCAAGATGATCCGCACCACCTTTTCAGATACATTGGGAGCGGCATAATCTCCTACCAGGCGCAGCATCCGCTGTTCACCGCGTGGTTGATGTCCTAGAATGGCCAGACCCTCTCGCACACGTTCCCACTTCAACCCCACCAACATCACTGCAGACTCTTCCATCCCCTCCGGGCGCTCATGCGCCTGACGAATATTGAGTGCCGGGAAATTCAGAATGGATGATTCCTCAGTGATTGTGCCACTATCGGAGAGCACTGTGATAGCCTGCTGCTGTAATCTGACATAATCGAAAAAGCCAAAGGGCTTCAGTAATTCCACATTGGCGGGCAGGACCACAGACTCCGCCTCCATACGCTTACGTGTCCGTGGATGCGTGGAAACGATGACCCGCCGCCCACTTTCGGCAAGATTCACCAGTATCTCCACAAGTCCGGAAAATTGCTCCGGAGTGTCCACATTCTCCTCACGGTGCGCGCTAACAACGTAATAGGTCTCCGGCTCGAGTCCAAGACGCGCCAGCGCCCCAGAAGCCTGAATTCCAGGCATATAGTGATGCAACACCTCGTACATCGGGCTGCCGGTTTTGATCACACGATCTGGCGGCAATCCCTCACGCAAGAGATAGTCCCGTGCAATAGAGGAATAGGGCATATTGATATCGCTGATGTGATCAA
The DNA here is from genome assembly GCA_026645815.1 of Anaerolineae bacterium. Taxonomy (GTDB): domain Bacteria; phylum Chloroflexota; class Anaerolineae; order B4-G1; family SLSP01; genus JAAZNO01. Next base: position 52,916 of record JAPKMR010000006.1, on the reverse strand, counting down.
TGATACGACGATTGATCTCTTCCGGCACCCGTTGGTCAAAACAGCGGTTACCTGCCTCCATGTGAAAGACCGGAATCTTGAGCCGCTTGGCAGAAATGGCAGCCAAACAACTATTGGTATCACCCAAAACCAACACCGCGTCCGGCTTGATCTCGCGCAAAACGGCATCAGCGCGGGCAATGACCAGACCAATGGTCTCAGCTGCCGTTGCGCCAGCCGCTTCCAAGAAAAAATCAGGCTTCCGCAAACCGAGGTCATCAAAGAAGATTTGATTCAACTCGTAGTCGTAATTCTGCCCCGTGTGGATAATGATATGGTCGAGATAGCGATCCAAAGCTGCCATGACCCTGGAAAGCCGAATGATCTCCGGACGGGTGCCAATGATGGTCGCTACTTTCATGCGCGGACTCCTTCAGGCAAAACCGGAAGCCATTGTGTATCGGGAACGTCCGGATTGAAAATCTCACTGGCCCAGAACAGAGTGACCAGGTCGCCCGCTCCGGTGTTCTCAATGGAATGTGTGTATCCAGGGGGAATATCTACCACACGGAAGTCCTCTCCGCGAACACGGTATTCCAGAATCTCGCCGTTTTCGATATGCCGGAAGCGAATCACCGCTTCACCCTGTAAAACCAGGAATTTCTCGGTTTTGGTATGGTGGTAATGATTGCCGCGCGTGATGCCGGGCTTAGTGGTGGAGACGAAAATCTGCCCAGCCCCAGACGATTTGATGAATTCCGCCAGACAGCCGCGCGGATCGCAGCGTTGCTGCAATGCATAACCAAAATCATCTTTATCCAGATAGCTCAGGTAAGTCCCGTAAAGTTTGCGGACGAAAAGGTTGCTTAGATCTGGCACTTTCAAGGTCGTGCGCATTTCACGGAAGGCAGACAGCAATTCAGACAACTCACCCAAGGTGAGCTCAAAGGCAGGAATCACCTCGCGGAAACAGGCGCCAGCAGATTGTACCGTGTGCATTTCCGCAATGAAAGACCTGACCACATCATCAACATGCACCAGGGCTACCCGGTTTGCTGGATCGGATATGGTGATCGGCAAATCGTGCGCAATATTGTGGCAAAAAGTTGCTACGACGGAGTTGTAGTTGGGCCGGCACCACTTGCCGAAAACATTTTTCAACCGGTAAATGATAACCGGGGTCTGCGCTTCTTCAGCATAACGGCTGACCATCTCCTCAGCCTGCAATTTACTTCGACCGTAGGGATTATCACGCTCTGCCTGAATCGAAGAAGAGAGCACCAAAGGCACAGCGCGTCCGCCCGCTTTCAGTATTTCGCAAACCTGCGCGGTAAATGTCGCATTGCCAATCGTGAATTCCTCTACCGATTCAGGCCGGTTAACGCCGGCAAGATGATAGACGATATCAGCCTCCGCGAGTGCCGCTTCCAGATCCTGGAGCGGTTGCCCCAGATCAAAACCAAACACCTGAACATCTTCGCGCGGCGCCAACTGCGCCACCAGATTTCTGCCAATAAAACCGCGCGCTCCGGTAATCACTACTTTAATCATGGCTTTCTCCAATCCTCACCCAAGAGACATCGAGTATACAGAAGTTATCTCAGAAGGCGCTTTTGCGTACCCCATGTTCTCGAGATGCCCTATTCTAAAGCAACCCGCACCTCTGGCAGTTTCAACAACATCTCCACCATCTCGTCCTCGTTCAACCTTCGGGTATTTTCAGAATTATAATCGCCATCCAACAACGGCTCACGCCCCTCAGTGAAGTAGAGATTATAATTCAAATCGCGATTATCTGCCGGGACACGGTAATAATTCCCCAAATCCTCTGCGCGCAGCATCTCTTCACTGGTCAGCAACGTTTCATATTTCTTCTCACCATGCCGGGTACCGATGACACGGATAGGATTATCGGCCTTGAAAATCCGTTTGAGCGCGTTTGCCAAAGTCTCTATCGTCGCAGCGGGCGCCTTCTGCACAAAAAGATCGCCCGAGGCCCCATGCTCAAAAGCATAAAGCACCAAATCCACAGCATCAGTGATACTCATCATAAAGCGCGTCATCGTTGAATCAGTCACCGTGAGCGGTTTGCCTGCCTTGATTTGCTCGATGAAAAGCGGGATGACCGAACCGCGCGAAGCCATAACATTGCCATAACGCGTGATAGTAATAATGCAGTCGCGCTCTACAGCAATGCGCGACTTAGCCACAGCCAATTTCTCCATCATCGCTTTAGAAATCCCCATCGCATTAATGGGATAGGCGGCTTTGTCGGTGCTAAGCACCACCACCCGCTGCACCCCTGAGGCAATCGCTGCGCTCATCACGTTCTCAGTACCCACAGCATTGGTGAGCAGCGCCTCCATGGGATAGAACTCACAGGAAGGCACCTGCTTGAGCGCCGCCGCGTGAAACACAAAATCCACGCCCGTCATCGCATCTCGCAGGCTTTCGGGGCGGCGCACATCACCGATGTAGAATTTGAGCTTAGGGTTGTTGTAAGCCAGCCGCATATCATGCTGCTTCTTCTCATCGCGCGAGAAGATGCGGATTTCCTGGATATCAGTACCAATGTAACGATCCAACACCGCGTTGCCAAAGGTGCCGGTGCCGCCAGTAATGAGCAAAACCCGACCATTAAACTTCATCTTAAATCCTTTCTCTACCACATTTCGCCGCAGTCAAAAACAGCGTGCGATTAGCCTCAATTGTAACAGGGTCATTCGCTGCCCTTTCGCCAAAACGGCGCGCATGATCAGCATACTCCTTGAAAGCAGGATCATCCATTTGGAGCATGTTTTCAAGAACAGCCTCGAATCGTTCTGGCTGTGAAAGCGGAACGATCCACCCAGCCTTTTGCTCTTCCAAGCCTCTCCAGGGGGTTGTGTCGCTAATCAATACCGGGCAACCCGCCCGCAGCGACTCGGAAATCACATGCCCGAAGTTCTCCCCACGCGTTGGGAATAAGAACAAGTGATAATCGCTAAACGTATCCATAACCTGCTCAGGCATGATCTCGCCTCTGTAGGTGACCTCAATAGAGGTTGGCATCTGAGCAATAATGGATTGGCATTCCTTCCAGTAAGCCAAATCTTCAAGTGGTCCATAAATATCAAAAATGACACGACCCGTTAAATTGGGCAAAAGTCTCAATGCAAAATCGAGGTTCTTTTTGCGAGAGACCCGCGAGAGAAAGACTAACTTAAGAACGCCGATGTCTTTGGGTGGAGCATCCAGGTCCCTTGCACGCACTGGCACCAAATTCGGAGCAACCACGACTATGGGGCTCTCGCCTTTCATGACATTCTCAATATCCTCGCGTTCATACGCGCTGGAAGCCTGCCAGATAATGTCTTTGTAGAAATCCAGTACTTTTGTAAGCGCCAGATAGAGCTTCTTCTTGCACTTCTTGAGCGCCAAAGCCCCTGGTGAGAATTCGCCCCTTGGCGCCAGGATGATCGGTTTTACTGGTATCAGCTTCAGCCAACGGAGCGCAAGGGTCCTAATGGTCAGGCGAGAAAAACAGCTGTTCAGATAGATGACATCGAAATTTAAAGCATTGAGCCGCCGCTTCCAGCACGCCCACCGCCTCTCGGTCGGGCGCAGATATAGCACCTGTGCTTTACCCACCTGCTGCCACACGCCGTGCTGAATGCTTGGATAGGGTGGGCCTGATAAATCACGGTCCGAGGTCAAAACCAGGAACTCTAATTCATCTCCCAAAGTATCCGTGATGTTGGCAAGTGTGCGGATCGGCCCCCCCGCTTTATAACCAGGGAGATAGTGATCTGTAATAAGTAAAATCCTCATGGGTTGAATGGGATAAAACCAAAATTCTTCTGCGAATTCTGCTTATTCGCGTGCCATAAATCAATAGCTTCTTCAAAAAGATCACGGTATAGCTGCCCAACAACTCTATGATAATACATGAGTAAGAACCGTTGTCTACCTGCAAGAGCTAAAGCTAAGCGTAATTCTGGATTCTTGACTAATAAGTAAATCGCCTCAGCTATAGAATCCGGATCAGTAGGCTCGACCAACATTCCGGCGCGACCATAATCGAGAATCCAATCTTGAGGATCGCGTGCTGGCCCCACCACAGCACACCCACTCGCCATTGCTTCAAGAAAGACAAATCCGAAGGTGTCCGCCAAAGTGGGTAAAACAAAAACATCGCTCGACCGCATTAAGGCAATTACCTCCGGAAAAGACAACGCACCCTGCTTTTGCAATTTGTGTCCGAAAACAAGTTCGAGATTCGAGGGTTTTTTTGAGGTGAACAGCTGTACTTCAACGTTAGAAAGGTCAACACGCCCATCAAGAAACTGGCTCACTACAATGAATTCAAATTGACCCCGAACATCAGATGGCAGATTCTGGATTGCCCGCACGACGAAAGGTAGGCCCTTTCGGTTGGCCTGATTTCCAACAAACAAAATTCGACAAACGTCGCTTTTTTTTTGTTTAGTAATAAGCTCGGTTTCTGATATGGGTTCAAGATAATCCAAATATGGGTACACCGTGCGCACCTTTTCAGCATATTCTGGCAATAAACTTCTGAATCGCTCCGCGCCGCTCGGTTCCCTTACGTTGATAAGCGTACAACGCGCTGCGATATGTCGCTTCATACGCACATTCATGCTGCGAAGGCCACGAACGTACTCATCCCTATCGAGTTTCCTAGGGGCAAAAAACTCGATCACAGAATCAGATTGCATCCCTGTTTCGAAAACTGTAGGCAATAAGTCTTCCGTGATATTGACGGGGAAGTACTCATGTCCAAAAAACAAATCGGCACCAGAATGGCGGATAAACCGCTGAGGTACCCAATTCATGCTGGTCAATACGTGCAACCCGTAGGATTTCGACAACAACTGCCGATAACGCCCGGTTCGCCCCAAGAGATACTGAAATGCAAACACGCCATTCCCCAACGCCATGGAAGGAATACTGTTCACCAATGAAAACGTCATATCCGGAAACTGATCACGTAAATGCATTAACTCGAAATGGATGAGCCATTCACGGTTACGTTTGGGCAAATACCAAGGATACATATTCATCAATAAATGCATAGATTCACCCTCAGACTACTTCAAGTCTCCAGATACTCGAAAAGTCCATATTCTAGTCAAATACCCACACAGCATCCTCATCTCCTGTTCTCCAGGGATAAATGTCGACACAAATGATAGAGCCACCTTGCACCTGAGCAATACCACAAAGATAGCAAAAACGATGCTATAGCTGATCAATGAAGCTATAGCAGCACCCAATAATCCATAGCGCGGCAACAAGAGCAACAAAGAGCCTATAGTGCTCACCAGTCCTACAGTCTCCGCAAGCATCGGCCATTTAGGCATGCCTAATCCACGAAACGATTCTCCCAATATGTTATTCAGATTAGAGACAAAACTGGCGCAAACCAGCACCATTGCTGCGGGAACAGACGCCCTGAATACTACACCATACACTGCAGGGATAACCATGACAGAGGCAACTGTCAGTGGAATTCCGAATAACACACCAATCAATACACTCTTACGCAGGGTACATTGCAAGAAATCCTTTTGATCTTGTCCCTCACGTAACGCTGCGAGATGAGGAAACGCAATCTGAGCAAATGAACCCATCACTGGGGACAGCAATCCACTCCAAGCGACAGCTACTACATACAATCCCAAAGTCTCTGATGGAAGAAAGGTTGCCATTAACAATTGATCTATTCGCAGATTCAATTCTCGCGGGACGCCGGTAAGCATAGAGGGCAGACCGTAACGCAAAATACCTGGAAGCAATTTCAAATCTAGTTGGTAGGGGCCCTTGACCGTAAATGCCATCGCAAGCATCCACGTTATATTGTGAAACAACATCGCAACCAAATACCCATAGGCCACAAACAACGCAGATATCCTGCCACTTATATACCCAATGACAAAGACGGATAACCACAAAACCGAAAACTGAACTCTCACAATATTCCATGTTGTCAATTTTCCCAATCCACGCAACACAGAATATGGGAGGCAGCCTGCAAACTGAATAAAGATTAAGATCAAGAAAATTCTCGCACTGCGAATCACATACTCACTCTGAGAACGTAACAATTGCGGTGCAAGAAACCATATACAAACATACACAGGAACAGAGAGTAACAAAAGAAAGACTTGAGATGTCAAGGATATAGTATTGGCCCGCTCGGGGAACTTTCCCGCATAGTAGGCTGTGGCAGTAGGTATGCCTAGAGTTCCGAAAGAAATGGCAAAGATTGCTAAATTCTGAATCGCAGCCAATTCTCCACGACCTTCTGGTCCAAGCAATCGTGCGGCAACCACAGAAGTCAAAGAATTCAATCCCAAAGACGCGAAATTCGTGAATACTGTACCTCGAAGCCCACCCAATTTACCGATCCTTGTCACAAGATTGGGAATGATGCTGTGTAAATTAGGTGTTTTTGCTTTTCTCATCAACAGATATCCTTCAAGTTGTTAAATCAAGCAACCGTTAGTCATGCCCACTCTTGCCACTCAAATCTATTCCTGTCCACAAACGTTAATTACAGGAAATCGACCCCGCACGATAACTTCCGAGCCAGTTTTATTTTGGCATGTTCTCGACACCGCATAAATAAACTCTGCGGCAAGTAGATTATGTTCCATAACACAGCCGCGATAAGTAAAAGCATGTTGGTTCCCCAAGATCCGGTATCGATTTTTTCCCGTATCACAGAAATGCCCGCCGAGTCCCTCCGAAACGGGAAAGGATTACATAACAGATCAAAGATGATAAAAGGTCGCATAAGAGCTTTTCCTAAGGATTCCTGCTTAATTGAAAAACGCAACCAATTCCGAATAAATAGAAAGGCGAATTTGACCGGAAACTGCGAAAAAGAGCCACTGCCCTTATGATACAGTGGAATGTTAAGCTCCTGTAGACGATAGCCAGCCTTTATAGCTCGCGCTTCCAAATCACTTTCCTCAGCGTAGGCAAAATAAACCTCATCAAAATATCCTAATCTTTCCAACACCTCTCTTTTGATAAGTAAAGCACAACCGGAAATCCGCTGCACATCTTTTGCGATTACCTCAGTCGGCAAAGCGGATGCCGTATCGGTAGTCAGTTCAAACCCTACCATTCCTACGTTGGAGCTATGTCCAGCAATCTTAGTGGCGTGTTGTAACCAATTAGGATCAAGAATTTTAGTATCATCGTTCAACAAGCATACATACTGAGCGCCTTCGCGGAGGGCAATTTGCATGGCAATGTTATTCCCCTTTGCGAATCCGTAATTCTTTGCATTCCGAATAATACGCACATCTGGGAAATGTTCTTCCACATACTCAGATGAACCATCATGAGAGGCATTATCCACTAACATAATCCGATAATTGGGATAAACAGTTCTTTGAAGCGAGGGTAAACACAACTCCAGGTGATGCTTACCATTGAAGGTAATCACAATTACATAAACCAGAGGTTCAACAATGTGCGCGTCTATCTGCATGTTCTCTACGAGACCAATCGATATCGTTTTCGTGTAAATGCCCAAATAATCAGTAGCCCCCAGAAGGTTGTAAAACCTTCGGCACTATTCACCACCCAGTTCACAGTCGGTGCTGCGACCAACATGATGCAAAATTGGCAAAATACAGCAACAGCAAATGGGTTCTTAGATTGCAAAGTATCCAGCCATGATTGAGCCATCAATCTACCAAGAACAAACATAACAACTATGACACCTGGGAATGACACATCAGAAGCAATCCAGGGATACATTGTTGTATATTGATGGTAGGAATCCCAACCATCCGCCAATAATATTCGGTCCGGATAAGACATGTACGCCAATTCCTGAAAACCGGTAATCCTGATTGCCTGCCGGGTCAAAAACATGGAATTGCCCACGCCAAACATCGGTATAAAAGGTTTCTCCAAAGATAGATAAAGTGCATAGTACCCTTGAGACAAATAACCTGAAAGGCGCACAAAAGCGAATTTGGCCATCTCAGGTAGATTTCTGATCAGTACGTGATTCTCATCTGCAAATATGCGAAGAGGAGCAAAATAATAGGAAACCGAACCCGAACCTCTCGATAACATTGTATTAGTAAAAAAAACAATAAATATGAAGGCAACAACAATCGCAGGCACTATGTATCGATTGAGCTTCAATTTACGAGATTCAGATATGTAACGGACAAAGGATAGTAAAATTAAAAGAAACAAAGGGAAGAACAATTCTCTATTTGCACCAATTGACAGCCCAATCATGATATTTCCAGCCATAGCAACTAGCGAAATGAATCGAGTCCTCAATCCCAGTTTTTTCCAATAGAAAACGACAAGGGGCAACAAAAGAAACATGATTGGCCCAAAAACTGCTCTGATATACTCAACAATTGGAGTCTGTTCTTGGCGTAACAAACGCGACGCAGTATAGGCTCCTCCAAGATTTCGGAATGCGTTCCATACAGGCGGAATAACGCTTCCAGTTCTGAATAGCGAGGTCGGGATAAGGAATAGCAGGTTGACAAAAGTGCTTAGGATTATCAGCCGATGTATCGAACAATGACCATAATATCCGCCAGCATTTTTGAATGCAGCGCTTAGGTATCCGACGAACAATGCAAAATGTGCACAGGCGAGAAAAAAATACAGATTCGTACTATCATGAACTGGATAGGGCCAAGGACCAAAGGCAAACAAAAAGACAGTGAAGCTCAAATAAGTCAAGAAGAAAACAACAGGTAACAACCGTACCCGTGCAGACCACGCATGAGCATAAACCCACTCACCATCAACGAGAGTATTCTCCAGACCTTGCTTTCGCTTAACCTCAGCAGATCTGGAGATTGGCTTCATTAGCGCCCCCGACTGGAAAACATTCACCTGTCTGTCTCTCCCTGCAAAACAACGGGTCTGATCTCAAAAGCATCAATCCACAACTGACCTTGTCCCCAGTTGCGAATCAGCGGTGTAAGAGGTGTCGGGATTGAAGCGCCATCAATCAGTATGTGTTTAACAGACCATTGACGATTGGTATCCTTAACGCCCGCATACGCGAGTCGTATTTCGCCCGCCACGGTGTTTTCACCCAGGTATACCAAGTCCAGATTATCTAGATCTTGAGAAGCATAACGGAGCGAAATAAGATATCGCTCATCACCATAGGGATGAGCCTCCCCGATGTATTCCGCATAGGTCCTGGCTTGCTCCGGCACAACACGTTCCCAGAGGGCAATAATGCGAGCTGTTCCCAACTCGGATAACAGGGAATCTTCACCCGCAGCATATAATCCACGATCCCGATTCTGCCCACTATAACTGTCAAGATTCCATCCTACTGGATTCACGCCGTCCCACCTATCAAAATCCGCATTTGACACCAAGTTGGGCCCTAAGCGAACAGTATCCACCGGCACACCCAGTTGATTTGCGACAAAAAGTCGTCCATCGGTATGCGTCCGCAATTCTTCACGCCAAAGCTCGAGATCGTAGCATCCAGTGTCCTCACATAACTGCACAAGCCTCATTAAAGCGAATACATCATCCGGAGCCAGTGCATAATACTGAGAATACCATTCGAACGCCGCGGTATCACATGCCGAATCATTCCCTGTGCAGCGGACCTCACTCACTAATCCCAGCCGCAAGTAAGCCGTAGCATAACCCGGATCTATGCTCAGTGCCTGCAAATATGCCTGCTCTGCCCTGACCCAATCTCCATGACGATGGAAGGCTTCACCCAGGAAGAAAGACCATTCTGGTTCAGAGGGATGAAGCTGCGCCAATTCCTGTAACAGATTCTGCACGCTCAACAGGGAGCCATGACGCCAGACCAGATACGAAACAAGATTGCTGAGCTGATCGCGATCCCAAACTCCATCCGCACGTAAAGCGGGCACAACTTCCATTGCATAATCCAACAACCGCGTATCTGTTGGATTCACCGCTTCAAACGAATAGTGGATCAAAGCCTCGCGATATCCGGCAGTCGTTTGGGCATCGCTCTTCTGAGCGAGTTTCCACAAATGATAATTGACATATAAATCCCCCGGACGCAACGTCACCGCATGCTTTAGCGCGTCAGACTTTTCCTGCTCCGTCTCAATGGTCAAACTGAGATCCATGTACGCCAATGCCACAATATCACTACCCATGGTCGGCACTGATAGCGCGGGAACTGACTCATAAACCTTGACCACATTCATGATAGCGCGGGTTTTGTCGAATGAAGTCAACAGATCCATGTACAACAAGGGATTCCATTGAACTTTATCTATCCACCCCTCAAGCACCTCAGTAGCACGATCAGCACTGCCGGAGGTCAGTGCCACTCGCCCTAAGGCCCAAGATGCAGTGAGGGATTCCCGTGAAAGAACAACCGCACGTTCCAGCACATCTGCAATATGAATAATTCTGGAATCGCCCTCAAATAACCCATAAAATGGATAGATGTCAGGTACCCGAGGCTCCTGCTCCACCAACATGTTCCGAAAATCCAACATAGCGGAATTCACATGAAACATGCTTGCAAGCGCAAAAACTTTCATTCCCACTAACATAAGCAACACAACAGCTAATCCGTGCAGGTATCTTCTATAGATCCCGAAGACTGATTTTGCTTGCAATAGAAACAACGCAATAACCTCACTATATCAAACGCGTCAGGTTGAACCCCAGTTCGTCTCTGAACAGCATTCAATAAAGACCATCGTGTTCGTGTCTATAAAATGGCAAAGAAAGCGCTCTCGATTTCTCGAATAGAAATCGTTGAGCGCGGTTCTGACACCAAGTCAATTATCTGATAGGAATTACGGCGCGGGCATGCACTGCGATTGCCCCTCTTTAGCCCAGCTGTAATTAGGGTTGATTTCCAGAGCTGTTGTAAAGCTTTGTGTAGCAGAATCACAATCACCCAACTTCACATAAATCCAGCCCCGGAACACATGGGCTTCAGCATTCTTGGGCTCTAACTCTAACCAGACTTGATTGACGGAGAGAGCCTCGTCGTATTGCGTCAGAAAATATAAAGCTTCACACAGCCCTGCATAGGCGGACACATTTTCTGTGATCTCCACAGATTGGCGGAAATGCATAGCAGCCTCATCATAGCGCTCCAGACGAAAGAAACTCCAACCCACTATAGAGAACGCCCAGGCGTCTGTAGGCGCAAGATCTATCCACTTCTCACCATAGGACAAGGCCAGGGCATAATCTCGAGACCTGTAATAACTCAACGTTAGCCCTCGATATGCTAATGCTGTCTCTTGGAGTTCATTTGCTTCGAGAAAAACGGGAATCGCCTCCTCATACCGCTGCAGGTCCATTAATGCATTGCCACGTGCAACTAAAGCTTTCACATCGGAAGCATCTAGATTGATCCATTTTTCAGCTGCTGCCAATGCACCTTCGTAATCCTTGCACTTGTTGTAAGCCGCCGTTATACCCTCATAACTCTCAGCCTGCTCTTGAATATCCAATGATTTCAAGAAAGCATCCACAGCCTGGTCGCATTGATTCAGACCATTGAGTGCCAGCCCCATCGTCCTATGCGCCTCGGCATTCTCAGGCGCGTTCTGTACCCAACGCTCAGACAACTCAAGCATGAGATCAAATTTACCCTGTTGTAGATAGAGATTGCTCAGCCCTCTCAGCGCCGTTTCAGATTCCTCCAACTCCAGTGAACGAAGGAAGGCCTCACGCGCCTCCGTGTAACGCCGTGATTGGTATGCAGCCAAGCCCAACTGATTATGAGCCTCCGGGTTATTAGGCTCCCGTACAGCCCACTGCTGTGAGGCAGTATAGGCATTCTCGTAATCTTCAGCAGCATAATAACTCAGGCTCTGTCCCTTATAGCCATCCAAGCTATCCGGCTCTAATTGCACCGCTTTCCCGAAAGACGCTCCCGCCTCCTCGTACCGCCCTGATTCATACTGCGTCCAGCCCAACCCCCGATACGCCGCGGCATTCTCCGCATCTTTCTCCAAAGCCGTCTCAAACGCCGCCTGCGCAGCGGCATAATCCTGGGCAACCAGGGCAGTTTCGCCCTCTTCTACCAACCTGGTTACCGCCATGCGCCCCAGGAAGAAATAGCCAAACACCGCCGCCACCGCCACAAGGACCAGGAGTATCCCCCCACCCAGGAGCCACGGCCACACAGCGCGCTTCTTTTTCGCCGGCACCGGCTCAGCCCATCCCGTCGCCGCTGGAGGGTAACCATAAGCGGGTGAAGGCGCCGCTGCCTGAGTTGGCGGGTAACCATAGGGTGCGGGAGGTCCCCCCGCCGGCAGGTTGGCGGGAACTGTCCCATACGGCTGCGGTGACGCCGGGGGGGCTGCTGCGGGCAATCCATTATACTGCGGCAATTGCGTCCCAGGGGGCATGACCGCTGTGCCGCCACGCGGTGCAGGTGTAGGCATTGGCGGAGCTGCCGGAGCGCCATAGGCAGGCGCCGGTGCTGCCACGCCGTTAGCGCCCGCCAGGGCTGCAACAAATTCCCCGGCGCTCACAAAGCGTTCACTGGGCTGTTTGGCCAACATCCGCGCAATAGTCCATTCGACATGCTGAGGCAATCCGGGCGCAAAGCGGGTGATTGCCGGCGGGGGATTGTTGACCTGCGCATACAGCAGCGCCGTCGTCGTCCCATCGAAAGGCACCTGACCGCTCAACATCTCATAGGCCACAATGCCGAAGGCATACAAATCACTGCGGTGATCCACCGCCAGGCCCTGAATTTGCTCGGGGGACATGTATGCAGGCGTTCCCAAGACAGTCCCTGTCGAAGTGAGGCGCGCGGTTGCGCCAGAACCCTCCAGCGCCTTAGCAATGCCAAAATCGGTGATCACCACACGATCATCTTCAGCGAGCAGGATATTAGCCGGCTTGATATCGCGATGCAGGAAACGTCGCTTGTGGGCATAGTCCAAGGCCTCTGCAACCTGGCGCAAAATGTGCACGACCCGTTCCAGCGGGAGGGCGCCCTGATCCAGAACCAACTGCTCCAGAGATGTACCCTCAACGTATTCCATGGCAATGAAAATATGCCCCTCATGCTGACCCACCTCATAGATGGTCACAATATGGGGGTGGCTCAAGTTAGCTGCCACAATTCCCTCTTGCTGGAAGCGTTGAATGAACTCTGGGTCGTTCCCCAAATAAGGCAGCAGGACCTTCAACGCCACATAGCGTCGCAGAGAAGGCTGCCAGGCTTTATAAACAACTGCCATCCCACCACGGCCCAGTTCATCAAGAATCTGGTATTGCCCCATCGTCGTGCCAATGAGATTTTCCTGCTGCATTGCTCTCCTCCTTTGCCACTCACTACCTGACTGGAGTTCTACGCCCGGATGCGGCAAGTACAGGCCCTACAAGCCGCCCTGCATCCTAATCCCGAAACCATGCCACCGTCTCACGCAGCCCCTGGCGGAAATCCACAAATTCCTCCAGGCCCAACAAGGCTTTTGCGCGTGAGGCATCCGCCTGCGAGTGCTTGACATCGCCAGGGCGCTCCGCCTCAAATCGCGGCAACTGCTGTGTCCCCAGAATCGCATTCAATTCCTCGACCAGTTCCAATAACGTCACGCGATCCCCTAAGGCCACATTCATCACTTGTCCCACGGCGGTATCACGTTCACAAGCCAGGAGATTGGCCGCGACCACGTTTGTCACATAGGTGAAGTCCCGCGATTGCAGGCCATCGCCATAGATCACGGGCGCCGCACCGTTCAGCATCGCCGTGATGAATTTAGGAATCACAGCCGCATATTCAGAATTGGGGTCTTGCCGGGGACCAAAGACGTTGAAGTACCGCAGGCTCACCGTGGGCAAACCGTAGACTTCATGAAATGCCGTACAATAATTCTCACCCGCAAGTTTCGATACGGCGTAGGGTGATAGAGGATGGGTAGGCATATCCTCGTGTTTTGGCAGTGTAGGGCTGTTGCCGTATACGGATGAGGAGGATGAATACACCACCCGCCGCACCTGCGCCTCACGCGCTGCCAGCAGTACATGGAGCGTGCCGGTCGCATTGGCCTGATGTGAAGCCAACGGCGCTGCAACCGAGCGTGGCACCGAAGGTATAGCCCCCAGATGCAGCACATAATCCATACCCGCAACAGCACGGCGAACTATCTCCAAGTCACAGAGGTCACCTTCGTGCAGCTCAATGCGACCCAAGTGGTGCGCGATATTTTCCCGCCGCCCGCTAGAGAAATTATCCAGCACGCGGACCGTCTCGCCGCGGCGTACCAATTCAGCAACGATATGCGAACCGATGAAGCCCGCCCCCCCGGTTACCAGATAACACGCCATGAATACCCTCCGCTGCCTTAACCTGTTGATGTTTACAGTGAGCTTACTTCAGTCCGCGCCAATGCCACCTCGATGAGCTGCGCGAGTGTCTGCTGAAGCGAAATGCGAGGTTCCCACCCTGTGAGCTGCTTGATGCGGCTGATATCGGGCACACGCCGCTGCATGTCCTCGAAGCCAGGCTCGTAAGCCTGGTCATAGGGAATGAAAACCACGCGCTCCGCCGGATCCGGCAACGTAATAGCGGGTGCGCCGCGCTCTACACCAGCCCAAACCCGCCGTGCCAGTTCCAGAACCGTGACCTCTTCCACAGTTCCCACATTGAAGACTCGCCCAACCGCCTCAGGGTTTTCAGCCAGCAGCAACAAAGCCCGCACCGTATCCCGCACATTGCAGAAACAACGGCTCTGGCTTCCATCGCCATAGACCGTGATGGGTCCTCCGTTGAGCGCCTGCTTCACAAAACGCGGCACCACCATCCCATATTGCCCCGTCTGGCGCGGTCCAATTGTGTTAAACAGACGAAATACCACCACCGGCAAGTTCATCTGGCGGTGATAAGCCAATCCGAGAAACTCATCTACCGCTTTGGAATCGGAATAGCTCCAGCGGGCTTTCGTTGTCGGACCCAGCACACGATCATCGTCCTCACCAAATGGGACTTTGTTGCTTTTGCCGTACACTTCAGAAGTAGAAGCCAGGAGCACCTTTTTCCGATAACGCGCCGCAGCCTGCAAAACAGCATGCGTACCCAGAACATTGGTTTCGATAACGCGCACCGGATCGCGCACAATCAGTTCTACGCCCACCGCTGCCGCCAGGTGGAAAATCACATCACACTCACCGGCAAGCCGGTCGAGCACCACCTCATGGGTGATTGTGTCTATGACTGGCGTGAAATGAGGGTCCGAGACTAAATGCTGGATGTTTTCGAAGCGCCCCGTCGAGAGATTATCAATAATGGTAACCTGCCAGCCCTGCGCCAGCAGCGCTTCAGAGAGATGGGAACCGATGAATCCTGCTCCGCCTGTAATCAAGGCACGCCCGCGAATGCTCGACATAGTTCTACCTCATGGGACAGTCACAGATTACGCGAGCCTCATCATGCACCAGCATAGGGAAAAAAGACGCCCGCAGTCGCCGTCCTGCATTGCAGTATATGCCAACCGGTGCTTGTGTCAACCTTGATGGGGTGCGCTTCAAAACGGGGGTGAAAATCTCAAGCACCCCTACAGGGCGCAGGGAAAAAATTGATTTTTGGCGGTGGGGCTTTGCCCCACCGCCAAAAATCAATCAAAAAAAAGGCATTTGTATGATAGTCGTCTTGCTTTTACCCCAAAGTTGAAACGCACCCCCTTGATGGCGGGGTAGAGTGTCTAGATTTTCCAGCACAAGGCTCACATTTCAACCTGAAGCGCTGTTTCAGGTTGAAATGTGAGCCACAAAACTGCGAGTTAGCCCTGTTGCAACGCCTCTAACAGGCGCTGCATCTGCAAGCCATTGGTCAAATCGCCGCGTGTGCGCTCCAATACCGCCCGCAGCTGATCCACCCGGTGCCGCAGACCGCCGGTAAGCGCATCAGGGTAATCGAACGACATGAGCACTTCATACACAGAATCCATAATTGCCAGCAAACGCTCCGCCTCTGCCATCTGCCCCTGGCGCATGCAATCCAGGCAGCGCCGGCGCAATTCGCTAGCCGCTTCACACAAGCCATTGAGATAAGCCGCATAAGGCACAGCCAGGTCGGTGGGCGAAGGGAGCGTGCGGTTGGCCACAAGCACCAAAGTGAGATGCGCTTCTACCAATTCTTTGAGGGCATCCTGCGTATAGCCGGCATAAAACAAATCGGGATAAGGCTCGAGCGCCACACGAATCTGATGTGCCATCGCATCAGCCTCAGCCAGGATAGACTGAGCGGACTCCCACTCCTCGCGGTGTCCAGCGCGGATTGCCTGCGAACAAAGCCGAATGAGCTCCCGGCTCTGGTTCAACACCTGGTCACGCGCCGCATTGCGAGGACGCCAATCCTCCTGCACAACCTCAGCCAAGCCATCCAACCAGGCATCCAGATCGAGTGTCATCTATTCTTCTCCTTCCGGGGGACGCGCGGCGCCAAAGAAGGCCCGGGCAAGGTCCTCACCCTGCCCCGGGAGCGTGATTTCACCGTACGTCGCTTCGTATTTGACCAGATTCTCCTGCAAGGCCCGCAATAACAGCTTGGCATTGAAGGGGGTCATGACCACTCGCGTCTTGACCCGAATCTGAGGTTGGTTGGGCAGAGCCTGCGCCAGATCAAAGACCATCTCCGATGGAGAATGAGTAATCAGCGCAAAGTTGGCGTAGACTGGTTCGAGGCCCACCGGCAACTCTACATTCAAGGCTTTGGGTTTGGGATTATTCATCGCGATTCTCTCCTATCAAAGTCCTCGTAATCAAGGGCATTCGTAGCAGTTCAACGGGCTTCTGCGTCCCCTGTAGAGTCCGCTGTGCAGATTGGCTACTTCGTCAACCCCGGACGAATGCCTTGCTCGCGCTTCAGATACAACGTAAGGGGCGTGGTGCGGTTTCGGTCAGCGACCTGCTACGAAATCCCAATCAAAAACAGAGGGGCAATGCCCCTCTGTTACTCTACAACCCATACTGCCTAGAAGGGCAGATCCTCGCCACCGTCATAAGAAGTGTCAGGCTCAGCAACCCCTGCACGGCCCTCACCATCACTTTTACCGCCCATAAAACGCACCGTATCAGCAGTGATCTCAAAACTTGCCCGTGGCGTGCCATCTTGCCCAGTCCAGACGCGGGGGCTACCGTTCTTATCAGGATTGAGGCGTCCCTCAACCAACACCAAGCTGCCCTTGCGCAGGTACTGTGCAACGGTCTCCGCTTGCCGACGCCACACGGTCACGCGGAACCACACGGTCTCCTCGCCTTTAGAGCCATCCGGGTTATTCCATTTGCGTGAAGTAGCTACCGAGAAATCGGTAACGGGAGTACCATCAGGAGTATAACGCATCTCCGGATCACGCCCTAAATGACCAACTATCGTAACTTTATGGTACATTGCGGCTCTCCTTTCATTAGAGGCATAGTGGATAGAAATGCAAATTAATTATACACGAAGGACGAACACAGCACAAGCATCCATTCCAAAAATACCCCGATTTCCTCACAACTACCAACACGTCCTAGCGCACAGGCTCCCCCTCAAGGAAACAGACCAAACCCTCGACGATGCCCAAGGCAACCACGTCCTGGCGCTCTACCAGCACTTCGCGATCATCCAGCATAAATCCCGTCTCAATAATTGCCGCCGGGGTATTCTGATTAATCTCGTAAAATGCATGATACCGCGTCATATCGAAGGTAATGGTATTGGCATCAAAGGGAAGGCCCGTGCGGGCGTTATAATACCGGCTGAGGCATGATACCAGCATATCTTCACTGCCCGGAATATAACTGGATTCCGCCCGAGTCACCTTAAAGCCCGTCTTACCCTCATACACACAGGAATCCGCATGGATGGAAAGCAATGCATTCGCCTGATAGCCGGTAAGGCGCTCATCGAACTCTTCCAGCAAATCTACGTTCCAGCCGCGCGCTCGCAACATTCCCACGACCAGATCGGCAATTTGAGAATTGAGTTGCACTTCCTGTAAACCATCAGGGCATACCGCACCACTATCGCTGCCCACGTGCCCCGCAACAATTCCCACACGCATGACATGAGGCGCAGCAGGTGCAGGATTAACCAGGGCAAGGGGTCCCGGCGTTGGCGTGGAAGCGCCCAAAGGAATGAGCGCGGGACCGCTTTGGGGTTCAGCCACAGCAACGGCGCCGGTGGCAACGGGAATAATGGGCACAAAGCCCAGCGGCGCCAGCAGCGCCAGGGCAGCTGCCAGAACAACGAGGCCACGCAACAACAACCCCGCAGCCCATGGATCAGATTCTGAGGGCGCCACCGCTTTAGGGCGACTAACAGTTTTGCTCATGGTTTTTCTCACCGGCGCAGGCTCAACGCATTCGCCGGCGCCATTCAGCCTTAACTTCAATTGCATCCCAATTATCCCGATGAATGAGAAAATCCAACACCAACCGGGTGAACTTGCTGGTGTCCTCCAACATCGGGAAATGTTGTACGCCATCCATCAATAGGATGTTGACATTCTCCTCCAGCTCATCCATCACTCCATCCACGGGAACCTGAATGAGTGGATCCTGGGTGCCATACAAGAACATGACCGGCATATCCAGGTCTTCGAGTAGCAGACCCAAGTCATGATGTGCCGCATTACGCAAGGTATTGAGCACAGCATCCCCATCGGTTTTCGCGGCTTCCAAAGCAACTTCCTGATATTCGTTGAGGCGCCGCCCCAGAATGCGTGCCGCAGGGTTCTCACCGCCGCCAAAACCGGTCAAGGTGCGGCTCATGCTCTCGGCGGCAAAGGGGACGTTGGTCAACAGCAATTGCTCTACCTGATTTGGATAACGTTGTGCAAAGTGCAAGGCAACCAGTCCGCCGAGACCGTGCCCTACCAGAGGAATCTGGGGCAGTCCCATTTGCTGCATAAACAGCGCTACTTGCGCCACATAACTATCAATGGAGTAGCGCTCACGGTTCTTGTCGGAATCCCCAAAGCCCCAGAAATCCAGTGCATAAGCGCGATAGGATGAGGATAGGGCGACCATTGAGGGCACCCAATAGCGCCATGAACCCAGCCAGCCATGCAGGAAGAGCAGCGGCTTACCGCGGCCCAAAGCCTCATAATGGGCGAGGCTGCTTTCCAGAATGACGGCACTCATCCGATCATACCCCTAAAAATTACGCCTTACCGTGCTGCTGCAGGATTTGCTTCACTTGTTTGATCAACTCATCAGGTGCAAAAGGCTTAAGAATGTACTGCGTCGCGCCCGCGCTCAGACCCTCTTGAATCTCACTTTCTTGGCCCTTGGCTGAAAGGAAGACGACAGGAGTCGTCTGCATTTCTGGAATCTGCATCAGCGCCGCACACGCCTGATAACCCGTCATCCGCGGCATGCGCACATCCATCAAGATCAAATCCGGTTTTACCTGCGGGGCTTTCTCCACCGCATCGGCGCCATTCACCGCCAGTTCCACCTCGAAACCGGCAAAACGCAGTGTAAAAGCGATCAGCTCGCGAATATCACGTTCATCTTCTGCCACAAGGATTTTCACCATAACTCACTCCTTCTTCCCACTCGCGCCTTCTACCAGGCGGGAAATCTCCGCACCTAGATCTTCCATCGAGAAGGGCTTAGTCACGAAACGCATTGCGCCCAGCGCCTCAAGCTCGGGCGGGACTCCATCTTCCGGATTCGAAAAACCCGTCATCACCACCACGGGAATACTAGCCGTATCAGGGTTTTGCTTCAATGCCTTCAACACCTGATAGCCATCCATACCTGGCAGGTGCAAGTCCAACATAATCAAAGCCGGCGGGTGCTCCTGTACCACTCGCAAGGCACGCTCCCCACGTGTGGCGGTCCGCACCTGCAAGCCTTGCGCGCGGAGCGCGGTGCGCAGCAGATTCAAGGTGTCGCGGTCATCATCCACCACCAGCACCGTCCCCTTGCTAGATAGGACGCCATTGATGACCTGCAATAATCGCGGCTCATCCAATGGTTTGGTGAAATAATCCACCGCACCCAGTCGCAAGCCGCGATCTTTATCGAAGACAACAGAGACGATCACCACCGGAATCGCTGCCGTATCCGGATTGCGCTTAAGTAATTGCAGAACCTCAAAGCCATCCAAATCGGGCAGACGAATATCCAGTGAAATCAAATCCGGTTGCTCCGTCCGCGCCAGATGGAGCGCTGTCTCACCCGAATTCGCCAACAGGACCCGGTGTCCTTCATGTTCCAGGGTAAGCCGCAGCAACTCAGCGACCTCAGGGTCATCCTCCACGACCAAAATCGTGGCTCCCAAATTCACTCCGAAGCTCACAGGAGGTTGCCCCACCGGTTCGGTAGGTTCGCCCTCTGCCAGCGGGAATGTCGCGGTGAAGATACTCCCTTCCCCAGGTTCGCTCTCAACGAAAATGCGTCCGCCGTGCATCTGCACGAGCGAAGCCGTAATCGCCAGTCCCAAGCCCGTGCCGCCCGCTTCCAACACCAGTGGATCATCCACACGATAGAAGCGCGAGAAAATACGGCTTTGATCCTCAGGCGAGATACCAATGCCCGTATCCATCACGGCAACGTGAAGCATCTCCTCTTTTACATAGGCCTGAACCGTCACCTCACCCCCTACCGGGGTGTATTTATAAGCATTGCCCACCAGATTGGTCAGAATCTGCACCACACGATCAGGATCACCCCATACCATGGGCAGCATCGAAGGCGCGACCGTGTGAATGCGCAGCCCTTTCTCTTCAATCTTGGGCGTAAGCGTCAAGACCACCTGAGAGATCAATTCGCTCATATCCACCGCGCGGCAGTTAAGTTCCACCTTGCCGCCCTCGATGCGCGACATATCCAGCAGGTCATTGACCAGGCTCGTCAACCGGTCAGCATTAGTGCGAATGACATTGAGGAATTGTAACTGCATCTCATTGAGTGTACCGGTAGCGCCCATGAGCAGTAAATCCACATAACCCTTCACCGAGGTCATGGGAGTGCGCAACTCATGCGAGACGGTGGAGACAAATTCCGTCTTAGCGCGGTCGGCCTCAACTTCGGCAGTGATATCACGGAATGCCGATACAACTCCCAGGAATTCGCGGTTCGGCGAAATCACCGGGGAAAGGTGCATGCTCACCACTTGCCGCCCAATCTCCAGGCGATCCGATAGGAATTCGCCGCTCTGATAGCTTGCCGGTTGTGCCTGCCACACCTCGACCTGCTCCAACCAACCGCGCACCTTGGAGCCGTATAGCCCTAATACATCGTTCAAGGAACGCCCGACTGCCTGATTCCGGCCCAAAGCCAGGATCCGCTCCGCCGCAGCATTGAACAAAATGATCTTTCCTGCAGCATCTGCTACCAACACACCATCGGCAATACCTTCAAGAATAGCCTGGCTACGAGCGCCCTCATTTTGTTGCGTGCGCAACATCACACCCACACGCTCTGCCTGCTCACGAATCAAGCGGTACAGTTCGGCATTGTTGAGCGCGTGTCCCACTTGCACCGCAGCTGCCTCCACCAAGCGCTGGTCGCCAACATCAAACGCTGCCAATTCTTCAGAATGCAGGAAAATTACCCCTGCGGTTTCATCTGCCGCCATGATGGGCACCGCTAACACAGAGCGCGTGTTATCAGCGATGGGAATCCAGCGCTCATCAACGCTGACATCCGGCACAACGGCGGACTGCCGGTTCTTCAGAACCCAGCCAACCAGCCCCTCGTTGCGATTGTAGACGGCCCGCACGCCGCCCGGCGGGACTGATTTTTCTCCACCTACGGAAGCCCGGTGCTGTAAATGGCCTGTGTTGATATCCAGGAGCAATACCGTGGCGCGCTCAGCATGCACGGCATCCTTGAGCATTGAGACCGTTTTATGCAACACCCGATCAATATCCAAACTGGCAACCAGGCCCGAGGCGATTTCATACAGGATCGTCGAGCGGTCGCGCTCATTACGCAGGCTACCCAGAGCATCCCCGAGTTCTGCGGTGCGTTCTTCTACACGGCGTTCCAACTCTACCGAGAAGTTCTTTACTTCCTCGAACAGCTGCGCATTTTCCACCGCCACCGAGATTTGATCGGCAAGCATGGTGAGTGTAGCCACTTGAATCGGCTCGATAGCACCCGTCTGCCGGCGTTCTGCGCTCAAGACTCCGACGGTATGCCCCTCAACCTGAAGCGGCACGAGCAAAGCCGATCCTACGGGCAGTGTACCGGCAACAAAACGCGGATCGCTATTCACATCATCCAATGCCAGGGGCATTCCAGACGCAACTACCGCACCGATAAGCCCTACGCCCGGCTCTACTCCAAGATCTTCGCCGAGGAAATTCAAATCATAACCGGATGAAGCGCGCGGCGTAAGGGTTGTCTGACCCCTGGACTGCAAATGGACAGTTGCATAATCATAGCCCAGCAAATTGGTGACTGCCTGCGCCACCGTGTTGAGAACCATAGAAAGATCCAACTTGGTGGTAATCGAACGGCTCAGCTCGTTGAGCAGCATCAAGGTGTTCAGTTGCAACTGCAGGTTCTGCACCAGGCGGTTATTGGCAATGGCAACGCCAATTTGCGCCGCAAATAGTTCCAAGACTTCCAATGATGTGCGGGTGGGCGCACGCCCATCAAGCGGCGCGTCTACTGACAAATGCCCCAGCACATCTCCTTGCGGACTGTAGAGAGGGACAAGCAACATGTCTTGTGGATGCCACCTGCCGGGGGCACGCGCCTCGATAGCAACGGCCTGCGGTTCAAAGACATCAATTTCGCCGCGCCAGATGTGTTGTTGCTCAGCCGGGATATAGTAACAGTTACCCATGCGAAACCGGTCTTGTAGCAATCGGGCAATCTGCTCCCAGGGGCGACGCACCTGCTTGAGACGTTCCAGGTCCGCCAGTGGCATTCCAGCGGCTGCCACACGCCGGACCATCGCACCTTCTAAGACGCTAATGAGCACGACTTCGTAGCCCACGGCTTCTTGAGTGGCATAAGCCATATCCAACAGAGTATCATCCAAAGGGCGATCCGAACGCATAGTCCGCGCAGCTTCCAATAACAGCCGCATTTGCTCAGCACGCTGGCGCATCAGGTTGCCCCGCAGCAACTGCTCCTGATAACGCTGGTCATTACCCACAGCCAACGCAGTTTGTGCCGCCAAACCCTCCACAAAATCCACCATCGCAGGAGTCAAAGCATGGGGCTGCCGGGAATGCAAGACAATGATAGCCGCCAGACGCCCCTCGTAGAAGACCGGTGACCACAGTTCCGTACGCATGCCTGCGTGGTGTGCAGGCGTTGAGCGCAAATCGGCAATATCCGGCACATAACGCGTGACAGGCTGGCGCATGAACGCAACCATCGTCGGATCGTTTTCGTGATGAGCGAGCAAATCCTCAAAAGCTGCCAGCGTCGCAGCATCATAACCCTGAGCCAGCGCCACCGCGGGTTGCTCTTCCCGCCAGAGCCAAATCATTCCCGCATCAGCCTGGGTGAAGTTGAGCGCTTCTTCAAGCACGAGTTGCAGAATACGTCCCAAATCGAGGGTGCTGGCGATTTCCTGAATGATCCGTCGCAACGCTCCTTCAGAATCCAACCGTCGCGCCACCTCTTGCTCCGCTTCGCGGGTGCGCTGCACTTGCATTTGCCACACTGACGTCAACGCCGCAGCAGCTCCCGCCAGAATCCCCGCGTATAACCAATCGAGCAGCAGAGTGGATTTTTGGAACAACACAGGGATTGCCAACGCAAATAGAATCGGAACCAGGGGCCACGCACGGCGTTTCCACAACAAGCCACCTAAAGCCGCCGGCAAAATCAGCAAATACAACCCCAAGGGCTGCATGCCGGTGTAGAGCAGCAACAATACCAAAGCGCCGCTCAGTATTACCGCGCCCCATCCTGGCTGAAATGACTCTAAACGCTCGCGCATAACCTTCTACTTGCCCTGCTAATGTGTCTTTGATGAGCCTTCAAACGGTCGCCCTTGCTCTGAAAACGCACCCCATTGCTCCCATTCACCGGATCAGGCCTTCCGAACTCGCCTGCGCGCCTCAGCTGCTGCCTCCGTCACTTCACGAATATCCGTGAAAGGACCTTCATCCGCCGTAAGCACGCCAATTTGTAAGCGCATCAGCGGGACCTGCTTTTCTTCGCCATCGTTATCACGAACGACTAAATAGCCCTGCATACGGGTCATAAAGTCGTAGTGCGTGCCCACATTCTCCTCAAAACGCCGCTCCAGTTCCTCTTTAAGCTGATTAGCGAGTGTTTTGCGGGTAATCACGATGAAATTATCCCCACCGATATGGCCAATAAAATCCTCGGCAGAACCAAGGTGCTCAACTGTCTCGCTGAGCGCCAGCGCTGTGAAACGCAGGACTTCCTCACCCGCGACAAATCCATAGACTTCATTGAAGGCATCCAAACCGGAAATAGCAATGTAGAGAATCCCCCAATCGGCCAGTCGCAAAAGCTGCCGGAGCTGCTGTTCAATCAGCCTGCCACTGGGCAAACCGGTAGTCGGACTGGTCAGGCTCTCAACCTCAGCGCGTTTGATGGTATTCCTGACCCGCAAACGCAATTCCTCGACATCGAAAGGCTTAGTGATATAGTCATCGGCGCCCAATTCCAGGCCGTGGATTTTATCGCTGCGCTCGTCCTTCTGCGTGAGAAAGAGGATGGGAATGTGGCTCGTGCGCAAATTGGTGCGCAACTGACGGCAGACCTCGTAGCCATCAATATCGGGCAACATGATATCCAGGACGATGACGTTCGGCAATAATTGCCGCGTCATATCAAGAGCAAGGCTTCCACGCGGCGCGACATGCACTTCGTATTCCAACGAGCGGAAATACAGCTGCAGCATGTTAGAGATATCAGAATCATCTTCCACTACCAGAATACGACCTTCGCTCATAGCCTACCTCCTACCCTAAGCCCTAAACGGACCAGGCTGCTTGTTCAACGAGAGAGTCAATGGTAATTCGCCTTAACACTCGCAATGGTTTCTTCCGGTAGCTCGTGCTCAAAACTGCGCAATGCGGCTAGCCGGAACCCATGTTTTTCAGCCAATGCATCTATTTCCTGCATCCGTTCAACGGATAAATCTTTCCCCAAGGAATAATCCTCGAAGCGGCCTTCCAGTGCCAGTGCCATGGTCTCAGCCACACAACCGAACGTCAGTGCCGATGGGGGGCCATAGTCAAAACCGAAGTCCACTGCTCCAGGCACCTGCACCAGTCCACCATCAAAGACAAGCACGTCATCCCGTGCCTGCGCCACCTGCCATGATACATCCCGCGGGCGTGAGACATCGCAGACCACGGCACCGCGTCGCAGGTATTCCGGACGTACCAGATTTCCGCCCGCGCTGGTCACTGTGATGACCACCTCCGCGCGTTGAATATCAGCGACTGCGGTGGAAAGCTGAATATCTCTGGCGCCGGCAGTCTGCAATCGCGCCGCGATAGACTCCAAACGCGGTTGGTCGCGGCCAATCAATAACAACGAACCGACCTCGCCAGCCAAGCCTTCAGCCACCACCCCACCAATGGCACCGGTCGCGCCAACGACGGCAAGCGTAATTGCCGCAGGATCGTAATCCATACGGCGCAGTGCCTCACGTACCGCACGAATCGCCAGCGCCGCCGTATAACTATCACCCGACGTTACCGCGATATCCAGGGCGCGGGCAATGGTTACCCCACCATCTCCCACCACCGAGGTATAGGCTCCCAGGCCCAAGATCTTCGCTCCCAGACGTTCAGCCAATCGCCCCGCGGCGATAACCTTGCGATAGACCTCCGCGGGCGGCAGGTGCAACATCCGCTGCACCGTATACGGCACAGCAATCAGCCATCCTTCGATCTCTTTACCCGTTGCTAGCGAGCGAGCCCCAGTGACGTGTGAAATATGGACAGGGGGCCAAAACCGCGAGAAAAAATCAATCGCAGGCTCCGGCAACACACGCCCTAAAAATGGGTACTTGCGCGCCACATCGCGTTTCGGCGACAAAGGATGGATGATGAAAGCAAAGGCGTCCATGAATCATCCGAATCCTAGCGCGGATAGAGACGTGGGTGCGAGGCGTCCGGATTCGGCAATTTCCAGTGATCGCTATCTTCATAATTAATGTTCCGGTCAATCACCCGCCGGTCAGGTGAAGCAAACAAAATCACATCCGATTCAATCATGCGTGCCGGGAAAATAATCATTCCAGAGCCGATACGCACGTTGTGACCGATCGCAGAGCCAACCACCGGCATTCCGGTATTCTCCAATTTTCCGGCAAAATGTGAACGAATGGGAATATGGGGCACGAGGTTGAAATCGGTGAAAGTATTGCCTGCACCGATAAAGGTGCCCCGCCCCACCACACACATTTGCAGGCAGGTATTCTGCGCCACCATGCAGTCTTCCATGAGTACTGACTCGAATAACGAGGCGCGGAACGGCATAAAGGTTCCGTCGCCCACCACACTCAAAAGCAGCTGGCAGCCGTGAGAGATATTCACATTGTTGCCTAGAACACAATTAGCCACCAGCGCACCGGCGCCAATGGTCACATTATTGCCGATAATGGTGGGTCCCTGAATAACCGCCGTCGGGTCAATCTGACAATTCTTGCCAATCTGAACCAACTGGGTACTGGCAAGCAATTGCCGGCGCTCCAACATCGCCTGCCACAGCAAGCGCAGATTGAGTCCCAAGTCCTTCTCCAGCGCCTGCTCAAAACGCGCCCCGATGGAGAAGATACCAAACATGACATTGGCAAAGAGGATATGAATCCAGTGCTCGATGGATAAAAATGCTTTGGTTGGCAGTTGGTAGACAAGATCGCCATAAACGTTGGACATGTGGGTAGGGACATGATAATACCCGGCTTCACGCGGTTCCGTGTGCATGAGCAGCGGGCGCACTACAGGATCCACGCCATAGGGGTAGTACCAAAGATCGGCGACATAAACATTTCCCTGACGCCGAATACCCCGCTGTAAATAGATGGCGTGCCGGGAAATAGCGGGGTCGTCCAGGTCAAAGGCTACCTGACAGGCTTTACCGAGTTTCTGTGCACGGGCAATGAAATCATCAATGAAGGGTTGGTCGAAATAGAGGTTCTCGCGATAGACCAACGTCTCGATGCGCTCATTGCCAATCTCAGAAAGCGAATCTGCCTCAACTTCTTCAGTCGTGTAACGTGCCAAAATATCCCGCTGGTGCAACCACAGGGGTTTGCCCAACACGCTCAAATCACGCGCGGGTTCGTTAAATGGTGATAATTTGCGTCTGTCACGCAGGATAATTTTTCGCACAGAATCGCTTCCTTATGCCGGCACAACCGGCATCCGCCCAATGCGAAACATACAAGCAGGATCCCCCAACCCAATACACGTCACTTCCTCAACCTGGAAAGACCGTCCACCGCTTGCCCAGTACAATGTTTCTGTAAGAAGTCCTGTCACCAAAGAACAAACTGGATAGGTTGTCTGCAAACCCCAACAAATGGCGCAGCGCTCCATAATCCACAGATAACACTCCGGTGTTTCCGTCAAGCGCACGCGCTGATCAGAATAACGATTCAGAATCTCCCCGAGCACTTCCATGCTCAAGCGTACTCGAAAAGAAAGGGGCAGAATGCGAAAAGCTACATCCGCAACGCTCAGCAAGCCCCCAAAATCCTTAATACCATGGCGGAAAAGGGCGTGCCCCGTGCGCAGGGAGAGTTGCTGCCCACTGCGCACCCCATGCATCTCATCAATTGCGGCAGTCAGCTGCGCGATTGCCGAAAACGGAAGTGCGGGTTCGAAATTCGGCGGTAACGTCTGGTCCGCCAACTCTGGTAGCCGCGCCAGGGTTAACACCGCGCGCAGGCTATTGGATCCCAATACCTCTTCCAACGAGAACAGCAGGATACGCACAAGTTTGTTGGGAAAATACCCTCCCTCGTGCGTAGCATGCGCCGCGACCCCGTCTTCAAGCCGCTGCGTCATGCTCACTGCAATTCCAGAAAATCCTGCACCACTTGATTGAAATGGTCCTTTTCATCCAACATGGGGAAATGCGCCGAACCATCAAAATAGTGGAGTAAGGCATGTTTTACACCGGCTTGCAATACGCGACCCTGTTTGGGGTCCACGATATTGTCCTTCTTGCCGTAAACCCCCATGGATGGAATGCGCAATTCGTGCAGGTGCGGGCGCAAGTCGGTGAAACGCAAATCCCGAATACTATTTGAAAAAGAATCCATCGTGGTGCTGGACAAATCCTTTTGAAACATATCATACCACGTACGCCAGTCCCGCGCATAAAACCGCGAGGCAATCCGCATCCCAAAGGCGAAAATCCGCGGGAAACGATACAGCAGCGCAGCAATCTGGCGGTTACCCGCCAGTTTGAGAGGAAAAGCCAATCCAGAACCCACGACAGGAGATCCGACTACCGCGACGCGCGAGACGCGTTGGGGGTACATCAAAGCCAGGCTCAACGATACCGTCCCCCCCATCGAGTGCCCCATCACAGGCGCTCGTTCCAACCCCAAACGCTCCATGAACTGGTTGACCATCTCCACGTATTCCACGACTGAAAAAGCACCGTGTTTAGCGGATTCACCAAAGCCCCAAAAATCGAGTGCATAGGTCTTGTATTTGGGCGCCAACAGTTGCATGGTAGGTAACCAGTAGCTCCACGAACCCAACCAGCAATGCAGCAAGATAACAGGCTTGCCGCGCCCGATGGCTTCATAATGCACAATTCCACGATCCGTAACAATGGCTACCATAACACCAGTCCCAGCCTTCTTTCCCACCTCTATAATAACATAGCTAAACAATCTGCGGGGGAAAGGGCTGTTGCGGTTTAGTTAAAAAATGGTTACTCTCCGCTTTGATCCATCACTTCAAGGATAGAATACAGTAATTCCAACAGTACCTGCTTCACGCTCTCACGATTGCGCGCCACACAGGGCACCACCTTGATTCCAGGCTCGATCTTGAGTACGATACGCAGGTCTTCAGGAGGCCAGGCGTCTTTCATATCCTGTTTGTTGGCAGCCACGATATAGGGCACGGGAGAATAAGCACGGAAGGTATCCAGAATGCGCTGCGCCTCGCGGAAGGTCTCCGGGCGCGTACTATCCACCATCACCACAAAGCCCAGCATGCCCTCAGAGAGAATTTCCCACATGAAATCGAAACGGCGTTGCCCCGGTGTGCCAAATAGATAAAGAATCAGCTCATCATCAATCGTGATACGACCAAAGTCCATCGCCACCGTAGTGGCTTCCTTAATGCGTTCAGCGCGGCTCGAAATCTTCTTTTCTGTGGAAACTACATCAATTTCACTGACGCTCTGAATAAATTCTGTCTTGCCGGAAGAAAAGGGGCCTGTCACTACGATTTTTAAGGTTTGCATGAGTTAGAGCTCCCGGATGCGGTCAATCAACTTATGAATCAGACCACGTTTAACATCGGGGCGACGCACCATCGCGTCTACGCGCTCCCTTTCCTCTGTTCTAGTGCTCCGCGTTTCACCCACTGAAGCATCGGTCACCTGCCGCGGCGGGCGAATAATCTCTACCAGGCCCGCTTGCAACAATCCATAAACAATCTTGCGAATCTGAAATTCGCTCATGCTGTTATTCTGTGCAATTTGCTGGATAGTATTGCGTGGATTCACGAAGGAAATCACCCGCCACTCCTCCACCGTCAGGTTCACATCGCGGAGCGGCGTGTTCGGTTTTTCGGCAAACTTAAGCGCCACATCAAGCGAAGGCAATTCATCTTGCAGGCGCTCCCACTCCTTGAGCCGCCGGCTCCCCTCCATAATCACGTTCTCCAACGCGATCGAGGTCACCAGCTTGCCCTGAACCGGCAACTCTGCCGGTTCAAAACGGAATGTTCCGGTATTCCAGGAAAACACCCGATAGACAAGGTTGACAATGTGCTGACGCACGATCTGCACTATTTCCTGTTGTTGAATGTGCCCCGATTGGATGAGCATCATCGCCACGTCTCGGTCAGGCTTGCCTGCCACATTCGCCGTAATGACACGCACCTGTTCAGCAGTCAGCTTGCCCGCTTGTTGCAACAAAGGCAGCAGCGATAATTCCTTTCCATCGGCAGCTGCATATACCAGTGCCCCCTCACGGAAACACAGGTAGGCTTTGTTTTGTGGACCTTCAAGATAGAGTGTCCCGGTCTTGCGAGCCAAATTGATCAGGTTCAGCAGTTGCGTGATGCCGAAATCCTTCAAATTGCCTTTTAGCGCCATTTATGCCGTCCTTACACAATCTACAACATAACAATAAAATCGAGAATGGTCATATGTCCATTATAACTTGCTTCTAATAGTCAGCAAATCCAGCTTTTGAGGTAAGTGTTCAAATTTACATCGCAAGGCGCAAATTCCGCGCTGAAGCCGGCGGAGAATCCCCGCGTTGGATCTCAATTTCCCAATGCGCGCCTATTTGGATTTCAGTGCGTGCGCCTGAGCGAGAAGTTCCTCTGCACCCTGGAGCGCGGCGACACCTTGCGTGCCCAACATCTGCGCCAGTTCGTTCAAGCGAAGGTCGGACTCCAGACGCCGCACCGAAGCCACCGTGCGGCCATCCGTTACCGTTTTCTCCACCCCATAGTGAATATCGCCAAACGCCGCCAGTTGCGGCAGGTGCGTGATACATAATACCTGATGCCCCAACTGCTCTGTGCTCCCGATTTCCAGATGTGAGCTTTGCGTCAGACGCCACAGCTTGGCGCCCACCACCGTGCCCACACGCCCGCCAATGCCCTGATCAATTTCGTCAAAAATCAATGTCGGGGTACGATCAGCACGCGAAAGCACTGTTTTAAGCGCCAACATCAGGCGCGCGGTCTCACCGCCCGAGGCAATTCGCGCCAACGGCTTGAATCCCTCTCCCACGTTGGGGGCGATCAGGAATTCCACCCGGTCCACACCGGTGCTGTCGAACGCAGCACGAGACACCCAATCAGTTACTTGCGGCTCCGCTGCCCCCGCCGTTAACCAGATCTCCGCAGGTTGAGCCGGTTCTACCGGCAAACCGGAGGCGTCCGGTTCCCAACGGAATGACACCCCAAAACGGGTCCCCGCCATCCGCAAATCTCCCAGCTCGGCCTCGACGCCGGCAGACAGACGCACCGCAGCTTCCCGCCGCGCCGTGGAAAGAGCCGCACACAGCCGTCCAGCAACCTCACTCGACGTTACCGCTTCTTCCTCCAGAGCCAAAATGCGTTCATCGCTGTGCTCCAACAGCTCCAGCTCCGCGGCAATCTTGGTCGCATAGGCCAAAATCTCCGGGATATCGCCGCCGTATTTGCGTTGTAGCCCGTGAATCAAAGCCAGGCGCTCTTCTACTTGCTGCAAACGACGGGGGTTGAACTCAATCTGGCTCAAATACCCGCGCAGAAAACCTGCCAGGTCTTCAATCTGGTAGACGGCTTCCAACCAGGCCGTCTCCTTGGCAACGAGCGAGGGGTCCACACGAACCAGCGTAGTCATCTCACGCTGCCCTTTTCCCAACAAATCCAGCACGGCAGGTGACTCTTCTGTACCCTCCTCAAGCAGCGTCAGCAATGTCGAGGTCAGTGAAGCGAGTTGCTCGGCATTTGCGAGACGGGTGCGCTCGGCGTTCAGGTCTGCATCCTCATCAGGATGCAGCGCCGCCGTAGTGATCTCCTGTAGCTGAAACCGCAGCAAATCCTGGCGTTGCATGCGCGTGCGTTCATCCTGCCGTAAGGCATGCAACTCCCGCCGCACCGCCTGCAGATGGCGCACGGCTTCCGCCGCCTGGCCCCGCAATTCTCCGAGATCGGCAAAGCGATCTAGCAAGTTGACATGTTCTGCCACGCGCAGCAAGCTCAGATGCTCACTCTGCCCATGAATATCTACCAAGTCCTCGCCAATCTGCCTCAAGAGTGCAACCGAGACGACCGTTCCATTCACCCGCGCCACAGAGCGTCCCGTTTCGCGCAGCTCGCGGCTCAACCAAAGCACATCAGGTGTCTCAGCTTCCAGACCTTCTTGCACCAGCAACGGCGCCAGGAGAGCCTGCTGACTGGCATCGAGCACGAACATCCCTTCGACAAGGGCGCGCGGCGTTCCCTCGCGGACGGCAGTTACATCGGCGCGTCCACCGAGCAATAGAATCACCGCGTCAATCAAGATGGACTTGCCGGCGCCCGTTTCTCCGGTGAGAATGTTGAATCCAGGCTCCAGGCTCAGATGCAGCTCATCAATAATCGCAAAATCGCGTATATGCAGTTCTCTTAACACGCACAATCCTCGCACAATAAAATAGGCATCCCTATTT
The DNA here is from genome assembly GCA_026645815.1 of Anaerolineae bacterium. Lineage (GTDB taxonomy): Bacteria > Chloroflexota > Anaerolineae > B4-G1 > SLSP01 > JAAZNO01. The sequence continues at coordinate 20,653 of JAPKMR010000006.1, read as the reverse complement.
CAATGGAAGTTCCCACCTGCGCCGAGATGCCAACAGCACTACACTCTCCTAACAATGTGAGAAAAGGATATACCAAATCGGTGTATAAGGCAAGTGATAAGTGGTCAACGGTTTTTGTTGGTGTTCTTTGGCGCCCCAAGCATGCCCAAAACTGGAAGAATATGATGGTAGGAAGGCTTTGGAGGTTGTCTGATAGCTTTTGAAAGCTACTTTATGCTAAGATGTAACCGTTAAAATGGTTTAAATTGGAGGCCTATGCCTGAGGAGAGAAGTTCTCGCATTGCAGGATTCTATAACCTGGATTTCAATGCACGCCTGCGATTGCTCACTGAGTGGGCTGCGCTGAACGCCGAGGAGCAAACAACGCTCTCCGGCGCTTTAGGTTTGAATGTCGAGCGCGGCGCGCACATGATCGAGAACGTCGCTGGTATTTATGGCTTGCCATTGGGCATCGCGACCAACTTCAAAGTGAATGGGCGCGACGTGCTGGTTCCGATGGTCATCGAGGAACCCTCGGTGGTTGCCGGCGCCTCGCTGGCGGCAAAACTGGCGCGCGCGGGCGGTGGCTTCAGCGCGAGCACCGACTCACCGGTCATGATCGGACAACTGCAAGTGGTTGACCTGGATGATCTGGAGGTAGCACGCGCGCAAATCCTGGAGGAGAAAGAGCCCCTCCTCGCGTTGGCACACGCGGTGGATCCGGTGCTGGTTCGGCTAGGCGGTGGCGCGCGGGATTTAGAAGTGCGCCTGCTGCCCGAAACCGCAGCTGGTCCCATGCTCATCGTGCACCTGCTCTACGATGTCCGCGACGCGATGGGCGCCAATGCCATCAACACCGCCTGCGAACGCCTCGCACCGGAGATCGAACGCCTCACAGGCGGCAAGGTTTTCCTGCGCATTCTCAGCAATCTGGCAGATCAACGTTTGGCGCGAGCCGAGGTCAGCATTCCAGAAAGTGCGCTGGCGTTCAATGACTTCACGGGTGAGGCTGTCGCTGCGGGGATCGAGAAGGCCTGGGCTTTTGCCGCCGCGGACCCCTATCGCGCCACGACCCACAACAAAGGTATTATGAATGGCATTGATGCCGTGGTGATAGCCACAGGCAATGATTGGCGCGCCATCGAAGCCGGGGCGCACGCTTACGCCGCTCGTAACGGGCGCTACACCAGCCTGAGCACCTGGCAACGTGATAACCAGGGTCATCTCAACGGCAAATTGGAGCTGCCCCTGGCGCTGGGCATTGTCGGAGGGGCAACCCGCGTGCACCCCACCGCACAAGTGGCACTCAAGATTCTGGGAGTACAGACCGCACGCGAGCTGGCGGAGATCGTTGCGAGCGTAGGCCTGGCGCAGAATCTCGCAGCCATTCGCGCTCTGGCGACAGAAGGGATCCAGAAAGGGCACATGGACCTCCATGCCCGCCAGGTCGCTATGGCAGCCGGCGCCACGGGTGAGGCCATCGAACGCATCGCGCAGGCAATGATTGCTGAAGGCGTAATCCGGGTGGACCGCGCCACCGCATTGTTGGCACTTTTATAGGAGGCAACTATGGCAGAACGTTGGACCATGCACCCACAACGCCCGGTAGGCATTATTGGCTACGGCTCTTATGTACCGATGTACCGTCTGCCCAATGCGGAAATCAGCCGCATTTGGGGCAGTGGCGATGAAGGTGGTCCGATCAGGGAAAAAGCCGTCGCCGGATTGGATGAAGACACCATTACCATTTCGATTGAAGCTGCGCGCAACGCGCTAAGCCGCGCGGGAATTGACCCAGAAGACATTCGTGCAGTTTGGGTAGGCAGTGAGTCGCACCCGTACGCGGTTAAACCCAGCTCAACCGTGGTCGCGGAAGCCATTGGCACATCGCCCTTTCACCTGGCGGCGGATCTGGAATTCGCCTGCAAAGCTGGCACCGAAGCCTTGCAAGCTGCTATCGGATTGGTGGGCGCAGGCATGGCGGATTATGCCATGGCTATCGGTGCGGATACAGCGCAGGGACGTCCTGGGGATGCGCTTGAATATACCGCTGCCTGTGGCGGCACCGCCTTCATTGTCGGACCGGCTGAGGAAGCACTCGCGGTCCTGCGTGGTTCGCTCTCTTTCGTGAGCGATACGCCCGATTTCTGGCGCAGGGCCTATCAGCACTATCCCAGTCACGGGGGGCGCTTTACGGGCGAACCGGCCTATTTCCACCACATTCAATCGGCGGAAGAAGCACTCCTGCACGAATTGGGCATGGAAGCCAAAGATTTCGCTTATGTAATTTTCCACCAACCCAATGTCAAATTTCCGCAACGGGTAGGCAAGCGTCTGGGCTTTACCAAAGAACAACTTGAGCCTGGTCTGATCAGCAATATTATCGGTAACACGTATGCCGGCGCAGCAGTGACGGGCTTCTCGGCAACCCTCGATATTGCCAAACCGGGAGACCGCATCCTGATGGTCAGCTTCGGCTCTGGTGCGGGGTCCGACGCCTTCGTATGGGAGGTCACCGAGGCCCTGAAAGAACGGCGACACAAAGCCCCGCTGGTTACGGATTACATCGCCCGGCGAGTCGAAATTGATTATGGGCTATACGTCCGCTATCGCAGCAAGCTGCTGGTGAAGTAGGAGGCATAGATGCGAGAAGTTGCCATTATCGGTATCGGTCAAACTCCCGTGCAGGAGCATTGGCCCATCAGCATTCGGCATTTAGCGTTGGAAGCCTCACTCAATGCGCTGCACGATGCCAACATTGAAAAAGTGGATGCCGTCTATGTCGGCAATATGATGTCGGGTGAGATTACCGGGCAGGAGCATCTTGGCGCACTGCTCACCGATAGCCTGGGACAGACAGGCGCCGAAGCCCTGAAGGTCGAAGCCGCCTGCGCCTCAGGCTCAGCAGCATTTCGTGTGGGCATGATGGCAGTTGCAAGCGGCATGAATGACCTGGTGTTGGTGACCGGTGTGGAGAAAATGACCGATACGTCGGGACGTGAAACCACGGCGGCGCTGGCGATGGCTGCTGATGCGGAATATGAGGTCGCCCAAGGGGTCTCGTTTGTCAGCCTCAACGCGCTGCTGATGCGGCGCTACATGTATGAGTATGGTTGGGAGCGCAAAGACTTCGCCAATTTCGTCGTCACGGCACATGCCAACGGGATGAACAATCCCAATGCTATGTTCCACATGAAGGTAACGCCGGAGCAATATGCCCGTTGCGCCACCATCGCCGACCCTGTTGGCTTACTCGATGCCTCACCAGTCTGCGATGGCGCCGCGGCAGTGATCCTGGCGCCGGCAGAGTATGCCCGGACGTTAAGCCCGGCGCCTATACGGGTTCGCGGTTCAGGCATCGCCACCGCGCCGATAGCCGTCCATGATCGCAAAGACCCACTGGCGCTGGAAGCTGCACGCCTCTCGGTCAAGCGCGCCTACGATATGGCCAAAGTCAAACCGCAGGATATCAGTTTCTTTGAACTGCACGACGCCTTTACCATCATGTCGGCGCTAAGCCTGGAAGCTTCGGGCTTTGCTGAGCGCGGGCAGGGCGTGCGCCTGGCGCTTGACGGGGAAATCACCCTGCAAGGGCGGCTTCCCATTGCCACCATGGGCGGATTGAAATCGCGAGGACATCCTGTGGGCGCCACAGGTATGTACCAGATAGTCGAGACGGTTCTGCAACTACGCGGGCTTGCGGGGAAGAATCAGCTGCCCAACGCACGTCTGGGAATGACGCAGAATATTGGCGGAAGCGGCGCAACCATCATCACAACGATTTTGGAAGCGATGGGGTAAATTGCCTGGCGTGCCGGGTCATAGATAGAAGTCGAATACAGCACGCATCATAACACACAAGGGTTTATACTCGAACAGGAGAACCAACATGGAAGGAAAAGTTGCACACGATTGGCGGTTAAAGGGTCAGCGGTATCGTCTGGAGGGAGAGGAATGCCCCCATTGCAAGGCAAAGATCTTCCCACCACGTGATATCTGCCCGGAATGCAAAAGACCGGCAAAGGAACCCTACCGCTTAAGTGGTCGCGGTGAGGTTTATACGTTTAGCACGCTGGGCAGCGCGCCAGAGGGCTTTGAGAGTTTCACTCCCTACACCGTAGCGCTGGTCAAACTAGAAGAAGGTCCCATGGTTACCGCACAGCTCACCGATGTGGCGCCGGAAGATGTGCGCATCGGGATGCCCGTGGAAATGGTCACCCGCAAGCTCCGCGCTCAGGGTGACGAGGGCACCATCATTTACGGCTACAAGTTCCGCCCCACGGGGTTGGGACGCGCGCACTAAGTCCTATCAGAAAGACGGTAGCACGCCGCCTGCGCGGTTCCCAAGTCGGGAAACCGCGTAGGTGGCGTTTTTACTTCAAGGCCTCCCCGCCGTCCACAAAGAGCGTCTCGCCGGTGACGTAATCCGCTTCGAGAAGATAGCGGAGAGCATGGGCGACATCCTCGGGAGTTCCCCAACGCCGCAGCAGCGTGCTCTGTGCGATGCGAGATTCCTGCTCCGGTGTGAAATCTGGCGGCGGCAACACCGGACCCGGAACAATTGCATTGACGCGCACCGCAGGCGCCAACTCCATTGCCAGGGCGCGTGTCATGCCCAACAAGCCAGTTTTGCCGATAGTGTGAGCGAAATAGGCGGGATCAGGGTGAAAAGCGCTCTGATCCAAAATATTGACGATCAAGCCACTGCCGCGTGCGACCATGCCCGGCGCAAAAGCGCGGCACAACAGAAAGGGACCATCAAGAAGCACGCCCATCACCATGCGCCACACTTCCAGTGTAGTATCGGCAAGCCGGGCATGGATGAAGGGAGAAGCACTATTCACCAGCACATCCACCCCGCCAGCGGTCTCTTCGACGACCTGAACCAATCGTTCCACAGCTGCGTGGTCGCTCAAGTCAGCCTGGATGGGCCAAGCCCTTATACCGTAAGCGCGCGCTTCCCGCACAACAGCATCAGCTTCTGTCGCCGAACCCCGGTAATTGACGAAAACATCCGCGCCAGACTGCGCCAGCGCCAGAGTCAGCGCGCGCCCCACGCGCACGGCGCCGCCGGTTACCAACGCAATTTTGCCCCGTAAATCCATACGCTGCTCCTCTTTGGCAAGAGCTATTGCCGGTGGTTGGTTTTGTTCACCGCTTCTTTCAGTCTACCCACATTCTCACAAGACGCAATCTGAGGGTATCGTGGGGGATGTTTCAGAATGGGACGGCAATGAATAAAATTGATTTTTGGCGGCGGAGCTTTGCTCCGCCGCCAAAAATCAAACAAAAGATAGGCATTTGCGTGGTAATCGTTTTCTTTTTTACTCAAAATGTGAAATGCCCCCGTATCATGGGACGCCTGAGAGGGTTACCCGCGGTATGAGCTGGTCCCTGGTCCAACCGCGATTGACGCCGCACACGTTTCCGGTTATCATGGAAGCACACAGATCCTGAAGGAGGGCAACATGCTGATTGAGCTGCTTTCCATTGTCATCTTTACATTCGCCCTGGCACTATTTCTCTTGGGTGGGTTCACGCTCTGGATCGAGAAGGCGCAGCGTCGCGTCCTGGGTCTGGTGATGATGCTCAGCGCCCTCCTGATTGCCGCCGGCTATGCCTTTCTGGGAAGCCGTTTTTCCATTGCCGCCCTGGGGCGCCTGATCATTCTGGTGGATTTGCCGCGCCTGATGGCAACCGCCCTGATATACACTTTGGGAGTACTCATAGGCCTGGCGCTGGCAGCAGGTCCATTTTTGTGGATTTCGGGACGCATTGTCCGTCCCACCCGACTCGAACGTAATCTGGCGCTCTTTATCGGCATCACCCTGTGCATTGGATTGATCATCAGCCTGATTGCAATTGCCATCAGCAGCTGAACATGAAACCTATCCGGAAATTGTAGCACGCTATGGTGCTCCGGTGGGCCTTGCAATTAAATCCGCTTTCTGGGGAGTGTTTTTGCACACTCCCAAAACCGCGCCCTCAGGCGCAAATCCCGGATTGAGATGAATTTCCGGACAGATTCTAAGTAAGTTCGCTAACCATTAGGGGGTCTTATGTTAATCACACGAGAAGAACTAGAACGCCTGGAGGATAAAGCCCTCGCGCCTTATGGAATGCGCAGCGGGCAATCGCGTGGGCGCCGCTATCCTGAAGAAGAAGCTTCCTATCGCACGGCATTTCAACGTGACCGTGATCGCATCCTTCATAATACCGCCTTCCGGCGTCTTGAATACAAGACCCAGGTCTTTGTCATCCATGAAGGCGATTACTACCGTACCCGCCTGACCCATACCTTGGAAGTGGCGCAAATCGGGCGGACAATGGCGCGCGCCCTGGGCGCGAACGAGGACCTGGTGGAAGCCGTGTGCCTGGCACACGATTTGGGGCATCCAGCCTTTGGGCACGCAGGCGAGATGACGCTGAATCACTTGATGGCGCAACATGGGGGCTTTGATCACAACCGGCAATCGCTGCGCATTGTGGACAAACTCGCGGTACACTACCCCGAATTCGAAGGACTCAACCTCACCTGGGAAGTCCGTGAAGGGATGGTGAAGCACGAAACGGAGTACGACAGCGCTGATGCGACGGGCTTCGAACCAGAGAAACAATGCACGTTGGAAGGGCAACTAGCAAATCCCGCCGACGAAATCGCCTACACCGCTCACGACCTCGACGACGGCTTACGTTCCGGGTTGCTGCGCCCCGAACAGCTCACGGGCATTGCCTGGTGGGAACGGCTCAAAGAAAGCCTGGGCTGGAATGGCAAGGATTTCAACGACATGATCCGTTACAGACTCACACGCCGCCTGATCGGCTTGCTGGTCACGGATCTGATCACGTCCACCTCGGAACGTTTGGAGCAATGCCATTGCGCCAGTGTTGAAGATGTGCGCCAGCGCCCGCAGAAAATCGTGGGACTTTCACCAGAAACCGCTGCCATGACGCGCGAGCTCAAGCGCTTTCTCTACGAGCGCCTCTACCGCCATCCGCATGTGATGCGGATGCAGCTCAAGGCGGAGCGCGTAATCACCGCGCTCTTCGAGGCTTACATCGGCGAACCAGCGCAACTCCCCTTTGAAGTGCAGGCAAAGCTGCAAGAGCGTTCTCTGGAGCGCTTGGTCTGCGATTATATTGCGGGCATGACCGATCGCTACGCACTGCAGGAGTATGCCAAACTCTTCGATCCCATGACTGCGGTGTAACATGATTCGTACCGAGCACCTGAGTAAACGTTTCGGAAAATTGCTAGCTGTAGACGACCTGAGCCTCGAAGTCGAGCGTGGGGAGGTTTTTGGCTTCTTGGGACCTAATGGTGCGGGCAAAACCACGACGATGCGGATGCTCGCCGCCCTGATCGCGCCCACCTCGGGCGCCGCGTGGATCAACGGTAAGCGGGTAGGTCAGGATAATGAAGCCGTGCGCGCCAGCGTCGGTCTACTGACCGAAACCCCGGGCCTCTATCCTCGTCTCAATGCCGAGGAAAACCTGGCGTTTTTCGCCAGATTGCACGGCGTGCAGGATATCGCCGGACAGGTGCAAAAATACCTTAGCCTTCTGGGCCTCTGGGAGCGGCGCGCGGAAGCCGTGGGCGGATTCTCTAAAGGCATGCAGCAAAAACTGGCGATTGCGCGTGCGCTCTTACACGAACCGCCCGTTTTATTCCTGGATGAACCCACCTCGGCATTGGACCCAGAGGCAGCGCGAGTCGTACGAGATTTCATTGCCACGCTCAAAGGCGAGGGACGCACCATCTTCATCTGCACCCACAACCTTGATGAAGCCGACCGGCTCTGTGATCGGGTCGCGGTCATCAAGCAACGCCTTATCCGGGTGGATGCACCGGAAACCCTGCGCCAGGGACTATACGGGCGTTCGGTGCGAGTGCGACTGCGGGAAAAGGCGCCAGGGCTGATCCCCCTCGTGCGTGAGCTGCCCTTTGTCACCGAGGTTGTCGAAACAGCGGAGGGCTTGCGTGTGGCGCTCAACGAACCGGAAAGCCACAACCCCGAACTGATCCAGGCATTGGTCGCAGCAGGGGCAGCGATACAGTTCGTGGAAAGAGAATCACATTCATTGGAGCAGGTCTATTTTGACCTGCTGCGGGAATCGGAGACAGAAGCATGAATCGCAAGCGTTTACAAGCTGTAGCAGCCAAGGAATGGCTGGATATGCGCAAAAACAAGATGGTACTCATCATGATGGCGCTGCTGCCACTGTTAATGGTGGGCATGATTGTAGGTACGGTCTACTTCATGGAACGCATACCCGATGCCGAGTTCGACCCAGAGACAGGCGATAGCGGTATGGGGTTGCCGCCAGAGCTGGAAGCGCTAGGGTATAAAGATGGGGTCATCATCCTTCTGAATGACCAATATATGTTCTACTTGCTGCTCATTCCCCTCGCACTGCCGGTCTATGTAGCCGCATATAGCATCATCGGTGAGAAGGAGACCCGCAGCCTGGAACCCCTGCTCGCTACACCTGTCAGCACAACGGAGTTATTGCTAGGCAAAATCATCACGGCCTCAGCGCCGGCGGTGGTATTGACCTGGCTCAGCTTCGTGCTAACGGCGCTCGGGCTATACATTATCAGCAGTCCCACCGTTTTTGCCTACTGGGTGCGCCCGGTTTGGTCGCTGAGCATGGCCCTTCAGACACCCTTTCTGGCAGTGCTTTCCACAGCGTGCGGTGTCATCGCCTCCTCACGCCTCAATGACCCGCGCGCCGCACAGCAGGTGACCGCCATCTTCATCATCCCCCTCATCGGGCTAAGCCTCGTCGTGCTGATGGGAAAGGTCTACCTCGACATGCGCATCATGGGATGGGCAACGCTACTCATCGCTGCAACGACTGCAGGCGTCGTCTGGTTAGCGGTAAAGCTCTTTCAGCGAGAAACGATTCTCACACGCTGGAAATAAGCAGCGAGCGCAGCGTACTGATCTGGCGCGCCACACCTGCAACCATCCATGAATCCGGGAGAAAGGTGATTTCTCGCGGCGGTTCAGTATTCCGGATTGCTCTTACACCACTTGTTGCAGCAGTTTTGCCGTTGCGGTTTTGGCGCCAGGCTCACTTTCCCCCACAGGTCCCACGCATGAGGGACAACCATCGGCGCAGGGACAGGTATGCACGCGCTCCAGTGCGGCTTCGGCAAGGCGCTCCCATAGCCCTAGCAAGCGCGGGCTAAGGCCCACCCCGCCTGGCGCTGTGTCGTAGAGGATAATCGAGGGCTGCCCGGATTCCACATCCCGCGCCTGAACAGAGGCGCCCAGGTCGCCGGGGTCACACATGAGGAAGACGGGGGCGAGATTCCGCAACAAATAGGAAAGCCCACTCAGCGCCGTCCGCGCTCCACGCGCGCGCTCCACTTTTGCGTGACAAAGCGAGCACAGCGTCAGCAGGTTCTCAGCGGCGTGCGCCAGATGCAGCGCCACCGAGGGGGGATACTGCGCGAGAAAAGTCCGCACCGGTGTAAGGTGATGCACCTCGAGCGGCGCTTCTGGGCGGGCAGGCGCACCACACAGGCGGCAGGTGTGCGTATCTCGCGTCAAAATCGTCTCGCGGATTTTGGGCCACTCAGGACCATAATCCAGCGGCGCAACGTGAATACCTTCTTGCGCCAGCACGTCCACCAAGGCCTCAGCCAGCGTCACGCGGCAGCCCTCGGTTTCCAACAGCTGCTCTGGCAGGTCAATCTCGCCCCAACCAAGCGTGTCATGGTTCGCCAAACTCACCCGCCGGTACGTACTGGGTTTGCTGTGGACAAGTACCTCTTCATCAGTAAGGGTGAGCGCACCACGCCGCAATGTCTCGCGCAACGCCAAACGCTCCACGGAGGTCGCTGCCGCCGCGACGGTGTAATAATCGTAGTCACCCGGATGCGCTTGCGCCAAACCCCTCTCCCAATCCAGCGCAGTGATGAGATAGGGCGTAGCGCTGTGAAAGTAGATTGCTCCCTCATGGACCATGCTGGCAGCGCTGGCGCGGTCCATGATGCCCAGCGTCATTCCCGCAGTTGTCTGGATGACCACATTATCGGCGGTGGCGATGCGCAGCGAGACGCCTTGCGCAGGGTAGGTCTCGCCCAACCAGGTGAAACGCTCGGCGCTGCGGTGCAGCACCCCTTCGGCGCTGAGCGCCTCCAGCAGCGGGGTGACCTCCGGCAGCAAGCCAAAAGGCTCGTCCCGTTCGAAGGGCAGCTCAAAAGCCGCACAGGCGAGATGTGAGCCAACTACCGCCAGCGCATCGGCATTCAGCCGCGCCTCTTCCGGTGAGCGCACGAAGAAATATTCTGGATGCGTGATCAGATATTGGTCCAGCGGTGCCGGGGTAGCCACCAACACAGAGAGCGAGGCCCCTGCCCGGCGCCCGGCGCGTCCCATCTGCTGGCGGGTTGCGGCAATAGTGCCGGGATAGCCCACCAGCACCGAGGCATCCAGTGCACCGATATCAATGCCCAGCTCCAGGGCATTGGTAGCGACCACAACACGGGTGCGCCCTTCACGCAGGTCCTGCTCGATAACGCGGCGTTCCTGCGGCAAATAGCCGCCGCGATAGCCCTGAATCATCTCGGTGGGGAATCCGGCGCGCGCAGCCCGCTCGCGCAACCCGCGCAACAGCAGCTCCACCGAGAGCCGCGAGCGCGCAAAGACGATGGTTTGCACACCAGCGTGCAGAAGTCGCAGCGTGAGCTGCGCCGCCTCATCCGCGGCGCTGGCGCGCAAGCCTAAATCGGCATTGAGCAACGGTGGATTGTAGAACAGCACATGGCGTCCGCCATAGGGGGCGCCATCGGTCTCCACAGGTGTGACAGGTGCTTCCCAGAGAGCTTCAGCCAACTGCTGCGGGTTAGCAATCGTCGCCGATGCGCCAATGAAGCGCGGTTCCGCGCCATAGAAGCGCGCCACACGCCGCAGGCGGCGCAACACATTGGCAATGTGGCTACCGAAGACACCCCGGTAAGTGTGCAGCTCATCGAGCACCACATAGCGCAAACCGCTAAAGAAACGCAACCACTGTGTGTGGTGCGGCAAGATGCCCAGGTGCAGCATATCGGGGTTGGAGACAAGGATACGCGCTTCCTTACGGATGGCGGCGCGGCGACCTTGGGGCGTGTCGCCATCGTAGGGGCGCAGGGCAAGCGACGCTTGGAGCGCGCCAATCCAGGTTTCCAACGCCGCGATTTGATCGTGAGCCAGCGCCTTGGTAGGAAAGAGCAACAGCGCGGTTGCCGTAGGATCGCGCAACAGTGTATGGAGCAGCGGCAGCGCGTAGCCCAAGGTCTTGCCAGAAGCCGTTCCCGTGGACAGGATGACATTTTCGCCACGCAGTGCGGCTTCCACAGCGTGGGCTTGATGGCTGTAAAGGGCGGGAATGCCCAGCGCCTGCCCGGCAACGCTTAGACGCGTATCGAGTTCAGCCGGCCACCCGGCGGTCTGCGAAGCCTGCGCCGGCAGTGTGCGCCACGCCGTCACATTGCGAATGAAGCGCGGGTCTTCGCGCAGAATAGAAAGTAGGGAGTCCAGAGCCATGGGCTTATTGTAACTCAGGTTAGCATCCGCGCCATGCCCGCGACCCCGATTGCCTGGCTCAATCTGAAAGGGAATGTTTTTGGGGCGCGCTTCGCGCGCCCCAAAAACATAAGAAAAGACCCTCTTCGTCTGTCTGCAAAACCTATTTTGGTTTTCCCAACAACTGATCATTCGCTGAAATCGTTAGCGAAATCGTAAATTTGCTGGTACACTCAGAGGATGACTACTACTGAGTTGACCATCAAGAGTGAACGGATTGACGATTTTGTGCTGTTGCTCGAAATTATGAAACGTCTGGGCTTTCCCGCGATTTTGGATCGCCATCTGACCCGTCATGGCTTGCAACAAGGACTGAGTTGGGGCTGGCTGGCCACCATTTGGTTGGCGCACATGGTGTCGCAAGGCGATCATCGTAAGCTGACGGTGCGCGACTGGGTGCGCCAAGCTCACGAGACGCTGGAGCGCGTGGCGGGGCTGGACATCCGCGAGACCGATTTCACGGATGATCGCTTGACGTTGCTGTTGCGGTACTTGAGCAAGCCGCAGGTGTGGCACGCAATCGAGTTGGAGTTGGGACAGAGCATCATACGGGTGTATGATTTGAAGCCCAAGCGCGTACGGTTGGATCCAACGACCGTTTCGGGATACCATGCCGACAGCGAAGCGGGTCTGTTTCAGTTTGGTCACAGCAAAGACGACCCGACATTGCGCCAGATCAAGGTCATGGTAGGGGCCTTGGACCCGTTGGGACTGCCGCTGGTCACGGATGTGTTGTCTGGGGAGAAGGCTGACGACCCGCTGTACATTCCGGCGGTAGACCGGATTGTGGAGATGCTCAACGTGCTGGGGCTGTTGTTTGTCGGCGACTGCAAGATGAGTGCTTTGGCGACGCGGGCGCATATTCAGCGCCTGGAGCAGCAATATCTGTGTCCGCTGGCGCTGACTGGGGAGAACGCGGAGTTGTTGCGCGGGTGGGTGCAAGCGGCCCTCAACGGCGAAGACGCGTTGCAGCCGGTGTATGTGGAAAACGCGCAGGGGGAGCGGGTGTTGTTGGCGGAAGGGTACGAGATTGAGCGCCAGATGGTAGCAGAGGAGGATGGTCAATTGGTCAGGTGGCGAGAGCGGGTCATCGTGGCGCACTCGGAGACCTATGCCAAGAAACTGAAACGGGGTCTGGAACAGCGTTTGGAGCGCGCGACGGCGGGATTGCTGGCCTTGACCCCCGCACCCGCACGCGGCAAGCGTCAAATCCGGGAGGAGAGCGCGTTGCTTGCCGCAGCGGAAGCTATTCTGAAGGCGCACGACGTGGTCGGCTTGTTGACCTACGCGTTTGAACGCCAGGAGAAGCATCAGACCCACTACGTAGGCCGGGGCCGCGGCACCCCCAATCGTCCTACTCGAGAAACGGTCGAGGTGCGCTATCAAATCACCGCAGTGACCTGCCAAGAAGACGCGCTGGCTGCCCTGCGCGAGACGATGGGCTGGCGGGCATATGTGACTAACGCACCCATTGAGGAATTGCCCCTCGAGCAAGCGTTGCTGACTTATCGGGATGAATGGTTGATTGAGCGTGGTTTTCATCGTCTGAAGGGCGCGCCTCTGTCGCTTACCCCGCTGTTCGTCAAACGCGATGACCAAGTGGTGGGGTTGACCAACTTGTTGAGTATCGGTGTGCGTTTACTGACCTTGATTGAGTTTGTCGTCCGCCAGAAGTTGCAACAAGCCCAGGAAAAACTGGTCGGACTGCACGCCGAGAATCCCAAAAAGGGCACGGATACGCCAACCACCGAACGTTTGCTCAAAGCATTTAACAACATCACACTCACCACCGTGCATCTACCCGAACAGGTCGTGTATCACGTGACACCGTTGACTGCCTTGCAGACCCGCATCCTGGAACTGCTGGGCCTATCACCCACCATCTACTCGGCATTAGCAGCAAATTCAGAATAGTCATGATCATTTCAGCGAATGGTGAGAACAATCCAGCATAAACCAATTCCACCAGCGATAGCAGCAGAATGTGGTAAACTAACAGCAGCGATGACAAGCCCCTGGAGGTTTGAACTCCAGGTTAGTGACACGATGCCCCGCAAAGGGGCTGGAAAGCCAGAAGCATCTGGTCTTGCAATTTCAGAAGGAGCTACGATGGTCACCACCCCTTATCAACAGCTTGCGCAACGATTGAATGCGCTGCCCGAAGGTTTCCCGGCAACAGAAAGCGGCGTGGAGCTGCGTCTGCTCGCCAAACTATTCTCGCCAGAAGAGGCAGCGCTCGCCGCGGCGCTGACCCCCACCCTGGAGACCGTGCCGGAAATCGCTGCCCGCGCAGGGATGGATGCCGGAACCGCCCGCACCCTGCTCAAAGCAATGACGCGGCGCGGTCTGATTGCCGCCGGGCGTGCGCCGGGCGGATTGGGCTTTGGGCTACTGCCTTTCGTGGTGGGCATCTACGAATTCCAGGGCGCAACCATTGACGCGGAACTGGCGCAGCTCTTCGAGGCCTACTACCACGAGGCTTTCGGGCACATGGCAGCGATTCAGCCGCCCGTACACCGCGTGATTCCCATCGGTGAGAGCATTCGCGCCGATCTGGATGTGCAGCCCTTCGAGAGCGCCGTTGCGGTAGTGGAGCACGCTAAAGCCTGGGGCGTCACTGATTGCGTTTGCCGCAAGCAGAAAGCCCTTATCGGTGAACCGTGCGAACACCCGCTCGATGTGTGCATGATCCTCAGCGAGACGCCCGGCGCGTTCGGCGATCCAGCTGGGACGGTTATCGCCGGGCAGATTGTGCGCCCGCTCACGCGCGAGCAGGCGCTCGCGACGCTGCAACGGGCTGCCGATGCGGGGCTGGTCCACTCGGTCAGCAACAGCCGCGAAGGGCTATGGTACATCTGCAACTGTTGCACCTGCGCGTGTGGCATTCTGCGGGGCATGGTGGATTTGGGATTGCAGAACGTCGTCGCACCCTCTGCCTTCGTGAACCGCGCGGATACCGAGCTTTGTATCGCCTGTGGCGCCTGCGTGGAGCGCTGTCCCTTCGGCGCGTTAGCGCTCGAGGATGTCATCCAGGTGGATTCAATGCGCTGCGTGGGCTGCGGCGTCTGCATTCCCGTGTGCCCGGTGGGCGCGCTGGCACTGGAGCGGCGCCCAGAAGGGGAACTGCCCCTACTGCCGGAGACACTGGAAGAATGGCGGTCGGCGCGCACTGCGGCACGCGGCTAGCGGGCGGAACGAGTGAGTGAGCGTCGGGAAGAAACGACGAAATATGAGATGAAGAACGCCAGGCTTTTGCCTGGCGTTCTTCGCATCTTGATAGGAGTATGCTACTTCTCTAGCGCCGCTTTGACTGCCGCCTCTGCGTTGATCAGCCCATAGCCGTAAACGTTGTTGGGCGTGCCGGTCACATCACCGCAGGCGCACAGAGGTCCGGTTTCCGAAAGCCCCAGCGGGTCCTCCTGCGAGGCCTCCTCCGGCGTGCAAATGTAGCTCAGCGATTTGGGCGTCGCCGTCTCACGGATGAGGTTCTCGGTGGCATCAATATCGCCAATGAGCGTGCTATTTGCAGACCAGAGCAATGCCACCAATCCCGCCACATGCGGCGTCGCCATCGAGGTGCCGGGCGCATAGGCGTAGCTCGCATCGGGGAAGCTGGAACGCACATCGTAGCCCGGGGCAACAATATCGGGCTTGAGCAAGCCATACGCCGGTCCACGGCTACTAAAGCCGGTGATGCTGTTATCCCCATAGCTGTAGACCGCGCCCACCGTGAAAGCCGCATCATAATTAGAGGGTGGCGTAGCAGTTGTGCTACACCCTGGTCCCTCATTGCCCGCCGCAACCACCGTCATGATGCCCGCCGCCCGCAGGGCTTCCACAGCTACCTCCAGAGTTTCAGGTTGGCATCCCTCAACCTCCGGACAACCCCAGGAATTGGTCGTCAGGTGTGGCGCATAACGCACATCCCCTTCGAGGAACGGGTCACCGCCCTGCGGATAGGGCGCGAGGAAGAATTCCATGCACTCGGCATAGCTGGCGGGATTCCCCACCCCGCGCCGCATATTGCGACAGCCAATCCACTGCGCATCGGGCGCCACACCCGTGCGATTGTCGTCGCCATCATGCCCCAGTACCGTGCCCATCGTGTGCGTCCCGTGTCCGTCCTCATCGGTGGGGACCTCGAACTCGCCCCAGGCATCATGCCAGTTATAGGTGTGGTCGGTGACAGCTCCGTCCCAACCACGATACTGTCGCATCAGCGCAGGGTGATCCCACTCGTAGCCCGTATCCTGCCCGGCGACGACGATACCCGTGCCGGTAACCCCCAATTCCCATGCGCCATCGGCGTTGATGGCATCCAGGTTGTCCTGCAATTCCGGCACCGGGCGCTCATCCACGCCGTAGGAGGGCAAAGCGATACGGTGCGCATACATACGGACATTGGGATTGCGGATCACCTGTGCCACACCCGGCAGCTTCTCAAAGCGCCGCATTTGCAGGGTGTGCCCCTCCACCCGAATCATGTTAATGAGATAGTAAGGACGGTAAACAAGCCCGCGCCGGTCGAGCTCGGCGCGAATTGGCGCCTGCGAGCGTTCGGCAGTCCCCACCAACGTACCATAAACATAGCTTAACCGCTCCTGCCGGTCCGCAATGGAATAGGCGGCGCTGAGATCAGCCTGTTCTTCCAAGACAATGAGAAAACTATCGTTAAAAAAGCCAGGTGTCCCCCAAAGGAAATAAACCCCTAGCCAGAGGCTGAGCAAGACAAGGGCAGCAATCCCATTGAGTGCCAAAGCGCTGCGCGGGGAATAAGGCGCCTTGTCGCGGAATTTGCGCACACCCCAGAGCAAAAGGCCCACGATCAGCGTCGCCAACCAGGTAATCGCCAGGCTGATCATATGCTGGACTTCCGGGATGCCCTGTGCCTCGATATCGCGCGGGTCAATAAACAGGCGTGACGCCAAACGCACAGCGAGGAGAACCGGGAGCACCGCGAGCGGACTCTGCCCACGAACAACCAGCTCCGTCGCCAGAAATCCTAACGGCAACAGTAAGAGAGCATTGGCAAGTGCGCCCCAATCACCAGTGGGAAATACGCCGCCGGCAACAGCCAACGCAAAGAGCAGGATCACCGTCAACGCTGCCACACGGCTATCGGTGAAACGCGGTTTCAGGAAAGGGTAGCTCGCGCCCCAGAGCAGCAAGGCGAGGGGCAAGTTTTCCGCCAGCGCCTGGAAGAGCAGGCCCAGGCTCACGAGACTATCTCCCAAAGCGCCGGTGAGCGCCCAGGGCAAAGTGAGGAGCGCCGCCACAGCAATGGCAAGCAGAACTGTGGGCAACGTCGCTCCGCGTGCCTCCTCATGGGTAGGGGCGCCCATCAAGCGCCAGACGATGAAGACATAGGGCAGCAATAGCCCTAAACGCAGCGCCGCAAGCCAGTTGGGATGCGCCGGCAGAATAGCGCGCATGACCGCGTCCAACAACAAATAGCCGGAAAACGCCGCCAACACCAGCGCCAGCGCATGCACGCCTTCCCAACCCAGGCGTTTACGGGTGAACAGTAGGGCAGCAATCATCACGGGCAACAACAATGCCGCGGCGACGGTGATGACGATTGCTTTCTGGAATGCCGGTGCGAGATCATCTAGCAGCAGCGAACCCAACACCATCACAACTGCAGGGATGACAGCTAACCACAGCAACAAGGCAATACCGATCACGGTAGGCGCACAGCATTGCTCCTGCTTCGGATGTGCAGAAACGGGTGAATTCGGGTCTATTTCAGACATAACTATCTCCTGATTGATGATGAAACATTATCATAGCCCATCCGCAAATAAAATCAATGTGACCTGTTTTCGTAGCTGTTCACGTTCCCATTGCTAGGCGTAGATTTCAGGCTTAAGTCCCTTGAAAAACACACTCGCGCCAGGAAGTGTAGAAAAAGTATTTTGTGCGATGGGGTTGCCCCCCACCGCACAAAATACCTCATCTGTATTCTCGGGCTTTCGTAGCAGGTCACTGACCGAAACTGCGTTACGCCCCGCATAATGCCTCTGAAGCGCAAGCATTCGCAGAATGCCGGCATTTGTTCCAAGGTTGCGCAGGGGTATACGACAAAATATTGGGAAAAATAAGATTGGCATCTTGCAAATGGCCCTTGTCAGCGCTCAAACATCTGCGTCGCCGTACTTGGCGCTTCTTTCTGGCGCGTCCAATTGCCTAAACGCATTGTCTCACCCAGCCGACCGCGGTTGAGTACAACCGCTTGAACTTCCCAACAAGCGGCAGCCTTTGTCCTATACCCTACCCATTTGCTGTTCATCTGTTTGGTGGTAAGCTGAGCTATGTTTCACCAGCGCCATAGTGAATGTTTGCAGGAGCAACGGCGAGACCTGAGCATATATTGTGGTTACCGAAAGACTGGCGCTATGAAGGAGCTCACATGACTCGTGACTGGCAACGCAATCTATGGGGTGTGTGGGTCGCGGAGCTGCTGGCAATTATGGGCTTCGCTTCGTTTTTACCCATTTTGCCCTATTATGTGCAATACCTCGGTATAGAAGGAGAAGCTGTAGCACGCTGGACAGGTCTGGTTTCCTCTGCCCCCGCGTTTGCGATGGCTTTCTTCGGACCTATATGGGGTAGCCTCAGCGATCGCTATGGGCGTAAGGTGATGGTAGAACGCGCGATGTTCGGTGGGGTCATTACCATCATTTTGATGGGTTTTGTGAAGAACGTGGAGCAGCTCGCAGCGCTGCGCCTGTTGCAAGGCGCCCTCACCGGCACAGTAGCCGCAGCAACGACGCTTGTCGCGAGCTCCACCCCACAACACCGTCTGGGCGAAACACTGGGCAAGTTGCAGGTCGCGATTTTTCTGGGGCAATCCTTGGGGCCTTCTGCTGGTGGAATAGTAGCCGACGCGCTTGGCTACCGTGCGGTGTTCTGGATCACCTCTGGATTCCTGCTCATTGCCGGTCTGATCATTCTATTTGTGGTGAATGAGAACTTTAGCCCACCGCAGGACCTGGGTAAGTTGCGACTGCTGGAGCAAATGCGACGTGATTTTGGTTTGATCTTCGCGAGTGCGATGCTCGCGTTGGTGCTCTTCCTGCGTTTTGCGTTGCGTCTGGGGGTGCAGATGTCCTCGCCTTTTACGCCGTTGCTGGTACAGGAACTCCTGCCGGGTTCAACACAATTGGGAACATTCTCAGGCTTGCTGGTAACCGTCTCTGGCATCAGCAGCGCCGCTGCCGCGCCCGTGCTGGGACGCATGGCAGACCGTTACGGGGGCCGGATGATCCTCTTGGGCTGCGGGCTTCTGGGTGGCGCGGCGCTGATATTTCAGGGAGTTGCTGCGAACTACTGGTGGTTGCTGGTCTGGCAAGTCTTCATGGGTGTCGCGATTGGCGGGACCCTCTCAGCACTCAGCGCCTATATCGGGAAACTGGCGCCATCCGGACGCGCAGGCACCGCCTTTGGCCTGGATTCAACCGCCGTCTCGCTGGCTAACGCCGTTGGCGCTTTCGCAGGTGGTTTGCTGGCAGGATGGTTCACCCTACAGACGCCCTTTATCATCGGCGGCATTGTGATGGTACTGTTGAGTTTCCTGGTGCTGCGCTTGCCGCGCGACCGGGAAAACCCTGGCAACGGCGAGCTGGCGCCAACCAGCTTGCGCTGAAACGCAAGCAACGTCAGCCTAGAGGTGGAAAGCACTCAAAATCCGGGGCGCGGTAAGCGGCGCGAGCGCGTCGCAAACGCCGCGCAAAGCGTCCCCAACGCTGGCGCCAACCAGCTTGCAAGGGGCGATCACGCAGGCGACGCAAATCCACCAGCACACGGTGCGCTTCCGCGTGCCCGATATTGATAATGCGTTCATGCTCACTGCTATCTACCAGAAAGGTGCTCGTGTTGGGCAAATCCACACTGATCAACAAATCTGGGGGGCAACACCGCACACGCTCTCGATTCAGCACATCGAGTGTATGCCCCACCGCTCCCTCGGCGATGAGAATCGGCTGTTTCCAATCGAAGGAGCGCACGTTGATCGGCAACAAAGAACGGAAGGAAAGTCGCGGGTGCTCCTCCTCAGGTTTGTGCAGCTCAAACTGAATGCGGATAGGCGTATCTATACCGATAACCCGATCCGCGCCCATAGCGCGCGCCACATCGCAGGGGAAATTATTCAACGTTCCGCCATCCACCAGCCAACGCCCCTGGTGGTGAACCGGAGGGAAAACCAGCGGGAAAGCAGAAGTGGCAAGCAGTGCAGGCATCAGAGGTCCTTCACGCAGCAGCACAAGGGCGCCGTTCTCCAAATCTGTCGCCGTCAAGACGATAGGGATTTTGAGATCTGCGAAGGTGAGGTCCTCCCGCCCCAATAGGGTAGTTAAAAAACTCTGAAATCTGCGTTGTCCTATCAAGCCCCGCCCGTGAAGGTCAGGGGTCGCAAAATCCAGAATACTCGCTTTTATCGCCGCCTCGCGCAAGGAGCTCGGGGTGATACCGGCAGCATAAAGCGCGCCGATAATGCCACCCATACTCGATCCGGCAATGGCGTGCACCGGAATCTGCGCTTCTTCCAACACCTCTAACACACCGATATGCGCCAGTCCGCGGATACCGCCGCCGCTCAGTGCCAGGCCCAGGGTCGGTCTCGAGTGTGGCATACAAACCTCCAGAAAATCTACGATACCAAGAAGAGCAAGACTCGGGCTTCGCCCACGTCCCTGCCGTGACGTGCCCTTCCCCATACAAGACCCGGTAGCCTGGTCAGGCTACCGGGTCTATTATACTGCCGTTTTTAGACGCCTACCCACACGTGGGATTATTGGACAAACTCAGCGCCCTTGAGCAGTGCGGCTTTATTTGGCTTTGAGCAGCGCACCCAAAGCGACCAGGTTCGCCATGCGGACATTGCCCAGCTCAGTGGCAATATCGCTTGCAGGGAGGGCGATGACACGGATATCCTCACGCTGACTCGCGCGCGGCACGAGGGTAGTATTCACGATCAATACACCGCCCGGCTTGACCAGAGGTTCATATTTATCCATCGAAGGGAGGTTGAGTACGATCGCCGCTGAAGGATACCGAATGATAGGCGCACCGATTTCTTCCTCCGACACAATCAC
>JAPKMR010000069.1 GCA_026645815.1 Anaerolineae bacterium | reverse complement strand
GATACCTCTCTGGTTGTACTCAACCGCGTGTTCTTGCATCGCCCACATGCTCGTTAGTCTAGCCACTATTGCCGCTCTAGAAAAAAACCGGCGCAACTTTGAAGTTGCGCCGGATGCATAAATCGCGTGACGTTTTCGTTTTACTTAGCGTATTCTACCGAACGTGTCTCGCGAATAACGGTGACTTTGATCTGTCCCGGATATTGCAGCGTGTCCTCGATTTTGCGGGCGACCTCGCGGGAGAGACGCAGCGCATCCAGGTCGTCAATCTCACCGGGCCTGACGATGATGCGGACCTCGCGACCTGCCTGGATGGCGTAGGATTCTTCCACTCCGGTAAAGGAATGGGCGATTTCTTCCAGTGTGCGAATGCGCTTGATATAGTGCTCCAGGCTCTCGCGGCGCGCCCCGGGTCTGGCGCCAGAGATGGCGTCCGCGGCTTCCACGAGCACGGCTTCGAGCGAGATTTGATCCACCTCATGGTGGTGTCCCTCGATACAGTTGATGACGGCTTCGGGGACGCCGTAGCGCCGGGCAATCTCCGCGCCGATCGTGGCATGTGTCCCTTCGACCTCGAAGTCCACGGCTTTTCCCAGGTCGTGGAGCAATCCGCCCGTGCGCGCGACCTTCTGGTCGGCGCCCAACTCTGCCGCTAACAAGCTGGCAAGTTTGGCTACCTCGATGGAATGTGCCAGCTGATTTTGCCCATAGCTGGTGCGGAAGTAGAGCTGCCCCAGCAGTTTGACGATCTCGGGGTGTACACCGGGGACTTCTGCCTCATACACAGCGCGTTCACCCTGCTCGCGGATGGTATCGGTGACCTCTTTGCGCGACTTTGCCAGCAATTGCTCGATGCGCGCCGGGTGGATTCGCCCATCAGCCACGAGCTTGTGCATGGTTCGCGCTGCTACCTCACGACGAATCGGGTCAAAGGAAGAGATGGTGATGACTTCGGGGCTGTCGTCCACGATCACGTCCACGCCGGCTTTTTGCTCGAAGACGCGAATATTGCGCCCTCCGCGTCCGATGATCCGGCCCTTGAGCTCATCGGAAGGGATTTCGATGGTCTTGGTGGTCAGCTCGGCAACCTGCTCGCCGGCGATGCGTTGTACCGCGGTGGTGATGATTTCCCGGGCACGCCGGTCGGCATCCTCTTGCGCGTAACGCTCCTCCTCACGGATCACTCGCGCCATGTCCTGACGCGTCTCTTGCGCCACCTGTTCGAGCAAGAGCGCGCGCGCTTCCTCTGTGGAAAGGCTGGCTACGCGCTCCAATTCCTCACGGCGTTGCGCTTCCAGTTTCTCCAGATCGTTCCAACGTTTGTCAATCGTGCTCTGCCGTTTGTTCATGGTCTGCTCTTTGCGGTCCATCTGCTCCTGGCGCTGGTCCAGCTGATCCCGCCGGCGTTGGAGGCGTTCTTCCTCCTGTCGCAGTTGACCTCGCCGCGCTTCGAGCTCCTTCTCGGCATCCTCGCGCATCCGGTGGCTTTCATCTCGGGCGGCTAGCACGATTTCGCGCGACTGCTTCTCGGATTCCTCCAACAGTCGCTTGCGCATGGCTTCCAAATTACCCATCTGCTGCTGATATTGCTGTTGGCGGAAGAAGTATCCGGCGATGCCGCCGATCCCTATCCCCAGCAGCGCAGCGATTACTGCATATACCCATTCCATAGTATTACTCCTCGGTTTCTAGATTAATTGAATCCGGAGAGGCATAACGCGCGAGGAGCTCTTGAATGAGGTCATAGTTGAAGCCACGACGTGCCAACCGTTCAGCCAGACGACGGCGGAATTGCTCCGGCGGGTATGCAGCTAAGCGCCGCGCTTGCTCTCGGGCATAGGCATCGCCTGCTGCTGCGGCATCGTAATCGCTCAGTGCGCTTTCGATGACCTCGGGAGCAATCCCATGTTGTCGCAATTCTTGTGCCAGCGCGCGCGCGCCTCGCGGCCTGAACCGGTTACGGTTCTCGACCCAAAATCTGGCGAAGGCGTTGTCGTCTATTAGTCCGACCTGGCACAAACGCTCAATGACCTCATCCATACTCTGGGGAGAGAATTTGCGTTCCTCGAGATAGCGTCTGATTTCAGCCTCGCTACGCGGGCGATATGAGAGATAATTTAACGCTTTCTCGCGAGCCTTTTCTACTTCATCGGCGGCTTTGAGCGCTGTGATATCGGCCTCTGACAGGGTATCCCCAATTCTCAGAGCCAGGGCAGCGCTTAGTGCCAACCCAAAGGCAAATTCTCCATCCAGATAGACATTCACCCGCTCTCTGGAGTGTTGTTGTGGCTCCAGTGCAGTGATCCTTCCGCTCATGCGCTCTCCAAAACAAACACGGCTACAGCCATGGGGGCCGCAGCCGTGTTGGATAGCACAAACCACCGCTTCTCAGAATCCCTGAGAACGGCACATCTTCTTCCGTTTTCGCTCTTTTACTGCCCGCTTAACCCAACTACGGGCACCATCCAACAACATCTTTCAACAAAGAGCGTAGCGGAACTAGCTGGTCAATGCTTGAACCTCGCTCAGCGCAGGTATAAGGATGTTTCTGGCTAAGGCTCGTTAACGGCTACAGCTTCCCACCACAGGGGATTTACCCCTATGCGCCCTGAACTCACCGACCACTCCAATAGTGGGTTGATAACGTTCAGAGCGATGCTTTTATCATGGCACCGGCACAATCCACTGCCGGAATCAAGATCAATTCTCAGTTCGGTTTGTCAAATTGCTTACCGACTGTATACTTGTTAAGTGTACACTGAAACGGGTATTTTGACAAGAGGCATTTTCAAAATTGCTGCCAAATTCTGGGAGAAAGATCAATGCTGAAACCTCCTCGTATCTATGTGACCCGTGAGATTCCGCCCGCTGGTATGCAGTGCTTGCGGGATCATTGTGAAGTGCTCTTGTGGCGCGATTCTCTTCCCGTACCCCGTGAAACGTTGCTCGCAGCTGTTGCGGATGTTGAGGGTCTGTTGACTCTGCTTTCCGACCCGATAGATGCGGCTTTGATTGCCGCTGCGCCAAAATTGCGTGTTATCAGCCAATACGCTGTGGGTTACGACAATATTGATATTGCTGCGGCGACGGCGCGAGGCATTCCTGTGGGCAATACCCCGGATGTTCTTACCGCCGCGACCGCCGATTTTGCTTTTGCTCTGTTGATGGCAGCGGCGCGGCGCATTCCTGAAGGGGATGCCAACGTGCGCCAGGGAGAATGGCGTACCTGGGGTCCACAGACCTTGTTGGGACAGGATGTCTGGGGCGCGACCCTGGGTGTAGTGGGACTGGGGCGCATCGGGCAGGCGATGGTGCGGCGGGGCAGAGGCTTTGATATGCGCGTGCTTTTCACCGACCCGCGTTGCAAGTCTGAAGGTGCGGCGCTCGGCGCGGAATGCGTACCTCTTGAGACGCTGCTGGCTGAAGCGGATTTTGTGAGCCTGCACTGCCCACTCACTCCGGAGACGCGCGGCTTGATCGGCGAGCGTGAGCTCCGCATGATGAAACCTACTGCGATTCTAATCAATACGGCGCGGGGGGCTGTGGTGCAACAAGAGGCGCTGCTTCGCGCGCTGCGCGAGGGCTGGATTGCTGGCGCCGCACTGGATGTAACGGACCCGGAGCCGTTGCCGCCGGCACACCCACTGGTTGGATTGCCCAACTGCCTGATCACGCCACACATCGCCAGCGCCAGTGTCTCCGCGCGGACGCAGATGGCGGTGGTCGCTGCCGAGAATCTGCTGGCGGGGTTGCGTGGGGAGCGGTTGCCGCACTGCGTCAATCCGCAGGTATACCGCTAAACGCTAAACGGGCGCCGTGTGGATTCGCGCTCGAAAGGGTTCTCTATGCCGTTCTCGAACACTGTAAGGAACTAAAGTGTAACCAGCGTCTTTCTTGTTATGTCACAAGGAGAGGGCGATGTCAGCTTATGCACGTTCAACCTTCACTCAAGACAAGCAATTCTTTGGTCAGTCTTTCACCGGGCAAGATTTCAAACTTCATAACTTCGCCGATGCAGATT
This sequence comes from Anaerolineae bacterium, assembly GCA_026645815.1. Classification (GTDB taxonomy): domain Bacteria; phylum Chloroflexota; class Anaerolineae; order B4-G1; family SLSP01; genus JAAZNO01. The sequence continues at coordinate 16,491 of JAPKMR010000069.1, read as the reverse complement.
TGCGGCAGGCATCCTTTGAGACTTGTGAGCTTGCCGGCGCCATTTTTTGTCGTGCCCGTTTGGATCAGGCAAAACTTCCGGGCCAAGATCTGACCGAGGCTGATTTCACAAAGGCCAGCCTCATCCATGCAAATTTATGTGGCGTGATAGCTCCACACACAGTATTCCGCGAAGCGACGCTTACCACTGCCGACTTGGGCGGAGCAGACCTGAATCATGCCGACTTAAGCTCCGCTACTGCTCAACGCGCCCATTTTGAGGAAACAAATCTCGATTATGCCACCCTGGTGAACGCAAATCTCACAGGAGCAGATTTACGCAGAGCGCAGTTGCTCCGGGCTGACCTCACCGGAGCCGACCTTTCGTATGCAGATTTGACTGGGGCAAATCTGGAAGGCGCCATCCTTGTGGGCGCGAAATTCCAACATACCAACCTGAAATTGACGCAGTTGGACGGCGCGATCTGGGATCGCACCACGGTTGGAAGCACTGATTTACGTGACGCGAAGATTGACGGTCGCATTTGGGTCCTGATGCGCGGGCTTCAGAACCCCCAGGCACTCCGCAGCCGGCTCATGCCGTCGTTTGTACGGATGAGTGTTTTTGCGGCGTTTGTACCCTTATCCCTGACGGTCATTTTCTGGGGCATGGTAGCGACACTTTCCTGGATACAGATACCTGACACGCGTGGTCCGCTGATTGGTGGCATCATCACCCTTCTTGTCGGATTATTGACCATTATCTTCGTCCCAGATATTCTCTTCAAAGGCTACTGTTGGTTTAACAATATGTGGTCGCGGAAGCATCCTGGAGAAAATACTACCGGTTCTTCGCCTAAGTCATAGGGAATATATGCAACTCTTGTGAAGTTTCTGCGTATATTATAGTGTGCATTTTGAATTGAAGGTGAATCTTCTTGACATTTTTGTGAGTGCTGCTAGGATAGTAATTGTAGTGTTGTTGTTCATATTGCGGAGCATTCGTGGTTACGCGGGTGCGTCTCCCCTATATAGTTGATTTAGTGAGGTAAACGGAGGTTCCATGTCTGAAACGGTTTTTTCGCAGTCTTCTCCAGGTCTGGCACAGTTGTTTGGCGCTGCACTTCAACGTGTGGCGTCTCAGCGTGAGGAGATCAATGCCCTGGATGGCTATAATGGCAACCATGGCGATAATATGGTTCAAAACCTGCAAGTGATCACGGATGCACTAACGGTGCAGGGTGATAAACCACCCGCCGATGCGTTACGCTATGCCGGTCAGGCATTGCAGGCGCAGGGGCGTGGTGGAACCAGCCAGTTTTATAGCAAGGGGCTTGGGCAGGCCGCGGAGAGACTTCAAGGGCACACTGCACTGGAACAGGGCGATGTGATGACCTTGATTCAATCGCTTCTTGGCGCCGTGCCCGCGGCGGCTAACCCTCAAGAAGGGCAGACCGTGCAGAGTGTGTTGGACATGGTCTTAGGTATGGCTGGAATGGCTGGCGCCCAGCAGGCGCAACCAGAGCCGGAACCTGAACCAGAGCCTACGCTTGGCGGTGGGGTCATGGACCTGTTGAAGGGACTCATTGGCTTTTCCCCTGCGCAGCAGGCTTCGGTTCCTCAACCCTCTGTCGCTCCCCAAGATGACGGCTTCGACATGGGGGATGTTTTGGAGCGTTTGCTCCCAGCGGGTCTGGCTTACCTGCAAGCTAAGCAGGCAGGTGCAGACTCCTCGCAAGCCATACAGCAGGCTTTGGTTAAAGCCTTGTTGGGTGGGCAGACTCAGAAACCCTCAACCCCACGTGCTGCAGCGGGCAGTTTGATCGCGCAGAGCATGTTGCAGGCTTTCCTGGGTCGGAAGTAGTTGTTTCGTATCTGATTTAGCATAGAACCAAATATAGGAGGATTTCGATGACTGAGGAAAAGAAGAAGCGTGGGCTTTTTGGCAAGGCCGTGGATGCACTGACCACTCGTGATGAGAAAGAAGCTGCTGCCGAAGCCGCTAAGGCTGCGGAAGAGGCTAAGGCTCAGGCTGCACGCGAGGCTTCTCTGCGCCAGCTGGCTGAGGCAAAGGCTGCTGAGGCTGAGCGCAAAGCCGCCGAGATGAAGAAGCAGATGGAAGAGGCCGCGAAGGTCGCTGAGGCGGAGGCTCGTGTCGCCGCTTCCCGCGCCAAGTTCGAGGCGGAAGCTGCTGCTCGCAAGGCTGAGGTTGAAAAGCAGATGGCTGAGGAAGCCGCGAAGATCGCCGAGGCGCGCGCTGCTGCCGTTGCCGCTGCCGAAGCTGCCAAGAAGGTTTACGTGGTCAAGCCTGGCGATAGCCTGAGCAAGATCGCGAAGGAACAATTGGGCAACGCTTCCCGCTGGCCCGAGATTTTTGAGCTCAACAAGGATCAGATCAAGGACCCGAATCTCATCCGCGTGGGCCAGGAATTGAAGCTCCCGGAGTAGTTCCGGTATTGACCCTGAAATCAGTCCCCTTGGAGCTTTCCAGGGGGACTGATTGTTATTCTTGCCCGATTTCAGCCCCACAGGTATAATGCATATATGAGTGATGACACCACCCCCATTCGCAAGCAATATCTTGAATTGAAATCCCGTTACCCGGATACGATTTTGTTCTTCCGGTTGGGTGATTTCTATGAGACCTTCGACGCTGACGCCGAGCTGGTGGCAGAGGAACTGGATATTGTCCTTACCTCCCGCCCGGTAGCCAAAGGCGTGCGTATTCCGATGGCTGGAGTGCCTCACCATGCTGTAGAAGGCTACGTCGCCCGGCTCATCGAGAAGGGGTATCGCGTGGCGTTGGCGGAGCAGGTCGGCGAACCCGGCGGGCGTGGGCCAATGGAGCGCCGCGTTGAACGGGTCGTTACGCCCGGCACGCTTCTCGAACCCGCCTTGCTCGATGAGAAACGGCCTAATTATCTCGCTGCTGTGGTTATCGAGGGCGAGCGTGCGGGAATTGCCTATGCAGAGATTTCCACGGGGGAGTTTGGTACAACGCAGGTCAGCGATGATGGGGATATCCTCACCGCCGTGCGGCAGGAACTCGCACGGCTCCAACCGCGTGAGGTGCTCTTTCCCAAGCTCGGTTCGTGGAAGGATCGCGCGTCTGATCAGCCCGATACAGGGTCCGAAGAGCTGCTGGCAGGCATGTTATCCGCGCATTTCACACCGTGGGCAGCCTACCGTTTTGAGGAATCCGCTGCGCGGCAATTGCTTCTGGAGCATTTTGGGGTGCAGACACTCGAGGGCTTTGGCTGTGAGGGAAAGCCTTTGGCTGTGCGCGCCGCTGGCGCGATTCTGGCCTATTTACAAGAGACTCAGCAAGGAACGCTGCCGCAGATTGTGGGCCTGGCAACCTATTCGACCGAGCACTTTATGGCGGTTGACCCTGCGACGTGGCGTAATTTGGAGCTGACCGAGACGTTGCGCCGCGAGAAACGCGGGTCGTTGCTCGGCGTGCTCGATATGAGCGTGACGGCAATGGGCGGGCGATTATTGCTCCAACGCTTGCAGCGTCCGCTGCTGGATATTGCGGCCCTGGAAACGCGTCTCGACCAGGTGCAGGCTTTTGTGGAAAATGGCTCGCTGCGAGCTTCGGTCCGCCGCTTGCTCAAACAGGTCCCTGATGTGGAGCGCATGGCCAACCGTACAACCGCCGGCAAGGCTACCCCCCGTGACCTGATGGGCATACGCCTGGCACTTGAGGCTGTGCCGGAATTGCGCGCGCTATTGGAGGGAGTCACAGAGGCGCCGGCAGGTTTTTTCGGATTGCAGGAAGGGCTGGAAGCATTGCCGGACGTTGCAGCGCTCATCGCTTCTGCGTTTGTGGATGACCCGCCGGCTCAGGCAAGCGCCGGTGGATTGATTCGCCCCGGTTTTTCGGCTGAACTTGATGGCATTATTCTCGCGAGTCGCGATGCGCGTGAGTGGATTGCCTCGCTAGAAAACAAAGAGCGCGCCCGCACGGGTATCAAGAACCTGAAGGTAGGCTATAACAAAGTTTTCGGCTATTACATTGAGGTCACCCGCGCCAACACCGATGCCGTGCCGGCAGATTACATTCGCAAACAGACCCTGGTCAACGCCGAGCGCTACATCACGCCGGACCTGAAAGAATATGAGAGCCTGGTGCTCAATGCCGAGGAGCGTATCAACGAGCTGGAGGCGCGCCTATTCCGAGAACTCTGCGCGCAGGTAGCGGCGCGGTCTGTTGCGCTCTTGGCGCTCGCGATGGCGCTGGCGCGATTGGATGTTGCCGCGGCATTTGCAGAAGTTGCGGTGCGTTATCATTATGTTCGCCCGACGTTCTCGCCGGAACCGGTTCTGGAGATCACGGCAGGGCGGCATCCCGTCGTGGAGCGCACCCTGAGCGAACCCTTCGCACCCAACGACCTGCGGATGGACGATGCGAACCGCATCCACATTATCACCGGACCCAACATGGCGGGTAAATCGGTTTTCCTTAGACAGACTGCACACATTATTCTGATGGCGCAGATTGGCAGCTATGTCCCCGCGGATTCTGCGCACATCGGCATCGTGGACCGCATCTTTACCCGCATCGGCGCCTCTGATGAGCTGGCAGCGGGTCAATCCACGTTCATGGTGGAAATGGTGGAGACGGCGGGCATTCTCAATCACGCTACCCCGCAGAGTTTGCTGGTTTTGGATGAGGTTGGGCGCGGCACGAGTACCTACGATGGGATGGCAATTGCCTGGGCTGTGGTAGAATATCTGCACAATCACCCGGAGCGTCGTGCGCGCACCTTGTTTGCCACGCACTACCACGAGCTTATCGAAATGGAAGAACATCTACCGCACATCCGCAACTTCAACCTGGCGGTGGTGGAAGAGGGCAAGGACGTGGTTTTCCTGCACCGGGTGATTCCAGGAGGGGCGGACCGCTCCTATGGCATTCACGTGGCGCGCCTGGCGGGCGTGCCGGCGCCGGTGGTCCATCGCGCCGAAGCGCTGCTGGCGCAGCTGGAAAGCGGCGAATTTCGTCCCGGCGCAGAGGACCCAGAGCCGTTTCAGCCGCTGCTCATCGCAAAGGAACACCCTGTCGTGGAGGCGTTGCGCGCGTTGGATGTGAATAGCCTCACCCCACTCGACGCGCTGACAAAACTCTACGAGTGGCAGAAGCTCGTGATGGGTGAACATAAAGCGCGTAAGCAACGTCAGTAGGCCATTTGTCCAAAGTTTCAGCGGGAGCACTGATGTACTCCGGTGTTGTTTGAATATAGCACGGTCTTTTGAGGAAGGAGACTATGAGTCAGAGAACGATCCATATTACGGAATTTGACCAGCGGCGTCTATCCGAGCTGTTGGATGAACTGCAGCGCACAGGTTCTGCTAAACGCGAGGCGCTGCAGGATTTGGAAGGCGAACTCAGCCGCGCCGAGGTCGTGGCGCCACAGGATATTCCTCCAGACGTCATCACGATGAACTCGCAGGCGCGGTTGTATGATTTGGATGCCGAGGAGGAGCTGATTTTCACCCTCGTTTTCCCGGAGGATGCCGACCTTGCGGAGAACAAGGTCTCGGTGCTGGCGCCCATTGGCATGGCAATGTTGGGCTATCGTGTCGGCGATGTCTTCGAATGGCAGGTTCCGGCGGGCGTCAGCCGTCTTAAAGTGCTGGAGATTCTTTACCAACCGGAAGCTGCCGGCGATTATCATTTATAGGAAGGAGCTCTATGAAACTCTCGAAACTTCTCAAAGTGTTGATTGGGGTGCTAACGGCGTGGGTCGTCATTGCTCCGCTTTTGTTGGGGGGCTTGTGGCTTTTTATGTTCCCATTCATGATGCTTTCCAGTCGAAGCTATGGTGATCCGGGACCTCTCTTTTTCATGCTCTTTGGCATCTTTATGTTCGTCGCTATGCTCACCACGTTCATGCGCTGGGGGATGGCCATTTTCTATCTGACGCACGTCATCCTCAACCGTGAGGGCAACGATGCGGCGCGGGTGCTGTTGGGCGTTGGGGCTTTCTTTTTGCCGGTGATTGCCATGCCCTTCTATTTCTTCCTCTACATCTGGCCTGAGCAGCCCCCTGCCTGGGCTTTGCGCAAAGCCCCGCAGGAGATTCTATCAGAGGTCCCCGCAGAGACTGCGGCATGACTTCGACGGCGTTGCTGCATGATGCGACGCTGCGCCTGGCGGCGGTGACGCCAGAGGATGTGCCCCTCATCGCACGCTGGTATGAGGATGCGGACTTCATGCGTCGTTTTGACGCCTCGCCGGCGATGCCCAAAACCGCCGTTGAAGTGACCAAGTATATTGAGGAGCAGCAGCAATCCTCGACCGCCTTCCCTTTCGCCGTGCGTCTTCTCGAAAATGATACCCTCATCGGCTACCTGGAAGTGGATGGCATCCTCTGGAATCATGGCACGGCTTGGATCAGTCTGGGCATTGGCGAGGCTGTGCATCGCGGGCGTGGCTACGGTCATGCCGCGATGACCCTGGGGCTGGACTTTGCTTTTGGGGAGTTGAACCTTCGCCGCATCCAACTTACCGTTTTCTCCTACAACACGCCCGCTATTTCGCTCTATGAGCGCTTAGGCTTTCGCCGCGAAGGTGTCTTCCGGGAATTTCTGCACCGCGATGGCGAGCTTCATGATATGCTGTTATACGGTCTTCTGCGCCGCGAGTGGCGCACATCTTGACCCTAAGGAGTCTTTTTGATGCAAAAATCATCCAAACCCAATCCTATCGTCATGACCGTGGCAAGCCTGGGAGCAGCGCTGCTGTTGGTGCTATTGGTGTTGCTCCTCACCGGTGTTCCCGACCCCACTCGGGGTGTGATTCGTGCGGCGGCGCTGCTGGCATATCTGTGTGTGTTCATGGCAAGCCTGGCTTCGATGTTCATGCGCGAAATCGTCAAGCGTGTCGGGCAGCCTTTCATGAAAGTGCATCATACCTGGGTCATCACCGGGCTGATTGGGATGATTGTTCACACGACGCTGATGGCATGGCGCGCAGGTTCTCTATCCGTTTACCTGCCGCGTTTTGATTCGTTTGAGGTTTTCCTCTCCAATGGCGGACGCCCGGCGCTGCTGCTCTTTGCCCTCACTTCCCTCACCGCAGTCTTCCGCGCTGCCATCGGTAAGAATTGGAGGGTGCTGCACTGGCTGAATTACCTGGCTTTCGTGCTGGCGACGGCGCACGCATGGCTTATCGGCTCCAGCTTCGAGAGTTGGGTGCTGAAAATCCTGGGCGCCCTCATGGCGGTGGCGTTGGTCGCCGTCTTTATCCTCAAACGGGCGCGCAAGCCCAAATCCAAGCAAGTGAAAAGGTAATCTGTATGCCCCTGAACTGGATGGATGTAACCCCACTTTCGTTCAACGCGTTATTGCTGTTGGAGCGGGTGCAGCTGCGTTGGCTTCCCGGTTGGGGACTTCCGAAAGAACCATGGGCGTTGGCGCTGCAAGCCAATCCTGTAGTCGCGTGGTTTTTGCGTCACAAATGCCCGGAAATCGCGCCCTGGGTTGATGAATTGCTCGCTCTCGAACTGCCGCCGGAAGCTGCGGCGCGTTTGCGGGAAGCCGAAGTGTTGATTCTGCAATCGCTTGAGGATTTGATGGTCTACGCTGTGGACCCCGCGCGTTATGACGCGCAACCCTTCATGCGTTGGGACGATTGCGAACTCACGGATTTGGTGGATTTCTCCGGCAAGACGGTGCTCGATATCGGCGCGGGCACGGGGAAGTTGGCCTTCATTGCTGCGGGCGCGGGTGCGGCGGCGGTCTTCGCGGTTGAACCGGTCGAAAACCTGCGCCGCTATATGCGGGCGCGTGCACGTGAGCGAGGGCTGACCAACTTCTATGCCGTGGACGGTCTGATTACCGATATTCCCTTCCCGCAGGGATTTGCCGATGTAGTGCTGGGTGGGCATGTCTTCGGGGATTTCCCCGAAGCGGAGCTGGCGGAACTGGAGCGTGTCGCCAAAGCTGGCGGCAGTATCATCCTCTGCCCGGCAAGCACGATTTCTGAGTCCGAACGGCACGAATTTCTCATCGCGCATGGCTTTTCCTGGGCTACTTTTGAGGAACCCTCATCGGCGCCTGTGCGCAAATATTGGAAAACACGATGAGCCATAATCGCAATCTTCTACCGGAAGCTGAACCAGAAGAAGCCGCCCTCGACCGGGCGCTACGCCCCCAGCGTTTGGATGATCTCATTGGGCAGGAGCGTGTCCGCGAGAATCTTCGCATTCTCATCGAGGCGGCAAAGGGGCGCAATGAGGCGCTTGAACACACGCTCTTCTATGGACCGCCGGGATTGGGCAAGACGACCCTGGCGCACATCTGCGCCAATGAGATGGGCGCGCCTATCCGTATCACTGCCGGACCCGCTATCGAGCGCGCCGGTGACCTCGCCGCTATTCTGAGCAACCTGCACGAGAAAGAAGTCCTCTTCATTGATGAAATTCACCGCCTGGGCAAGGTGGTGGAGGAAATCCTCTATCCGGCGATGGAGGATTTCGCCCTGGACCTGGTCATCGGGCAGGGACCTGGCGCGCGCACGGTGCGCTTGAGCCTGCCGCACTTCACGGTGATTGGCGCCACGACCCGCCTGGCGCTGCTCTCTGCTCCACTGCGGACGCGTTTTGGCGCGGTCTACCGCTTGGATTTCTATGAGCAGGCGGCGTTGGCGGATATTGTGGAGCGCGCCGCGCGCTCGCTCAAGGTTCCGATGGCGCCCGAAGGACGCGACGAGATTGCGCGCCGCGGACGGGGGACGCCGCGTGTGGCATTGCGCCTGCTGCGGCGCGTGCGCGACTACGCTCAGGTGCGCGGGGATGGCGTCATCACTGCCGGCATCGCCGCCGAGGCGCTATCCCTTCTGGAAATTGACGCCATGGGGCTGGATGATCTCGACCGGCGCGTATTGCGCGCCATCATCGAGAAATTCGACGGAGGACCGGTTGGGTTGGAGACGATTGCCGCCTCCATCGGCGAGGCCTCCGACACGATTATGGATGTTGTGGAGCCGTATCTATTGCAGCTGGGCTTCATTGACCGCACCCCCCGCGGGCGCACCGCCACGCGGTTGGCTTATGAACATCTGGGAATCCCCTACCCGCGAACCGAGCAGGGAACGTTGTTTTAGATCGCTTTCTATCTCTTCGTCCCGTAGGGACGTCTGAGAGTAGGCAGGCGTTTTAACGCCTGCAATATCGTGGGTAACCGGGCGCGTCCCGTAGGGACGCTTGAATCGCACTGCCCTGCGGATGAAAAAACACATTCCGGAAAGCCAATTTGACCACAAAACTCAGCGAGATGTCGCATCGTGCTATGATCTTCGGATAGCTTTTTACAGGGAGGGACTGAATGACCAACGAGGCTTTATTTTACGAACGTGCCACTACCTGGCTCATGCGGGTGCTGGAACAAAGCCCTGTCGCCGCGACTGAATTGGGCGCTCACTCTTGGGATGACCGTCTGGGGGATTTTCGTCCCGAGGTGATTGAAGCCCAGCATCAGGAAGTCCTCGCGGCGCTGGCGGAGTTTAAGGCGTTCGATCTCACCGGTTTCAGCCGGGAAGCGCTGATTGACCATAGTCTGCTCGTCAAAATTCTGGATTCCTTCGTGCGCAATCACGATAAGGTGCAGGGGCATCACCGCGACCCCGGGGGCTATCTGGGGGAGGCGCTGGGCGGCGTTTTTATGCTGCTGATCAGGGAATTCGCCCCGCTGCCCGAGCGCCTGCGCTCGGCTCTGGGGCGGGTGTGCGAGGTTCCGCGGGTGCTCGAGGAGGCGCGCCTGAACTTGATTCCCGTGGAAGTGCCGCGTGTATGGGCGGAGCTGGCTCTGGAGCAGGGACAGCAAGCAGCGGGCTTGTTCTTGGGCTTGTTGCCGGCGATTGCCGCGCAGGCTTTGCCAGAACTTCAGGAGGACTTCGTCAGGCATGGGCAGGCGGCGGCAGCGGCCATTCAGTCCTATGTCGAATATATCCAGACGGTAATCCTCCCCGAAGCGGCGGGCGATTTTGCCGCCGGTAGGGAGCTCTTCGATGAATTGCTTCACGAGCAACATCTGGTGGACTACAACGCGGATGAGCTGTTGCAGACCGGATGGCGGTTGTTTCACGAGACCCGCGCGCAGATGGAAGGTGTTGCCCGCGAAATTGACCCCGCGAAATCCGTCCGCGAGATTCTGGAAGAGGCCAAAACTAATCACCCCACGGCTGAGGGTCTGCTGGACGCTTACCGCGCCGCCATGCAGGAAATTCGCCAGTATGTGATTGATCACGACATTGCGACCATTCCGGCGAATGAATCGTTGCGCATCATCGAGACGCCCGCCTATCTGCGCCCTATCCTTCCCTATGCCGCCTATATGCAACCGGGCATGCTGGAGGCGCAGCAAGATGGTATCTTCCTGGTGACGCCGGTGGACCCGAACAGCCCACCCGAAGAGCAAGAGCAGAAGCTCAAGGGGCATTACTACGCCAAGTTGCCTATCACCTCGCTGCACGAAGCCTACCCCGGTCACCATCTGCAACTGGTTTGGGCGAACCGGCAACCGAGCATCCCGCGCCGCATGGGCTCCTTCCTCAGCACGCTCTTCATCGAGGGGTGGGCCTTCTACTGTGAAGAGCTGCTGGAGCAGCTGGGCTATATCGCGGCGCCGGTGCAGCGTCTTGGGCGACTCTCCGACCAGCTGTGGCGGGCGGCGCGTATCATCCTCGATGTCTCGCTGCACACCCAAGGCTTCCCCATCGAAGAAGCAGTGGACTTCCTGGTGCGCGAGTGCCAGCTAGAGCCGATCAATGCGCTGGCGGAGGTGCGTCGCTACACCCAATCGCCCACACAGCCCCAATCGTATCTCATGGGGAAGATCGCCATTCTGGAACTGGTCGCTGATTATAGAAGGGCACACCCCGATGCCTCGCTACGGCAAATCCACGATGCCATTCTGGGCTGTGGTTCCCTGCCGCCGCGCTTGATGCGCCAGCAGTTGGACCTGGTGCACGATTAATCAAAGCGCTATATTTGAGAAAGGACTGCTATGGCAAATCTCTGGCATGAACTGACGCCTGGTCCGGGTGAGGGATTGGATGTGGTCTATGTGGTGGTTGAGATTCCCAAACGCTCCCGCAACAAGTTCGTCTATGATTTGAAGGGGGGCTTCATCAAACTGGATCGGGTATTGCTTTCATCTTTGCATTACCCGGGTGATTACGGCTTTATCCCGCGGACGCTCTACGATGATGGCGACCCGACGGATGTTTTGATCTTTGCCAATGAACCCACAGACTCCGGTTGCATCATTGAGGCGCGCCCGTTGGGCATCTTCCGCATGTTGGACCGCGACCTGCACGACGACAAAATTCTCGCCGTTCCCGCCACCGATCCGCTCTTTGATTGCTATCGCGAGTTGGAGGACATTCCCCCGCATTTTCTGGAAGAAGTGGCCCATTTCTTCACGGTCTATAAGGACCTCCAGAGGATCAAGGTGACGGGCTTGGGTTGGGAAGGGCGCGCCGTAGCCGAGGCGGAAATCGAACGCTCCTGCGCGCGCTATGCCCGCCATTTGCGGACGAGCCGTTGACACTACTGCTGGGGTGGGCAACCACCGGTGGGTCGCACCTGCGAGCACATCCCCTGCCTGAGACTGCTTTCGCCTGCACAACCACCGGTGGGTTGCACCTGCGAGCACATCTCCTGCCTGAGACTGCTTTCGCCTGCACAACCACCGGTGGGTTGCACCTGCGAGCACACCCCCTGCCTGAAACTGCTTTCGCCTGCACAACCCGCCCCGTATCCCAACCACCTTCCTGGGTGCGACCCACCTCATACAACCACATCGCGGAGCAGCTGTAGCTGCTCCGCGATCCCGTAGGCTAACCAGCCCGCATCAGCGCCCCCCGAACCATCTCAAGAGCAACCCCCAAACCTGGGCGAGCAGCCCTGAACGCTGTGCCGGCGCGTCAGACGTTGGCGCGGTCGGCGTCTCCGCTGCTGGCGCATAGGGATCCTCGATAGCGATGACTTCTTCCCCGTGCTGGAAAATGACGCTGGTCCCTGCCTGCATCGCTGTGCGCGCTTCCGGGTCGGCGGCAAGCGCAAAGTATTCCTCCGAGCCAAAAGTCACGCTGCGATCTACCTGGATGTTGGCTTCGATCCAGGCATCGGTAATCGCGTCCTCAGTATCCAGGTCCTTTCGCCCCTGCAGCAGGCTCAAGTCCAACTGGTGATTACTCACCTGCGCGACGCTGCGCTCCTGCGCATTGCTGATGTTGCTGCCGCGCGCCACATCTGCCTGTGCGGCATCCTGGTACGCCTGATTCTGTATCCGCGCCTGAATGGTTGTCTGCCCCGAGGCGGCATTGAGCGAGCGCTGGTCCTGGTACAACAGCATGTTCTCCATCGAGGCGGCGCCCTGCGTCTGCCCCGCGATGACAAAGGTGGTATAGGGCGTCACTATGCCATAGGCTAAGCCCAGCTCACGGATTTCCTCCACCAATGCGGCGTTCTCGCCCTCGACGCGCACGCTATCCAGCAACTCCCCCACCCGCCGCGTAGCCCACAGCCTGGGGACAAAATCGTGCCCGCCGTAGCTGCCGCCGCCGCTTTCCGCCAGATTGAAGTGGTAAGTGAATTCGCGCGGCTCTGTTCCGGCTAAACCGCTCACCCGCACGGTGATGGCGTCGCTCTGTGCCTGATAGCGCCCCACGACGAGCAGACTCGATCCGGAAAAGAGGTCGGGCAGCATTTTGGGGCTGAGGTCGGATACCGCCACCCCTTCGAAGCTGAGCGTCACACCGGTGAGAACGGGGTTGGCGATGCGCCGGTAGAAATCGGAGAGCACCAGCTCCAGGTTCTCGCCGGGTTGCACATAGGTGACGCTGCCGCCATTCTGCGCTGCCAGGGCATCGAGCAGGTGCGTGTTCACATCGTAGCCCACGCCGAAGACGTGCAACCGCGCTTCAACCGAGCGATTGGCGTCGTTCGCCCGGTTGACGATTTCGTTCTCGCCGGTGATGCCGGCAGTGGGTAGCCCATCGGTGAGGAAGACGAGCAACCGTGTCGCGCCAGGGCGTGCTTCGCTGCGCTTGAGGATGTCCAATCCGGTGTGCAGCGCCAGGTCAATATCGGTGCTGCCGCGCGCATCTAACCTGCCGACAAAGCGGCGGGCGCGCGCCAGGCTTTCGCGGTTGACCGGTTCCAGGGTGTCGGCGGAGAGCTCCAGCTGGTCATCGAAGCCGACGATGGCGAAGCGGTCGTTTTCGTACAACTGACCCAGGATGAATTGCAGCGCGTTCTGTGCCTGGATGATCTTCTCGCCGCTCATGCTGCCGGAGCGGTCAATGACGAAGATGATATCCTTGGGTAGCACGTCTTTCTCTGCCGAATGGAGCTCCGGCGCGAAGGTGAACAGGAAGTGCCCCTGCCCATTCCGCTCTCCCGTGAGGAAGCCCCCGCCAAAGCCCCCTTCCGCGGGCGCAAAGGCGAGCTCGAAGTCCTCCGTTGGCACGACGTTTTCGGCTTCCCAAAGTACTTCCGCCTCGGTCGCGCTGCTGCGGGCAACGCTGATGGCGTGTGAGGGGGAATAGATACTGGCAAGCCCCGCTTGATGCGCCAGCGCCACTTTGATCGAGACAGCTTCCAGTGGCGTCGCGGAATAGCGTTCCGTGCTGAGGGTGTAGCGATAGTGGAACATGCCGCCGGCAGCTTGCAGGGCTTCTTCGTAGCGCAGCGTCATGCGCTGTGTGCCGCGCGCCGGCAGCGTGAGATCAAAGGCGAGCGATTCCCAATCGGCATAGCGCAGCAGCGAGGGGTCGCGCTGTGCGGTGATGGCAGCTTGCAGGGCGCTATTCGTCGTCGCCGCATCTTGATGGATGACGGGGCGTGCTTCTCCGTTGACTTCCACGGTGAAGCCGGTCACGGCAGCGCCGGGCGGGATGGGGAAGAGATAGCGCCCGGTCACCTCACTATCTGTGGGGTTGGCGAACTCCTGCTCCACCCGGGTGATGGCGTGCTGACCCTCGATGGTCACGGTGACGTGATGCTCGCGCACGACCCAATAGCCGGGCATCAGCCCCTGCGGCAGCACCATCCCATCGGCGAGCGCCAATTGCGCGGGTGCGCCCACGGCTAGAAAAATAGCCAGCAGAATCAGTAGGTAGCGTCGCATTGGTAACCTCCCGAAAGCCATCATTTGGACTTCATCTCGAACTGCACGGTCACGGTCGCCTTGACGCTGATTTGACCCGGCGCGAGGCTGCCATCCTCGGGTAGCCAACCACCGCTGGCGTTCTGAATCACGTTCTGGGTCATACTGCCGCCCCAACGCCCGCCCCACCAGGCGCCGTAACCCGAAGCCCAGTCGTTCTGGTTCTCCTGGATGAGGATGGGTTGTCCCACCTCCTGCCCCAATGCTGCTGCCATCGCCGTGGCTTTTTCGCGCGCTGCCTGGAGCGCCAGATCCCGCGCCTTATCGCGGTTGGCGCGCAGCGCGGTGGTGCGGAACTGCACGCCATGCACGTAGTTCACGCCGGCGCCCAACACGTCCGAATAGAAGCGTTCGAATTGGGAGAGGTCGCGCAGCGTGATCACGATGGTCTTGTTGACGAAGTAGCCGATGAAGGCGCGCTCGGTGTAGCGGTCTTCATAGCGGGGTTCGATGGCGATGTAATCGGTCTGAACACGCTCGGCGGGGATGGCGTATTTCTTGGTCACCGCAAAGACGGCGGCGACGATGCGGTCATTTTCGCGCCGGGCGGTGTCGAGATTCTTGTTCGAGGTCTCGACGCCGAGCGTCAGCACCACCTCATCGGGGACGACGCGGATTTCCGCTTCACCATTGACGGTGATGGTAGCGGGGCTGGAGGCGGTCGTTTGCGGTGTGGTTGTCTGTGGGGCAAATGTCCAGCCGGATATCACGAACAGCGCGATCAATGCCAATGATACAATAGGAAACAGTTTCGATTTCATGCTCACCCTCCGGTGTGAATTTACACCCGGAGTATAGCGCGGTCATAAGGCAGAATTGTGACAGCAAGGGGACAGGTGCAGGATAATGCGGGGATTCAGGGAAGCCTGGACATTCTTGAAGCCCGGTTATGAACTTTCAAAATTACCTTCGGCATATCTTCGCGTTGTCCCTAACCCTGCACGAGTCGTTGTTACTGGGAGCGCCGGGCTCCAGCCCGGCTTGTCTCGTGGCTGCGGTATTCTGCTGCGGCAGAATGCCGCGCTCTGTCTGCTGTCCCGCGTCCCATAGGGCCGGCGTCCCATAGGGACGTCTGAAAGTAGGCAGGCGTTTATGAACTTTCAAAATTAACTTCGGTATACCTTCCCACTACTCCTCACCCCGCACGACCCGTCACCCTGAGCGGAGCGAAACAGAGCGCAGCGAAGTGGAGCGGAGTCGAAGGGTCTCCCAACTTCGGACCGCAACCCGTCTCGAACGGTAGGGGTGCCGTGCCCCTCGTCCCGTAGGGGCGTCTGAAAGTAGGCAGGCACTTCAGTGCCTGTACAGCCACGTAGGTACCAGTCCCGTCCTGTAGGGACGGCTGAAAAAGCTTGAGCAACTCTATTACCGGGATAAATTCTGAAAACTCATTATCGCCGGGCGATATCGCCGGGCGCTATCCTCATACACATACACCACTGCCCCCGCAGTCGAACCGCCGGCCGTCTCACAAGTTACTGGTGGTGTAGTCGGTCCGGGTGGCGTTGGCGTTGGGTCGCCAGGGTTGGGAAACCACGCCCAGCCACACCCCCCAATATCACACCGCCCCGGCGGGCAAACTCCTCCACATCTGGCAGTCCCCTGATACACACAATCTACCCCTATCGGATCCGCTCCCTGCCAACATTCAGTTCTAATATAAGTACAAGCACCCCCACGGCAACTTGCACTATCCCATTCCCCTCCACATGCAAAACCATTAAACGCTCCACCTACACATTGGTAGATTTCATGATTTTCCTCACACAACGTCAGCCCCGAGCAGTATTGAGCCAGAGCCGTCTTTACCAAGCCTCTTTTTAGCCCGGTTTTTGGCCTAATTTCTATATAAGGGGATATTCTTTCCCCCAATCTTTCCATTAGCCGCCTGTCTCGGTCTTCCTCTTTATCTCTTCCTCTTAGGCCAAAATCAGCCATTTCCAGCACTATATAACTTAATGACTCTGCCCTGTTTTGGTCACCGCCCCCGCCTATTGCCTGCCAGTTGACATAAACCAAAAAGTCCAGCACCCCCTTGTTTATTACTGGGCTGGTAAACTGTATCAAACTCACTTCTTGGCCACCTCTTGTCTTGCCCAGTCTTCCTGACACTTCCTGGCTCTGCTTGATATCTGTAGTTAGGCTCCCCATCTCTTTTATTCTAAATACCACCTGATCCACATCTTGCTCCATTTTCTGCCAACCGCCTCTAGTCTGGCTATATATTTCTGTCTGCCCTATTGGCCACAAGCCCAGTTTATCCAGATAAGTTTTTAGGCTATCCTCCTCCCATTCCAATTCCACCCCCTCAATTTCCGATTTTATCTGCCAA
>JAPKMR010000068.1 GCA_026645815.1 Anaerolineae bacterium | reverse complement strand
CACACTGAGCCACAAAATCGCCGCCTGCTGCTATTTTAGCCCCACCCGCCCCCAGCGATAGGCGGAAAGCGCCCGTAAAACGGCAGTCCCACTTAATCCTGCTAATCCTGTGAATCCTGTAATGATCAGCAAGATGTTGAACACTCGGGTTTTGGCGTAGCTTCAAAAAGCATTTTTAGACAGGATTTACCGGATTACCAGGATTAACAGAATGATTCCCAATCCGTGAAATCCGAGGCTTGTCTTTTCCGCTTACACCCCGCACATTGACTGCTTGTAGCCACGATTTGTGGAGTACGTTCAAGTAACACAAGCTTTATTCAACCGTCCCTACAGGACGGGTTCCGTTATCATCGTGGTTGTACAGGCACTCAAGTACCTGCCTACTCTCAAACGTCCCTACGGGACGAGCATTGCGCAACTTGCCAGATGTTCAGGGTCAAACTGACCATTACATAATCCTGTGAATCCTGTGAATCCTGTCCAAACTCCGAAAAAACATTCCAGACCGACCCGTTTTGAGACGCACCCCAAAAACTCTTGACACCCCCCCCAATCTGTACTATAGTAATGATAGACAGAGCATCACTCATTTTTACCAGCTGTAGCCGTGCCCATCAACACCACGATTGGCGCACCCTTCTCTAAACACAGCCCCACTGTTGGTGCCGTCTATCACACAGACTCATTCTTGCACTGCCCGCCGCGCTGATGCACCCATGAGCCGTCTCGATCTCCATTAGACTTAAGGAGGAAGAGGACATGAACACACGGCTCGCACTCTCAAAAACCCCCCGGCAGCTTGCAGCGCTTCTGATCACCCTCATGATGCTCGTCACCATGCTTGGCGAACCCCTCGCCGGCTGGGCGCAGCGCCTCGCCACACCCGATGCCTGCCTGGGCGGCGCCATCACCCTCGTCTCCGGCGATGCAACCATCACCATCGAGAACCCCAACATCACCAACGCCGGCGCCCTGGGATGCCAGGTCAGCGGCGCCCTGCGCATCCAAATAGCCGGCAACAACGTGGGCAGCATCCCCATCACGGGACGGGTAGATGCCTACAACGCCTTCACCAGCACCGCCATCGGCGCCTTCAACCTCGAGATCGCGGGCCTCACCCTCAAAGCCATCACCTCCTCCTTCAGTGACGAAGCCCTGCACATCACCCAACCGCGCATCAGAATCCCCGATTCCTGGGGCGGTCTGGAAGCCACCATCCCCAAGACCTTCACCCTTGATACCGAGGGCATGAGCCTCATCAGCTTCGGCCTGCCCGATATCAAGGCGAAGGATATAACGCTGAAGCTCTCGGGCGCCCTGGGCGCCTACAGCAACGGCTACAAAATCACGGCAGCGGGCGAACTGAGCCTGCCCGATATCGGCAAGACGGCCGATTGCTCGATCTCGGTCTCCGTCACCCTCTACGTCAACGCCCTGGGCCACACGGTGATGGAGATTGATACACCCGAACCCGGGCGCAGCGCCGTCCTCGCCGCACAGTCGCCTAACGCTGCACCCAAAGCTCCAGCCGCGCTCGTGCCCGCCGCCATCCCCCTCACCTCGAGCTATCTCCCCCTGCCCGAAAGCTTGCCCGAGCACGTGCTGGCGCAACTGCAAACCGAGGAACCGGCTGAGGGAGCACTTGCCTCCTCGCCCACGGCTGCGGATGCGACCACCCCCCTGCACAACACCGCCTTTGACGCAGCGTCAACACCCATCGCCAGCGCTTACGTCGAGGCGCCCGCCCCTCCTCTCGAAACCTACCTGAACCCGTTCCAGGCACTTCCCGAAGACGCGAGCACCGCGGCGGGGTGGGATGGGCTGGAGCTCACCGCGGAGGCGCAGTGCGGCAAGGGCATCCCCATCGGCGCCACGGGCTTCGAGCTGACCCGCGTCTATGGCGAGGTCACGCTGCTGCCCAACGATCAGCACATCGCCCTGGAGGTCACCTTCGAGAGCTCGCTCAAGGTCTTCGATATCTCCGCCGTCACGGTGGATGGGCGGACGGAGATCGGTTGGGTTCCCGAGTTCGCCTTCAGTCTGGGCGGTACGGTCACGCTCCTCTCGATGTTCGAGGCAGGCGGCGCCTTTATCTCGGTGAGCGAGAGCGATGGCTTGCAGCTGCGCGTCTGGTGGAATGGCCTCTTCGTCAAGGGGCATTTTGCCATCCACGCCTGGCTCACCAAGGTCTACTCGTGCGCGGTGTGGAACACCATCTGTTATGACCACTACCCTCTGGATCCGACCTGCACCACCACCTGCGGCGCCTGGAACTCGCACACCAAATTCCACTTCACCGGCTCGGTCAGCTGCCAGGTCGGCGTGGCGAAAGGGGGCTTGTGGAGTGGAAGGACCATTCCCTACCCCTGCAATTGCCGCTGGTGCAAGAAATGGATCTTCTATTATCCCTGCTGCAAGTGGTGTTGGGTGAGCATGTACATGCCGCCCGTGGATCTATGGCTGGCGGGCGCCGAAGCCCAGTTTGGCGAGTTCACGGGCGACCGTTGGGGAGTGAAGGGCATCATCAGCTTCCTGGGCTTCAGCCTGGGCTTCTACGTGGATCACACCGGCGACGTGGACTTTGGCGATGTCAGCGGCTACCGGTTGGTGGATGCGCAGCAGCTCCGCGCTGCGCAAGCAGCCTGGAAGGCAGCGGTTCTGGCTAACGGGCCTCAGGCTGCCTTTGCCGGCGATGACACCTTCACCTTCCTCCCCGATGACAAAACCCTCGTCCATTTCAACCTGCCGCTCAGCGAAGCCTACCGGGCGCCCATCAGCGTCCAGGATGTCATCACCCACGCGCAGGTCATCACCCAGACCGATACGCTATTCTCGGTAAAAGCGAATGTGCCGCTCGCGGTCAGCCTGATTTCACCCGATGGGGTGGAAATCACGCCGGAGAACTACGACGAGCACCCCGGCGGCTACACCGTCGCTTACTCGCAGACCGTCACGGTGGAAGATCTCTCCGCGTCCGGACCGGGACCCGACCGCTCCCGGTGGCGCTTCATCCCCACCTCGAATGTGGCGGCGCTGCGGGCCGTGGATGTGCAGCTGGATGCCACGCAGGTCTTCACGAACGTCTCGGTGGATGATGAACAGCTCCAGCCCTACATCACGGTTGCGCCGGGCGCGCACACCGTGCAGGTGCAGCCCGCGGGCGGGGGTGGACCGGCGCTATCCGCCCCGTTCGACGTGATCACCGGGACGGACTATACCGTGCTCCTTCTCGGCTACGACGCGCCCGAGCTGCTGGTGCTCGAAGACGACAACAGCGAGCCGGATCCGGGCGCCGGGCGCGTGCGCGTGGTGAACGTGGCCTCCGATATGGGCGCGCTCGATGTCAGCCTGGACGGGATATCCTATCAGAACGTGGGCTACCGGCAGGCTAGCAGTTACCAAATCACCGCGACCGGCGCCTATAGCGTGACCGTCGCTTCGGGCCTCTTGCCGCCCACCTTGGGCGCGGTCTACGTGCCCGAAAGCCTTGCCGCCGCCAGTCCTGCTAACGCCGGCATCAACGATGCCGGGATCCAGGTAATCTTCGGCGACAAGGTCGCCTGGGCCGGCGATGTGAACGGCGATGGCTACGCTGACGCGCTGGTCGCGGATAACGCCGACGCCAGCGACCGGGGCAAGGTCACACTCTACCTCGGCACACCCGGCGAGCCCGATACCACCGCTGCCTGGGTAAAGACGGGCGAGAACGCAGGCGACAAATTCGGCATCGCGGTGGCGGGCGCAGGCGATGTGAACAACGACGGTTACGCTGATGTGCTCATCGGCGCCTATGGTTTCGACGCGAACCGTGGCAAAGCCTACCTCTACCTCGGCTCCGCCGCCGGGCTGGCAACGGAGCCGGTCTGGACCACGCTGGGCGAGAACGCGGGAGACCTCTTCGGCGGCGCGGTGGCGGGAGCGGGCGATGTGAACGGCGACGGCTACGACGATATCCTCATCGGCGCCGGCGGCTATGACGAAAGCCATGGCAAGGTCAGCCTGTACTATGGCGCGGTCTATGGCATCCGGAAAACGTGGACGCTTACTGACACCATGGCTGTGTCCCGCGGCAACCACGCCGCAGCGCTGCTCTCCGATGGACGCGTGCTGGTTGCCGGAGGCCGCAACCATGAAGGCGAACTTTCCAGCACCGAGCTGTGGGACCCGGCAACGGGGGCTTGGACGGAAACGAGCAGCTTGAACATTGCCCGCGACAACCCCACGGCCACGCGCCTGCCCGACGGGCGGGTGCTGGTGGTGGGTGGTTACAGCCAATCCAATCCCGCCCTGACGAGCGCGGAGCTCTACGACCCGGCAACCGGGGAGTGGGCCGAGACAGGCAGCTTGCACGTCGGACGCTACGAACACACGGCGACGCTGCTGCCCAATGGGAAAGTGCTGGTCACTGGAGGGTATTCGATGCCCAGCCCGACGTCAAGCGCGGAGCTCTATGATCCGGCAACCGGGCTTTGGACGGCGACCGGCGACATGGCCTTTGCGCGCTACGAACACACGGCGACGCTGTTGCCCAATGGGCAAGTGCTGGTGGCAGGGGGCATGTACGGCGGGTCAGAAAACAACGCGGAGGTGTACAATCCAGCCACAGGGTTGTGGACGGTCACGGGCAGCATGAACGCCTCACGCCGGATGCACACGGCGCAGCTATTGACCGATGGCAAAGTGCTGGTGGCAGGCGGCAGCGAATATGGGTATGCGCTCGCCAGCGCGGAGATATACGATCCGGCAACGGGGCTGTGGGCGAACACGGGTAATCTGAATCAGGCCCGCCAGAACCACACGGCGACGCTGCTCCCCGACGGGCGAGTGCTAGCGACGGGCGGCTCCGAGTATGGATATTCGCTCGCTAGCGCCGAGGTATTCGACCCGGCGACAGGGCTGTGGGCAGAGATCGAAGACATGCACAGCGCACGCCGGTTCCATACAGCAACGCCGTTACCCAACGGGCAAAACCTGGTAACGGGAGGCTACGACGATGAGAACTATCTCGCCAGCGCCGAGCTCTACGACCCGGCGGCGCGCAGTTGGAGCGCTACCGGTGAAAACTGGCATGACGAGTTCGGCTCGGCGCTGGCGAGCGCCGGCGATGTAAACGGCGATGGCTACGACGATGTCGTCATCGGCGCGCACAGTTACCCCTCTGGCGATGGCTCCTTGGGCAAAGCCTATCTCTACACCGGCAGCGCAGTTGGGCTGGCGGGAACCGCCTATTGGACGGCAACCGGTGCAGACTGGGGCTACGAATTGGGCATCTCCGTATCCGGCGCGGGTGACGTGAACGGCGACGGCTACGCCGATGTGCTCATTGGGGCGTATGGCTACCCTGACACCACCACGCGTCAAGGCGCGGCCTATCTCTATGGCGGTTCGGCTTCCGGCTTATCCGGCGCTCCCGTGTGGAGCGTGACCGGCGAGAGCGCCGGCGACCGCCTCGGCAATGCTGTCTCCGGCGCCGGCGACGTGAACCGCGACGGCTACGCCGACGTCCTCGTCGGCGCCTACGGTTATCCCGGGGGGGCGTACCAGGGCCAGGTCACCCTGTACTACGGCTCGGCGCAAGGGGTCGGCGCCACCGGCTGGGCGCCCACCGACAGCCTGGGCGCCGCCCGCATGAGCCACGCCGCCGTGGCGCTCACCGATGGGCGGGTGCTGGTGGTGGGCGGAGGCTTTCCCGCCAATACCAGCGCTGAACTCTATGACCCCGCAACCGGTCTCTGGACGCCCACCGGCAGTCTGAATGTCGGGCATTCAGATCACACCGCCACGCTGCTCGCCGATGGGCGCGTGCTCGTGGCCGCGGGGCAGGGCGGTAGCACTATCGCCGAGCTCTACGACCCGGCTACCGGCTTGTGGACGCTGACCGGCAATCTCAATGCCGGTCGCTTCTATCACACCGCCATCCGGCTTTTCGATGGGCGAGTGCTGGTGGTCGGCGGCGAGGGTGCGGGTGGCGTCTATCTGGCGAGCGCCGAGCTCTACAACCCTGCCACCGGGCTGTGGACGCTCACGGGCAACCTCAACACCGGACGCGCCGGTCACACCGCGACGCTACTCGCCGATGGGCGGGTACTCGTGACCGGCGGTTACGGCGGCGGAGATTTCCTTTCCAGCGCTGAGATCTACGACCCCAACACCGGTACGTGGACATTTACCGGCAGTTTCCACGCGAACCAAACCCGCGACCGGCACGCAGCCATACGGCTTCAGGATGGAAAGGTGCTGGTGATTGGGGGGGAAGGTTCAGGTGACCTCCTTGCCAGCACCGAGCTCTATGACCCGGCAACCGGGGTATGGACGTTGACCGGCAATCTCGCCACCGCGCGCCTGCTGCCCACCGCCACCCTGTTGCCCGATGGGCGAGTGCTCGTGGCGGGCGGCAAGGGCGTCGGTTGGGGTGACCTTGCCAGCGCCGAGCTCTACGATCCGGCAACCGGAATGTGGACCGGGGCTGGCAACCTGGGCGCCGCCCGTTGGGTGCACACGGCAACAGCCCTGCCCGGCGGGCAGGTGTTGATCGCCGGCGGCGAGAGCGGGGGCGCGCCCCTCGCCAGTGCTGAGCTTCTCACGGTGGCTAAAGCGCCCTGGACCGCGACCGGCGCCGCTGCCGGCGCGCAATTTGGCATCTCCGTGGCGGGCGGAGGAGGAGGAGGCGCTATCGCCGATGCGAATGGCGACGCGCACAGCGACCTGCTTATCGGAGCCACAGGCGCCGAGGGCGGCAAGGCTTTCCTCTACTACGGCGCGCTGGGCTTGCCGGCGACCAAAGCCCCGGTGGGCGATACGGACGTGCAGACCCTCCTCATCGCCCGTTTCGCCGGCAGCGAGGACCCACTATCACTCTTGCAGGTGCGGGATATCTCTTACGAAGCGGTGCCCTCAGTGATGACCACCACCCAATACATCGTGGATCAGGCTATCACCGGCACGTGGACGCTCTCGCTGATTGGCAACACCGATGTCGCCTCCATGACCATCAGCGCCGTCGCCGCGCCCAATCCCCCGATCCTCGACCAGTTGACCGTGGACGCCAGCGACCTCGAGAACACCCTCGTCACCTACCGGGTGCTCTCCGATTACCGCCCCATCACGATGCGCATCTTTGCCAACGATGGTCCCATCACGGAGACGGCGGTGATTACCCTGCCCGTGAGCCTGAGCCGCACCACGGAACTCACCCGCACCGAGGTGATCACGCTCTTCCAGGGTATTGAGGCGGCGACAGTCGTCATCAGCGATGCACTGGCAGTGCAGAACGCGCTGATCACCACCACCCTCGACCTCTCCTTCCTCGAAAGCGGCGCCTATCGCCTGTGGGCGCGCGTCGAAGACGGCGTCAGCCCGCCGGCGCAGGGTTACGTCTGGGGCGTGGATACTTACGCCTTGGCGAAGCTGCCCCGCGCGTGGAACCGGGTCCGTATCGCCGCCGAGGACTACGACGCCGGCAAGCAGCTCGCCGGCGCGGCGCTGATCCCGATTGACCACACCGCCGCCTGGGAGACGAGTTGGCCCGCCGTGATTACTCCCACGCTTGGCGTTGCGGGCTTGCACATTGAATTCACACCTTACACGCATCCCGATGTGGACGGCTACCGCCTGGAGGTCGAGGAGGGCGGGGTCACGCACGTGATCACCACGGGCTTGCAGGTCAATTACCGCTATGACGAGCTCGGACGGCCAGTTGGAGAGTCAGTCCACTACGCCAGCTTCAACGCCCTCAGCCCCAAGCGCACCTATAGCGTGCGCATCGCGGCGCTGGACCTCGATCACGACCTGGTGGCGTGGTCGCTCCCGCAGGCCTTCACCGTCCCAATCGGCACCTTTACCCTCAGCGCCGTGGAACCGGCGCTCGAGCTGCCCACCGGGCAGGGGCTGGTCACCGCGACCCTCCACCTGGTCATGTCCGAGGACCTCTTCTCGGATGTGTACATCACCCTGGAGTCCCTGCAGCTGCCCCCGGGCATCAGTCTGGAAACGCTCAGCTACGGCACAACCGGGGATCAACGCGCCCAGGTTCCACGCGGAGCGAACATTCCCGCGCCCATGCGCCTGTCCGCCGCATTGCGGCAGCAACTTACGCTCACCGGTGATATCACACTGCCGGTCACCCTGGGTATCCGCGTCGCCCCCGGCGCGCCTGGCGCGCCCGGTGTGCCCGCTGCCACCTACACCCTCCCCTTCATAGCTCACAGCGGCGAGTTGGAACGCCGCGTCGAGCTCCTGTTGACGGTGGGGGAAACCCCGGAAATCCCCGTCCTACCGAGCGCCCCCACTGTCCTGGAACCGGAGCTGCCCCTCCCGAGCTGCGCCACCGCCATCGTCGTCACCATCCCCTCCGGCGCCTTCAGCGTGCCCGCCACCGCCAGCTTTGCGCAAAATTCCTCCAACGTTGAGGACCCACCGCAGTTGAGCTTTGCGGGCCTCCACTTTGCCCTCACGGCGCAGAATGCCCAGAGCCAGCCCATTCAACCGGTCAAGGCGCTCTCGCTCGCGGTGACCTACGACCCCGCGTGCCTGGGTGGCTTGCGCGAATCCGAGCTGCACCTGCGGCGCTGGAGCGACACGACGGGCTGGGGCACGAGCGGGGTCACCTGCACCCCCGCGCCCGCCCAGAACCGGCTGAACTGCTCCCTCAGCCAGCTGGGACGGTTTGCGATGTTCCAGCTGCCCGAGCCTGATTGGCACGAAATCTATCTGCCGCTGGTTCTCCAGCGTTACCCACAGACCGCCCGCAGATAAATCACTAACGTTCGCTGGGGATTTTTGTGGTGGGGACCACCCGCCACAAAAATCCCCCCTAATCCCTACAGGAAAAACCGCCATGACCCCAAAAACACCGCTAGCGCTGCTATGGATTGCGCTGACGCTCGGATTATTGAGCGCCGTAACCGGCTGTGAGTTCCCGGTCCGCCGCATGGCGTGTACCGTGGCCGAACGCGGCCTCATTCCCGATACGCCCTCGCCCTTCCCGCCGGTGAGCGCTGCCGACCGGGCACAAGGTCCCGAAGGCGCTCGCGTCACCTTCATCGCCTACCTGGACCCAGCGTGCCGCCGCAGCGCCGAGCTGCACGGCGTGCTCACCGCACTGCAAGCGCAATACCCCGCTGAGGTCAGCGTCGCCGTGCGACTCTTCCCGCTCCAATCCCTCCACTACCAGAGCCAGCTTGCCGCGCAAGCCCTGGAAGCGGCAGACGCCCAGGGGCAGTTCTGGTCCATGCTGGCGCTGCTCTTTGAGCAACAGGACCTCTGGAACACCATGGACCCCGCCCGCTTTGAACCGGCGCTCACGGAGCTCGCGGCGCAGCTGGGGCTGGATGCCGGGCGCTTCGCTGCCGACCTGGGCAGCGAAGCCACCCTCGCCCGCGTGGAGCACGCTTACGATGACGCCATCGCCCTGGGTTTGAGCGATACCCCCGCGCTCGCCATCAACGGGCAGTATTACGAAGGTCCGCTGGATGCCTGGACGCTCGGCGCCACCATCGAATTGCTCCGCCTCGAAGCGCAGCAATTCCACGAATGCCCTCCGCTCCAGGCAGGCGCCGACAAAGCCCCCACCGCCACACTCCACACCACCCAGGGGGATATCGTCATCGCCCTGCTGCCGGAACAGGCGCCGCTTGCCGTCAACAACTTCATCTTCCTCGCGCGCCAGGGCTGGTATGATAATGTCCCCTTCCACCGCGTCATCCCCGAAACCTTCCTCCAGACCGGCGACCCTTCGGGAACGGGTCTGGGCGGACCCGGCTACACCTTCGCCGATGAACTGGCGCCCGGCGCCAGCTTCGACCAGGCGGGCCTGGTTGGCATGGCAGGCGCCGCCACCGCCACCGGCAACAAGGATCACAATGGCAGCCAATTCTTCATCACCTACGGACCCCAACCCGCGCTCGATGGGCAGCACACCCTCTTCGGGCGCGTCATCGCCGGCATGGACGTAGCCGCCAAACTCACCCCCCGCGACCCCGTCACCGACCCGACCGACCTCCCCGAACCCGACCGCATCCTCAGCATCGAAATCAGCCCGCCATAACCCCCCGGTGGATTGCACCTCCAACGCCCCTCCTCCTGCGCTCAACCCTGCCTGCACCCGCATCTCCACCCGCAACCACCTCTCCAGGTGCGACCCACCTTCCGCGCAACCAGCACCTCGACATTACACCCCCCAGAACTCAACGCAGAGTCGCTGAGACGGGGAGAACACAGAGTTTATTCAAAACAAAGAACTCCCGATATCTCCGCGCCTCTGCATCTCCGCGCCTCTGCGTTAAAACTCTCCGCTTCTCTCCCCATTCGTGAAATTCGTGAAATTCGTGGCTAAACTCCCCGCCCCATTGCCAGCCCCACCAAACCGAAGTACAATTCTCCTAATGGGAACAGGCTCACCAATGAACACAAATCCGCCGCACCTATCTGCGTCATCTGCGTCCATCAGCGTCCTTTAAGCCGGTCCCCCACAATCTCACCCAAAGGAGCACTGCCATGAATCCACACTATCTCCTCGGCCTGGATGCGGGCGGCGGCGGTCTCCGCTGCCTCCTCATCAATGTGGACTCCCGCCGCATCACCACCGCGGCGCAACCCTGGAGCGCCCGCCGCGTTCCTTCAGCTGGCGCCTGGGCGCGCGAGCTCGACCTGCCCGCCATCTGGCGCGCTCTCGCCGCGACCACCCACCAGGCGCTCGCCCGCGCGGGCGCCGAACCCGCGCAGGTGCTCGGACTCGCGGTCACCAGCATGCGCCACAGCCTCGTGCTCCTCGATGCCCGCGGCGAACCCTGCTTTGCCGTCCCCAACCTCGATGCCCGCGCCTCTGCCGAAGCCATGGAACTCGCCCAGGAACGCGGTCCGCAGCTCTACACTAGCACCGGACATTGGCCCGCGCCCATCCTTCTGGCGGCGCGCCTCCTGTGGCTCGCGCGCCAGGCGCCCGAGACGCTCGCCGCCGCCCGGCAAGCCTTCACCCTCAGCGATTGGCTCGCCTACCGCCTCACCGGCGTCGCCGCAGCGGAGCGCTCCCACGCCGGCGAGACCCTGCTGCTCGACCTCCACACCCGCGCCTGGGCTGAGGACCTCATCGCCGAGCTGCAGCTCCCGCGTGCGCTCTGCCTGCCCCTCCAGGATGCCGGCGCCCGCCTGGGAGCGCTGACCCCCGCAGCGGCGGAACACCTCGGTTTGCCCCAAGGCCTGCCCGTAGCCGTGGGCGGCGCGGATACCCAGAGCGCGCTTCTGGGGACCGGCGCGCTCGCCCCCGGGCAACTCGCCGCGATTGCCGGCACCACTGCACCCGTCCAGCTCGTCACCGCGCGCCCCCTCACCGATGCCCAACGCCGCCTGTGGACCGGATTGCACCTGCTCACCGAGCGCTGGGTGCTGGAGAGCAACGCCGGCAGCATGGGTGGAGCGCTCGACTGGGTCGCGCGCCTGCTCTATCCCGCTGCCCCCAACCCCGCCGCCGCGCTCGCCGCCGAGGCAGGCGCCGCCGCACCCGGAGCTGGCGGCTTGAGCTCCACCATCGGCGCGAGCCTCTTCAACGCCGGGCAGCTGAGCCTGCCCGTGGAAACCCTCGCCTTCTCCCACGAGCTCCTCGCCGGGCTGGAGCCCCGCCCTGCTGTGGCGCGCGCCGTGCTCGAAGGCTTAGCCTACGCCCTCAAAGCCAATATCGCCCAGCTGCTAGAGGTCGCCGGAACGCCGCTGCAAGCGCTGCACTTGAGCGGCGGGCTATCCCGCAGCGCCGTCTGGGCGCAAATCGTCAGCGATGTGCTCGATGCCCCAGTTCAAGTCGCCGCGACGCCTGAAGGCAGCGCCCTGGGCGCCGCGCTCTGCGCCGGGGTCGGCGCCGGACTCTTTCCCGACCTGCCCGCCGCCGCGCAGGCGCTCCTCACGCCGGGGCGCGACTTCAGCCCCGAAACCACCGCCGCGCGCTTCTACCGGCAGGGCTTTGCCGATTGGAGCGAGCTGCTGGCGCAGCGCAGCGACGCCGACCTCACCCTCGCCAACACCCTCGTCGAAGCCTTCGCAACCCGCACCCCCTCTCCCTCTCCCCCCCTCTCCCCCTCTCTCCCTCTCTCCCCCTCTCCCACGCCCTCTCCCTTCCGCCCACGGATGCTGGTCACTGCCGCGCTGGATGACACCGCACTCGCCGCATTGCGCGAGCTCGGCGACGTGAACTACGGCAGCTTCCGCGAGGAGCTGCGCCTGCTCACCGGCGAGGACCTGGTGGAAGCGCTGCAAGGGATGCACGTCTTCATCACCGAGGTGGACATCGTGGACGCGGATGCGCTCGCGCAGCTGCCCGACCTGCGCGTCATCGGCGTCTGCCGCGGCGCGCCCGTGAACGTGGATATCGCCGCGTGCAGCGCTTGCGGCATCCCCGTGCTCAACACCCCAGGGCGCAACGCCGTTGCCGTCGCCGAACTCACCGTGGCAGCGCTCCTCATGCTGCTGCGCCACCTGCCCGAGGCGAACACCTTCCTCCGCGAACCCGGCGGCGAGGCGGGCGACATGGGGCGCATGGGGATGGCTTTCGAACGCTTCCAGGGGCGCGAGCTCTGGCGGCAGACCGTGGGCCTGATTGGCTTGGGCGCCGTCGGGCGCGAGGTCGCGCGCCGCCTGTTGCCCTTTGGCGCGCGCCTGCTCGTCGCCGACCCCCACATCACTGCCGAACAGGCGACCCTCGCCGGGGCGGAAAAAGTGCCCCTGGAGACCCTGCTCGCCGAAAGCGCCATCATCAGCCTGCACGCCTCCGTCACCCCGGAGACGCGCGGGATGCTCGATGCCGCCGCCTTTGCGCAAATGCAGCCCGGCGCCCTGCTCATCAACACCGCCCGCGCCGCGCTCGTGGATGAGACGGCGCTGCTCGAAGCGCTGCGCAGCGGCAGGCTCGGCGGCGCCGCGCTCGATGTCTTCGCCACGGAACCGCCCGGCGCGCAAGACCCCCTGCTCGTCTTCCCCAACGTCATCGCCACGCCCCACATCGGCGGGAACACCGTGGAGGTCGCCGCGCACCAGGGGCAAATCATCGCCGCGGACCTGGCGCGCCTCCTGCGCGGCGAGCGCCCGCTGCACCTCCAGAACCCCGAAGCGCTTGCGGACTTCAGCTGGACTGCTCCGCGGCGGACCCCCGCCACAAGCGCATCCACCCAGAGCCACACCGCCCCCGCCGTCACCGATCTCCAAGCCCACGCCGCCCACGCGCCTACGCCTGCACCCACTCCCCCCCTCGCCCCCTCGCCCGCTCCCTCTGCCTCTCCCCAAAAAGGCTGGGTCCTCGCGGGCTTGCGCCGCGCCCTCGGCGTCAAACCGCCGTCCTTCCCTGCCGCCCCCTCTCCTTCTCCCACTCCCCCCCTCTCCCTCTCTCCCTCATCCACTCCCGCACCCACCCCCTCTCCCGCTCCCTCACCCGCCCCCGCGCAGACGCAGTTCACCCGCCTGCTCGAGGCCTTCACCGCCAACATCCGCGCGGATGCGGGACTACGCGAATTCGCACAGGGCAAACACGTCCTCATGCACTTCATCCTCACCGACCTGGGACTGTCCTTCTACCTCGATTTCCAGGATGGCAAGGTGGACGCAGCGCCAGGCGCAGCACCAGAGCGTGCGCCCTCCGAACCGCCCGCCGCCCCCGATGTGACGCTCAAGATGACCGCCGACACACTCGATGGCATCTTCACCGGGCGCATCAACGCCATGCGCAGCGCCATGAGCGGCAAGCTCGCCTTCAGCGGCGATACCGGCAAGGCGATGGCTTTCCAGCGCATCCAAAAGGACCTGGGCACGCTCTACACCGCCGCCTCCGCAGCCGTTGGCGGTCCCGGCGACCTCACCACCACCACCGCCGCCGCCGCCTCTCCCACTCCCCCCCTCCCCCCCTCACCCTCTCACCCCCTCTCCCCCTCTCCCGCTCCCTCCCCCCTCCCCGCCAACGACATCCGCGCCGAGCTCCTCGCCGTCCTCAACGAACTCTACGCCCACGGCTTGATCACCGCCACCGGCGGCAACCTCAGCGCGCGGGTCGAGGGCCGCGAGGACGAGCTGTGGATTACGCCGAGCATGAGCTTCAAGGGCGACCTGCGCCCCGAGAGCATGGTGCGCATTGACCTCGACGGGCGCCCCCTCGACCCCGACGGCGGGACCCCCTCGAGCGAGTGGCGCGTACACACCGCCCTCTACCGCCGCCGCCCGGATATTCAAGCCGTCATCCACACGCACGCCCCGCAGACCATCCTCCTGGGACTTTCCGGCAAGCCCTTCCTGCCCATCTCCACCGAAGCCGCCTTCATCGGCGAGCTCGCACGCGTCCCCTTCATGATGCCGGGGACCGCCGCGCTCGCCGAAGCCGTCGCCGAAGCCCTCGGGCAGGGCGCCGCCGTCCTCATGGAACACCACGGGCTTGTCGTCGGGGGCAGCAGCTTGCGCCGCGCCGCCAACGTCACCGAAATCATCGAGGATACCGCGCAGAAAATCCTCGCCTGCTACGCCCTCGGCGCCGCACCCGCCACCCTCCCGGAAGAATCCCTGGCGGAACTGCGCGAGATTGGGAGGATGATGGTGTGATAACCAATATTAATGCAGAGATTTCCAGAAGTTAACGCAGAGGCGCTGAGGCGGGGAGAACGCAGAGATTTTTTAGAACAGAGACTGCTAATATCTCCGCGCACTCTGCGTTAATACTCTCAGAAAGGACCAAAGTGATGCACGAAAATGAGATCAGCGAAGTCATCCTCGATGCAGCTATCGAAGTGCATACCACCCTCGGCGGACCAGGGCTGCTCGAAAGCGTCTATGAAGAAGCCCTCGCCTACGAGCTCACCCAGCGCGGCTTGCGAGTAGAGCGGCAAAAACCGGTCTCGCTCACCTACAAAAAACAACCACTCACAACCCCCCTGCGGCTCGATTTGCTGGTCGAAGGAAAAGTCATCGTGGAGTGCAAAGCCACCACCGAATACAACCCTATCTTCGAAGCCCAGATCCTCACCTACCTCCGCCTCACCGGACTCAAATTGGGTTTGATCATCAACTTTGGCGCCAAACGCGTCATAGATGGCTACAAACGCGTCGTCAACAAACTGTAGAAAAAATCTCCAGAAATCAACGCAGAGACGCAGAGGCGGGGAGAACGCAGAGGTTGTTTAGGACAAAAACCCCAGAAAGCAACGCAGAGGCGCTGAGACGGGGAGAACGCAGAGGTTGTTTAGAACAGAGACTCCTAATATCTCCGCGCCTCTGCACCTCTGCGCCTGTACCCAGCGTCTCTGCGCCTCTGCATAAAACTCTTAATCTCCGCGCACTCTGCGTCTCTGCGCCTCTGCGTTAAATTCTCCTCTCCGCCCCCCAGCATTGACACGCCCGGTCACAGGCATATAATGCCCGCTAGAGTACAACGATGGTAGTCGCCGATCCCACCGTTATCCCTGAAAGCCGTGTTTCAAAAACCATGAACGAAGAACTGTCCTTCGACGAGCTTGCGCCCTGGTTAGCTGCCGCCATCACCCTGGCTGGCGGCATTTTGCGGTTGCTGCTGCTCGGCACCAAAGAGATGTGGCTCGACGAGACCTTCAGCATCTGGCTAGCCAGTCACAGCCTCCCCGAGCTGCTGGATTGGTTGGTCGCCATAGACCAGCACCCACCCCTCTATTACTTGCTCCTCCACGGGTGGATGGCCCACTTTGGCGCTTCGCCCTACTATGTGCGGTTGCTTTCCGCGCTCTTCGGCGCCGCCACCATCCCGGTCCTCTACCTCACCGGCAAGCGACTCGCGGGATCCATGCTCGGCTTAGCCGCCGCGATGCTCCTGGCATTCTCCCCCTACCACATCTTCTACTCCCAGGAAACCCGCATGTACACCCTCCTTACCTTCAACGCCGCCGTCGCCATTTACGCTCTCGTCAGATTGCTCACCGATGCGCGCGCCGCACGGCCCATCGGCAACCAGTTCCGCGACTATCTGCGCGCCTGGCGCACGCCGCCCGGCGCAACCGGGGCTTCCCAAACCCCCGCGGAATTCAGCTATAGGGATATTAGCCGGCAAAGCGGCGTGAGAACGTGGCTCTCCCGCCACACCTGGTTGCCGCTTCGCAGCCTCGAGACCGACCTCGCCTGGCTTGCCTGGGTGCTCTTCACCCTGGCGACCATGCTCACCCACAACACCGCCCTCCTCTTCCCCCTCGCCGCGAATCTCTTCGTGCTCGGCTTGCTGCTCTTCCGCAGATTCAAGCCCGCCGCAGCGTCCCGCGCCGCCTTCCAGGCCCCCTCCCTCTCCAACTGGCTCAGCGCGCAAATCGCCATCGTCATCCTGTGGAGCCCGTGGCTGAGCGCCTGCCTTCAACAGCTCGCCAAAGTCTCAAATAGATTCTGGATTCCCGCCCCCACCTGGGATACCGTCGTCGGAACCCTCAAAGCCCTTCTGAATGCCTCGGCGCCGCTGCCGGAGGCCCACGCCCGAGTGCTCTGGGGCATCTACATAGCCGTGGCGCTCCTGGCGTTGTTCCATTACCGGAAGAAGCTCTCGCAGCTGCTGCTCTTGCTCACCCTCGTTGCCGTCCCCTTCCTGGCGGAGCTGCTCGTGAGCCTCTGGCGCCCGATTTTCCTGGACCGCACGCTCATCTGGACCGTCATCCCCCTGTTCCTCTTCCTGGCAGCGGGCGTCGCGCAGCTCAAACAGCGCTTCCTCTTCATCTTCGGTATGGGCGTCCTGGCGCTCATCAACTTCTTTTCGGTGGGCGACTATTTCCGCTTCTACCACAAAGAAGATTGGAGCACCCCCGCCGGTTACGTCGCCCTCTTCGCCGAGAAGGGGGACCTGGTGCTCTTCAACTCCAATTTCGTCGTCATCCCCTTCGACTATTACTTCGAGGAATTCGAACGCCAGTACCGCCTCGAGGTGCAGCGCCAGGGCCTGCCGCTCGATCTGTACAACGACCGCGCCCTGGAGCCTGAGATGACCCGGGAAGACATTCCCGCTCTGCTATCTATAATAGAAGGACGGGACCGGGTCTGGTTGGTCTACAGCCATGACGATTACACCGACCCCCAGGGCTTGATTCCGCAAACGCTGGCGGCGGAGATGAGGCTGAGCCGCACGCGCGGCTTCTACGGGGGCGCCGTCTACCTCTACACCGCGCCGTAGGGCGGACACGGTGGTCCGCACCCCAGGGCGGACACGGTGGTCCGCACCCCAGGGCGGACACATAGGTCCGCACCCCAGGGCGGACACATAGGTCCGCACCCTACTTGCATCTCTGCCCATATGCGTTATCCTTGCCTACGCTAACCTAAAAATCGCACATCAGCAAGGAGCATTATCTATGGGCAAGCATTCCCGAACCGTTCTCTTGATCCTCACCATCGTGGTGCTGGTCAGTGGTTGCCAGAAAAAGTCGCAGGCGGGCGACCTGGCGCAAGCGCTGCAAGCCACCCTCAACGAACAACGGCAACAACGCAACATTGCCGGCATCTCCGCCGCCGTGATTCTGCCCGATGGCAGCATGTGGCTTGGCGCGGGCGGCATGTCCTCAGATACCGAGGCGATGGACGCCACCAAGGTCTTCGGTCTCAGCAGCGTCACCAAAACCTATACCGCTGCCCTCGTCGCGCAATTAGCGGCAGAGGGCGTCCTCTCGGTTGACGACCCGATCGCCAAATGGATTCCCGAGCTAGCCATGTTGAGCGGCGGCATCAACATCCGCCAGCTGCTCAATCACACCAGCGGCTTGTATCGCTATCAGCTTTCGGAGGCGTATGTAGCCCGCATCAATAGCGAACCGGAGAAGATCTGGACGCCGCAGGAAATCCTGGAGCAGTTCCAGGGTCAACCCGAATGCGAAGCGGGGGGGTGCTGGGGCGAATCCGCGATGGATTACATTGTGTTGGGCCTCATCATCGAGCGCGCGACGGGCATCACGGTGGCAGAACACCTGCACGCACGCTTCTTCGATCCCCTGGGGCTAGAGCACACCTATCTCTACCCCGAAGAGACCTACCCGGTCGCGGATATGGCGCACGTGTGGCGGGATATCACCGGCTACGGCGAATACATGGACATCATGTCAACTCCGAGCGACCTGCCCCTGGCGGCATGGTTCAGCTCGCTGTGGACCGCGGGTGGGTTGCACAGCACCGCTGAGGACCTGGCGATCTTCGTGAAAGCGCTGTTCGAGAACCAGGTCATCACCCCAGGCGCGCTCAGCGCCATGCTCTCCGAGGGGACAGAAATCTACCCAGGCGTGACCTACGGTTACAGCGTTGTGGTGGATGAAATCAGCGGGAAGCGGGCTTACTGGCATTCGGGCGGCGCCGGATATTCCTCCAACTACACCTACTTCCCCGACGATGACTTGACCATCGTCATCCTCACCAACCAGATGACCAATCCGGGACCCATCGCCTTCACGCTGTACGAGACCGTCACTGGTCAGAGCCTGAACCCGGAAGCGACCGTCGAGACCACGCCAACCGTACAGCCTTGAATGGTGACCGCGGACCGGTGACCGGAAGAGGCTCTGCAAACAGACGCAGAGGATGTTTTCTTGTTTCAAGCACAACAAATATTGACAATATCGCCAAATTGCATACGCTAACGTCATGAGCACAAACTCCGCGCACCAAAACCGTTGGGCCATTGGCGAGGTCGTCTTCGGGATTCCCCTCCTGACCGGCATCCTCCTCCAGCGCCTCGCGCCCGCACCCCTTCCGTTCGCGCTCCCGCAGATATTCCTCACCGCCGCCGGCATCACCCTGAGCCTCGCCGGCGTCGGGCTGATGCTTGCCGCGCGGCGCGAGCTCGCGCGCTACTACCAACCCACCGACCCCGGCGCCCCCACCACGGCGCTCGTGCAGACCGGTCCCTACGCCCTCTCACGGAATCCACTTTACCTTGCCGCCGCACTGCTCTTTTCCGGCGTCGCCCTGATACTGAACAACCTGTGGGCGGTGGGCGCGCTGCTGCTTGCGCTGTTCCTGTGCCATTGTCTGCTCATTCTGCCTGAGGAGCGCTATCTGGCAGCCAAATTCGGCGCGGACTATACCGCCTATGTCGCCACAGTCCACCGCTGGGTGGGGAGGAAGTTGTAGCCGCGGCATTCTGCCGCGCTCTTCTCTGAAGGTAAACATGGAAACACAGACCCCGATACGCACCAGAATCAGCCGGTGGATCATTCCCAATAACATCTACTTCATCGTTGGCGTAACACAAAAACGCCAACAGCTATTTGCCGATAGCGCAGCCATAGAATTACTGCGGACTACCATGCACAATGTCAAAGAGCGCCACCCGTTCAAAATGCACGCCTACGCCTTCCTGCCAGATCACTTTCACTTGCTCATCTTCGTCCCTGAAACCAGCAACATCAGCAAGATTATGCAATCGCTCCAATGGAATTTCACGATGGCGTACAAAAAACTGCACCAAATCACAACCACAACGGCGCTCTGGCAACGAGGATTTTGGGATCATGTGATTCGGGATGAGCGAGATTACGAAAACCATTTCCATTATATTCATTTCAACCCCGTCAAACACGGCTACGTGACGCGCGCGGTAGATTATCCGCACACCAGCTTCCATGAATATGTGAAACAAGGCGTATACGATCCTGATTGGGGGCAGGTTGAGCCTGACGAAATTCGCAAATTGGATTTCGAGTAGCTAATCAACGCCGCCGCCAGAAAAGCCGCGGCAGGATGCCGCGGCATCCTGCCGCGGCTACAAATCGCGCAAGCCAGAGAAGACGCGGCAGGATGCCGCGGCTACAAATCGCGTAAGACAGAAAAGACGCGGCAGGATGCCGCGGCTACAAATCGCGCAAGACAGACGCTACAAAGCACCAAACAGGCTAGATAGGGAGGACCAATGACTAAAACCAATGAGACACACTTTGGCGCGTTGCCGCCCCTGTATAAATACATGCCCAACCCGTACCCCGATGAACGGATCTGGCGTTGCCCTGTCTGCAACGAAAAGACCGGTCAGCGCACACTCCCGCTGCTGGTCCACGTTGATCCGGGACACCTCATTGTGCTCAAATCCACCTGCCGCTATTGCAGCGCCTGTGAGTTATTGATTGTCCACAAACACGACCTAGAACACCAGCTGACCCAGGTATTTCAAGAGCTAGATCCGGCGGCGATCGGCAACGAGTACTTTGTGCTGGGAACCCTGGAGAAGCAAATCCTGCGCCAGAAGTCTCAGCGTCTTCAGTCTCTCGAGGATCTACGGCAAGCCACGCACGACTTCAAAATGGCTTATCTGGAAGCACGCATGCGGCAAACGGGATGGTTCCCGAAGGGTCAGGAACCTCCCATCGTCGAACCCCCACCTTCACAGGAATGGGTCAAACCCAAATCCCGCCTGCTCCATTGGCGCTAGGATGCCAGTTGCGCCCGGCGATCTTGTCCCAGGATTACTGCGTTGAAAGCGCCCCCTCCCCCCTACCCCCCTCCCCCGCGCAGACGCGGGGGAGG
Organism: Anaerolineae bacterium; assembly: GCA_026645815.1. Classification (GTDB taxonomy): domain Bacteria; phylum Chloroflexota; class Anaerolineae; order B4-G1; family SLSP01; genus JAAZNO01. The sequence goes on along the minus strand of JAPKMR010000068.1, from coordinate 200 downwards.
GGGATTGGTTTTTGGTGGTTTTTTGGCGACGCGGAGTACCGCGTCGCCAAAAAACCACAAGGGGGAGAGGTTTTCGCCGCAAAGTGGCGCGCGATTGGGCTGTGGCGTTATTACCGAACTGATTTTTGGATAGTCTCCCTCTTGAGCGTTGCCGATAGATAGTGTATACTGGAGGCAAACCATTTCGAGGGAGACAGATG
>JAPKMR010000067.1 GCA_026645815.1 Anaerolineae bacterium | reverse complement strand
TTATGTGTTTTTGGGACCCGCTTCACGGGCACAAAAAACACGGCTTTTGAAACCAAGTCAGATTGTTGGTGGGAAGCGGGGGAGGTTGGGCAAATAGACGAAGAGGGTCTTTTTTTATGTGTTTTTGGGACCCGCTTCACGGGCACAAAAAACACGGCTTTTGAAACCAAGTCAGATTGTTGGTGGGAAGCAGGGGAGGTTGTGCAGACAGACGAAGAGGGTCTTCTTTATGTGTTTTTGGGACCCGCTTCACGGGTCCCAAAAACACAGTTCTTCAGACTAAACCAGACCAGCGTGCGATTATCCAGGGCGGTGGGTAGGGGTTTGCGTTTGACGATTTGGCTTTATAATCCTTTTTATGAAAGGATTGATGCGTCTGGAGAGCTGGATTGAGCAAATCATTGAGGAGCCTTTCATACGGCTCTTCAATGGGCAGTTGTTGCCACAGGAAGTAGCGCGCCATCTGGTGCGCGCGATGGAAGACGGCGAACAGCTCACCGCCGATGGGCAAGTCGCGGCGCCAGGCTGCTACCGCATCACCCTGCACCCCACAGCGCTGGAGAACCTGCGGCAACTGCACCCCAACATCGAGGCGGACCTGAGCCAGGGGCTTGCCGACCTGGTCACACGGTTGAACATCCGCCTGACGCACCCCCCAGAGGTGCTGGTGAGCGTGGATAGCACGCTGCCGCCGCGCGGGGTGCAGATTGTCGCCCTGCAGACCACACCGCCTCTGGATCACACTCGCGAACTGGATATCGAAAAACTCCAAAGGCTTTCCAACTCCAATTGTGAAGGACCTCAGCACGCCTATCTGATTATCGGCGGGCAGCGCATCTTCGACCTGGATTCGCCGGTAATCCACATCGGACGCGCCTTCGATAACGAATTGATTTTGGAGGACCGGCGAGTGTCGCGCTATCACGCGCAGCTGCGTCTGCGCTACGGGCGCTATGTCTTGCAGGACCTGGGCAGCACGGCAGGAACGTTCGTCAACGGTTATCCGGTGCACGAGCTGGCCCTGCGCCCCGGCGATGTGCTCGCCCTGGGTGGGCTGGAGGTCGTCTACGCTGAAGGACCGTGCGCCACCCCGCCCGCCCAAACCGGCGATACCCGCCCCAAGAGCTCGGAGGAACCCCTTCATGGGTGAGACACTGCTGGCATTGCGGATCGCGCTCATGCTGCTGCTCTATGGCTTTCTGGGGGTGGCGCTCTATCTCCTGGGGCGCGATTTGCGCCGGAATGAGATGCCCGCCGTCCCTCGCCCCACCCCGGCGCTGCTGCACTGGCGCGGCGCCGATGAGGCAGAACACAGCTTCGCCCTGGAACCGGTCACAGGCCTGGGGCGAGCCAAAGATAATTCACTACCGCTCGAAGATCCCTTCGCCTCAGCGCATCACGCGCTGGTCGTTTGGCGGGAGGGGCAGTGGCACGTCGAAGACCTGGGAAGCCACAACGGGACTTATCTGAACGAAGAACGGCTGAACGGAAGCCGGGTGCTGGCTTCAGGCGATGAGATTCGGGTAGGGGATACGCTGCTGCGCTTGGAGATTAAGAGCTCATAGCAGGGCTTGCAGAGGGTTAGGACGCAGATAAACGCAGATGGCGCAGATGAAGACGGCGCCAGAGGTGGATCGCACCAGGATAGCCCATCTAGCGCAGCAGCAACAGGACCACCGGCGCGTCATAGACGCGGAAGCTCTCATCCAGGTGAGGCAAACGCAAAGCCCAGGGCGTTCCGCAGCGTTCTGCCAGGCTCAGCGGCGCCGGCAATCCGGCATCCGCCAGGGGGTCATCGCTCAGGGCGAGTGGACCCAGGCGGGGGCAGCGCCCAAAAGCCAGAACCGTGCGCTCACGCAACAGACGCGCGTACCACTCCAGGGTAGCGGCATAGCGGGCAGGTTGGCGCGCGAGTGCGCCGTAGCCCCGCGCGCTCGCCAGGATGATGATATCGCTCTCCTGCAAAGCAGCTTCGAGCTGCACCAGTTTCTCCGGCAAGTCCTCGTCCATCACGGGAAGCGTCAGCGACGTATAACGCCCGGGGTCCTCCTGGGGCAGCGGAAGCGGCAAGGGATGATCCCAGTGCTCAACGGCAAGATGTCCCTGCTCCGGCAGCTGCGCATAAATCCAGCGGGAAGCTGATTCCCAGGGGTGTGGGTACGCGTAGATGGAGAGTTGAGCCACACCCAGGAGCAACGTGGGCAGCAAAAGGGTCGCCAGAGCTGCCGCCTCCATCCAGGCGCCATGCCGCCCGTGCGCCCTTCGGCGCAGGCGCGCGAGGAACCAGATGCCCCAGACCGCCCACAACGGGTACACCGGCAGCAGGTAGCGCGGGAATTTGACGTACCAGCCCGCGAGCATCAGGAAAGAGGTCACCGCAGCGATCCAGGCAACCCGCAGGCTCGGGGAGAGGCGCCGCCAGCGCCAGGCTCCACCGAGCAATCCGGCAAGACCGGCGAGCGTTGCGGTAGGTCCCAAGCCCCACAGCCCCATCTGAATCAGAGGATACAGAAAGGGCACGGCGCCAGCATATTGGCGCGTGTAGGGAAAATCGAGCCTACCCGCGACCATGAGGCTCTGAATCCAGGGACCGCGCCAGGCTGCGAGGGGACGCAGCAAAGCCCAGGGAGAGACGAGCGCGAAGCTCAACAGCGCCGGCAGGACGAGGTAACGCAGCAGGCGCAGTAGGGCCTCGAGCACACACGCGGGGCGCGATGGCGCAGACCTCAGGCGGAGGGGCATGCCCCCGCTAACCAGTAACAGACCCAGCGGCAAGCCGACCCACAGCAGCGAGACTTTGCAGGCGACCGCCAGCCCCCAGAGGGCGCCGGCAGCGCCGCGCCGGCCGCGCAAAGCCAGCAACAGCGCCAGCGTGGTTGCCAGCGCCCCGGGAATATCCACCGTATAGAAACGCGCCGATTGCAGCAGGAAGGGCGAGCACGTGATCAGAGCCGCTGCCCAAAAACCGCCGCGCGCGCCCACAAGGCGCCGTCCCAAGGCGCCGGTCGCCGCCACGAGAAGCACCCCCAGCAAGGCGGAGAGCAAGCGTCCAGGATAGAGGGGGTCAGCATGGGGGGCGGCTAAGATGAGCAAGCGCAGGAGATAAAGGGGCAGATGACCGTAGGGAAAATCGGGCGCGGCAACAGTGGGGTCACCCAGCAGCGGGGTCGCGACGGCGACATCCACCAGGAAACGTTCATCGGGGTGGGCAGCAATACCGCCATCCCAATCCGCGCCGGGAAGGCGCAGGGCAGTGGCAAGTAGCAGCAGCGCCAGCCAAAGCCAGCGGACGGAAGCCGTTCTAGCGCCTGTGGAGGGATGTGAAACGGTCATGCAAAAGCCCTCTGCACACGGGAGTGATTATCCAGGGCCGTTGAGGACATCAGGCGCCGGTCGGGCGCTCAGCGATGCGCCCAACCGGTGCCAGGTTCAAGCCGCTTCCTCATCGTCCCCGGCATCCCTGGCATGCAGATGCGCTTCCGCGACATCCAGCGCGCTGATGATATCCCGCGGCACCATCATATTGGGGTTGAAATCCGCCTGTTTGACCACCTCGATGCAGCTGAGCAACACCAGCTGCGCCGGGATGCGCGCGCCCTCCTCGCGAGCCTGGCGCAGGCGTTCGAGGGTTTCCTCGAAAACCTGTTTCTGCACGGCAGCTTTCGCTTTTTCCAGCGCCTGAGCGCGCGCCACCACACCCTCGGCAATCTGTTTGCGCATCGCATGGGTCTTCTCAGCCCGCCAGGCGTCCAGTCGCTGCTTCAACACCTGATCGCCCAACTTCAGGTCACCCAATTCGAGGCCGAGCAACCTGACCCCCATGCCGGGCAAGGCTTTGTTGAGCGCCTCCGTGAGCTCATTGCGGACCTGAGCGCGGCGGGATTCATCGAGCAGGTCATCCAGGTCGTAACGCGCCAGAATGTTACGGAAGGCGCCTTCGGTAGCGCTGATGATGACCCGTTTGGGCCACTTCATCAGGCGGTCAGGTTCGGTACGCCAGGCGTCACGAATCCAGGTGCAGGCTGCCGCCTTCCAGATGGCGTCTTCGCGCGCCTCAGCGTCGTCGTCGCTCAAATCAATCTGGAAGCGAACATCCGCCATATAGTTGATAGGGATGCCATCTCGCGTAATCGCTCCTACATCATAAACCCAGCGGCGGGGGCGTAGTTCCAGCACGTCCCACACTTTCTCGAAATGCTCCAGTTCAATGATCTGAGGGCGGTGCAGCAGGCGCGTCAGGCGCCCATTCCGCTGTAGAATCACCGCGGAATCCGAAGTCACCAGCATCTTGCCGGGTCCGCCAAAACGCTCCTGAATGCAATCCTTGTAATCAACGCCGCCCTGCCGAACTATCGAGAACTTTGGCGGGAAGATGGGATGCCCCATGAACAAATATTCCAGCAACCTCAGACCATCCTCAAGGCGCGGTAAATCATAGAGGCGCTGCGCAAAACGTGCCGCAATCCACCACGCCAGAGATAGTGCCAGAGCCATGGGGATAAAGCCCACCACAATCAGCAGCAAAGCTCCGGGGGTCAACGCTTCGGTTGCCACCATGAAGCGCCAGAACAACGCCGCGACCACCCCCAGCACCGTGATAGCGAGCACCCCCAGAAAGAGAACGTTGGAGAGATTCCCACCGACAGGGTTCTCGCGAACACCATCCTCGGGCAAGGCATCCTCTGGAAATTCAACCCGGTCTTCCATATCAGCGTTCTCCTTCCGGCGTGCGTCCATGACGCAGCATCGTCCACATAAATGTGGGAAGGTCCTGCACATTCTTCTGTTTGGGGGGCATCGCCCCAAGCGCATCCACCAACTGCAGGGCAATCGTATCCAGGTCGAGATCGAGGTCGCTGGCTTGTTTGAGAATCTGCGCCAGGTCGGTATACACTTCCAGCTGCGCCCGCGCCCAGAGGGGATCGAGCTGCATGGCTACCTCTGCTTCCTCCTCGCCCAGTTCGATTTCGATGCGCCGCTTCCACTTGGCTTCCCAATTCGCGATGCGCTGCTGGGCGACTTCCTCGGGAACGGTGATGTTGCTCAGACCGCCGCCCACCAGCTCGATGCCCACATCTGCCAGCGCTTCGCGCAGGCGCCGGACGAACTCCTGCGCGATTTCGACGCGGGCGACGCCGGATTGGTGCAGGTCATCGCACTTGCGCGGTAGGATCAAATCGCGCAGAATGGGGGGCGCCAACATCTGGGAGAGTTCATCCCAGGGAATACGTTTGAGGTTCTCTTCCGCCAGGTTTTCGGTGCGCGAGAAGTGGTGTTCAACATAGTCATTCTCGCACACTGCTCGCAGGAGCGCCGCCTCATCATAGGGATAGGAGGCGCCGATTTCGAGCGATTGCGACCCGGCGGCGATGCGCTGCGGCATAAAGACGAGGGTGCTGGTGGTAATGCCATCGGCAGTCTCCGCTTTGATGGTGGCGTTGCGCAATTGCGGGCGGAGGTCCACTGCTGCGAAGAGCTGCTCATAGGTTCGGGTGAAGTTCAGACCCGGATGCGCGACTCTGTGTTTGAAGCTGTCCCATAAAACCGCGGCGTGATTGGCATCGTTGAGGATGATGCCAGGACCGGCAAAGAAACGGCTAAACGGGTTGCCGGGCACACGCGGCGCGGGCAAACGCTCATCGCGGCGCTCGCGCGTCTGCCAGTCCTCAATCACGTAGAAGGGGTAGTTGGTGGTCATAGCGAAGGTCAGCAAGCTGGCGAAAGCCTGCCAGCGCTCTTGCGATGATTCTACCGGCAGCAGCACGATGGCGAAAGCGTAGAACAGCCCAAAGAAGACAAGCACGGCAGGCACCACGATGAAGAGCACACCCGACCTGCCGATGGTGAAGGCCATCAACAGGGAGAGCAAGAAAAAGCCCGTCCAGGCCCAGAGCAGCGGCGCCTTGCTCCTGGCGCGTCCCAACCAGGCAAGGCCAAAGGCGCCTGCCGCGCCTGCCAACCAGACCCCCAACCCAAAGAGCAAGACATCCAGGCCCGGCAGAGGAATGGTGCGGGTCACGGCAGCAATACAGAGAGAAGAGATTTCAAGGAATGCCATACTCAGGGCGGCAAAGAACGTTGAGGACGATCCCCCAATCAGGTAGGCAACCGCAGCCACAGGGACGCAGAGCCACAACAGGGTTTCCGTGACGAGCAGCACGCCGCCCAGACAATCCAAATCATAGCGCGCGGTTGCGGCGGGAAGATGTTGCAGGGGTGCGATATCCTGCGCGGCGAAGAGCCAGAGGCTAAGGCCCGAGATGACCACTGCAAAGATTACGATCAAGGGGAAGGCCATGAAACCAAGCCCACTGGCATCACGGAGGTCAGCGCGAGCGCGGCGTACCCACCAGCCGACCGGAAAAGCGATCAGACATACGAGGATTGCCTCAATGAGCAACATTTTCGCCATGAGCACCTGTCCTTGCTGTATGAAGGTGTGAATGGACGTTCAAGACAATTATAAGACGGTATGAGGGAAAATGCAAAGAAGACTTTCCTGGGGGGGGGGCGTTTCAAAACGGGAATGAAAATCTGGAGAAAATTGATTTTTGGCGGCGGGCAAAGCCCCGCCGCCAAAAATCAACCAACGGGCCCACGTTCAAAAAACACTTTTTACCAGAGGGAAGTATTTGCGGTTTCGGTCAGCGACCGGCTACGAAAGTCCCGAGATTCTCCAGGGAGACGGCCAACCCTTGCGTGCGAGCGGCATCCCACAGCTGCCGGTCGAAGGTAGCCAGGGTGACGGCTTCGCCCATGCCTTCCTGCCAGATGGAGGCTGAGGCCAGATGGACGGCATCGTAGCCACGCAGCCCCAGCTCCCAGGCGAGGGTATCGGCGCGAGTCAGTACCAGTTCAGTCGCCTGAACACGAATCAGGAAAGGCCATTCGCTACGGAAGACCTGTAACGCCGCTGCTGCCGCCTCGCGGGTCAGCGCGCCGACGCGCGCAGCCTTTGCCAGGGCCGCGCTCGTCTCAGCCCGGGTAATGAGCGAGGTACCCACGACAGCTGCGCCAGCAATGAGCCGGGACACCTCATCCGAACCAGGTTCGGCGACGTAGCGTTTTACCAGTGCGCTGGCATCCAGATAGAGAATCATACGCCACGTTCCTCTGAGGCACGGTCCTCCACGAGGAGCTGCGCCACGGTTGCTGCGCCCGCGGTGTGCGCCACCGGCGCGAGAGGGGGCAAATGCTCGCCGTTCCAGACCAGCAAACCGGCTTGCTCCAGAGCCTCCATCCGCGCTTCCAGGGTTGCCTCCACCGGCACAATACGCCCCACCGGTTTACCGTGGCGGGTAATCGTCACGGTTTCGCCAGATTCCACCCGGCGCAGATAGGTGCTCAGTTGGGCTTTCAATTCGCGAATAGTTGTGGTTGTCTCCATGGCATCCTCCTGTTGATTGTGACTACATTATAGCATAAGAGGTCACAAAAAACAAGACCGAAATAGGTTGTGCAGATAGACGAAGAGGGGTTTTTTCTGTATTTTGGGGACGCGCTTTGCGCGTCCCCAAAATACTCTTTATCAGGCCGAAGCAGACAAGTGTATTATAGTGGTTACGAAGCACCTCACAGCCGATAATCTGTCCTATACCCGACCGAAAGGGGCGCTTTCCAAAACGGAGGTGAAATCTGGAGAGAATTGATTTTTGGCGGCGGGCAAAGCCCCGCCGCCAAAAATCAATCTCAAAAGACACTTTTTACCAGAGCTTTCGTGGGGGTAGAAGAGTGTCTGCCGGGGCGCGAGGCGCACCCGGCAGACACTATCTTAACACAACACAAAACGCAGCGAGCGAGAGCTTAATCCAGCAGCTTGCCGCGGTGCTTGATGGCGGACTGCGCGGCTGCGAGGCGCGCCACCGGCACCCGGAAGGGGCTGCACGAGACGTAGTTCAAGCCGGCCAGGTAGCAGAATTCGACCGACTCGGGATCGCCACCGTGCTCACCGCAGATGCCGACCTCAAGCCCTTGACGAGCGGCGCGGCCCTTGCGGACACCCATGCGCAGCAGGGCGCCAACGCCCTCAGCATCAAGCGTCTGGAAGGGGTTCACGGGCAGGATGCCCTGCTCGACGTACTCCACCAGGAAGCGGCGCTCAGCGTCATCACGGCTGTAGCCGAAGGTCATCTGGGTCAAGTCGTTGGTGCCGAAGGAGAAGAACTCCGCCAGCCCGGCGACCTCGTCCGCGGTCACACAAGCGCGCGGGATTTCCATCATCGTGCCGAACTTGTAGGTAATCTCACGGCCCTTCTCGGTCATCACCTGGCGAGCCACTTTCTCCAGTTCAGCCTGGGTCAGTTTGAGCTCGTTGACGTGCCCGGTCAAGGGAATCATCACTTCGGGATGCACGGCATAGCCGGCGGCGGCAGCATCGCAAGCCGCCTCAAAGATGGCGCGTACCTGCATCTTCATGATGTCGGGGAAGATGATGCCCAGGCGGATACCGCGCAGGCCCATCATGGGATTGGATTCGTGCATGCGCTCAACGGCTTCCAACATCTTGCGCTTTTCAGCGAGGGTTTTCTCCACGAGCTGCTTGCCGGTGCCGGTGCGCGGCAGATCGAGATCCGCCTCGAGGTCGGTGACTTCCACCAGCAGCGTTTCGAGCGTGGGCAGGAATTCGTGCAGGGGCGGGTCAATCAGGCGGATGATGACGGGTAAGCCGTCCATCGCCTCGAAAAGCCCGTAGAAGTCGCTGCGCTGGTAGGGCAGCAGGAAGTCGAGGGAAGAACGGTAAACCTTGACGGCTTGCGATTCTTCCACATTGGTGCGCGCTTTCTCGAGTTCCGCTTCGATTTCTTCGCGGCGCTGTTCCTTGATGGCCTGCCCTTCTTCCTTGCCGGTTTCGAGGATGCGCTCGTAACGGCTGACGACATTGAGCAGCTTCTGCGCTTCCTCAGCGTTGAGGATCATATCCTGCACGTGGGGCAGGCGCTCCTGCTCGAAGAACATGTGCTCGGTGCGGCACAGCCCAATGCCCTTGGCGCCGAAATCGCGGGCGCGGCGGGCGTCCTTGGGGTAGTCGGCGTTGGTCCAGACCTGCAAGCCGCGCTCCGGGAAGCCCGTCAAAGCGCTTTCCCAGCTGCGCGTGCCAGGATTCGCGGAGATTTCATCGGCCCACCCCAACAGCGTGGCGAGTTCCACTTCCTTCGTGAAATCCGGATCCACTTTGGGCAAAGTGCCCTCATAAACCTGGCCCGTGGCGCCATCGAGGGAAACAATATCGCCCTCTTTGAGGGTACGGCCCGCTACGGTCACCTGACGCAGGTCCTGGTCAATGTGCAGTGCGGCGGCGCCGACGACGGCGGGAATACCGAATTGACGCGCGACCACAGCGGCGTGCGCGGTGGCGCCACCACGGCTGGTGAGAATGCCCTGAGAGGCTACCATGCCGTGAACGTCATCGGGTTTGGTCTCGGCGCGAATCATGATGACGGCTTCCCCAGCCTTGCCCCAGGCCTCGGCGGTGTTAGCATCGAAAGCCAGCTTGCCCACTGCCGCGCCCGGCGAGGCGTTGACGCCCTCAGCCAGCAAGCGCCCGGCGAGTTTAGCCGCCTTGACAGCTTTCTCATCGAACTGCGGGTGCAGGAAGAAGTCCACATCCTTGGGGGTCACGCGCATGACGGCTTGTTCCTTGGTGATCAAGCCCTCAGCCACCATATCCACCGCAATCTTGACCGCGGCGCGCGCGGTGCGCTTGCCGTTGCGGGTCTGGAGCATCCAGAGCTTACCGCGCTCGATGGTGAACTCGGTATCCTGCATGTCCTTGTAGTGCAGTTCCAACTTCTTGCCAATCGCCTGAAGTTGCTCGGCCATGGCGGGCATATCATCGCCCAGGTCGGCGACTTTCTTGGTGTTGCGGATACCCGCGACCACATCCTCACCCTGCGCGTTGAGCAGGTAGTCACCGTAAATGATGCGCTGTCCGGTTGCGGGGTCGCGCGTGAAAGCCACACCCGTGCCGCTATCGTCACCCATGTTGCCGAAGACCATGGTCACGACGTTCACCGCGGTGCCCAGGTTATCGGGAATGTGCTCGACACGGCGATAATCCACCGCGCGCTTGCCCATCCAGGAATCGAAGACGGCGCGCACCGCGATTTGCAGTTGCTCCAGCGGCTCCTGCGGGAATTCGCGACCGAGCTCCTGCACGTAGACCTGCTTGAAGCGCTTCACAAGTTCCTTGAGGTTCTCAGCCTTCAATTCGGTATCCAGGTTGACGTTCAATTCCGCCTTGAGCGTTTCCATCACATGGTCAAAGGCCTCGTCATTGATGCCCATGGCGGTGTGCCCGAACATGGCCAACAAGCGGCGATAGCTGTCCCATACGAAGCGCTCGTTCCCGGTCAGCGCAATCATGCCCGGGGCGACCTTGTCATTCAAACCAACGTTGAGGATGGTATCCATCATGCCGGGCATGGAGAATTTGGCGCCCGAGCGCACGGAGACCAACAACGGATTAGAGGGATCGCCGAATTTCTTCGCGGCTTCTTTCTCGACCTCAGCCAGCGAGGTCAGAACCTGCTCCCACATACCTTCGGGGAGATTAAACCCGCTGTTGATATAGGCCATACAGGCCTGGGTGGTCACGGTAAAGCCAGGGGGAACAGGCAAACCGGCGCGCATCATATCAGCCAGGTTAGCGCCCTTGCCGCCCAAAAGACCGCGGACGCCATCCCAGCTGCCCATAGCTTGTTCGGCTTGCTGTACCTCACCAAAAAGATAGACCCATTTGTTACTCATTTTTGCCTCCTAAACGATGTTCACTGTTAAAAAACTGGGTATAGTATACCATAAATACGCTAAATGGCTTTTATATTCTCAAAAGTATTGCTCAACGTTCTCCCGTTTGCCACAACGGCCAAAACTACAATTTTAGAGAGTGTTCATGCGGTGGAGCAAAACCCCACCGCATAAACACTCAAAGAAAAGCCTATGTGTGATGATCGGTTCGCCCTTTCCCCAAAGTTGAAACGCACCCCATAAGACACTGGCGCGCTCGCCAATCAGCGTTCGCTGCCGGCGTCAGCGTTCGCTGCCGGCGTCAGCGTTCGCTGACGACGGCTCGCCGTTGCAAGACGTACCACTCGGCAATGTTGCGAAAGCGGTCGCCGGTGCGCATCAACGGCGGCAACTGCACGCCCTGCACCCGCACATCCACAGCATAGTTGAAGACCGGCACGTATAGCGGAATCGCGGGCACCTCTGCCATGAAGAGCTGTTGATACTCACGGTAAAGGGTTAAGCGCTGCTCGCGGTTGACCGTCAGCCGGGCCTGCTCAACAATCTCGCTGATACGGCGATGACGGAAGCCCGTGTAGTTTTGCCCCAGCAGGGCCTGCGTCTCGTGCCAGAAGGGATAGGGATCGGGGTCGCCAGGCGCCATGAGGTGCACGAGCGCCGCCTCGTAGCTACGTCCTTCCAACGCCGCCCCCAAAGCCAGCGGCGGCACTGCCCGCACGGTGACCGAGATTCCCAGGGTGGTCCATTGTGCGGCAATGGCCTGGCCCAAGGCAAGGTCGGTAGGCTCATCCGCCACCATCAGATCAAAGCGCAGCGGCGTGCCCTGGGCGTTGCGCAGGGTCTCGGTGACCATGGTGCGGGTCCAACCGGCTGAACGCAGCAGCGATTCGGCTTGCGCCGGGTCGTAAGGATAGCCGGGCACATCTTCGGTGGTGTAAGCCCAGGTGCCGGGCAGGAAGGGGGTGATCGGGACGATGGCTTGCCCCAGCAAGACCTGATCCACCAAAGCCTGGCGGTCAAGCCCGTAGAGCAAAGCGCGTCGCACCGGGGTCGTATCGAAGGGCACTGTGGCAGAAATCAGCTCGTTGAAGTAGAGCATGGTCATCTCTGCTACCGGCGCGGTGTAGAGGTTGAGGGTCTCGTTATCCCACACATCCTCCAGCAACGCTGCGGGAACGCCCGCTACACCCTCTACCAGGCCATCCTCGTAGACCTCAAATGCAGCGCGGGGGGTGGGATAGAAACGGAATACCAGATTTTCGATGTATGCCGATGGGCCATAATAACGCGGGAAGCGTTTGAGCGTGATCTCGTTGATTTGGCCATCTTGCACCTTGATTTCGGAGAGGCGGAAGGGACCGGTGCCGGTGGGTTCGCGGTTGAAATCGAGTGAGCCAAGTTCCGCAGAGCGAATGCCGGCGAGCAGATGGGCGGGCAGCAAGCCAAAGGTGGTGTAGTCGAGAAAGGGAGCGTAAGGCTCGGAGAGCACAAAGCGCACCTCGAGGTCACCCAGGCGCTCCACACGCACACTCTGCCACAGGGCGCCGATATCCGGCGGACCGGGGTAATCCGGGTCTTGCAGCAAGCCCACGGTGAAAATCACATCATCCGCCGAGACCGGCATACCATCATGCCAGAGCGCACTGGGATTGAGACGGAAGGTGTAGGTGATACCGCCGGGTTCAATTTCCCAACCAAGCGCCAGGTCGGGGGCGACTTCGCCCTCCATGCTCATGCGGGTCAAGCCGCTGTAGACCAAAGCGGTGATGTCGCTATCGGCGTCGTTGTAAAAGCTAAGCAGGGGGTTGAGGGATTGGGGAAAGCCGCTGACGCTTTCCAGATAGGTGCCGCCTGGGGCAGGGCGAAATTCGGTGGTATAGGTGGAGGCAAAGTAGACCAACATGCCGGCTGTCAGGAGAAAGCCAACACCGACCAGTAGCACCTGTAAACCGATCCTGCGAAACATCGTGCGCAAAGTCCTTATCAGCCCCCAGAAGGGGGCGTATTCAGCATTCAGCCATCAGCGGCGGGGACTTCGCACCCAGAGGGGCGGGGTTCCAACTGCTGACGGCTGAATAGCGTGAGCTAGCGCCTGTAGCGCCAAACATCAACTCGCCAGAAGCACGTTGACCATCGCAACAACAAAGAACAACACCGAGGTTCCGATGGTCAGACGGAAGAGCAACAATTCCGCACCACGGCGCTTGCGCATGACGCCAGACTGCGCGCCGCCGAAGATACCCCCCAAGCCACTGCTCTGCACTTCAAACAGAATGAGCACTGTCAAGACGACTGCCAGGATGATCTGTACAATATTCAAATAGACCTGCATGTCTTTTTATCCTCCAAAAGCCAGATGCCCGGCTATTATAACACGGCCTATGAAATTGACAACGGGCGAAAGTAAAGGGGGTGCATTGCATGCGGGGGCGGAGATTTCGAGCGCGTGAAAGCTTGGACAGGATTAACAGGATTTGCAGGATTAGAAGGGTTGATGGCCGTTGGGGTGCATTGCACGACGGGGGCGGAGATTTCGAGCGCGTGAAAGCTTGGACAGGATTAACAGGATTTGCAGGATTGGAAGGATTGATGACCGATGGGGCGCATTGCATGGCGGGGGCGGAAATCTCGAGCGGATGAAGACGTTGTATTGGTGCTGCCGGTCCACTCGAAGTGGTTACCGATGTAATAGGTGGTCACGCCACCCAGCACGGATTTGACGCGGCTGCCGTCACCGTCGTAGGTGAAGCTGGCGTTGGTGGCGCCGCTGACGGTCGTCAGGCGGTTTTCGGCGTCGCAGGTAAACCAATGCTCCCGTGTTTCGTTGAACGGTATGCCGGTAGTCGCCGGCGGCTGCAGCAGAAACTACAACTGCGCCACGAAGTCTTCGACCGTCACCCCGGCTTGTTTCAGGATGCTGTGCAGTGTTCCGATAGCCAATTCGCGGTGTAACGGTACGACACAGCCGGCCGCGCTTTGAGCGGTCTGCTTCTTCAAGACAACGTGACTTCCCCGCTGGCGTATTTGCTCAAATCCCAACTTTTCCAAAGCGCGAATTGCCTCGGCGCCGGATACGCGCCGCAGCTTAGGCATAGACCGTCTCGTCTACAGCCGCTTCGAAAACGGTCAAGAGTGGACGGCTGATATGCTCGACCGGAAACTCCTCCAGGTAGAGTTCCGTGGCCTCACGCAGATTCGCCAGGGCTTCCTCAAGCGTATATCCCTGACTCACCGTGCCGACTTCCGGACATTCGGCCACGTATATATCATCTTCCTGGTGGATTACCGCCGTCAGAGTGAGGGACATAGACTTCTTTGCTGCCATTGTACTACTCCTCTTTACCCACATTTTCCTTAATCATACTGCAAACCTGGGGAATTGTCTATGCCATTCTGCAAAGAACGCAAAATCCGCAACGTGACTGACGCTGCCAGCCACACCGCTTCCCCTGCGCTTTCGGCGAACTGAAGTTACCCCCATTTGTTAGACCACAAATGGGGGTAACTTCAAGGGGCGCCGCCTCCACCACCGTGATTCCACCGCTTCCGGCAGTTGAATGTGCATCAACGGGGGAGCAGTAAATGAGACCGGGAAACCGGAGAGCAACACTGCCAGGGTCAGGCACAGGATCAGAGCTTTACGGAGCATGCGGGCAGATAGCATCGCTTGAAACCTCCAGAGCTTAGGATCGGGAAGGCTAAAGTTAGTGGGTTCCAACAATATTTCAAGCGTTTACAATATTGAACCTCAATTATTATAGCCGCTGAGTGGCAACAGTCAAGCTCTTTCTGCTTATTTCCACAGAAAATGAGTGACTCTACCTCGCCCAGCAGTCAATTATCGTCGCATTTACATGCGGTCGGGAGCGTCCATGCCCATGAGGTGCAAAACGCGCGCCAGGACGTTTTTGGCGGCGCGAGCCAACGTGAGCCGGGCGTAGGTCAGGGGAAGGTTATCCGGGTCGGCGATGCGGCAATCACGGTAGAAGGCGTGGAAGAGCGCGCCGAGTTCGGTGGCGTAGAGCGTGAGGTGGTGCGGGGCAACGGCGCTCGCCGCCAGGGTGATGACCTCGGGCAGCAGCAAGAGTTTGCGAATCAAGGCGAGCTCGCTCGGGTGCGTGAGCAATGCCAGGTCGGCAGGGGCATCCAGCGCCAGACCGAGTTCGGCGGCTTTGCGCAGCACGCCCGCGATGCGGGTGTGGGCATATTGCACGGAATACACAGGGTTCTGGTCGGATTGCTCCACAGCAAGGTCAAGGTCGAAATCCAGCGTGACATCCACGGTGCGGGTGAGCATCATGTAACGGATCGGGTCGGGTCCGACCTCATCCACCAAATCGCGCAGGGTGACGAATTCGCCGGAGCTCTTGGACATGCGCACTTCCTCGCCGCCGCGCAGCAGAGTGACCATCTGGTAGAGGATGATGCCCACGCGCTCCGGGTCAAGCCCCTGGGCTTTGGTGACCGCGTAGAGGCGGGGTACGTCGCCGTGATGGTCGGCGCCCCAGACGTAGATAGCGCGGTCAAAGCCCCGCAGCACCAGCTTATCCCAAACGTAGGCGATATCGGAAGCGAGGTAGGTAGGACGGTCCTCGGGGTTGGGAATCACCTGGGCTGAGCGGATGAGGACGGCATCTTTATCGAGGTCGGGGTGTGTAAACCAGGTGGCGCCATCCTTCTCGGTGATATAACCCGCCGCGCGCAGCACTTCCAGGCGTTGGTCGAAGAGACTGGGCTGCCCGGCGGCAGCTGGGGTGTACAAGTCGCGCTCGTGCCGCCAGGTGTCAAAGTGGACCCGCAAGCAAGCCAGGTCCTCTTCTACGGTGACCAGGACCTGCTCAATCGCCCAGCGCATGATCTCGCGCAGCGCTGCCTCAGGCTCCTGTTCGAGATAGCGCCGCCCGGCGGCAGCGACCAGGTTTTCAGCCATCACCGTGATGTAGGCGCCGGGATAGGTTTCCTCATCCAGCGCCACGGGCGCAGCGAGCAATTCAGCGTATTTGTTGAAGACGCTGACCGCCAGCTTGCGCGCCTTGGAACCGGCATCGTTGACGTAATACTCGCGCTCGACCTGATAGCCTGCCGCGCTCAGCACGGAGGCGACCGTATCGCCAATCACGGCGTTGCGCGCGGAGCCAATAGTGATGGGACCCGTGGGATTGGCGCTGACGAATTCCACCTGGACGCGCTGCCCCTGACCGAGCGCCACATTGCCCCAGGATTCACCAGCTGCCAGCACCGCCGCGACCTGCACTGCAAGCCACGGTTCGCTCAGGGTGAAATTGATGTAGCCCGGAGCAACGGCTTCCGCACCGGCGATGAAGTCAACCGCAGGCAAGTGGGGGATTACCGCCTGGGCAATCTGCAAGGGCGCCCGCCGCACAATGCGCGCCAGCCCCAGGCAAACCGGGGAAGCGTAGTCCCCGTGCGCGGCGTGGCGAGCCGTCTCGACCGGCAGCGGTTCGGGGATGTCGAAAGGCGGCAGGTCACCCGCAGCCTGAGCAGCCTGGAGAGCGCTGCGCAGCAGGTCAGCGACACGTTCGCGAAGTGGCGTGAAAGTCATCAAATGCTCCTCATGGACAAGCTAATGAACGGGTATAATTAGAAGTTTTTTGGCGACGCGGTTATCCCGCGTCACCAAAAAACCAAAAAGGGAGAGATGTTTCGTAAGCAAATTGGTATGCCGTTAGCCTATGATGCTATTATCCAAGCTAACGGGATGGCTGCCCCTCCAGGCAATGCCGGATAAAGTAAGGCAACTGGCGCCGCCACCAGGGCCAATCGTGGCTGACATCGTAGCCCCAATAATCCACCCAGGCTGGGATCTCCAGCTGCTCCAGAACCTGCTGCAAGAGACGTGTCTCGCGAATATGCATCTCCTCCCAAGCCCCCTGCCCCACGCAGATGATGATGGTACACTGCCGGTAAGCCTCCAAACGCACGGGGTCCGTACACTGGGGCAGGTATAGCAGCGGGAAATGCGCCTCGATGTGCTCATCCCGGTAGGCGCCGACGAAGTATTCGGGACCGTATAAGCCGCTCAGGGAGATGCAGGTATCGAAAAGGTCGGGGTGGCGGAAGAGCATATTGGCGGCGTGGTAGGCGCCCATGCTGTTGCCGGTCGCCATCACGCGGTCCGCCGTGCCGTTATGCGAGCGGATAAAGGGCACGACCTCCTGCGCAATATAGGCGTCGTATTGTTCATGACGCCAGGCGCGGTCACCGGGCCATTTGCCCAAAGCCAACCAGGCATCGCGGTCCACGCTATCCACGGTGTAGACCTGCAACCGCCCCTCCTCGAGAAAGGGGCGCACCGTTTCGACCATGCCGAAATCCTCGAACTCAAAGAAACGCCCGCCGGCGCAGGGAAAAACCACCAACGGTTTGCCGCCAGTGCCGTAAACCTTGAGCTCCATCTCCCGTTCGAGGTGGGTACTCCACCATGAATGATATTCGGTGTTCATCTTAGCTGCAATATGATGCCAATGTAATGTTGCAAAGTATCGAAGTCAGATGAGCGCAACACGTAAGCGTAATCGCCCATGGCGCGGACAAAGAGCGGCTCGAGTGGTTGGTGATGAATGAGGACCGGCGCGCAAAGCTCTAAGACCTCCTGATGGGAGTGGCGATACGGACGATGTTGCTTGCGCCCCACAAAGGCGCTATGGTAGGGGCGGGTTACCGGTTGGGTGAAGGAATTAAAGAGCATCACATTCGCCCATTGCGCATACAGGTCAAGGTCGTTGGCGTAGTTCATCACGTCCACCATCAAGCCGCCGGGGGGACGGATGTTCATCTCCACGGCTATCCAGCGCCCCGATGCGCTTTCGCGGAAGAATTCGATGTGAAAGAAGCGCCCGCGGGTGTTGAAGGCCTTGACCGCCCGGGCGCCCGCCGCCGCAAGTTCGGGCGGGATTTCGCGCAGCGACCAGGCTGCTACGTCCGAATCCGCGTTGACGACCTCCAGGATAGCGGGCTGATAGCGGTGCGCGGTGGCAAAGACCTGCCGCCCATCCTGGTCCGTCAGACCGTCGAAGGAGTGCAGGTCACCGGCGATGAATTCCTCCAGCACATAATCCACGAAGGGTTTTTCGGCGAAGAAGCGCGCCAGTTCCTGCCCATCGTTGATGCGGTAGGTACTGGCGGCGCCGACGCCGATATCGGGTTTGGCGATGATGGGGTAACCCACTTCGGCGATAAAAGTCTCCGCCGCCTCCAGGGTCGAAGCCAGCTGCCAGCGCGCCACAGCGATACCCGCCTCGATGAAACGCTGCTTCATTCTGGATTTCCGCTTCACCCAGGCGATATCCGCCTCCCGCAAGCCGGGGATGTTGAAATCGCTGCGCAAGCGGGCATCGCTCTCCAGCCAATACTCGTTGTGCGATTCCAGACAATCCAGGCGCCCGTATTTGTGGATGAAGAAGGCACAGCCCCGCATCACGCGCTCGTAGTTGTGCAGGTTATCTACCCAGTAATACTCGGTGAGGGCATCGCGCAGCGGCGCAGAGAGGGCGGCATAGGGCAGGTCGCCAATGGCGAGCACCGTGGCGCCAGCCTCGCGCAGAGCCACGGCGAAGTGATAGTAATTCGGCGGGAAGTGCGGGGAAATCAACAGCACATTCATTGCAGCTGGCTCCTAGCGCAGCGCCAGGATGGCGCTGATGGCCTCTTTCAGGACCGCCAGGTCCGGCGAGCGCAAAAGGTAGGCGTAGTCGCCAATCGCCGGCGCCAGCACCGGGCTGATGGCTTCGTGATGGACAATCAGCGGGCCATAGTCTTGCAGGACCGCGTCGAAATCCAGGCCATAGGGGCGGCGCCACTTGCGTCCCACGTAGGCGCAATGATAGGGGCGCGTAGCCGGCAGGTCACACGTGCCTTGAACCGCGACCTGCGCCCACGCCCCATACAGGTCAACGTCGTTGGCATAGTTGAACATGTCCAGGGTCAAGCCGCCGGGGGGGCGCATGTTCAACTCCAGGAACAGCAGTCGCTCCGGCGTGCGGAAGAATTCAATATGGAAGAAGCGCTCGCGGACGGCAAAAGCCCGCAGCGCCAACAGCCCCGCAGCGACCAGGTCTTCGGGAAGCTCGCGCAGGGAGTAGTAATACATGTCCAGGTTTTCGTTGACCACTTCCATAATGCCGCGGTTGAAATGGTGCGCCGTCGCGAAAACAAGCTCCCCATCGTGGTCAACCAGCCCATCGAAGGAATAGAGTTCGCCCTGGATGAATTCCTCCAGGAAATAAGCTGCCAGCGGCTTGAGGTCGAAAAAGCTTTGGAGCTCTGCCTCCGTATTGATTTTGAAGGTGGCAGCGGCGCCCACGCCGATATCCGGTTTGGCAATCAGCGGATAGCCAATCTCAGCGGCGAAATCCCGGGCGCCGCTCAGCGTCCGCACCAGTTTCCCGCGGGCGGCATCCCCGCCGGCTTTAAGATAGGTGCGCTTCATGCGGGATTTGCGCTTGATGCCATCTACCTGCGCCGGGCGCGGTCCGGGAATGTTGAAGTCCTCGCGCAGGCGGGCATCGGTCTCCAACCAATGCTCGTTGTGCGATTCAAGGCGGTCCAGTTTGCCGTAACGGTGGGTGAAATGCCCACAGGCGCGCAGCAGCTGCTCGTAGCTGCTGAGATTATCTACCCGGTAATACTCGGTCAGGGCAGCGCGCAATTCCGGGCGCAGGTCGGGATAGGGCGTATCGCCCAAGCCCAATACCGTCGCGCCCAAACGCTGCAGAGCGCCGGCGAAATTGAAATGATTCGGCGGGAAATGTGGTGATATGAGAACAATATTCATCTATTCCCCCTAAAAACTTTCACAGAGGGCGGCTCCCCCTAGATGTGGGCCTTGCCACTCAGCCCTCTCAACACAGGGGCGCAGTATCTCCCCAAGGAAACCTGCGCCCCGGTCAACCTAAGCGCTCCACCCAAAAAGACTAGCCGCGGCCCGCGCTCTTGAAGATTTCGATCTTGTGCTCGACCACTGCCTGCATGGCCTCGATGGCGGGCTTGAAAATCTTGCGGGGATCAATCTCCTCGGGATGGGCATCCATGTAGGCTTTCATCGTGGTCACCATCGCATGGCGGACCTCGGTATCAATGTTGATCTTGGCGATACCGCGCTCGACCGCCATCGTGATTTGGTGATCGGGAATGCCGGATGCGCCGTGCAACACCAGGGGCACGGACACGAGATTGCGAATGGCGACCAGGCGGTCGAAGTCCAGCTTCGGTTCGCCCTTGTAGAAGCCGTGCGCGTTGCCGATGGCAACCGCCAGGAAGTCAAAGCCGCCGTCCTCGGTGAAGCGCGCGCATTCCTGCGGGTCGCTCATGAGGGCTTCACGCTCGGAGACGACGACGTGCTCCTCGGCGCCACCGATTTTGCCGATCTCAGCTTCGACGGGGATACCGACGGCGTGGCACGCTTCCACAACCTTACGCACCTCGGCGACGTTCTCGGCATAGGGGAGCTTGGAGGCATCGCGCATGATGGAGGTGAAGCCGGTGCGGAGGCACACCATCACGGTGGCGAAGTCGGGACCGTGGTCCAGGTGAATGGCGACGGGCACTTTGGCTTTCTCGGCAGCCTTGCCGACGATCATGGGGAGAAAATCAGGTCCGGCATATTTGAGGGCGCCGGCAGAAATCTGTACTAGAACGGGGGCCTTCTTGGCCTCAGCCGCGCGGATAATGGCATGGGTGATTTCCAGATTGTTGGTGTTGAACGCGCCAACGGCATAGCCGTTCTTTTGGGCGTCCAGCAGCAGTTCCTTACTCGTGACTAACATGGCAGTCCTCCTGGCTATAGTGTAGAGACAAATCACTATACTAATAACCTTTTCCACAGAAAAGTCAAATGGGGGGTGTTTCAAAACGGGGGTGAAAATTTCAGGCGCCCCTAATGAGTTTTCAGGTCTCTTCCGCCCCACCGGTGGGTTGCACCTGCGCGCACGCCCTCGATTGGCGACCCACTTGCCATGCAC
>JAPKMR010000066.1 GCA_026645815.1 Anaerolineae bacterium | reverse complement strand
TTGCATGCGATAGTGGGTTCTTCTGCGAATCCCGCGAAACGTGATGGGATTGTCACACGATGTAGTAACCCTGTATTCATCGAGTCTTCGAGTGGTTGATTTTCCGTATTACTGCCTAATCGACGAAGTTATGGCCCTGTAGCAGGATGTCATTGCCAACCTGCCGCCCTCAATCCTCCATTCTCACATACTGTGGATAACCCACCGGCAGCACCCGAGTTCCCAACACCCCCACAGACTGCCCGTCATATTGCACCTGCCCCTCGACGATCACGAAGGGCGCGGTCAACGCCTCGCGTGACACCGCCGCCACCGCCGGGTACAGCGCCACATTCACCAGCCCCGTCGCATCCTCCAGCGCCAGAAACACCATGCCCCGCGCCGTAGGCGGTTGCTGGCGGGCCACCACCACACCCCCCACGCGGACGCGCGTCCCCGCGGGCCACTGCCGCAGTTCCGCCACCGGCGTGCACCCCATGCTTCTGAGAATGTGCGCCACCGGCGCGGTGCGCGGTTGCTCCGCCGTCACCCCCGTGAAAACCTGCTCCAGGCCCAATGCCTGCGCTGACGTAAAGTCATCCAGTGGCGGCTCCGATTCCTCGTCGTCGAACTCCAGATGTAGTGGCTCCTCAGGCGGCAGCTTGACGGCGCGTTCCAGCTCCCACAGCAGTTGCCGCCGAGGACGGTCCCAGCCAGCGAAGGCCCCGCCCAGAATCAGCGCCTCCACCTGCTGCCGTCCCAGGCGCGTGCGCTGGCAGAACTCCCCCAACGTGCGGAAGGGTCCCGCCTGCCGCGCCGTCACAATCCGTTCAGCGCCTGCTTCCCCTACCCGCAGCACCGTCGCCAACCCCAGGCGAATGCCGCTCCCTTCCAGCGTCGCCTGCGTCGCCGAGCGCTGCGCATCCACGCCGTAGATCTGCACCCCCAGGCGGCGCGCCTCGGCGACCAGCACCGCCGGGGGATAGAAGCCCATCGGCTGGTGGCGCAGCAGCGCCGCGAAGAAGGCTGCCGGATGGTAAGCCCGCAACCAGGCGGAATGGTAGGTGAGCACCGCGAAAGCTGCTGCGTGACTCTTGGGGAAAGCGTAACTGCCGAAGGCCTGCAGCTGCTCCCACACCGCGGTTGCCACTTCTGCTCCGACGCCGCGTGCTGCAGCCCCGGCCATAAAACGCGCGTGGAACTGCGGCAACACCTCCGCCGCGCGCTTGTGATCCAGCGCCCGCCGCAGTAACTCCGCTTCCCCCGCCGTGAAACCTGCCAGATCGCGCGCCACCTTGAGCACCTGCTCCTGGAAGACCAGCACCCCCAGCGTCTCCGCCAATGCTTCCTTCAATAACGGGTGGAGATAGGTCACCGGCTCCACCCCCTGCCGCCGTCGCAGATAGGGCTGCACCATCTGCGCCTGCAAGGGTCCGGGACGAATCAGCGAGATTTCGATGACCAGGTCCGCAAACGCGCGCGGCTGGAAGTTGGGCAGCAGACTCGCCTGCGCGCGGCTCTCCAGCTGGAAGACCCCGATGGACTCCCCCCGGCAGAGCATCGCATAGACCGCCGGGTCGTCGGGTGTTAAGGCATTCAAATCAGGGCGCTGCCCCGTAAGCCCGGTGATGATCTGCACCGCATCCTCGATGGCGCTCAAAATCCGCAAGCCCAGCAAGTCCACCTTGATGAAGCCTGCATCCGCCAGCGCCACCTTGTCCCACTGCGTGACCGTGCGATCCGCCAGTTGCGCGGGTTCCAGCGGCACACGCGTGTGCAGTGGGGGCGCGGTGAACACCAGCCCGCCGTTGTGAATACCTAAGTGCCGGGGCAGGCCCTCCAGCTGCGGCGCCAATGCCAGCAATTGCTGGAACGGTGTGGTAGCGAGATCCTCACCAAAGGTGCGCGCCAGACTCTCTGACTGCGCCACACTGCGCGCATCGTGGACGTCGAGCGCGCCTGCCAGACGTTCCACGACTGTGGGTGGGAAGCCCAGCACCCGCGCGACATCGCGCACGGCAGAACGCGCGCGGAAGGTGACCAGCGTGCAAGCCATCGCGGTGTGGTCCTGCCCGTAGCGGCGATAGGCGTATTGGATCACTTCCTCGCGGCGGTCGGCGGCCAGATCGAGATCAATATCCGGCAGCGCCTGGCGCTCGCGGGAGAGGAAGCGCTCGAAGACCAGTGCGTGCGCCACGGGGTCAATGGGCGTGATGCCCAGGAGATAGGCGACGAGCGAGTTGGCGGCACTGCCCCGCCCCTGGCAGCGGATGCCCTGCTCCCGCGCGTAGCGCACCAGGTCCCAGACGATGAGAAAGTAGTTAGCCAGGTCGAGGTCCGCAATCACACCGAGTTCCTGTTCCAGGAGCGCGCGGGGCGGCTGTTGCGGATAGCGTCGTGCGAGCGCCGTCTGGCACAGCTCGTGGAGCGTGCTGAGCGCGTCAGCGGAGTCAAAGGCGGGCAGGGGTTGGTGTCCGGCGGGCAGGAAGGTGGCGGCGGAGGCGCAGGTTGCAGCAACCGCCAGAGTGTTGGCAAGTGCCATCGGTGCAGCGGCAAAGGCAGCCTGGACTTCCGGCAGCGTGCGCCAGCGGAGTTCATCGTTGGGCCAGCGGGCGTCTCCGGCAGCATCGAGCGTGGTGTGGCGGCGGATGCAGGTGAGCACATCGTGGAGCCGCTGTTCTTCAGAGTGCAGGTAATGCACGTTGCCCGTGGCGACGACGGGCAGCGCCAGATACTCCCCCAGGCTGACCAGCTCGCGCAGCAGGCGCACTTCGCCGGGCAGATAGTGGCGCTGGAGTTCCAGGTAACAGCGCCTGGGGAACCAGCCCGCCAGCCGCTCGGCGACAGCGCGCGCGGTGTGATATCGCCGCTCCCGCAACAAGCGGGGAAGCAGTCCTTCCCGGCAACCGCTGAGGACCACCAGCCCAGCGGCATGCTCGGGTAGCGCCGCCCAGGGTAACCGCGCCTGGCCTTTGGGCTGCCCGCGATGCGCCAGAGTGATGAGCGTACACAGGTTGGCATAACCCTCAACATCGGCGGCGAGTAAGGTGAGATGGCTGGCATCCTCTAGCGTCAGTTCCGCTCCCAGGATGGGCTTGAGGCCCGCGGCTTGGGCTGCCTGGATGAAGGGCAGTGCGCCATACAGGCCGTCGTGATCGGTGAGCGCGAGCGCCTGCATCCCGGCGGCGACCGCAGCTTCCACCAGCGCCGCGGGTTGGCTCACGCCATCCAGCAGGCTGTAGCAGGAATGCGCGTGCAGTTCGATGTACCGGGTTGCGCTCATGGCGGGCGGCGTTCCAGCCACCAGCGGTCGGTGGGGAGATCGTGGAAGATCACCCGCACCAGGCCCTCCTGGGTTTCCAGGCGCAGGTAATCGCGGGCCAGGGGTTGCGCCCACCAGCCGCGACGCTCGCGCCACTCCTCGTAGATGCATGCCACGGGATAGAACCGGTTATTCCAGAGCAGCGCCCGCACCTGCCCAGTAGGTCCTTGCGTCACCTGGATGGAGCGGGGACCGGGAGGCGCCAGGAGTGCGGCGACCGTGATGATCAGGTCGCCGAAGCGCTGCCGCAAGCGCCGCAAGGCTTCGAGCAGGCGCGCAGGCAGCTGATTGCGGGTCTCGGCAAAGAGCGCCAGCTGCTGCGCGCCGAGATACACCGGACGCAAGGGATAGAACCGTAGGTGCAAGCTCACCACGCCCCCGGCAGGCGTCAGGCTCTCTAGCACGCGCTCCACCTGCCGGGTGAGGCGCGCGGCATCGGCACTGGGAGGTTCCACCGCCGCCATGCCGGTGTTAGTTGTGCCGTTTTCATCCACGAGCCGCAGCTGCAAGCCTTGCGCCTGGTAGCCCCGGTGCTGCAGGGTCTCTGCCAGGCGCGCGACCTGCCGGGCAAGCGCCATCTGCACGGTAGCCCGCTCGCGCAAGGGTGGCTCGCACTCCCGCTGCGCTTCGAGTACGGGAGGTAGCGCATCGGGTTGCACCGGGCGGGGATCGTTGCCCGTCGCCAGGTCGTGGCAGAAGCCGAGAGACGCATCGAATTGCGCGACCAGCGCGCGGCGGGGCACGCGGGCAAGCGCTCCCAGAGTCTCCAATCCCAACAGCCGCAAGCGGCGCGCCGTCTCCGGCTCCAGGGGCAAGACACTGATGGGAAATGCAGCCAGAAAGCGCCGTTCCTCACCGGGAGCCACGGCAAGCCAACCGCCGGGTGCGGCAGCGTCAGCCGCGCGTTCGGCGGTGAAGCGTTGATCCGCCAACCCCACGCGCGCGTCGCAGCCGGGCAGCACAGCCAGCGCCTTGCAGAGGGCTTGTCCCAGGGCTGCGGGATTGGCATAGGTGCGCCCGAGGTCGCCCACGGCTAGCCGGAAGTCGCCCCAATCCACGGTTTCCAGGCGGTCGGTGATCTCCGAGAGCGCTCCGGCCAGCTGCGTATGGAGCGCCTGGTAAGCCGCTTCATCCGCGGGGAGCACGACGGCGCTGGGACAGAGCCGCGTGGCCTGGCCCACGCGCAAGCCGGGCACCACACCGGTATCCCGCGCCAGGTCGTCGGCATTCAGGATGATGTGCGGCTCCCAGGGACGTCCGCTGATGAGCAAGGGACGCTCCGCGAGTTCCGGATGACGCTGGCGCTCCAGCTGCACGGGCAGGTGGGGCGCGCGCACGCAGGCGATACGCGGCAGGGTAATGGGCACCATGACCTCCAGGCAAATAGAATATATGTTCTATATCTGGATTGTAGCACGGAGCAGGTGCAAGGGAGGTTACAATCGGGTTACAGGAAGGGAGGTGGGAGCACCGAAAGTAGTTAGCATTCCTAAATTGCCCGATTCTTCAATTTGTGCTAAACTAACAATGTTCGAGAGGCAACAAAAAGCCCCGCAACGGGCAATCGCGGGGCAGGCTTTCCCAGAGGGAAAGCCTTCAAGGCGCGACACCGCCCTGATGGAAGAAAGTGTACAGGAAGACCCCGCCGGTGTCAACTACGCTTGGTGGGGTTTTTGTTTAGCATCCGTACCAAGGAGCCACGCATGGATGTCTTTGCGCTACGCCAACGCTTGATCGAGGACTATGCCGCTTACATTCAGAGCTTCATCCATATTAGCGACCCCCGCATTGCTGCCACCGTCACTGAGGAACTCGAAGCCGGTCTGCTATGGCCTGAACCGTTGATCCAACTCAATCCCGCCTTTGCGCCGGGCGCGCGGATCGAGGCGCTGGTGAATGCGGGTACCCTACATCCCCTGTGCCGCGAGATCTTCCAGATCAAGAACCCCGACAAACTTCCTTTGCCCCTCAATCTTCACCGGCACCAACTCGAAGCGCTGCAGGCAGCCCAGACCGGCGACAACTATGTGCTGACCACCGGCACGGGTTCTGGCAAGAGCCTGGCGTATATCATTCCCATCGTGGATGCGGTGCTGCGGCGCGGCAGCGGCAAGGGTATCCGAGCGGTGATCGTTTATCCTATGAACGCGCTCGCCAACAGCCAGTTGAATGAGCTGGAGAAGTTCCTGGGGCAGGGTTTTCCCCAGGGGCAGCCTCCGGTGACCTTCCAACGCTACACCGGGCAGGAATCCGAAGCCGAGAAGCAAGCCATCATCACTGATCCGCCGGACATTCTGCTGACCAACTACGTGATGTTGGAGTTGTTGCTAACCCGCCCACACGAGCGCAATATTGTCG
Organism: Anaerolineae bacterium; assembly: GCA_026645815.1. Classification (GTDB taxonomy): domain Bacteria; phylum Chloroflexota; class Anaerolineae; order B4-G1; family SLSP01; genus JAAZNO01. Next base: position 15,625 of record JAPKMR010000066.1, on the reverse strand, counting down.
CTGCGTTGCGGGGCTTGAGTTTCCTGGTGCTGGATGAACTGCACACCTATCGCGGACGTCAGGGCGCGGATGTGGCGCTCCTGGTGCGCCGGGTGCGCGATGTTTGCGAGAATCCTCGTTTGCAATGCGTGGGCACCTCGGCGACGCTGGCTGCAGGCGGCACCTTTGCCGAACAACAGCAAGCCATCGCCGAGGTAGCCAGTCGCCTGTTCGGCGCCACGGTGAAACCAGAGCGCGTGATCGGCGAAACGCTGCGTCGCGTCACCCCGGAGCGTGACCACACTGATTCCGCCTATCTGGCCGCATTAGCGGCACAGCTCGGCGATCCCACCGCTATCCCCCCGGAGGACTTTACCGCCTTTGTACAGCAGCCGTTGGCAAGCTGGATTGAGACCACCTTTGGCCTGACGATGGAGCCGGAGAGCGGGCGGCTGCGTCGCGCGCAACCCCGCAGCATCACCGGCACGGAGGGCGCCGCCCGGGATTTAGCAGCGCTCACCGGGCAATCGGAAGCGCGTTGCGCGACGGCAATCGCCGCCACGCTCCTGGGCGGCTATGGGGCCACAAACCCTGAGAACGGCTTTCCAGCCTTCGCCTTCCGGTTGCACCAGTTCATCAGCCGGGGCGATACCGTCTATGCTTCGCTTGAAGCGCCAGAAAGCCGCTACATCACCACGCGGGGCCAGCAATATGTGCCGGGCGACCGGAACCGGGTGCTTTTGCCCCTGGCTTTCTGCCGGGAGTGCGGGCAGCCCTATTATGTGGTACGGCAGCAAACCGATCCGGAGAGCGGTGTAACTCGCTATGTTCCCCGCGACCTGGGTGACCAGAGTGGGGAAGACGACAGCGAAAGCGGCTTTCTGTACCTCAACCCGGCGGCGCCCTGGCCCGAGGACCTGGACGGTGTGATCGCGCGCTTGCCGGAGGATTGGCTGGATGCGCAGGCTGATGGCAGCTTCAAAGTCAAGGGACACCTGCGGCGCCGCTTGCCTGCATTGGTGACCGTGAATCCCGCCGGTGAAGTGGCGGCGCAAGGCGTGACGGGGCATTTTCTCCCGGCGCCCTTCCGCTTCTGCTTGCATTGCGGTGTGGCTTATGGTGGGCGCGAGCGTTCGGATTTCGGTAAACTGGCGGAACTCTCCTCGGAAGGGCGGAGCACGGCGACGACGATTTTAAGCCTCTCGGCGTTGCGCGCGCTGCGGCGTGATGAGACCCTCGAGCGCAAAGCTCGCAAGTTGTTGAGCTTCACCGATAACCGTCAGGATGCCTCGCTGCAAGCCGGGCATTTCAATGACTTCGTGGAGGTGGGATTATTACGGGCGGCGCTATACCGCGCGGTGGTCGCTGCAGGACCAGCGGGCCTACCCCACGAGCGGCTGGCAGCGCAGGTGTTCGCAGCGCTGGATTTGCCCCTGGAATATTATGCGGTGAATCCGGAGGTCAAATACAGGGCGAAGGATGACACCAACCGGGCACTGCGGGAAGTACTGGCGTATCGTCTCTACCGCGACCTGCGTCGAGGCTGGCGTGTGACCGCACCTAACCTGGAACAATGCGGCTTGCTGGAAATCCACTATCCTTCGCTGGACGAGCTCTGCGCCGCGGAAGAGGAATGGGCGGGCCTCCACCCTGCGCTGGTTGGGGCAACGCCTGAGCAGCGCTACCAGGTGGCCAAGACACTGCTGGATTACCTGCGCCGTGAACTCGCGCTCAGAGTGGATTATCTCGACCCGCGACAGCAGGAACCTATCAAGCAGCTGAGCAGCCAACATTTGCTCGAACCGTGGGCCATTGATGAGCACGAAACTCTGGAGCATGCCCGGATTGTTTTTCCCCGTTCCCAGCGCCCTAAGGACTACGGTGGCAACGTGTATCTTTCGCCGCGCAGCGGGTTTGGCATGTATTTACGGCGCCAGGGGACATTCCCGGCGCATGGTGAGAAGCTGAGCCAGGCCGATACCGAACAGCTCATCCGGGACCTGCTGCACAGCCTGCAAGTGGCTGGGCTTACCCAGGTGGTGGAAGAAGACAAACAGGATCCCACCGCTCCGGGATATCAGGTGCCGGCTTCAGCGTTGCTCTGGTGTGCGGGTGATGGGACTAAGCCGTATTATGATCCTATCCGCTCCCCGCGACAATCCAGTGAGGGGGGGCGGGTCAATGATTTCTTCATCGAATTCTATCGCGAGGTAGCCGCGGGGCTGCAAGGCATTGAGGCTCGCGAGCATACAGCGCAGGTGCCCAACGATGAACGGCTGGTGCGTGAGGAACGCTTTCGCAATGCTGATTTGCCAGTATTGTATTGCTCGCCCACGATGGAGTTGGGTGTGGATATCTCCCAACTCAATGCGGTGAACCTGCGCAATGTGCCGCCTACGCCGGCGAATTATGCGCAGCGCAGTGGGCGCGCGGGACGCAGCGGGCAACCGGCATTGGTCTTCACCTATTGCACCTCTGGCAGCCCGCACGACCAGTATTTCTTCAAACGCCCAGGGCGCATGGTAGCCGGGGCGGTGACGCCGCCGCGCCTCGAACTGGCCAACGAGGACCTGGTGCGGGCGCACGTTCATGCGGTGTGGCTGGCGGAGACAGGGCTTCCATTGGGGCAATCCCTCAAGGATTTGCTCGATCTTGCGCTGGTGAGCGGCGGGCCGCCGTTGACGCTGTTGCCTAACGTGCGGCAGCAACTCCAGGATGCCCACGCCCGGCAGCGAACGGCCCAACGGCTCAGCCGCATCTTCGCCACGCTGGAAACGGACCTGCAGCGGGCAGATTGGTACCACGAGGATTGGCTACAACAGACGCTGGACCGGGTAGAGGTGGATTTCGATGCGGCGTGCAACCGCTGGCGCTCGCTGTATCGCGCCGCCTGGCAGCAGCGCGCCGTGCAGCACGGCATCATTCAAGATGTCTCGCGCAACCCCAGGGATAAACAGCTTGCCAAACGCCTGCGGGCAGAGGCGGAGGCGCAGATGGAGTTGTTGACCGGCGAGGACCTGCAGCGGGTGACACAGTCTGACTTCTACAGTTACCGCTACTTTGCCAGTGAGGGTTTCCTGCCCGGCTATAACTTCCCACGCCTGCCGCTATCCGCCTACATTCCGGGTCGCGCGCAGCGCCGCAGCAGCCAAGAGCGCGACGAGTTCCTCTCCCGCCCGCGTTTCCTGGCGATCTCCGAATTTGGTCCTCGCAGTATCGTCTACCATGAAGGCTCGCGCTATGTGATCAACAAGGTGATTCTGCCTGTGGATGGCGACGAAGTGCTGACCACGCGCGCCAAGTTCTGCCCTCATTGCGGCTATCTGCACCCTCTGGAGGGCGATGACCCGGGTCCAGAGCGTTGTGTTTATTGTGACCGCGCCTTGAGCTGGCCACTCACAAGCCTGTTCCGCATGCAGAACGTCGTCACCAAGCGCCGCGACCGCATCAATAGCGATGAGGAGGAGCGCACGCGCATGGGCTACGATATCAAGACCGGTGTGCGCTTTGCCACGCGGGGCGAGCGGGCGGGGTGTGTGACAGCAGATGTGGTGACAGGAGGAGAAGGTGACAAGGTGACATGGTGGCAAGGTGACAAGGTGACGGATTCACCCGGTCACTCCTTCGGCTGCGCTCAGGACTGGCCCGTCACCCCCTCGCCTCTTCAGCCGGTCACCCCAGCACCAAGTCACCGGGTCATCATGCGGCTGACGTATGGCGATGCGGCAACGCTGTGGCGTATCAACCTGGGCTGGCGGCGCCGCAAAAATAAGGAAGAATACGGCTTCATTCTGGATGTGGAGAACGGCTATTGGGCCGCCAACAAGGATGCGGTGGAGACTGATCCCGAAGACCCGCTTAGCGTGCGAACCGAACGGGTGATTCCCTTTGTGGAAGACCGGCGCAACTGCCTGCTGCTGGAGCCGGTCGAGCGTTTGGCGCCAGAAGTGATGGCTTCGCTGCAACCGGCGCTCAAAAACGCCATTCAGGTGCACTACCAGCTCGAAGATAGCGAGCTGGCTGCTGAGCCATTGCCCGATAGCGACCAGCGCCACATTTTGCTTCTTTATGAATCCGCTGAGGGTGGCGCCGGAGTGCTGCGGCAGCTGGTGGAGGATCCGGCGGCGCTATCTGCCATCGCGCGCGAGGCGCTGATTTTGTGTCACTTCGACCCGGATATGGGTGCGGACCTGCGCCGTGCGCCTGGCGCAAAAGAGGATTGCGAGGCCGCTTGCTACGACTGCCTGATGAGCTATGCTAATCAGCCGGATCACGCTTTGCTCGACCGGCACGCCATCCGCGACATTCTGCTAGCGCTGAAGGAGGCCACCGTACGGACCAGCCCCACGGGTGAAAGCCGCGCTGAGCACCTGCGTCGCCTGCAGGCGTTGTGCGAGAGCGACCTGGAACGTGCGTGGCTGGCATTCCTGGAGGAGCACAACCTGCGCCTGCCGGATGCGGCTCAAGTGATTGTGGCTGCGTGCCACACCCGCCCGGATTTCCTCTACACCGAGGCGCGGGTAGCGATTTACATTGACGGTCCGGATCACGACCAACCGGATGTGCAAGCGAAAGATGTGCAGATCACGGATTGCCTGATGGATGCGGGCTATACTGTGCTACGATTCGGCTACCGGCAGGAGACCTGGGCGGGGATTTGCGCGCAGCATGGCTATGTGTTTGGGGGATGGTAGAACTTGCGCAAGGAGGTGAAATATAGAGGATGATCTTCAATGCAGTGACGCATAACACAAATATCGAGTTTATATTAGCACTATTAAATGGAGGTCTGCGATGAACAAGCGATTTAATTTGGTCATGGCCGTAGTTTTGTTTCTGAGCAGTTTCTTGCCAGGCGGTGCTATTGGATTGCCTCGCACAGCCTATGCATATGACCCACCTCCGCCAGCTATAGGATTTCAAACCCCGAATGACAGGGCAATCAACGATACATCAACTGCAACATCTACCCCGACACCTGGCGACTTGTCGCCGACGGCAGAACAAATGCGCGTGCAGCAGGCGATGGAGATGACGCTTGCGAAATATCTGGATTATTGGGGCCCACGCTATCAGGTTGCGCCGGTTGAAGTACGTGTAATCGGCGACTGGGCGCATGGAGTTGCTGCGTGGCAGAGTCAGGAACGCACTTTCAAAACCTCTATCAACTTGCTAGCCCACCGTTTGCACGATGGGCAATGGCAGGTAGTGATGCCGGACAATGAAGAAGTGTTTCTTCAATGGGTGACAGCGGCGCCGGGACAATTGTTGTCCGCTTCTGTGAAAAGCCAACTCCGCGCGCAGGCCGCAGAGGCCGCGACGCTGCGACCACCGACGGCCTCGCCGATGGTTCCACCGCCGGCAACTGAAAGGACGCCTGCACAGACACCGATTGCACTATTACAACCGACACCAACGCCAACGCCTGTATCGCCAATAAAGGTAAATGTAGAGGACGAGCTTGATAGACTTGTTCCCCCCACTCCGACCTTCGTGAATCTTTTAACAAAGCGAAACTTTTCAGGAATTTACCATCCTGCAGAAGGTCCAGGCTCTTTTGTCTCAGAAGATGCAACTCTGGCGGCCATGAAGGCACTCACAGCAGAAAGATTTCTGGGACTTCCGTTCGCTGATGCATCGGAATTCGTAGCCGCTGGCTGGTTATACAATGGCGGATCCTATCACGGTGGCATCGACTGGATGCTAGACTACAACACTGAAATCTATGCAGCCGCGGATGGCGTTGCTATGGTGACAGAACAACCTGATGATGGAAGCCACTATGCCTATGGTATATTTGTCTATATAAAGCACAACAATGGATATTATACCCTTTACGCACACTTGAATCGTGGTGCTAGTGGCATTGTGGTCTACCCTGCATCTCAGCGATGGAATCAGGACTATGCTAATTGGACGCCGGTGCAAAAAGGGCAGTTGATTGGTTACGTAGGATCAACTGGAACAACTTCTAATCACTTGCATTTTGAGGCACGTACTGGACCCTATTCTAATCCGGACTCTAGAGTTGATCCTTATGGTATCTATGGACAGGCTGTTTCCTATCCGCCTAGAGTTACGATAACACCGAACAGTAATTACTTGTGGATTAACAATCCCCCCTCTTTTGCAGGCAGCAGTAATGACACCACCCCCCCCGATGGCGACTTTTCCACTCCTAGTGAAAACCAGGTCATCACCAACGGCACAGTGTACATTTCCGGCTGGGCCAGCGATGGTGGCAGCGGTTTCCAGAAAGCGCATTTCACAGCTACCTGGAATGGCGCCAGCTGGCGGCAGATTAGTCCTGATTTCACTTCGTCGCCATTTGGTTTCAACTGGGATATGTGTGCCGCGGGAGTCCCGGATGGGCAAATTACATTGGGTCTAGATATCTGGGACAATGCTGGCAATCAAGCGAATTCACCGCATGGTGTCCGACATTTCACCAAGAGCTACAATTGCAGCCCACCTCCACCCTCATGCAATCCCAATGCTGATCAGGTGGCTCTCTACGTGGACGCTAATTATGGTGGGCAATGCGTGGTAAAAGGCATCGGGCAATACTCGAACCCTAGCGCTATTGGGCTACCTAACGATTCCATTTCTTCTGTAAAAGTCGGGGGAAATGTAAGGGCTGTTCTATGCAAGGATGACAACTATGGCGGTGGGTGCGAGACTTTCAACGGCGATGATCCCGATTTGAGCAACAATAGCATTGGGAACGATCAGGTATCGTCAGCCAAAGTTGAGCCGCGAACCTCACTTCCGGCAGCGCCAACATTGTTGAGCCCAAGCAATGAAGCGCCAATCAACGAAGGGACCAGCATTAATCTATCCTGGACGGCTACCGGCGATCAGTATCGCGGTGAGATTTGGGGGGGACCGGGCGGCACCCTGACGTTCGGCCCGCAGAGTGGAACATCCATCAACATTGGCGCACAATGGGCGGGTTACACCTACTCATGGCACATTAAGGCGATTAACAGCGCTGGTGAGAGTGCCTGGAGCGAGACGCGGACTTTCAGAGTTAAGCTAGCTGCGCCAACTAACCTTACTGGCACACCGACATCTTGTACGCAGTTCAATCTAACTTGGACTGACAATTCAGGCAATGAAGAGGGTTATAAGATTTATTGGTATGGCTATGAAATGGATCAAGTGGGTGCCAATGCTACCAGTTATCAGGGCGTGCAAAGTGGAGGTGAAACAGGACTCTATTCCGTCCGCGCCTACAGAGGTAGCAGTGAATCAGATTCCAGTGCAGAAATTGCTGTAACAACGCCGTCGTGTGCGACGCCGCCCTCACCGCCAACATTGCAGAGTCCAGGAAATGGTAGTGTATTTGATGAGAGCCAGAGCGTCACACTCTGTTGGTCAGCAACGGGCAGCGAATACTACGGCGAGGTCTGGGGCGGACCGGCGGGGACATCCACCTTTGGCTGGCAAGCGGACACATGCAAGACTATCGGCGCACAATGGGCAGGTTATACTTATTCGTGGCATGTGAAGGCTCAAAACAGCGCTGGGCCGAGTGGCTGGAGCAGTACCTGGACCTTCACGGTCAGGCCCAATGCGCCATCAGGTCTTGTCGCACAGGCAGTTGCGTGTAATCAAGTCAATCTTTCGTGGACCGACAACTCCGGTAACGAGGAAGGTTACAGAATTTACCGTGATGGTGTTTCCATTAGTACCGTGAGCGCGAACGTGACCAACTATGAAGATACCGGGGTCGGCGAAAATAGCTCGCATAGTTATTACATCAAGGCCTTCCGGGGAAGCATTGAATCTGCTGCAAGCGGTACAGTCCCTGTCTCGGTTCCCGTTTGCCCTCCAGCGGACTCAGAAGATCCGGTCGTGACCTGGGTTTCTCCAGTAGGTAATGAACAAACTTACGCGGTTGAAGACGAAACCGTACAATTACAGGCGGAAGCAACGGACAACGTGGGCGTTGCACGGGTACGGTTTTTCAGATGGGATGCTGTAAACCTACAGATCGTCGAAATCGGTGATGACTACACTGATCCTTATCAAAGAGACTTTGATTGTAGCATACTAAATTATGGATGGAATGAGACCTTGGTTGAGGCTTATGATGCAGCAGGCAATGTATCGGAGTGGCAAAGTATCTGGTTATACCGTCTCTCCCCCGCTCCAGATTTGGAACCCTATGCTCTGCCGGGTTATCCATATCCGGTGGTGCCCTCTTCCATCACGGGTACGCATGAAGTGAATCTCCTGTATGCTGACCAGCCTACCTACTTTGACTGGTATTTTGCTAACACGGGCACGGCAACCGCTACAGATACATTCCATGTCGAACTTTGGGTGGATGACATACTCTACGTGCGTTATCCCTTTTCAGACTTCGGCGCAGGTTGGGCCAGCGGTTTTGAGGATTGGTCAGAAGGCATCGCTACGCCTGGTTGGCATGTAGTATCGCTAATTACAGATCCAGACGACACAGTCATCGAATCTGATGAGTCCAACAACCACTGGTACGAATACTTCTATTGGGCCCCTTCTGCGCCTTTCGCCGATGATATGGAAAATGGCCTCAATGGTTGGACAGCAACAGGATTGTGGCATCAGGTGGATGAGACCAACCCCTATTCCGAGAGTTACAGCCCAACACATAGCTGGTGGTATGGTCAAGACTCTACTGGCAATTACGATACAGGTCTACCCAATGCAGGCGACCTCACATCTCCTCCCGTATACATTCCGACAACTGGCTACTACTTGCGCTTCAAATACCTCTATGAAACTGAGATGCAGGGGCCAGATTGGGATCAACGATGGGTGCAGATATCGGTGGACGGTGGGCCTTTCATGAACGCCCTACAGCTTTACGATGACTTGATGTTTGGGTGGCATCAGAGTCCCCCCATGGATTTGTCTGGCTATGCAGGGCATGCCATCCAGGTACGTTTTCACTTTGATAGCCTGGATGACTACGCCAATGCGTATCGCGGCTGGTACATCGATGATGTGGATATTTCCGCCACACCGCCGCCTACCTGCGCTGACCCCTATGAGCCAAATAACACTTATCAGCAGGCTACCGCTATCGCTTACGGCAACAGCCGCACCGCTGATCTTTGTCCAAATGGCGACTACGACTTCTATCGCTTCACCGGAGCGGCTGGCGACAAGGTTGTCGTGGATATTGACGCCAGAATCAATGGCTCATGGCTGGATTCTTACATCTATCTGCTTGACAGCGATGGCACAACCATTCTAGCTCTAAACGATGATGATTTTGTCTCACTTGACTCACAATTAGGCTTCAATCTGCCGCACGATGGGTACTATTACATCAAAGTCAAGTCCTGGAGTCACCCCTCGACAGGCAGTCCGGATCACTACTACACCCTCCATCTGCTCACTGATGATACCAGTCCAACGGCTCAGATGGCGTCCCCGCTGAACGGCAACTACTTAGTCTCAACCACTACTATGATTACGGTCACTGCTACGGACAACCATGCTGTCCAGCGGGTGGAATTCCTTTGGCATGATGGAAACTGGGCCGATCCGGATTGGCAGTGGCTGGGAGCAGACTGGTATGGCAGTGATGGGTGGAGTTGGAATCTAGATACCGGCAGCGTTCCTGAGCAAAGCGGTGCGGCGGTCTATATCTGGGCTTTTGACTGGGTGGGAAACTGGGTTGGTGCAGCTTCCTGGGACCTAACGCTCGATCGTACAGCACCACAAACCGCTATTAGCATTGACTTGCCATATGGGGAGGCGCAGTTCCGCGATTTCTGGGTCAGTTGGTGGGAGAGCCAGGATAACTTGTCTGGTATTACCAGCTATGATTTACAGTATCGTGATGGAGCAGCAGGCACATGGACTAACTGGCTTCTTAACACCACCGAGGTGTACACGCGCTTTGTAGGGTTGGACAACCACACCTACTACTTCCGCGTGCGGGCTCGTGATCTTGCTGGGAACCAAAGCGTCTATACCAGCGGAAATGGCGATGCACAACACTCTATAGATATCTGTGATATTTCACCCGATGCCTATGAAGTGGACAATGGCGCTGGTAGTGCTTCCTGGATTACTACTGATGGCGTTGCCCAAACACACAATATGCATGGCGCAGATGATCAAGATTGGGTGAAGTTCAGCGCTACAGCTGGTATTACCTACACGCTAAGGACAACTGATATTGGTGGATATGCTGATACTGTGCTTTATCTTTATGGCACAAACGGCACCACTTTGATTGACTACAACGATGATTATGGGGAAATGGGGTATAGCTCTCGCATAGATTGGAAGCCTAACGTCAGCGGGACCTACTATGCCCAGGTGAAACATTGGGACCCCTGGGCCTATGGCTGCACAACAGCGTATAGTATATCTGTGATTGGAGCGCCTGGCAACGACAATCATTACGTTTATCTCCCACTGGTGCTGCGGTCGCCATCGGCTGTAACGGTGCTCTCACAGCAGCAGCGGGTTCCATACGGGCCACACGCAAGGTAGTGCTATAGCAGGCTGAGATTTTATCGCCAACACCTGAACTTGTCGTGCGTGCTCCGGCGCAACGGAGCACGCACGACAGATATTGCGTGAATGCTCGATGAATTTTCTTACAACCGAGGAGATAGCTATGCCCTACACCGTCGGCCCTCTCATCCGCGCGGGGACGTGAATGGGGACGGTCCCGATCACGACCAACCGGATGTGAAAGCGAAAGATGTGCAGATTACGGATTGCCTGATGGATGCGGGCTATACTGTGCTACGATTCGGCTACCGGCGGGAGACTTGGGAGGGGATTTGTGCCCAGCATGGCTATGTGTTTGGAGTTTCGTGAAGAAAATGTGAGGGCGGAATTTTGGCGTTCTTGATATCTTGGCAGCGCATAATTGATGATACAATGGAGATAAGATATTGAGAACAAGAGGCATCGTGGAGGTGAATCAATGAGCACAGTCGCTATCTCTGTACAGATTCCTGAAGAGTCCCTAATTAGTTTGAAGGAGCAGCCGGAGACCTTCGCGCGCGAATTGCAGATGCTGGCGGCGGTCAAGTTGTACGAACTCGGCAAGCTCTCTTCTGGGCGTGCTGCGCAACTCGCTGGCGTAACCCGCGTTGAATTCCTGTTAGCGCTGGGACGATATCAGGTCTCTCCCTTCGCGTTGGACGCAGAAACGTTGGCAGAGGATATTGCCAATGCCTGAGGTCATCACGTTCTCCAATACATCGCCGTTGCTCTATCTGCATTTGATCCAAAAATTGGATCTGCTACCCCAACTGTATGGCAGAGTAACCATTCCTCCAGCTGTGGAAAGCGAGTTAGCGGCTGGCGCAGCGCGTGGCGTGAACGTACCCCAGGTATCTGCGTTGCCCTGGCTTCAGGTTATGCCGCTGGCATCTACGGTTTCCATTCCCATTGTGATGGATTTGGGACGTGGTGAGGCGGAAGTCATTGCTCTGGGGTTGGAAAATCCGAACAGCCGTTTGATCTTGGATGACACGCTAGGGCGACGTATCGCGCGATTGCAGAAGTTGCAAGTTACTGGCACAGTGGGCGTCGTGGTAAAAGCAAAACACGCGGGTTACCTTCCCGTCGTTGCGCCCGTCATCGGCGCGCTACAAAAAGCCGGGCTTTGGTTGAGCGATGCTGTGGTGGCTGAAGTGTTGCGCCAGGCTGGCGAAATGTAAGTTTCCTCATCAAATCGCGGTTCGCGATACACATTGATGGTCCCGATTACGATCCCCCGGACATGAAAACGGAATATGGGTATGTGTTTGGAATCGAGCATGACCATTAGCCTGCTATGGCTGATTGATTCTTATCCCCGCACGGGAATACCTCGGGCCATCGGGCTTGACAGATTTAATGGTTTAGAATATCATAATCGTAGCCATTAAACCATAAGGAGATGCCGATGTTTATCAACCGCCAAGAAGAACTTGCCTGGCTAGAGGAACGCTATCAATCAGGTAGGGCTGAGTTTATCGTGCTGACCGGGCGCAGGCGCGTAGGCAAGACAGCACTGTTGGCTGAGTTTGCCGCGGCAAAACCAGGCGTGTACTTCCTGGCCTACATGGATTCTGCAGAAGTGTTGCTGCGCAATCTCTCCGCGGCGCTGTGGGAAGCTGAGCACGGTCCCAACGCCGCGCCCGGCTCTTACGGTTCGTGGTTGGGGCTGTTCCAGGCAGTCGGACGCCTGGCAACCGACCGCCGGTTTGTGCTGATTCTGGACGAGTATCCATATCTTGCAGATGCTGGAGAGCGGCTGGCTTCGGTGCTCCAGAAACTCTGGGATGAGACTCTCCAACATTCACAAGTGTTCCTGGTGTTGTGTGGTTCATATATGTCGGTGATGGAGCGCGATGTGCTCAATCGAGATGCGCCGCTTTACGGGCGCCGTACCGCACAGTTGACCTTGCGCCCGCTGACGCCAGGGCAGATGCGCGGTTTTCTACTGGAGCGCAGCCCGGTCGAGCTGATTGAGGCGTATGCATTGACCGGCGGGATGCCTGCATATCTGGCCGAATTGCGCCAGGAGCGTTCCTTGTGGGCGAACCTGATTCATACGGCCTTTGACCCGGCAAATATCCTCTATCATGATGGTTTGACGTTATTACGGGACGAGCTACGCGATCCAAGGCATTACGCTGCCGTGTTGCGCGCGATTGCCAACGGCTACCATACCCTGTCGGCGATTGCGCAGGAAGCAGGCGTGGAGCGCAGCAGCTTGCCTACCTACCTCTCCACATTGCAGGGCGCTGGGTATGTAGAACATCGCGCGCCGGTCGGGATTGCGCCAGCAACACAACGACGGCGAGGAACGTGGCATATCGCTGATCCCTACATCCGTTTTTGGGGACGTTACATTCTGCCCTACACGGGCGCTATTGAAAAGGGGCAGGGTGCAGGATTAGTCGAGCAGGTCTTACGCCCCACCTGGGAGCAGTTTGTCGCCTACACTTGGGAAGATTTGGCGCGTTCCGCCGTCTATGCCCTGGCGGCACGCGCGACGCCGGGTTTCTGGCCCGAGGTCGTCGGCTCTTGGTGGGATAGCAGCCATCAGATTGACCTGGCTGCGGTGAGCTATCAACAGCGCATCGCCTGGCTCGGCGAAGCCAAATGGCGCAACGAACCTTTGGGTGTACTCGACCTGGAAGCGCTGCAACGCCGGGCGCGCGCCTGGCAAGGAGATACCACTGGTTGGCGCTTGTATTTCCCATTATTCAGCCGGAGCGGTTTTACAGCAACGCTACAAGAACGCGCAGCGGATGACCCGGACATTTTGCTCTTCGGACCTCAAGATGTGGTGGGTTGATGAGCGAGCGCCCTATGGCTCTTTCGCTCGCACGATATGTATAACGAGCTACGTTAGTTTGTTTTTTCTATATTAACGTAGTATACTTTACATATCTCACACCAGGAGTGGCTGATGGTCGAGAGCGGATATGCACAATCACAGGGGATGACGCTGCTCAACCGGCTGGTAGAAGACGCAGGACCGCTGTTCACAATGGAACAGGCGCAGGCGGCGGCGCAAACGCTGGCTCTTTCGCCGGGGCGGCTGCGGGGCGTGCTGAGCCAGCTGGCTGAATCCGGCTGGATCGAGCGCCTCAAGCGGGGAGCGTATGCCGTCAGCGCGCCGCTGTTCAACGCCGAGATTCACCCTTATGCGATTGCGGCCATGCTGGTGTCGCCCTGCGCGATTAGCCATTGGTCGGCGCTGGCGCACCACGGCCTGACCACGCAAATTCCGCCGATGGTGCAGGCGGCAACGCCGGCATCTGTGGTGACACCGGAGATGCGGCAGGGGGCGGCTTATCGCCCGCGAGGGCGAGCTGTCTGGCGCGCGCTGGGGCTGGAATTCGAGTTCATCCGTGTGCAGCCCCGGCATTTCTTCGGGTTCCAGGAAGTCTGGGTCAGTCGCTGGCATCGCGTGACGCTGACCGACCTGGAGCGCACGGTGTTGGACTTATTCGCCATGCCGCAAGTCTTTGGCACGCTACAGTTTGGCTTGGAAACACTGGAAGCGCAGCTGCACCGTCTGGACCTGGATAAGTTGAAGGACTATGCCCTGCGCTACGATGTGGGCGCGCTGATCAAGCGCTTGGGGTGGGCTTTGGAGACGGTAGGTGCGCCGGAAAGCACGCTGACTCCCTTACATGACTATCCACTCCAGTCATACTCGCTGCTGGATCCAACGGGTTCCTTTGGCGGAGCCGCCATCACGCGCTGGCAACTGTACAACAACCTTTGAAATCGTACTGTACGAGGAGACTTCTATGCCCTACACTGTCGGCTCTCTGGTGCGCGCGCGGGGACGTGAATGGGTGGTGCTGCCCGAATCTACGCCTGAGTGGCTGGTGCTGCGCCCGCTAGGCGGCACAGACCGCGAGATTGCGGGGTTGTACCTGCCGCTGGAAGGCGCGGACGTGCAGCCCGCGACCTTCGACCTGCCCGACCCGGCGCGACCTGGCGATTTTGCCTCGTGCCGGTTGCTGCGGGATGCGGTGCGGCTTGGCTTCCGCTCCAGCGCAGGACCGTTCCGCTCGTTTGCGCGACTCGCGGTGGAACCCCGCCCCTACCAACTGGTGCCCTTGCTGATGGCGCTGCGCCTGGATCCCGTGCGCCTGCTCATCGCCGATGACGTGGGCGTGGGCAAGACCATCGAAGCCGGGCTAATCGCCCGGGAGCTGCTGGATCGCGGCGAGGTGCAGCGGCTGGCGGTGCTCTGCCCGCCGCATCTGGCGGAGCAGTGGCAGAGCGAGCTGGCGGAGAAGTTCCACATCGAAGCGGAGCTGGTGCTGGCGAGCACCGCCGCTCGTTTGGAACGCGGCACGGCAGTGGGGCAATCGTTGTTTGAGCTGCATCCCTTCGTGATCGTTTCCACGGAGTACATCAAATCCAGCCGCCGGCGCGAGGAGTTCGTGCGCACTTGCCCGGAACTGGTGATTGTGGATGAAGCGCATACCTGCGCCTTCTCCGCCGAGAACCGCGGCGGGCGACACCTGCGGCACCAACTGCTGCAGGCGTTGGCGCAGAATTCAGCGCGGCATCTGCTCCTGGTCACTGCCACGCCCCACAGCGGCGATGAGGGCGCGTTCCGCTCGCTGCTGGCGCTGCTGCGCCCGGAGTTCGCGCGCCTGCCGGAGGATTTGACCGGCAAGGACCACGAAGGCATCCGCCGCGAGGTGGCGCTGCATCTGGTGCAGCGGCGCCGGGCTGATGTGCGCGCCTACATGGACGCGGATACGATCTTCCCCGCTCGGGAGGAGGCGGAAGCGACTTACACCCTGAGCAACGAAGCCAAGAAACTCTTCAGCAGTGTGTTGGCTTATGCTCGCGAGCGGGTGCAGGATACCAGCGGCACGCAGTATCACCAGCGGGTGCGCTGGTGGTCGGCGCTGGCGCTGTTGCGGAGCCTGGCGAGCAGCCCGGCAGCCGCGGCAGCGACATTGCGCACACGCTCCGCCACGGTGGAGACGGAAGATGCGCTCGAAGCCGATCTCATCGGGGAGCGCGCGGTGCTGGACCTGGACGATGTGGACGGCGAGATGCTGGATGTGGCGCCGGGGGCGGATGAGGGTGACGGGGTGACAGGGGGACAGGGTGACGGACCTGTCCTGAGCGCAGCCGAAGGAGTGGCAGGCGGGCA
>JAPKMR010000065.1 GCA_026645815.1 Anaerolineae bacterium | reverse complement strand
GCGCAGATTGTTTGAGCGCTGATGAGGGTCGTTTACAAGATGGCGACCTTATTTTCTCCAATATTCTGTCGTATACCCGTGGTATGGGTATAGGACAGCTGGGTGCGTTTCAAAACGGGGGTGAAAATCTCAGGCGCCTCTACAGGGCGCAGGAGAAAATTTATTTTTTGCGGTGTGGCGCAGCCACGCCGCAAAAAAACTAGAGCGGCAATAGTGGCTAGACCAACGAGCATGTGGGCGATGCAAGAACACAAAGAGGTATCTTTTTTGTGATTCTTGCGGGCGCAGCCCGCAAAAATCACGCTTGTGGAGAGAGTGGTGGCAAAGTTGTGGAAGTGCGGTAGAATGCGTTTAGAGCTGCTTGCGCGGCTTCGTGAGCACGGGTGTCGTGCTCGGTTGATTTTCATCTGGCGATGGTTTGTGGAGGTCGGCGATGGCACGGCGGCGCACGTTGGATGTGGTTGGCAAAATTCTGTTTGCGTTGGGACTCTTGTTGGGCGTGGCGTTTTGGGGAAGCGCTGTTTGGGTGGATATCGAGGCTTTTCTGTTCGATTCCTCGCTCGATGCCGATGCTGCTCTGACATCCCTGCGGTGCCCGGTGTTGATTACCACCGCTGAGGTGGGTGAGATTCGCGCGACGGTTAGCAATTCCCTGGACTGGGCGATTCGGCCGAAGTTGACGTTCCATGTGACCGACGGTTTTGTCTCGCTGATGCGTGAGGAATCGGAGCATTTGCCGTTGGCTCCCGGTGAGAAGCGGGAGCTTTCCTGGCAGGTGACTGTGGAAGATGCTGCCTGGGATTATTTCATTCTAGCCAGAGTTTTTCTGCCACGCGCTTATCCATTGCCCTCGCGGACCTCAAGTTGTGGTATTGTGGCGTTGGATATTAGCTTTTTGACCGGGGGTCAGTTGGTGGCGCTGGTGATTTTGGGTTCAGGCGTATTGATGGGCCTGGGGTTGTATCTGTGGTCAGTAGCTTACAAGCCTCTGGAAGGGCGCCGGTTGCAAGAAGCCCGCGCGCTCGGGGCCTTAATCGCTTTAGTGGCGCTGGGGATTGTTTTTGGAATGCTCGGATTCTGGTTGCCAGGGCTGGCTTGCCTGGTGGTGTTGGTCTTGCTGGTTGTGGTGATGCTTGCGCGCGCCGCAATAGGGAACGACTAGGGATATTCCTGGAGGTCCAGCCCGAAAAGCCGGATGGCATTGTGGGTGCTGGCGGCGGCAATGGTCTGCAGCGGCAGTTGGCGCAGTTCAGCGATGCGATTCGCGACGAGTGGCAGGTACGCCGGTTCGTTGCGTTGGCCACGATATGGATGGGGCGGCAAGTAGGGACCGTCAGTTTCAATGAGCAATCGCTCCAGGGGAACCAGACGGGCGACATCGTGCAAGCCGATTGCCTTGTGATAGGTCACCGGGCCATCCATCCCGATAAAAAATCCCAAATCCAGAGCCTCTTGTAGCTGTGCGGGTCCGGCAGCATAGGCGTGCAACGTCCCTCTGTGCGTGGTATCTCCCTGAGTCCAGTCTTTGAGCATGGCGAAGATATCTGCGTGGGCATCGCGGTCGTGAATGATGATGGGCAGGTGACATTCTGCCGCCAGCGCCAGCTGCTCTTCCAGGGCGCGCCGCTGGAGGGGTGGGTCGGCGCAGGGCCAGGTGCGATTGGGCTGTTGGGGCCAATAATAGTCGAGGCCGATTTCACCAATGGCGACCACTCGCGGGTGTTGCGCCAGGTCGCGCAGTTCCGGTAGCGCCGCATCGAACTCCGCGTCAACATCGGTGGGATGGATGCCCACGGCGGCATAGATGCTGCAAGGACCTGCGGTGAATTGCTCGGCGAGCGCAACGGCGGCGCGGGAGTCTGCCAGGGTGCTTCCGGGCACCAGGCAGGCGCGTACTCCAGCCTGATTTGCCCGTTCCAGAATGGCTTTCAGGTCACCGGTGTAGGCGGGGTTTTGGAGATGTACGTGTGTATCAATGAAAAACATGGTATTCCTCGCTTGTTGGGGGGATTCTAATCTGAATCCGTGTGGGAGCAAGTTGTCGAAATGGCGTAATTGAGCGCCAAAACTTATGTATTTCTAATACGTTGGTGCTATAATGCCCCTCAGTCTTGCCTTACCAGGCACTGGATGGGCGAGCGAATGCACAAGGAGGACGGGGCATATGATACCCTGGTTCAATATGCAAGATCAGAACTTCGATTCATTGTTGCAGGATATTCCGGCAGAACTGCCGATCCTGCCGTTGCGGAATACGGTTGCGTTTCCGTTTATTGTGATGCCGCTGGCGGTGGGCATTCCACGCTCGATTACTTTGATTGAGGATGTAGAGCGCGGGAACCGCTTGGTGGGGCTTGTGGCGATGAAGGACCCCTCGGTTGAGATTCCGGGGCCGGATGAAGTTTTCCAGATCGGTACGGTGGCGGTGGTGCATCGCGTGATGCGGGGCCAGGATGGCACGTTGACGGTCTTCATTCAGGGACTTGAGCGTTTCAAGGTACAGGAATGGACCGAGAATACGCCGTATCTCAAGGCCCGGATTGAGCTGACGCCGGATGTGATTGCCGAAACGGTTGAGGAAGAAGCCCTGCGGCGCAGCCTGATTGATGTCGCTACGGAGCTGGCGGAACTGATTCCGCAGTTCCCAGAAGAGGCGGTGCGCTTCATCCAGCAGCTGGAAGATGCGCGGCTATTGGTCTACTTGCTGGCTTCTAATCTGCGGGTAGGGATGGAAGACGCCCAGAAAATCCTGGAGATGGATGCGTTGGAAGGCAAGATGCAGTACCTGAGCAAGGTGCTGTCTCGCGAGTTGGAAGTGCGCCAGGTGGGGCAACAAATCCAGGAGAAGGCGAAGGAAGAGATCGAGAAGTCGCAACGCGAATACTTCTTGCGCCAGCAGATGGAGGCGATTCGACAGGAATTGGGCGAGGGCGATGAGGGTCGCCGCGAGGCGGAGGAATACCGCCAGAAAATTGAGACCTGTGGCATGTCGGAAGAGGGCAAGGAAGAGGCGCTGCGGGAGCTGAGCCGTCTGGAGAAGATGCCCCCGCAGGCGGCAGAGTATTGGGTGATCAAGACCTATCTCGATTGGCTTATTGCCCTGCCCTGGCAAACGGCTACGGAAGACCAGCTGGACATTGCGCACGCGCGGCAGGTGCTGGATGAGGACCACTATGATCTCAAGGATGTGAAGGAGCGGATTCTGGAATTCCTGGCTGTTCGCAAGCTGCGTTCAGAGCGGGAGAGCCTTGCGACGGCGGAGGCGGCTGAATCCGACGCTGCCGCAAAGGACACTGCCGCTGCAAGCGCGGGTGGAAAGGAAAATGGGAAAGAAAAGCCTCACGAGCGCGACCTGCAGGGGCGGGAAGAAGACGCGCTGGGTGCAATTCTGGTTTTGGTCGGCCCACCAGGTGTGGGGAAGACCTCCTTGGGACAGTCGGTGGCGCGAGCGCTTAACCGCAAATTCACCCGTATGAGCCTGGGCGGGATGCGGGATGAAGCTGAGATTCGGGGGCACCGGCGGACGTATATCGGCGCGATGCCCGGGCGCATCATTCAAGCCGTCAAGCGGGCTGGGGTAAAGAACCCGGTGTTCATGCTTGATGAGGTGGACAAAATCGGCGCGGATTGGCGGGGAGACCCTTCGTCAGCGCTGCTGGAAGTGCTGGACCCGCAGCAGAATCACGCTTTCCGCGACCACTATCTGGATGTGGATTTCGACCTGAGCCAGGTGTTGTTCATCTGCACGGCGAACACAACTTCGACGATTCCGGCGCCGCTGCTGGACCGCATGGAGATGCTGTATCTGGATGGCTATACCGAGTATGATAAGGTGCGTATTGCTCAGGAGTATCTGGTGCCCCGGCAATTGCGCGTAAACGGTTTGTTGCCCGAGGAGGTCAGCTTCGATGAAGATACCTTGCGGGCTATCATTCGGGATTACACGCGCGAGGCAGGCGTCCGGCAGTTGGAGCGGGAGATCGGAAAGGCGTGCCGTAAGGTGGCGACCCAGGTAGCCGAGGGTACGGTGACTGCTGGGGTGGTTGTGGGAGCAGAGCAGGTGCGCGATTATCTGGGAAAACCCCGTTATCGCTTCGACGCGGCGTTGCGCACGGAGCGCCCGGGCGTGGCGACGGGGCTGGCGTGGACGCCTACCGGAGGCGAGGTAATTTTCGTCGAGGCGGCTTCAATGCCGGGAAATGATGGCACGTTGATTCTGACCGGCAAGCTGGGTGAGGTCATGCGGGAATCCGCTCGAATTGCGCTGAGCTATGTCGAGGCGCACACGCGAGACCTGAAGCTCTGCGAGGAAGCCTGCCGCGGCAAAATCCACCTGCACGTTCCGACGGGCGCAGTGCCCAAGGATGGCCCTTCTGCTGGCGTCACTATGGTCACCTCGCTGGTCTCGCTGCTCTCACAGCGACCGGTGCGACCCAATGTGGCCATGACCGGTGAAGTAACTTTGCAGGGTCAGGTGTTGCCCATCGGGGGTTTGAAACTGAAGGTTTTGGCTGCGCACCGCGCGGGTGTCAAGAGGGTAATCTTCCCCAAGCTCAATGAGATTGATCTGGATGATGTGCCAGAGGATGTGCTCAAAGACCTGGAGCTGCTGCCGGTTGAGGATGTTCTGCAAGTGCTGGAGTATGCTCTTGAACCGGCGCCAGAACCCGCCGTGGAGCAGGAGTCGGAGCCGCAAGCCAAGGAAGAGGAAAACTCTGCTGCGCCGCGGAAAGGCGACATCACTGTGGTGATTGAAGCGCCCTCCCCGACGGATGGGGAGGAGCCCTCCGCACCAGAGATTGAGTGCTGATAACGTATCCTATAACCCTATAACAGCCGGCAATGAGCAGCATTGCCGGCTGTTAGGTTGTTTTCGGGTTTTCCCCTCGGCGTTCCGCGGTATAATATCTTTTCGTTCTCAGGTTGTAGCCATTCAGGTTTGTCACCTGGTTTGAAATCGGATTTTTGAGGAACTTATGTCAAAGACCTATGTCTCCCTGGATTTGGAGACCACCGGACTGGATTCCCAACACGACGAGGTGATTGAGGTGGGCGCCTTGCGCTTTAGCGGCGCGCGCGAGATCGAGACATTTTCGACGTTTGTGGATCCGGGGCGGCGTATACCTCCATTTGTGACCGAGCTTACCGGAATCACTGACGCGCATGTGGCGCACGCGCCTACAATGCGGCAGGTGGCGCAGGAGTTGCGCGCTTTTGTGGGCGATGATACCGTTATCGGTCACAATATCGGCTTTGACCTGGCGTTCTTGCGGAAGGACAATGTGTTGACGGGGAATCCCCGCATTGACACGTTCGCCCTGGCAAGCATTTTGGTGCCTCACGCGGGCCGTTATAGCCTGGAGAATCTTGTGCGCGAGCTGGGCATTTCGTTCATTCCGCAGACGCACCGGGCGCTGGATGATGCGCGTCTGGCGCATGCACTTTTTGTCACGCTTCAGGAGCGCGCGCTGCAATTGCCACAACCGGTTCTGCAGGAAATCTACGACCTGGGTTCGCGGATGGGGTGGGCGCCACGGTATTTCTTCCAGGAAGCGCTACGCAGTGGGAAGCGGCAGGCGTTCCAGGGTGGAATCGGGGCACAGCTGGCGGCGCGTCGCGGCGGCGATGTCGTGGGTCCTCTCTTCATTCCCGAAGTGGACGTGGATCCTTTGGAGGCGCGTAACCCGCCTTTGCCCCTGGATATTGTGCACTTGGAGAGTTATCTGGATGCCGGCAGTGCTCTGGCGCAGGTTTTTGAGGATTATGAGCCACGCAAGCAGCAGGTCGAGATGATGCGCGCCGTTGCGGAGGCGTTCAATAATGGGCATCATCTGCTCGTGGAGGCGGGTACGGGCACGGGCAAATCGCTTGCGTATCTGCTGCCGGCGTTGCACTGGGCCGATTGTAATGATGCGCGGGTGGTGGTTTCTACCAATACGATAAATTTGCAGGAGCAGCTGGCGGGCAAGGATATTCCGTTATTGGAACGGGTCTTTCCGACGGGTTTCCGTTATATGGTGTTGAAGGGCCGCAGTCATTATCTATGCCGGCGGCAGTTCCAGGCGCTGAGACGGCGTGGACCTGCGAATGAAGATGAGATTGTGGTCATGGCTAAGATTTTGCTCTGGTTGCCGAATACCCTGGATGGCGATGCGGATGGGCTATTCTTGCCGACTCCCGGCGAGCGTGCGGTTTGGGCGCATCTTTCGGCAACCTCGGAGAATTGTGATACGCGCGACTGTCCTTTCTACGCCGGTGAGGGCTGCTTTTTCTATCGGGCGCGCGAGCGCGCAGAAACCGTCCATTTGCTCGTGGTCAACCATGCGCTGCTGTTGGCGGATATTGCCGCCGAAAATCGGGTGTTGCCTGAGTATGGATATCTGATTGTGGATGAGGCGCACCATTTGGAGCAGGCAACGACCGACGCGCTGCATTTCTCGGTGGATTGGTATGGCTTGCGTTATGCTTTCGAGGAGCTGCTGGAATCGAAAGGGGCTTTCCCCGGACTTTTGGGGGAATTGCAGGGTGTAGCGCAACATTTGCCGCGCGATGTGAGCGCCGTGCTCTCCACTACCTCGATGCGGTTGGCGGATTCTGCAGACCAGGTGCTTTACCGTTTGGAAACGCTGTTCGAAGCTTTGAGCCGCTTTTTGAACGAACACGCATCCTCAAATAACGACAACTATGCGCTGCGGCTGCGGGTAACCAAGAGCCTGCGCTCGCAACCGGGTTGGGATGCGGTGGAACTGGCATGGGATGCCGTCGCGGCTCCCTTTGAGAGCCTGGTCAAGGATTTGTCGCGCATGGCTGCGGCGCTGGAGGAGCTCAATGCCATGGAGCTCCCGGTCATTGAATCACCCCGCTCGCGGTTGGTGGCGGTGGCGCAACGGTTAGCAGAGACGCACGTGCAACTGCAATCGCTCATCGCACAACCCTCGCAGAATGCCGTCTATTGGTTGGAGTCTTCTGCGGGCGCTAGCGGCTTTAGGGAAACGGTCGCCTTTCATACGGCGCCGTTGCAAGTAGGTCCATTGGTGCGGGAGCACCTCCTTAGCAAGAAGAAGACGGTCGTCATGACCTCGGCAACACTGCGGGTAGGCGGTTCCTTCGATTATCTGCGGGAGCGTTTGGACGCCTGGGATGCGGAGGAATTGGCTGTGGGGTCGCCGTTTGATTATGCCGAGGCGGCATTGCTCTATGTGGCAAAGGATATGCCCGACCCGGGAAACCCGGGCTATCAACGCGCAGTCGCAGACGCCATGGCGGCGTTGTTTGTGGCGACCGAGGGACGCTCGCTGGCGCTATTTACTTCGTATAGTCATCTGCGGGCGACCGCACAAGCCATCACGGCGCCGCTGGCGCGGGCGGGGATCACGGTGTATTCTCAGGGGACCGGATTATCGCGGGCGCAATTGCTGAGCAATTTCAGCAAGGGCGAGCGCTCGGTGTTGTTGGGGACGCGTTCTTTTTGGGAAGGTGTAGATTTGCCCGGCGAGATTCTTTCCTGTTTGGCTATCGCCAAGCTGCCTTTCGATGTGCCCGATGACCCGCTCGTGCAAGCGCGCTCCGAAGTTTGTGACAATCCATTCAACGATTATATGGTGCCGGAAGCCGTGTTGCGTTTTATGCAGGGCTTTGGGCGGTTGATTCGAACGCGTTCTGACCGCGGGGTCGTGGCGGTGCTGGATGGGCGTCTCGTGTCGAAACGCTATGGCGCGCGTTTCATCAACTCGTTGCCGGGACCTCAGGTGCAGGTAGGTCCGGTGGCGCAGCTGCCGGAGAGTGCGCGCTGTTGGCTAGCCGGTGAGCCGCTGCCGTTGGTGAACGCCGGGAGATCTGATGAACCCTGGTCGGTACCGCCGCCGGAGGAACCACCCTGGTGATGATTGCCGTGGCGGACGTGGTCAATTTCGTTGAGTGGAGGTGGGTATGCGCATTGTAGTAGATGCTTTTGGCTCTGATACCTGCCCTGTCCCGGATGTCGCGGGAGCCGTTATGGCGGCACGGGAGTGGGGCGACGAGATTTTGCTGGTAGGTCCTGAGGAGCAAATCCGGGCGGAGCTGGCGAAGCACCGTACTGAGGGCTTGCGCCTGCAAGTGGTCCATGCGCCTGATGTGTTGACCATGGAGGATCATGCGGAGGAGGTGCGCCACAAGACGCAATCCTCGATTCGTGTTGGCCTGCAACTGGTCAAGAACGGTGAGGCAGATGCTTTTGTCTCTGCCGGGAACACAATCGCGGTGCTTTCGGCGGCGATCTTCGATTTGCGGCGTATTTCCGGTATACGGCGTCCAGCATTAGCAACGTTATACCCGATTGCCGATAGCCGTGTTTTGTTCCTGGATATGGGCGCCACGGCCGATCCAAAGCCCGAGTACTTGCTGCAATTTGCGCAGATGGGCGCCATTTATGCGGAACGCGTGTGGGGCGTTGCCAATCCGCGGGTGGGATTGCTGGCGAATGGTGAGGAGGAAGAGAAGGGCACCCTTGTGCTGCGTGAGACGCACCAGGTGCTGGCTGAAAGCGCATTGAATTTCGTGGGCAATGTTGAGCCTAAAGAGGTTGCTCGGGGCCACGCGGATGTGGTGGTGACCGATGGTTTTACCGGCAATATCATGATCAAGACCGCAGAGTCGGTTGCCTCCTTTGCCGCCCGGCTGTTGAAAAGGGAGCTTTGGGGGACTGGGCTTTCTAAGGTGGGTCTGGCGCTGATGCTGCCGGGATTGTTGCTGGCAGCGCCCGGATTGGCTCTGCTGGCGCCGGCTTTCCGGCGTCTTATGCGCAAAATGGATTATGCGGAATATGGCGGCGCGCTGTTGCTGGGCGTAGATGGTGTGGTCATCGTCGGACACGGGCGCTCGAATGCCAAAGCCATTATGAACGCGGTCCGCCAGGGGCGTGAGGCCGTGGCGGCGAAGGTGATTCCGACGATCAAAACGGGTCTAGGCGTATAGTTCCAGGATCGGGTTGGGACGATAAACGTCTCGGGTTGGTAGCCTCGGTTGTAACATTCTGCAGCGCGGTCTTTTGGAGGTAGCATGCGTATCATTGCTAAGGAGACTTATATTCGGCGCGCGACGAGCGCCGGTAAGTGGCTCACTCTGATTGCCTTGGGTCTATTGGGTGTGTCATTCATTATCTACATGGTGAATGTGGACTGGTGGTTTATTACGTTAGGTCTGGGGGGATTGGGTTTTGTCTGCTCGGTGATTGGCAGCTATTATGGAGATCGCTTTGCGGGACCCATGGCGCATCATCTGCGTGTTCCGGAGCTGCTCAAGGGCCTCGATGATGATTATGCGCTGCTGGTTTATGAAACGCCTGTGCCTTTCGTGCTGGTCGAGCCTGGAGGATTGACCGTGCTGTCGGTCAAAAATCAGGGAGGCACCGTGACGTATTCAAATAGCAAGTGGCGCCATAAGCAGGGAGGGCGTTTTTTCCGCCAGTTGGGGGGACAAGAGGCGCTGGGGCGCCCTGATGATTATGCCGGGTTGCTGGTGGCGGATTTGCGACGCTATCTGCGCAAGCGTCTGCCGCAGGCTGAGGAAATTCCCGTGCGAGCGGTGACCGTGTTTATTGCCCCCAAGGTGCAGCTGGAGGCTAATGATTCTCCCGTACCGGCATTGCGCGCCGAGAAGTTGAAGGGGTGGTTGCGCGGACCTGGGCGGCGCCCGGCGCTTTCTGGCGAACTGCGCCGTACTCTGGCTGAAGCCCTCGGTTTGCTCTCTGAAACGAGTTGAGTAAAACAGGTTGGGATAGGGCAGACAGTTGAAGCGATTTTGAAAGGACTTTCGGGCGCACCTTGCGCCCGAAAGTCCTTTCTGATATAGCTACGAGCCTTCCTCTACTTTGGGCAGGGTGAACCAGAAACAGCAGCCTCCCGAAGGGGGACTTTCTACCCCAACCTTGCCGCCCAATTTCTCGATGATACGGCGAACGATACTCAAGCCTAAGCCGTGACTGCTGCTACGCAGTCGCCCATCTGCCAGTCTGACGAAAGGCTCAAAGAGGTTTTCGCGAATCTGCAGGGCGATCCCTGGGCCAGAATCGTGGACCCAGAAGCGCTGGTATGCCTCGTCTTGAGGATGTTCGGAGGCGCTGTCGTAGCCCAGGGTGATCTGGGGGTTGGGACCGCCATATTTGAGGGCATTGTTGATGTAGTTGGCCCAGACCTCTTCCACCAGTTGCGGGTATCCTAAGACTTGGGGCCATGTATCCGGAAGCGCTATCTCCGCGTGTCCCTCTGCAATCTGCCATGTCAGCCGGTCGAGTGTTTCATTTACGATGGTTTGCATGTCGAGAGCTTCGGCCTGCTGTTGGAGATGTTGCACTTCAGCCAACAAGAGCAAGCCATTGATAATGCTGACTGCTTTGCGGCTTTTGGAGACGATGATATTCAGATACTCGCTCAATTTCTCCGGCGGAAACTGGTTGTGGTCTTCCGAGAGGACCTCGGCAAAGCCCAAAATCACGCTCAAGGGGTCCTTCAAATCGTGCGCAACGACGCGCGCATAGGCGTCGAGATCGGCGTTGCTCGTCTCCAGGTCGGTGTTAAGCCGTTGTAATTCGCTATTCATGGAGCGAAGCGCCATAATATCGGCAAAGCGCGCCATGGCAATCGTGATGGCGCGGTCCAAATCTCGGGGGTGCGGCGGCTTGAGCAGGTAGGCGCCGGCGCCCGCGGCGCTGGCTTGGGTCACCAGTTCCGGGGTTTCGTAGGCGGTCAGGATGACGATGGGTGTGGGGCAGTGTTTGTGCAATTCCTCAGCGGCTTCAAGACCATTAAGCCCCGGCATTTCAATATCCAGGATGACGACATCGGGTCGCAAATCCCTGATACGTTCAACCGCGGTGTGGCCATCGTGCGCTTCTCCAATAATGGTATAACCCAGGCGCTCGAGATGGCGCTGGATCATCTCGTTGACCAGTGCGTCATCTTCGGCAATTACCACGCGAATGGATGATTTCATAATGCGTATTACTCCACAGTATAACTACTATTCTGTTCCGGCATCGGAAAGCGCAGACAGGCCACAGCGCCGCCGGCGTTGTGGAAGGTAACTGTACCGCGCAAATTTATGGCGGTCAGGCGTTGTACGAGATAAAGCCCCATGTGTTGTGCGCCCGACTCCAGTGTGGGAATATCATATCCGGGGCCATCGTCTCGGAATTCCAGGCACACGCCATTAGCAGCGTTCCAGGGTCCAGGGGATTCGGGTTCAATATGGATGGTGATTTGGGCGGCTCCGCGCTCACCGACGCCATGCTTAACCGTATTGCTGGTCAATTCGTGCAAGATTAGCGCCAATCCATTGGCTTGCTTAGAATCGGCTTTGATGCTCGAAGGGGTGACGGCGACGCTGATGCGCGCTTGCGGCGCGATGGCTTGCAGCGAGGCTTTGACCACTTGCTCTGTAAGGCTGGCGAGCGGTAACATTTGCCATTCTGCGTTGGAGAGCAGCTGGTGGACGGCGGAGAGCGTGTGAATTTGATTGGCCAACCGCTCAAGCGTGGGCGCGCAGAGCTCCTGTGCTGGAGCATCCAGATGCCGCTGTGCCATGAAGATTAGCCCGATGATGGACGCAAGATTGTTCTTCACGCGGTGGTTAATCTTGTCAATGAGCGAGGTTTTGATCGCAGCGTCCTGTTGGGCCTGCTCATTGAGCCGCGCTTGCTGTATGGCGATTGCCAGAGAGGCGGCTATCTCACGCGCGATTTCGACGTGCTCTTCGTGGAAAGCGTGCGCCCGTGTGGCTTCCAGACACAAGGTTCCAACGGGCTGCTCGCGAACGGCGAGGGGCGCCCAGAGGTAGGAGCGTATTCCCTCGGCGTAGAGTGTCGTGTGGATGGGCAGGTGCGACGGGAGTGCCTCAAGGTCCTCAATCAAGACGAGCTGTTCCTGCGACAAGAGATTGCGTTCAGCGATTGCGGCTTCGGCTTGCGCTGACGTGAAGAGCGCCGGGTCGTGCTCTGCTGCCAGCAAGGTGCTCTGTTCACCGGAGCTGAATTCGATAATCAGGCCACGTTGGCATGGGATCAAGCGCCGTATTTGCCGGAGCGCGGTTTGGGCGATGGCTTCCGGCGAGCGCGCCTCAAGAATGGCGCGATCAATTTCGTGGAGAACTTGCAGGCGTTCGGTGTAGCGTTGTAGGGTATCCTGGGCGTGTTTTTGCTCGGTTACATTATCGGCGATGGCCAACAGGCCCCAGGGTGTAGGATAGATGCGGGCTTTAAAGTAGAGGTCTCCAGACCAACCTTCAATGACTTGAGGTTCGTTGGTCTCCAGGCAGCGCTGGTAAAATTGATAGGTGCGGGTGTTGGCGAAGCCCGGGAAAAGCGCTTTGAGATTTTGTCCGACCAAGGCGTCTGTGGTCATGCTGATGTAGTCTGCATAGGCCGTGTTGCAATACAAGACGCGCATGTCATGGTTAAGCGCCAACACGGGCGATTGGATGCTATCCAGCAGGAGGCGGTGTTTTTCCTCACTTTGCCGCAGAGCCTCCTCGTTGGCTTTGCGTCCGGTGATATCACGGACAACGCTCTGGATGTGCAGCGGGATGCCATCAGGGTCGTGGATCAGTGCGACGCTGATTTCGGTGTTCAGGATGCTACCATCTCGGCAGCGGAAGCGACGTTCGTAGATAGGTAGAATTTCACCCGTCCGTAGTAGTGCCAGACGTTGCTGTGCGTCAGCCTGCTCTTCTGGGATGATGATGTCATTGGGGTGGTGGGTGAGCAATTCCTCAAGAGAGTAGCCCAGCATGATGGTGGCGCGTTGGTTGGCTGTGATATATCTACCATCCAGACCGAGGA
Source organism: Anaerolineae bacterium (assembly GCA_026645815.1). Taxonomy (GTDB): domain Bacteria; phylum Chloroflexota; class Anaerolineae; order B4-G1; family SLSP01; genus JAAZNO01. The sequence continues at coordinate 8,674 of JAPKMR010000065.1, read as the reverse complement.
TGAAAATGGCATCGGTTGTCTGTTCAAAGAGCGCGCGGTAGAGGATTTCATTCTTGCGCATTTGGGTGACTGCCAGTCTGCGTTCGGCGATCTCTGCTTGCGCCTGCTCGTATAGATTGGCGTTTTGAACAGCAATGCTGGCGAAGCGGGCTAAGTCTTCAAGCAAGCTAGCCTCGTCCGAATTGAAAGCGTGAGGGGGCGGGGCTACGACCGAGAGTGTGCCCAGCACCTCTGCACCGAACATCAGTGGCGTCACCAGCATCGAGCGATAGAGGGCGATACCTTTCTGCCGAATATAGCGTGGCTCCTCGAGGATGTCCGGAATGTTGAGGGTGGTTTTGCGCTCCGCTGCCAGCCCCGCAATGCCTTTACCCATATCGAAGTGGAGACCCGGAAAATTCCGTTCGCGTTTGGTTGCATAGCTACGCGTGCGCAGCTGGATCTTCTGGGCGTCCAGCAATTGCACGGAGGCATCTGAGGCTTGTGGGAACAAGCGCATGACGGCATTTACCGTGCCCTGAAGGACTTCGTTGAGCGAAAGACTGGAGGCGATGGCGCGGCTGAGCGTGTTAAGTTCGGTCAGTTCGCGCCGGCGAGCTTCCAGCGCTTGCTCTGCCCATTTTCTCTCAGTAATATCCAGCAGGGTGAGTGCTATGGCCGGCGCTTTGTGGTGCGCTTTGACGATGGGGCGCGTGTGTACCTCGAGCCATTGGGTGCTTTGCTCGCGGTCAATGACCAGTTCGGTATGGTGTTCTTCTGTGCTGCGCAGGTGTGGCGCCCAGAGCGCCCAGGGAGTGAGAAGATGCTCCGCTTTTTCTCCGATGGCTTCAATTGTCGGGATTTTCAGCAATTGCTCCGCCAGGTGATTGATGTCTGCTACGTGCTCAAAGGCATCGAGAATGATCACTGCTTTCTGGAGTGTTTCGTATTCCTGGTCTCTAAATGCGAGTTGTCCAATCCACTGGTAGTGGAAAAGACCCGATACGAGAAGCAGCAGACCACCGGCAGCCAGGATGTTGGTACGAATTGCATGTTGTGGGGAGATGCCGGCAAACAGGATAACGGCGTTCACACTTAGGGCTACCACTACGCCAATCAGGATTGCCTGCGCTTGCTTTTGGTAGCGATGGGTGGAACCGAGTGCGATTTTGAGCACGGTGATTGCGCCTATGATGACGAGCAGATAGGAGTAGGCGGCATGAACCCAGAACCACGGACCGTAAACGTCCGCTGGAGTGCTCCACCAGGGGGTGAGGGCGGCAAAGCTTTCATCGCGCCAGAAGAGGTGGTGTGCTGCGTTGCTCCAGGTGATCGCCTGTGTAGCTAAGGGTAGTATGAGTAGTTGCCATTGGCGCAGTTTGGGCAGGCGTGGTTGGCGCGCGAATTCTCGGGCAAAGGTGATCCACGCGATTGGCATCAGGCTGGTGCTGAGCAGGCTCAATTTCAGCAGGATGAGTCTCAATGTAACGTTGTTGGTGGTTAGCCAGAGGCTCGTGCAAATAGCCCACAGTGAGAGCAGCAGCAACAATCTGATTGCCCCCTGCCGGTTTTGGGTGTGCCGGTAGCGCAACCAGCTTCTCAGGCTGAGCAGGGTCAATGCAAAGCTGGCAACATAGGTCACCAGGATGTGGATTGGAATCTTCGTGTTGCTGAGCATGTATTGGGGCTATTCCTCTGTTGCATGCCGCACATCTATGGCTGCTGCCGAGATTCCCGGCGGGGCGGGATAGGAATGGTAGGATGTCACGGGTTCGGGAAGTGTAAAGAAGAAGAGACTGCCGGCTGAAGCCTCTTCAGTGGTTTCGCTGCCGGTGTCAGGCGCCGGACTGATGACGCCAACTTCTCCACCCATGCGCTCTACCAGGTGGCGAACCAAATGAAGGCCGATGCCCTCGCCCTGTACCTGTGTGAGCCGAGCTCTGGGGGTGAAGAGCGTTTCCTGGAGCGCCTGGGGGATGCCGGGACCAAAGTCGCGAATCCAAAAGCGTACGGTGTTGTTGGATTGTGCTTCGGCGCCTATAACGATGCGGAATGGGGGTTGGGAGGGAAGCCCATATTTGACGGCATTGCTCAGCAAGCTGACCCAGATTTCTTCTACCCAGGTTCCATGCCCTTCTGCGTGGGGCCAGGTGGTGGGTACTGTGATTTCAATCATCTGAAAATGCTTTAGCCCTTGCAGGCGTGTTCGGGCGTTCTTGATGATATCGGACATATCCAAAGGGTGAATTTCAATATCGCCTACGCGCCTTAGCCGGGCTAGAAGCAAGAGCTCCTTGCTCATATTCAGAATTGTATAGCTTTCGCGGTTGATGGCGCGAACCTGCTCCAAGACAACTTCACGGGGGTAAGTTCTTTGTTTTTTCAGCAGCGATTCGGCGTGTTCGACGATACTTTTTAGTGGCTTCTTCAGGCCTTGGGCAACTGCGCCCGCAAAAGCGTCCAGCTCGGTGTTGTAGTTTTCCAGTTCGGTGTGCAGGCGCCGGAGCTCCTTGAAATCCCTAAAGCGCGCCAGGGCGATGGTGATTGCGCGCTCCAGGTCTTTTTCTCTGGTGGGTTTGACCAGATAGGCTCCTACACCAATTGAGCTGGCTTGTTGCACCAGTTCCGAAGATTCGTAGGCTGTTACCACAACTACCGGGGTCGGACAGGATTTTTGGATTGCCGCTGCGGCTTTCAATCCCGCGATGCGATCCTCCTGCCCGGTTTGCGGATCCATCATTCGCAAATCCATGACCACTACATCAGGGTGCAGAGTTTGGGTGAGTTTGAGTGCTTCTATGCCGTCGTAGGCACTTCCAACGACTTCGTAGCCAATCTGCTCCAGTTGCAACTGCACCAAGCTGTTGGGGATGGCTTCGTCATCTACAACTAATGCGCGGATAGGGTTTTCAGGGATCATCGAAGGCGCGCTCCTGTCTGCATATTTAGTCTTCTCATTCCTGGGCTATGATTCGAAAGTGATGGCGGCAACAGCGCCTTGATCGTTGTAGAGTTCCAACTGTCCACGCAATGGGCTGATGACCGTCATTCGGATCAGCCTGAGACCAATACTAGAGCGTGTTCCGTTGAGTACATCGCTTGGCCATCCGGATCCATCGTCGCGAAATTCGAGGCGTGTATGCGTTCTCCCGGATGCTTGCTCGCTGCAAATGTGCAGTTTGATATGTCCCTGCCGGTTGACGTTGAAGGCGTGCTTGATGCTGTTGGTCGTCAGCTCGTTGATGATAATGGCCAACCCGGTGGCTTTCTGGGGTGCGATCAATGGTGCGTCGGCGTCGGGCGGGGTGGTCTCGGAGCGTACCTGCACCTTGATATTCTCGCGCAGCGGCGTCGCGCTCAGGATGACGTGGATGATTTCCTCAGCCAGGCGCGCGATGGGCAAGGGACTCCACTGTGTATCGGAAAGCAAGTTGTGGACGGTCGTAATGCTTTGAATGCGGTTTTGGATATCGCACAACGTTGCATGATAATCCTGCGGTCCTTCAAAGGCCCGGTTCATTTCGAGCGACAGAATGCCCATGATTGCGGTCAGGTTGTTTTTGACGCGGTGATTAATCTCGTCGAGCAACATGGATTTGGTATGCATGTCCTCACGCGCCTGCTCGTAAAGCCGGGCATTTTCGATGGCAATGCCTGCCAGCGCGGCGAGCGATCCCAGCAGGTCCAGGTCGCTTTCCATGAAGCGATCGGGGGTTGTATCCACTACCTCAAGTACGCCGATGTTGCCCTTGGTCGAGCGCAGCGGCACACAGAGCGCTGATCTAGGGGCAAACTGGGTCATGTGTGCAATGTTTTGGTCGTGGCGCGGGTCACTGCGCATATCATTAACCAGCGCGCTTTGCCCGGTTTTGAAGACCCAGCTGATCAAACCCCGTCCTGGAACCACTCTCAGCCCGCGCAGTGGACCGCTCGCGGGACCGGAGGCGTAATTGCAGATGAGGTCTTCGCTGTGCTCGTCCTTGAGCCAGACCGAACAGGCGCTCACTCCCAGAAGGCGTTGCATTTCTTCGGTAACGGTGGTCAGGACTTCGCCCAGGTCAAGGCTTGCGGCTAGCGCACGACTGGCACGGTAGAGCAGCACCAGCTCGCGATTGAGCCGCTTAATGGCGTTGTCGGCCATTTTGGACTCGGTGATATCAATCCAGCAACCGACAATCCCTTGTGGGGATTGTGACGAGGCGTCTATCAGCTGCTTGCGGTCATTGATCCAGCGGTGTTCGCCACCAGTGGTTTGCAGCCGATACTCGACGCTGGCATTCCCATTTTGAAGCAGGGTTTCGTGTGCGGTGCGGAGGGTTGCATGGTCTTCGGGATGTACTTGTGCCAGAAAAGCGCTCTGCGATTCGAGGAGGTCGGCGGCTTCGCAGCCCAACAGGTTGACGACATTGTCGCTGATGAAGGTGAGGGTGTTCGGGTCGGTGGTCGTAGAGGTGTAAATCACTGCCGGGCTGATGCTCAGCAGGTGCTCGAGCTGCGATTTGGACGCGCTGAGTTGTGATTCAGCACGGATACGTTCAGCGATTTCGCGTTGGGCTTGTTCGTACAGCCGGGCGTTGGCCATCGCGTTGGCGAGTTGGTCTGCCATCGCCTGGAGGATGATGATGTTATCGGCGTTGAAGGCGGCTTCCTGGGCGGATTGAATGGTCAGGGCGCCGATGACGGCGTTGCGGCTGATGAGGGGCAGCGCGAGCTCGGAACGGGTTTCGGGCAGCAAGGGATTCGTGAGGTGAATTTCGTCTTTCCCCACGTTGGACGCCAGGTGCGGCTGCCTGTGCGTAATGCTCCAACCGGTCATGGACCCCTCATCTACAGGTAGCCGATAACCCTGGGCGAGCAATTGCTGTCCGGCGGCGCCTGTGCCGCCACGCAAGACGGCCCACTCACCGCTGGCGTCTACTTCGAATAGCCCTACATAGTGCATTCCGAAACGCTCGCGCACCAGGTGGACGGTCTCGTGGATGAGTTGATCGAGACTCAGGATGCTGCTGGTGGCGCGTGAAACCTGTGCTGCGGTTTCCAGCTGTGTGCTGCGTTCTTCCAGGGCGAGCATCAAGTGTTGCTGCGCTGTGGCTGCCTCTTGACGCGCGGTTATGTTGCGCACGATGATGATGGCGCCGGCCCAGTCACCCGAAGGTTCTTTGAGTGGCGTGCTGTAGATTTCCAGGAGGATGGGTTGCGCTAGCGCATGGCGCCACCAAATTCGTTCGCCAGACAGGACTTCTCTGGCGAAGACTCTCTGTAGCACGGCAGCCAGGTCCGGGTGTTGGTCCAGCGGTAGTTGTGCGATGGCGGTGCCCAGACGCGCCTGGACCAGTTCCGCATCCAGATTCAGAATTTGGGCGACATCGGGATGGATGTAGGTTATGCACTGTTGTGCGTTGATGTGAATGATGCCGATGGCTGTGGCTTCATAGGGTAGATGTGGGATTTGGGGTTGCGCCAGGGATGGTTCGGCTGCGGTTCTACCGGTGACATTTTGCCAGTGCTGTGCTTTTGGGGAGTGTTTCATACCTGGTTCATACCCCCTTCACTCACGCGGAAAAAGATTCTTGTTACAGCGCCATGGTCATTGTGCAGGTTGAGATGCCCCCGCAAATCACGACGGACTATCTCTTCAATAAGTTGTAATCCGACATCAATGTCTTTTAGCTGGAGTACTGGCTCTGGATAGCCGGGGCCGTCGTCGCGGAATTCCAGGCAAACGGTCAGCATTTGCGCCTCGGGTGGCGCTTCGGGGGTGGGTTCGGCAGAGATGGACAGCGTAATCTGCCCTTGGGAGCGTTGCTTAAGAGCATATTTGATGGAATTGGTGGTGAGCTCGTGCAGAATCAGCGCGAGGCTGCTGGCACTCTTTGCATTCACGCGCACCGGGGAAGGTGTAATATCCACTTTGATGAACTGATCTTCGGGCAAGGCGGCGAGAGTGTTATCAATTACCTCATCTGCCAGTGCATCCAGCGAGATCGGCTGCCATTGCGTTTTCGAGAGCATCTTGTGTACTGTGGCCAAGCCCTCGACGCGCTGGGATAGCTGTGCGATGGCGGTCTCGTAGACTTGGGCTACACGCGCGCCATCGCTGCGGGCGCCAGCGCCCGTTTGCCATTGTTGGTGAAGTTTCCTGGCCTGGAATTCCTCGCGCAGCAACAGGCTGAGGATGGTGGCAAAGTAGCCATTGACGCGGTGTTTGACATCTTCCAACAGGGTGGTCTTGGCGGCGGTTTCGCGCTGCGCTTGCTCGCGCAGGTCGGATTGGTGGATTGCGATGGCGAGTGAAGCTGCAATTTCCTGAACTACGGCAAGGTGTTCGCCAGAAAAGGCGTTGTCTTCGGTGGAGATCAGGTTGATAATGCCAATCAGGTTTTCGCGCGCACGCATCGGTACGATGAGCAAGGTGCGAATGCGCGTTTTGTGGATGGAGGTGACCTCGGGTATCTGGCTGAGGTATTCGGCAGCATTGGCGAATTGTAGCACTTCACCGCGACGCAGCTGGGCAATCCCATCGCGCGTAAGAAAAGGATTGCCGGTGGTAATCTGTGTGCCTACCGGCAGAAGCGGGGGATCTATATCGGAAGAGGAGGCAAGAACGTACCCACCTGCTATGTGTGGCACGAGCGTAACGATATTGCTTCCCTGGCATGGAATCAGCTCTCGAATCCGTTGGAGTGCTGCCTCGGCGATGACCTCGGGGGCTTGTGCCTCAATAATGGCCCGATCTAGATCGTGTAGGATTTCCAGTCTGGCGGCGTAGGCGCGCGACCGTTCTTCAGCGAGTTTGCGTTCCGTAATATCGCGTATTACGCTTAGGGTTTTGTCGTCCCCGTAGGGCACTATCCGCGCTTCAAACTGGCGTACAGCGTCACCGAGGAGCAGCGGGTATTCCCAGACCCCCATGGCGCCGTTTTCTATGACTTGTTGGCAACGCGCAATGACGCGTTTGGCGAAAGGCTCAGGCAGGATGTTGCAGAGGTTTGCACCAATCAGTTGATTGGCGGGCGTAGCGAGTGAGTCGGTATTGGCTGCATACCAATCATGGCAGATGCCATTGCGGTCTATGACCAGCATCAGATCTGGAAAGGCTTGTAGAATGGCGCGCCCGCGTCGCTCGCTATCGCGTAATTCCAGTTCCGTTAATTTGTGCGCGGTGATGTCCTCCAGCGCTCCGGTGTAGTATTCGATGTTTCCCAGCGCGTCGGCAACCGCCTGTACGCTCAGGGAGACCCATGTCAGGGAAGCATCAGCCCGCTGCAGCTGAATTTCGGCGTTGTGAATGGTTCTGGTTTTTCCATTCAGCAGTTGTTCCCAGATTTCTAAATTCGTTTCGGGGATAAATTCCAGTGCGTTATGCTGGAGCGCCGTTTCACGATTCGGAACTCCAAGGATTTGGATTAGCGCCGTATTGGTTTCTAGAAATTCTCCATTGACTGTGGTGCGGAAGATGCCAACGGGGACGCGCTCAATCAGCTCGGCGTATTGCCGTTCCTTGTTTACAAGCGCTTCCTGAGCTTGTTCTTGGGGGGTGATATCCTGTAGAACAATTACATGCCCGGTGTGGTCGCCGCGGCGACTGCTGAGCGGCGTGATGGTGGTTTGATAATGGCGTTTGCCATCCGGGTGATCCAGAATGAGATGCATTTCACAGGCCTGTTTTTGGTCGAGGTGGGGTTGCAGAGGGTGTAGTGCTGCCAGGTCGCTGATAAGCTGGCGATTCAATGCGGTCGCGGGTTGTCCCAGGACATGAGCAGCAGAAGGGTTCAGGTCTTGGATTCGGCCTATGGCATCAATGACGATGAAGCCTTCGTGCATGTTGTGCGTCAATGTTTCGCGACCCGACGCAATCAAGTCAAAGATCAGGTATTGTGTGAGATTCCAGGTGAGTATGCCCCCACTAAGCATTGTGGCAAATGGGGTGATGTTTACTGTGACGAGATCAAAGATGTGCAGCACGTTGCTACTGATGGGGAGCAACAGCGCGAAGAGCAGGGAGGTGGTTTGCTCGCGGTAGGGATGTGCTGAGTGCCAGATGTACATAAACAGCATGAAGGCGCTGTAGATGAAGAGCAGATAGGCATAGAATTGCAGTATCCAAAACCACCCGCCGTATTCGAAGTCCAGCGGGATTCCGGTAGCAATAACAGCATCAAGTCTGGGCGCCAAAATCCACGGCAGTTTGAAGATCGCCACGCCCAGGGTTAGCACCGACATAATTGCCAGGCCTGCGTGGGAGAATGACGTGAGGCGGCTTTTTTGCTCGGTGTGTGTCAGGGTGATGGTGAATACCAGCAAGGGGATATTGACTTGAGCCAGGATTTGTACGCGCACCCACAAGAGTTTGGTCTCAAGTGCGGGGCTTTGAAGCTCCATTGCCAGAGCCAACATCCACAAGGCTACGGTGAGCATCAGCCAGGTGGTGTTCATGGCGTTGGTCGTATGCCGGCGACTCCAGGCAAAGATGCCCAGGCTTACCGCCGTAAGCGTCAACATGAGAAATAGACCGCTTTCATACGTGAGGCTCATGCTTGCACTCCACTATCATATCCATTATTGACGCATTCTGCAATGGAGTATATGCGATTTAGGATTTAAGTCAAAGGCATTGTACAGGGGCATTCGTAGCAGTTCAGCGGGCTTCTGCGTATCCTGTGAGGCTCGCTGTGCGGGTTGCTTGCTGCGTCAA
>JAPKMR010000064.1 GCA_026645815.1 Anaerolineae bacterium | reverse complement strand
GCACTAAAGTGCCTGCCTACTTTCAAACGTCCCTACGGGACGAAGAGGCGCGGCGCGCCGGGTGCGGGCGCGGCGTGGCGGTGCGGGCGCGGCGCGACGTGCCCCTACAGCTCAGGACAGGTCGTGGGACGGGGTTGAGAGACCCTTCGACCGCGCTCAGGGCAGGCTCCTTCGACCGCGCTCAGGGCAGGCTCCTTCGACCGCGCTCAGGGCAGGCTGCTCAGGGTGACGGGTCGTGCGGGGTGAGGAGTGGTGGGAAGGTATACCGAAGCAAAATTTGAAAGTTCATTAGGCGCAAGCCCTGGTCCAAGACGAATTCTCGGACCGATCCTAAGCTTGAAGAGGTACGAATGTTGACATTTCAAGACATTATCATGCGTTTGCAGCAGTTTTGGTCCGAGCAGGGGGCGCTAATCTGGCAGCCCTACAATGAAAAAGTGGGCGCGGGCACGATGAATCCTGCTACCGTGCTGCGGGTTCTGGGTCCCGAGCCGTGGAATGTGGGCTATGCCGAGCCTTCATTCCGTCCGGATGATGGGCGTTACGGCGACAATCCCAACCGGATGCAGATGCACACGCAATTCCAGGTCATCCTCAAGCCCGACCCCGGCGACCCGCAGGAGCGCTATCTGCGCAGCCTGGAGGCGTTAGGCATCAAACGCGAGGAGCACGATATCCGCTTTGTGGAGGATAACTGGGAAAGCCCGGCGCTGGGCGCGTGGGGTCTGGGTTGGGAGGTGTGGCTGGATGGGATGGAGATTACCCAGTTTACCTATTTCCAGCAAGCTGGGGGGCTTAACCTGGAGATGCCTGCGGTGGAAATCACCTACGGGCTGGAACGTCTGGCGATGTACCTGCAAGGGGTCGCCTCGGTGTGGGACCTGGCATGGGACTGGCAACATACCTACGGCGAGATTTTGCTGCGGCAAGAGGTGGATTATTGCCGCTACGATTTCGAGTTCGCCGATATCGAGCGGGTACAGGCGATGTACGAGCTCTTCGAGACCGAGGCGCGCAGCTGCCTGGACGCCGGGCTGGTAGTGCCGGCGCTGGATTATGTGCTGCGCTGCTCGCACGCCTTCAATCTGCTGGATTCCCGTGGCGTGGTGGGGGTGACCGAGCGCGCGAGTTTCTTCAAGCGCATGCGGGGGCTTTCACGGCGTTTGGCGGAAGCCTATCTGGCGCAACGCGAGGAAGTGGGCTTCCCCTGGCGTGGGCGCCCGGGCCTGAAATCGCCTGCGGCGATGCAGGGTCGCCCGCTCCGCCTGCCGATGGGCGACATGACCGCGGCAGCGGGGGAGAGCATTACTACCACGCACGCGCCCTTTGTCCTGGAGCTGGGTGTGGAGGAGCTGCCCGCCTCGCACGTGAGCGAGGCTTTGGCGCAGCTGCGCGCTGCGGTCCCGGCGGCGCTGGCTGAAGCGCGCCTGGAACACGCTGCGGTGCAGGTCTGGGGGACGCCGCGCCGCCTGATTGTCTTTGTGGAGCAGCTGGCGTTGCAACAGCCCGATCAAGAGCGCGTGATCAAGGGACCGCCCGCGCGGGCAGCTTTCGATAAGGACGGCAATCCCACGCGCGCAGCAGAGGGTTTTGCGCGCTCGCAGGGCGTGCAGGTGACCGACCTGCGCGCGGAGACGCTTGAAGGCGGCGAGTATGTGGTGGTGAACCGGCGTGAAGCGGGGCGCCCGGCGGGCGAGGTCCTGGCGGGGCTGTTGCCCGGTTGGATGGCGGGCTTGCGCTTCCCCCGCTCGATGCGCTGGAATGAGACCGGGGTGGCTTTCAGCCGTCCCCTGCGCTGGATTGTGGCGTTGCTGGGCGAAGAGGTGATTCCCTGCACGTATGCGGGCGTGGAGAGCGGGCGGGTGACGCGGGGACCGCGTCCTGCCGGTTCGCCGGAGGTGGCGCTGGCAGATGCGACCGCGCTCAAGTCCACGCTGGCATCTTATGGTGTGGTGGTCGAGCCTGAGGCGCGCGCTGAGGTCATCCGCGCGCAGGCGCAGGCTCTGGCGGAGAGCGTTGGCGGGCAGATTGCCGGCGATGCAGCCTTGTTGGAGGAGGTGACGCAGCTGGTCGAGACGCCCACCGCGCTGTTGGGCAGCTTTGAGGCGCGTTATCTGGAACTGCCGCAAGAGGCGTTGATCGCGGTGATGAAGAAGCACCAGCGCTATTTCCCGGTGCTCGGCGCCGAGGGGCGGTTGTTGCCCTATTTCATCGCGGTGCGGAATGGCGGGCGCGAACACCTGGACCTGGTGCGCGCCGGCAATGAGGGCGTGATTCGCGCGCGCTATGCGGATGCGGAGTATTTCTACAAGCAGGATAGCCGGCGCACGCTGGAGAGCTTCGTCCCGGATTTGGCGACGTTGACGTTCCAGGAGCGGTTGGGTTCGATGTTGGATAAGTCGCAGCGCCTGGAGCAGCTGGCGCCCTGGTTGGGCTTGCGCCTGGGGTTGGCGCCGCTGGACTTGCAGGTGCTTTCGCGCGCCGCGCATCTGGCAAAGGCGGATTTGGCGACGCAGATGGTGGTGGAGATGACGAGCCTGCAGGGGGTGATGGGGCGCGAGTATGCCCGGCTTTCGGGCGAGACGCCCGCCGTGGCGCAAGCCATTGCCGAGCACTATCTACCCGCGGCGGCGGGCGGCGCTCTGCCGCAATCGCCCGCGGGATTTGCCCTGGCATTAGCCGATCGCCTGGATAGCCTTGCCGGGCTGTTTGCAGTAGGGCTGGCGCCGACCGGTTCGGCGGACCCGTATGGCTTGCGGCGCATGGCGCTGGGGCTGGTGCAGTTATTGCTGGCGCAGTCCGGCGATTTCTCGGTGCGCGAGGGCTTGGCTGAAGCGGCGCGGTTGCTGCCGGTTGAGGCGACGCCGGAGGCGCTGGAGCAGGCTGTAGCTTTTGTTATCGGGCGGCTGAATGGCGTGCTGCGCGACGAGGGCTTCGCCTACGATGTCGTCGAGGCGGCGCTGGCGGCGCAGGGCGAGCGTCCCTTTGCGGCGCGCGAGGCGGCGGCGCAATTGACGCGTTGGGTGGCGCGCGCGGATTGGGCGGCGACGCGGGACAATTACGCGCGTTGCGTGCGCATCACGCGCGACCAACCGCGCCTGGTCTTGCATCCCGAGGCTTTGCGTTTACCGGAGGAGCTGGCTTTGGTGCAGGCGCTTCTGGCTGCGGAGGCGCAGCTGGCGGGGAAGCGGAGTGTGGACGCCTTCTTCGCCGCGTTCCAACCGCTGACGCCCGTGATTCAGCGCTTCTTCGATGCGATTCTGGTGATGGACCCTGACGTGACGTTGCGGGAGGCGCGGTTGGCGCTGCTGCAACGTATCGCGGCGCTGCCGCAGGGCATCGTGGATTTGAGCAAGCTCGAGGGATTCTAATAAAGGTATTTTTCGATGCCGCGCGCGGCATCGAAAAATACCCGGTTTCATACGCACAAAACGGACCTCCGCAAGCCATTGGCTTGCGGAGGTCCTCGTTACCCTACCTGTTCGTGCCGCCCGAACTGAGAGTTATTTGCGCCGGCGCTTGAGGCTGAGGAGTGCGAGCGCGCTCAGCGCTGCCGGCAGCGTCCAACCCGCTCCGCCTGCGGAGAAGGACGCAATCCGGACTGCGCTGGGACCGGCGGCGAGCGCTGTGGCTTGCACCGGACCGTGGAGCGTCGTTACGCCATAAATATCCACATCCTCGAGCTTGTAGAAGTAGGTCACACCGGGGGTCACATCCTCATCCACCCAGGTGTAGATGCCGCCGAAGACGGCGCCGGGATTCTGCGCCGGGATCAGGGCCGCATTCAGCTGGATGTAGTCGCCATTCAGTTCCGTGCTGCGGTAGAGGTTGAAGCCGAGATTGTCGAGCTCCGACGCGGTTTCCCACTCGAGGAGGATGCCCTCTGCCTGCGCCGCCGCCTCGAAGCGTGCGAGGTCTACAGCAGTCGGGTCCTTGGGCAGGAAGTACCAGTCCTCGGTCTCGCCCTCGGCGTAGCAGTACTCGTAGGTCGCGCCTGCGGCGCGCCCGCTGCCGTCGAATTGTGTCGTCAGGTTGATAGGCTCATTGGAGAGCGTGATGCGTACCCAGACTGCCGTCTTGTTGTTGAAGAATTCGGGGTTGTTGCACGGCATCACATTGCTCGTGAATGTCTGTGAGGCGCCCGGTGTGACGCTGACGACTTGGTTCTGGAGCACATGCTCGGCGGCGGTGGCTCTCGCGGTATCACACACAACCGCGGCATCTTCCCAATCGCCATCGCGATTCCAGTCGAACCAGACATTGACGTAGCGGTCTCCCGCTGTGGCGTCTGTTGGCAGGGTGACAGTGTAGATGAAGGACGTCTCAACCTGATTTTCCCACGAGTTGGGCAGTTTCAGACCATCGTCGCTGTCACCATCGGCGGTGTTGGCTGCGGGGAACAGGTTGAAGGCGGCAGGGTTGGTGTCTGGGTCGGGTTGCAGGTCTGCATCGGCTTCCGCGCTCACGCTCGCACCCAGGAAGGCGCCGGTGGGCTTGATGTAGTGGCACATGCCGGTCTTGCCGGTGGTGCCTGCAACGCTCGGGTCGGCGACGGTGGGGAAGAAACCGCCGACGCTGCCGGGTAGCCCATCGTAGGTCATCGCTGCGCCGGGGTGGTTGCTGCTATCGGGGGCGTCGCCCGTGTCAATGTCCTCGATATCGCCGACCAAGAGGATGACGGGGTCGTTGTTGTTGCCATCGTTCCGGCAAGATGGCGTCCAGCGAATGCCCACGGTCTCACCGTGCACGGGACCATTGGGGTGTCCAGCGTAGCTGAGTAAGCTGCGTGGAATGGTGACCGCGATGGCGTAGGTGCCTTGCCCGTTTTCATTATTTGCGAACACGACGGGTTCATAGGCGACTGTCACGGCGCCGAGAGCGGTGTTTCCAGCGCTGGGTGAGAAGTTGGTGTGTTCGTTGCCGGCCGCGACTGCTACGGTAGGTGTGCCGGGATACCACTCGGAATTCGCAGTCTTGTACAGCAGATTACCCAGATTATGGGGGCTGGGGGGCGCGGGAATATCGGTTCCCGCTGGCGGGCGCGTTTCATTCACCAGGTTGACCCCAAAGTCGTAGCTCCAGGGATCAGCGGTAGAACGAGGATCATTGATCCCTAAATTGAGGGAGAGGTCGCCGGGGGCAACCCAAGTGTTGGAATCGTATTGAAGACCGCTAAACGGGAATGACGTGACGATGGTGATGTAGATGTTGTTCATGTCGTTGTCGAAATAGATGGCTTCTACATCGTAGAGCTCGCCACTGGAGGGATACTGCCCCCACAAGCCTGGACTGCTGGTACTTCCGGCACTGAACCAGTCGTCTTCAATCCAATCTACGGTAAGCCCGCGCTTGGTGGGCGTGAAGCTGCTCTGGTTGAAGGCATACCAGCTCGAGCTGTAATTATAGATGCTGAGGTTAACCCCGAACCAGTTTTCCAGCAACGTCGGCGCCTGCACCTGGTTGTCGCCGGCGGGTGCGGCGGGCGCGGCGTTTTTTGCGTCCGGGGGGACATCTACCGCCAATACTGGCGTTGCCGCCACTGCCAGCGCCACAAGGGCAATCGCAATCATTAACCACGTTTTCGTCCAGAAAGGCTTTTGCATGTGAATCTCTCCCTCGCTACTAAAGTGTTCGTTTCATCAAGCGCGTTTCCGTGACGAGTTCGCGAGGAAAACGCGATTGATAAGCGTTTGATAAAACCATCTTCAGTATAGAAGAGAGAGGTAAATATCGCTAAGCTTATTTCCTAGACAATTCTTAAAATGCCAGGAGTTTAGTTTTTGAGAAGGTTGTGCGCCGCGTCAGAGTCGCGGCGCGACTATGGCGCGGCGCGCGAAATCGGTCTGCTCTGTCGCTTCAGTTGCTCCAGAGCCTGCCTGGGGGTATACGACAGAATATTGGAAAAAATGAGGTTGACATTTTGTTATCGAGAAAGACCAAAATAGGTTGTGCAAACAGACGAAGAGGGTCTTTTTTTGTATTTTGGGGACGCGCTTTGCGCGTCCCCAAAATACTCTTTATCAGGCCGAACCAGACAATCGTCAGGATTCGCCGGTTGGCGCGCTCTCACGCTCTTCGCGGTGCGCGAAGAAAACCAGGCCCAAGCCCACGGGCAGGCATACGCCACTGACCAGGGCGAGCGGAAGGGGGCAAACGCCGACGATGACGGCAAACCCCAGGAGGTTGTTATCGAAGCCGCGAGGGTCCATGGCTTGCAGGGCTATCGCCAGGCAGGTGAAGCTGAGGCCCAAGACCAGGCCAATCAGGCTGAGGATGGCCATGGTCCAACCGATGTTTTTACGCAGTGATGGCGTCATAATCCCTCCAGGAACGGGATGGTCTCATCTTTCTCCACTATTCTGTCGTATACCCAGCCGGGTGGGTATAGGACAAATTATTGGGAAGTTCAGAGGTCAGATTGGTGAGACAATACCATTTACACACTTTGATGTGTCAACGAGACGCAGAGGTATTTCTTTTTTGTGATTTTCGTGGACGGGGCTTCGCCCGTCCACGAAAATCACGCTTGCGGAAAGAAGGCGCAGAGAGTTGATCGCTGATGAAGGGTGTATGCAAGATGGTAGTCTCATTTTCTCCAATATTCTGTCGTTTACCCGCCGGGTTGCGCTTTGTGCATTTCCGGTAGAATAATACGAGATTTGAAAATAGTCAATGAAAAGGCAATGACTCGGATATGGCTAAAAAGGATTCCGCAGTACGCCCGGCAAAGCAGCGAATGTCGCTCAGACAGTTTTTTGACGTCCTGCTGGCGTTGATCTCCCCTCTGGCGCTCATCATGTTTTTGGTGGGCTGCATCGTTTTGGTGGATAAATACGGGGCGCACCTGGGGCAACTGCGGCGTATGGAAAGCCTGGGTCGCATCACCGAAGCCGTGGTGGATTTTGGCTCCCCAGAGCACGATTGGGTTTTCGTGGATTACCTCGATGGGACGGAGGAGCGGAGCGGCGTCCTGGAGATGCGCTATTACCCGGCGGAGACGTGGGATTTGATGCAGCCCGGCGCCACAATCCAGATTCGATGTTTGCCCATGACGACGCGGGGCAGCGACCGCGTGGTACTCGCCAACCGTTTCGATGATTTCCGCCGCTATCGCGCCTACCTGCAGCCCGATGCGCTGATTCTGCTGGGCTTTTCGTGGGTGGTATTTCTCTTCAAGCCGCAGTTGCTCTACGCGGGGCTTGTGGATGGCGACCTCCTCAGCAATGAGGCGTTTTATCGCTGAGGTTTGGATGGCGATAGGAAGATAATCATGCCGGTAACAACGTTCAGCGCATTTTTTCTAGGAATCTTATTGGAGGTCCTGTTGCTTTGGGAGAGTTCCCGCATGCAGCGGACCTCGACTGCGTCGCGTGTCATCGCAGGAACCTTTTTGACCCCGGAGAAACTGGCGATGGCGGCGTTGACCGTAGCGACGGCGGCTTTCGTCGGCATCTGCACCCTTTTGGGTTGGGATGATGCCCTGGTGTATATTGATAGCCCCCTCATTTTTGTGGCCTTTGTGTTGCTGGGATTGGGCGTGCTCTATTATGGTGTCGCCGATCCGCGCCTGCTGCCCCGGATCAATGAGGAGGCGGCGCTCTCGGTGCACATTGTGGTGGCGCTAAGCCTGCTGCTCACGCGTCCGGTTGAGGTACCTGTTTGGGTCTATGTGCTGGGATTGGGATTGCCATGGGTGGGTTTGCTGGCGGCGACCTTGCCGCAGAAACCCCCACCAGCGCTGGCAAAGGCCTTCATCTACCTCTGGTATCTCATCAATCTGCTCGCGCTCACGCTGCAGACGGATTTCTCCGCCCTCAACGCGCCGCCTTCGGAGGCGGCGCTGTCGCTGTTCGAGGCCTTTGTGTTGGGCGCAGGGGGCGTCTTTCTGTTGTTGCACAGTTTGTTCCTGATTCGCTTCGCGCTGATGACGAGCAGCCTTATCGGGGCGCGTAGCCGGCAGTATATGCGGTTGGGCATTCCCAAGCTCTACTCGGATGAGCAGCTGCCGTTGCTGCGGTTGTTGCTGTTGCAGGGACTGGCGGTGGTTCTGCTCATCCTGAATGCGCGCCACGGCTTGGCGGCGGACCTGAGTGCGGTGACGGTCATCGTCATGGCTTTTGCGCAGGGCCTGCCGGCGCTGCACGATGGCGCCGTGTCCGCGACGGATGCGGGGGCGTAGTTTTTGATTTTATCCAACCCTTGGGAGGGGTAGTTATGGCGACCAAGTATATTTTTGTTACCGGCGGGGTGGTCAGTTCTCTAGGCAAGGGCATCACCGCAGCTTCGTTGGGGCGCTTGTTGAAGGCGCGCGGGTTGCGCGTCTCGATTCAGAAGCTGGATCCCTATCTGAACGTGGATCCGGGCACGATGGCGCCCTATCAGCATGGCGAAGTTTTCGTCACCGATGATGGGGCGGAGACGGATCTGGATTTGGGGCATTATGAGCGCTTCATTGATGAGAGCCTGGGGAAGGTCAACAATGTCACCTCGGGGCAGGTGTATAGCGATGTCATCGCGAAGGAACGCCGCGGCGACTATCTCGGCGGTACCATCCAGGTGGTGCCGCATGTGACGAATGAGATCAAGCGCCGGATTGTGCAGGCGGCGCAGCGGCTCAACGCGGAGGTGGCGCTGGTGGAAATCGGCGGCACCGTCGGCGATATCGAGGGGCAACCCTTCCTCGAGGCGATTCGGCAGATGCGTAACGATGTAGGGCGCGATAACGTGCTCTACATTCACATCACCCTGCTGCCGTATCTCGGCGCCAGCGGGGAACTCAAGACCAAGCCCACGCAGCACAGCGTCCGCGAATTGCGCGGCATGGGAATTCAGCCCGATATCATCGGGTTGCGCGCCGATGCGCCCATTGAGGGGGACATTCGCGAGAAGGTCTCGCTGTTCTGCGACGTCGAAACGCGCGCGGTGATTCCTATCGTCACCGCGTCCAGCATCTACGAGGTGCCGCTGCGCCTGGAGGAGACGGGGCTGGCGGACCTGGTGCTGGCGCGATTGGGCTTGCAGGCGCGCATCACGCCGCCGGATCTGGTGGATTGGCGTGCGGCGACGGAACAGCTGCAACGGGAGAAACCGAGCGTGCGGATCGCGCTGGTGGGCAAGTATGTGGAGCTGCAGGATGCGTATATCAGCGTGCGCGAAGCCTTAATCCACGCGGCGCTCAAATTCGGCTACGGCGTGCACATTGATTGGCTGCACAGCGAGGCGCTCGAGCGCCCCGGGGGCCTGGAGGCGCTGGCTGAGGCGGATGGCATCGTGGTGCCGGGGGGCTTTGGCTATCGCGGCATCGAGGGGAAGATTCTCGCGGCGCGTTATGCGCGCGAGCAGCGAGTCCCGTATCTGGGGCTGTGTCTGGGGATGCAGGTGATGTGCATCGAGCTGGCGCGCCATGCGCTGCAGAGCAATGAGCCGAACAGCGAGGAATTCGCGCCCAAGACGCGCTATCCGATTATCTCGCTCATGCCGGACCAGCACGCGCTGGGAGATTTGGGCGGCACGATGCGCTTGGGGAATTATCCCTGCTTGCTGCAGGCGGGAAGCAAAGCGCAGGCGGCTTATGGCGTGGATGAGGTGCAGGAGCGACACCGGCATCGTTTTGAATTCAACAATGCTTATCGCGAGGTGCTGGCTGAGGCGGGGATGGTCTTCAGTGGGCTATCGCCGAATGGGCGCCTGGTGGAGATTGCGGAGCTGCGGGACCATCCGTGGATGGTGGGTAGCCAGTTCCATCCGGAGTTCCGGACGCGGTTGCACCGCCCGCATCCGTTGTTCTGCGGTTTCATGCGCGCGGCGATCGAGCGGCGCGAGGCTGGGAAGTAGTTGGGGAGGGCGTGGCAGGTGCAACCCACCCGGGGTTGGCAGGTGGGTCGCACCTAAGGTGGTGGTGATGATGGTGTGGAGTGATTGTGCACGCGAAGGCGATTGCAGGTGGGGGAGGGCATGGCAGGTGCAACCCACCCGGAGGTGGCAGGTGGGTGTTGCTTGTCTATTTGTCTATTTGTGAAAATGACTTTAGAATGAAGTAACAACAGGGAGGGGAAATCCCGATGAGTCAAAACCCAAAGTCCGCTTCCGATCCCAAGACGGCTACGCTGGTTCAGGACCTGCGTAGTGTATTCATCGCTGTTGGAATCCTCACCGCCGGTTTGAGTGTGCTGATCTTTGCCGCGAGCGAGCGCAGCATCGCGCTACAGATTCCCTCGCGCCCACTGACTGGGCTGGCTTTTGGCACCCTGCTCTTTAGCCTGGGAGGGTTGTATGGGCTGGAGCGGGGTTGGCCCGCGCGCGTGCTCGCCTGGGTTGCCATGATCGTCTATACGGTGCTGGTGACCCTGGTGGTGCAGCTCACGGGCGGTCCGATGTCGCCGACGGTGGCGCTCTATCTGCTGTTGGTGGTGGGGGCGGCGTTTCTTCTGGGGCGTAAGGGCGCGATGGGTGTGGGTATCGCGAGCGCCTTGGGCTACGGGCTGGTGCTGCTGTTGCTGTATTTGGGACGTATACCGTTGGTCCCGATTTGGGGACTGGAAGTGAATGCGCCGGCATTAGGCGCGCTGTTGCTGGTGAATTGGGTGACGCTGTGCATTCCGATGCTGGTCACGGCGGTGCTGGCAGGTACGGTAACCGAACGCCTGCATCGTTCAAATGAGGAGCTGCGGGAGTCCGAACGCCTGCGGCAGAGTCTCACGGATATGCTGGTCCACGATCTACGGAATCCGATTACCTCGCTGTTGGGGGTGCTCGACCTGCTGGGGATGACGTTGGGAGAGCATCTGACGGCGGCGCACCAGCAGCTGCTCAGCAATGCCCGCCACAGTGGGCACACGCTCATCACGCTGGTCAGCGAGATGCTCGATGTGAGCAAGCTGGAGGCGGGGAAGCTGCAGCTGGTGCAAGAGCCTGTGCATCTGCCGGCGCTGCTTCAGGAAAGTGCGGCGGCGGTGGCGGGGTTGGCCGAATTGGAGGGGCTGATCTTGCAGGTGGAGGCGGATGCACAGTTGCCGCCGGTCAGCTGCGACCGGCATCTGGTGGGGCGGGTGATTTCCAATCTGCTCTCCAACGCGATTAAGCATACCCCGGCGGGCGGGAGCATCACGTTGAGCCTGGAACGGCGCCCGGTCGAGGTGATACTCAGCGTGAGGGATACGGGGAGTGGCATCCCCAAGGAATTTCTGGGACGGATTTTCGAGAAGTTCACGCAGGCGGATAAGGATGCGCGCGCGCATCGCGGCACGGGCCTGGGCCTTACCTTCTGCAAGATGGCGGTGGAAGCGCACGGCGGGCGGATTTGGGCGGAGAGTGAAGTGGGCGAAGGAAGTACCTTCTCGTTTGCGCTGCCGGTAGGGCGCTAGGGTCGCAGGAGCTGCCTGGGCGATAAAGCGGGGAAAGGTTTTCTCCGTATGAGCTTTTGAGAGCGCCGCCAATTCACTCATTGGCGGTCTGCTGTTACGTACTTGCAATGTCTTCGTAACACCCCTTGTTGGTTTTACCCCCTTGATTTCCTCTATAATGAAGGTACGCACGGGATCTGGGTTTGGCATGGTTGTATGAGGAGGCGTTGCCATGAAGATGGTGTGGCTCAGTACCCTGGTTTTATTGGTGTTGTTGCCGGCTTTTGCCCCCACGATGACTCCCTCTACTGCGCTTGGCGCAAACTCGGAATTACCCGGCACGCAGCCCATTCCCCTGACTTGGGAAGGGATGTTGCTCTATGCACCTACCCGCGTCTGGCGCTCGCCGTGGTATGAGGTCAACCGCGCGGTGTATGCGATTACCGACAGGGTGGCGCACCTGACGACGGATGACGGCGATACGTGGTCGGTGCTTTACCATGATACGGCGCAACCCGACACCGTGACCCTCAACAGTCTGGGGGTTGACCCGAGCACGCCCTGGGCTCCGGCGCTCTTTGTGAGCTTGCAGGGACCCGGCGCGCAGGGACGGGTGCGGCGCTCCCTGGATAACGGCTTGAGCTGGCAGACGGTGTTGACGGATACGGAGAAGCCCCTGGTGGACGTGGTCGCGGTCCGCGATGCGGGTGGGGCGCTGGTGGTGTTTGCCGGTGGGGAGGGGCATCTCTGGCGTTCCGCGGATGGGGGCGAGACCTGGCAAGCGCTCCACGCGGCGCTGCCCGACTATGCTTTTGTGAGCCGGATTTTCCCCTCGCCGAATTTCGCCGCCGATGGCGCCGTGTACCTCACGGGCTTCAATCCGCCCATCCGTTCCAACGATGGCGGGCTGACCTGGCAGGAGTTTTCGATTCCCTGGGTGGATATTCCCCGCGATGTGATTTTCTCCCCGAATTATGCCGCCGATGGGACGCTGTGGGTGAGCTATTTCTGGGTGGAAGGCAGCGGCGAAGCGGACCTGCCGATGAATGGGGTGGTGCGCTCCACGGATCGAGGGGTGACCTGGCAGAAGGCGCGCGAGGGTCTGCCGGTGGAATGGCCCGACGGGTGGATTCTGGGGCTGGCGGTCTCGCCCGATTATGCTGCTGATCAGGCGTTGTTTGCGGTCGAACGTGTGGCGGCGCTGGAGGGCACCGCTTATGAATTCTATCGCAGCAACAACCGCGGGGATAGCTGGGCGCTGCAAGGGCGCGCGCCCACCCTTACGCCGCGGGGGATGATTGCGGTCAGGCGGGATTTGCTCTTTCTGGCGACCGCGGAGGGCTTGTTTCGCTTGCACCTGCCGTGTGTGGAGCTGGTGCACAACGGCAACTGCGAGCTGATTGGGGCATGGGATTTTCCCGCGACGCCGATTACCGCGGATTACAGCACCGAAGAGGCGCACAGTCCGATGCGGTCTTTGCGGGTGGGATTGACGACGGCGAGCAACCGGATGGGGTATTCCTCCGCGCGGCAACGCCTCACGCTGCCCTCAACCCTGGTGACCGCCACGTTGAGCGTGTGGCTGTACCCGGTCTCTACGGAGCTGCAGACAGCGCGTTTGGGCGCCGGGGCGACGACGCTGCCTGCCACCATGACAGGGGATGCGCAATATGTGCTGTTGCTGGACGATGCCGGCAATGTCTTGCGGCAACTGTGGTGGACCCATTCGAATAGCGGGCAGTGGGAGCTCCATACCTTCGATCTGACCGACGCTATCGGGCAGAGCTTTTGGTTGCTCTTTGGCGCTTATAACGATGGCGTGGGCGGTAAAACGGGGATGTATGTGGACGATGTATCGCTGAGCGGTTGCCGTCCACCTTCCGTGCCGCCGGAGACTCCGCCGGCGCTTCAGGGGAATCCTGTGCCGCAGGACTTTCTGTTGAGCGACGCGGCGGGGGTGCAGCGCAGCCCGGCGATTGCCTATAATGGCGCGGATGATGGCTACCTGGTGGTCTGGGAGACTGCGCACGGTGCGGAGGCATCAGAGATTCTGGTGCAGCGGTTGAACGCCGAGGGGCAGCTAGTGGGAGAAGCGACCGCATTGACGCCAGCGGCAACGCTCAAGAGCCTGCCGGATGTGGCTTATCTTCCGGCGGCGGAGCGTTATCTGGTGGTCTGGCAGGAGCAGGACAACTTGAGCGCTTTGCCCGACCTTTATGGGCGCCTGGTCACGCGCGCCGGCGCCCCTGATGGCGAGATATTCCCGATATTGCTTTCCGGCGGGGCGCAGGTGTGGCCAAAGGTGGCGGCAGGCGCGGAGGGCTTTTTGGTCACGTGGGTGGATACTCTAGCTACGCCGGCGCGAATCCGCGGGCAGCGGATTGATGGCGGGGGCGCGTTGTTGGATATTTCTTTCGATATCTCCGATGGCGCGGGGTGGGCGGCGTTTTCTGACGTCACTTATAGTGCAGCCTTGGGGGAGTATGTGGTGGCGTGGGAGGATACGCGCGCGGGCTTGCACGAGGATATCCTGATGCAGCGGGTGACGGCAGACGGCGCGCTCAGCGGCAATAATGTGACGGTGAGCAATGCCCTGGGCGATCAACACATGGTCGCGCTGGCGGCGAACCCGGGCAATCACCGGGTGCTGTTCGTGTGGTGCGATTGGCGGTTGGACGAACCGCAACTCTATGGACGAGAGATGGATTTCAGCGGCGGGGCGCCGCAGGCTCCGGAATTCCGCATCAGTGTGCAACCGGTGGTGGAGGGAGCGCCGGCGGTGGTTGCGTGGCCTGATGGGAGCGGCTATCTGGTGGTCTGGCAGACGCCTACCGGTGCGGGCGACCTGGCGGCGCGGTGGGTCGGCAGCGGCGCGGGACCTGTGGGGATAGCGGTCCCCGTGAGCGATGATCCGCGCGCGCAGACAGCCCCGGCGCTCGCGGTACCGGCGGCGCCTGCGCTCCACGGTGCGGTGGCGGTGTGGAGGGACGCTCGCACGGGACTCAACAGCGGTATCTACGGGCAGCGCGTGCAGCAGCAGGGCGAGGCTTTGGGCTTGCACTTTGGGGTCAGTCCGCTGCCGCGGTTGCAGACCGTCCCGGCGCTGGCTTACAGCAGCCAATCGGATCGCTATTTGAGCGTGTGGGCCAATGTCTTTGGCGGCGGTGGGAATCAGAGCACGGAGGTGCTGGCGTATCTGCTGGACGGCGACGGCGCGCTGGCGAGCGCGCCCATCACGCTCACCGGGCATGTCCTCACGACCACGACGGAGGCGGCGGTGGATTGGGCTTACGGCGCGGATGCGTTCCTGGCAGTGTGGAGTGACAATGGCACGCTCACCGGGCAGGTCATCAGCGGCACTGGCAGCCTTGCCGGGCAGCTTGCCGGCGGCAATTTTGTGGTCTCGGCGCTGGACTCCTATCAGGCGAATCCGGCAGTTGTGGCGGGCTTCAACCAGGTTCTGGTGCTCTTCGAATCCACGGACCCTATCAGCCAGACGAAGGATATCTTTGGGCAGTTGCTGACGCTCGACGGTCAACGCATAGGGGAGGCTTTCAATATCTCGCGTTTATCCATGGCGACGTGGCAGACCGGGGAACCCCATGCGGCTTATGACCCGATCAACAATACCTTTATGGTGGTCTGGCAGGAGCAGGACCCTGACAGCCCCGGGATTGTGATGTGGGATATTGCGGGTCAGATGGTTGCCGGTGAGGGCGGGCAACTACTGGGACCGAAGATCCTACTTGCGGATGGTATCGAGTACCACGAGAATCATCCACAAATTGCCTGGGCAGGCCCAGAGGATGAACCTTTCTACTTGTTGGTTTGGGCGGCTTTCAATATGAACACGGGGCAATCCGAGATACTGGCGCGGCGCCTGGAGCAGAATGGCACGCCTTCGGGTTCCGCTTTCCCCTTGACCGCCACGCAAGTGGAGCAAGAGGGCCATCCGGCGTTGATCTACGATCCTTTCTCACGGCGTTTCCTGGTGGTGTGGGACCGGACGGTTCAGGGTATGCCTTTTGCTTCGGCGATTCAGGGGCAGCAGTTGAATGCGCGGGGTCAGCCTGAGGGGGGCTTGCTCTCACTGGTGGATTCGGAGGCGAGTGGACGGCGTGCGCCTGTGGTGGCAGCTCGGCGCGGGCACGGGGAGTGGTTAGTCGCCTGGGAGGATGGGCGCGTGGATACGGCGCTGGAGCATGTGAATGTGTACGCGCGCCGGATTATGGTGATGCACAGGGTGTATCTGCCGCTGGTGTTGAGATAATTGCCCCCTATCCCCCCAAACCCCCCTTCCCCCACCGGGGGAAGGGGGGCTTTTTCTACAGTGGCAAAACTGGCTAGATAGCTCGAGAAAACCTCTGTGCCTTTCCCAGCAAGTGTGATTTTTGCGGGCTGCGCCCGCAAAAATCACAAAAAAACTACCTCTTTGTGTTCTTGCATCGCCTACATGCTCGTTAGTCTAGTTACTATTGCCGCTCTAGAAAAAAACTACCTCTTTGTGTTCTTGCATCGCCTACATGCTCGTTAGTCTAGTTACTATTGCCGCTCTAGGGCTTTTTAGCGCTGAGCTTTATGGTTGAGAGGTGGGCTTTGGTGCAGGAGCGCCAGCAGGGTTGCGAAGGCGGTGATGCGGAGATCAGCCTGGGGGTAGGGTTCGTCCAGGGGACCTGATTCGAAGAGGCAGGTCCGCAAGCCCGCGGCGCGCCCGGCATCCAGATCGAGGGCGCGGTCGCCGATGAGGAGTGTGGTGGCGCGGTCGAGCGCATGGCGCTTGACCATCTCATTGAGCGCCGCGGGATCGGGTTTGCGTGGAAAGGGGTCCTCGGCGGTGATGCGGTCGCTGAAGTAGGCTCGCATGTTGTGGGCGTCGAGCAGGGCATCGAGTGAGTCGCGCCGGCGGTGGGTGACGATGAGGTTTTGACCGCCTTGCGCGCAGATGGCGGCGAGGACTTCGATGACTCCGGGGAAAGGCAATTGGTTTTCCGGAATAACGGCGTTGTAGCGCCGGCGGAATGCCGCTTCGAAAGCTGTTACTTCCAAGGCTCCTTCACGCGCGAGGGTCGTGATGGCATCCTGTGTGGATTGGCGCGCGAGCTCGAGGATGCGCGTTTCGGGGATGTGCACGCCGTGCTCGTGCAATGCGCAGGCAAAGGATTGTACCATCCCCGGGTAGGTGTCGAAAAGCGTACCCCCGGCATCCCAGATGATGTTGTGAATCACGATTGGTTCAGTTTCTCCGGTTAGCTGACTGCTGCTCATTCCAGCTCCTCGAATTTGCCGGTCTCCATGAAGATGACGCGCTCGGCGATATTGGTCACGCGGTCACCGATACGCTCCAGACCGTGCGCCACCCATAATAGATACGTGGCGCGCTGGATGTTATGGGGGTCCTGCATCATGTAGGTGAGGAGGTCGCGCAGCGTCTGTTGGTAGAGCGCGTCAATCTCGTCATCGCGGGCGGCGGCAGTTTTGGCGGCGGGGACGTCTTTGGCGATGAAGGCGTTCACGGTCTCGGCGAGCATCTCGCGCGCGATTTTAGCCATGCGCGGGATATCAATGAGGGGTTTGAGCAGCGGCTCTTCCGCCAGTTTGGCGACCAGGCGGGCGATGCCGGCGGCATGGTCCGCCATGCGTTCGATCTCCACGGCGACGTGTGCGGTGGCGATGATGGCGCGGAGGTCGCTCGCCATCGGTTGTTGAGTGGCGATGGTGGTGACGCAGAGTTTTTCGATTTTGTAGCGCAGCTCGTTGATGTGGACGTCGTTGGCGATCACGGCATCGGCAGCTGCGATGTTCTGTTGCAACAGCGCCTCGATGGCTGCGGCGATGGCAGTATCCGCCAGGCGCACCAGTTCCAGCAGCTGCTCGCGCAGTTTGGCGAGTTCTTTATCCAATAAGGGACGTGTAGTCATAGGCGCCTCGGTAATTGAAGTTCCTCTCGGCGATTGCCGGTGATGCTACCCCATGCGACCGCTGATATAATCCTCGGTTTTCTGTTGGCTCGGGCGGGTGAAGAGCTGTTTGGTTTTGGCAAACTCCACCAGTTCTCCTAACCAGAAGAAGGCGGTGCGGTCGGAGACGCGGGCGGCTTGCTGCATGTTGTGGGTGACGATGACGATGGTATATTCCTTGCGGAGGTCGCGCATCAATTCTTCAACATTGAGTGTGGCGATGGGGTCGAGTGCGGAGCAGGGTTCGTCCATCAATATGACTTCGGGTTTGACCGCGAGGGTGCGGGCGATGCAGAGGCGTTGCTGCTGCCCCAGCGACAGGCTCAGCGCCGGGAGGGCGGTGTCGCCTTTGATTTCGTCCCACAGATGCACGCGTTGCAGTAGTTGTTTGACCCATTCTTGCAGGTCGGCGTTGCGCATCATACCCAGGGAGCGCGGTCCCATGGCGACGTTGTTGAAAATGGATTGTGGAAAGGGGTTAGGTTTTTGGAAGACGAGGCCGATGCGCTGCCGCAGATTGGCGACATCCATCTCGGGGGTATAGATATCCTCGCCGTGGAGCAGAACTTTGCCCTGGACGTGGGTATCGGGAATCTCGTCGTTCATGCGGTTCAGGCAGCGCAGGAAGGTGGATTTGCCGCAGCCCGAAGGACCGATGAAGGCGGTGATTTCGTGGTTGTGGACCTCCATGGTGATATCGAAGAGGGCTTGCTTGACGCCGTAGAAGAAGCTCAAGTGCTGTACTTCGAGTACGGTGGCTTTCTTGCCGGCGCCTGATTTGTGTGTTTTGGTCTCATCTGTCATGGCGGGGAGTATACTGTGATGTGGGGCATAAGTCAATGTCGGGATTGTTTTTGGGGTGGGTGGGTAGATAGTTGGGGGCAAGTGGAGAGGGGTGTGCAAACAGATGAAGAGGGTTCTTTTTTAGTATTTTTCGACCGCGCAAAGCGCGGTCGAAAAATACTTTTGGGAAGGGGGAGAGTTGTTGCGTGCGCGGTCGAAAGGCACTTTTGGGAAAGGGGGAGAGTTGTCGCGGTTGGATTCACGGGTATAATTTGTGGCTGTGATATTCAAGAAGCGATTTCTGAGCGGTTGGGTACTCGTGCTGAGCCTGTTCCTGCTGGCAGGCTGCGGCGGCGTTGCTGCCGATGATCCATTGGCGGTCGTCACGATCCAGAATAAAGGCTCTGATACGATTGTCAATCTGGCGCTCGCCTGGGCTGAGGCTTATCAGCAGGTAAATCCACAAGTGCGGGTTGCGGTGACGGGCGGCGGTTCGGGGACGGGAATCACGGCACTTATCAACGGGACTGTGGATATCGCCAATGCCTCGCGGCAAATCAAGGATGAGGAGCTGCAGGCGGCGCAGCAGAACGGAATTGAAGTGCGCGAGTTGGTTATCGCGCGGGATGCGATTGCGATTGTGGTACACCCGGATAATCCTGTGGAAACCCTCACGCTGCAGCAGATCTCCGATATTTACAGCGGCAAGATCACTAACTGGCTTGACGTGGGCGGAGAGGATCGCCCCATTGTGCTACTCTCCAGGGAGACCAATTCCGGCACCCATGTCTACTTTCTGGAGGAGGTGATCCGCCTGGGGCGGGCGGAGGACAAGACGTTGTTCTCGCCGGACACCTTGTTGCTGCCCTCGTCTGAAGGTATCAGCACGGAGGTGCGCCAGAATCCCAATGCCATCGGCTACGATGGTTTGGGCTATGTGACCCCCGATATGAAGACCATTCAGGTGGGGCTTGCGCCAGAGGGACCCTTCTGGTCGCCTACCGCCGAGACGGTCAATGCGGGGCAGTATCCCATCGCCCGCGAGCTCTATATGTATTTGCCCACCAACGTTTCTGATGCGATTGGCACGTATCTGGAATGGATTCTTAGCCCCGAGGCGCAGCGCATTGTGCTCGACCTGGGTTTCATTCCGGTTGCTGCTACGGAATAACGAGAGAGTGGTGATGAAGCGTCTGCCTGAACTCCTGACTGAAAAACGCACCGCCTCACCGGCGGGCGCCGCCTTGGAGTTTCTTATCGAGCGGCTTATTGGCCTTACGGGCCTTTCGGCAATCGCTTTGGTCGTGATGATCTTCTTCTTCCTCATCCGCGAAGGGGTACCCGCCTTTTTTGAGGTTCCGTTCAGCAGTCTGTGGAGTACGCGCTGGTATCCGATCGAGGATTATTTTGGATTATGGCCCCTGATCGCCGGCTCTTTGTTGGTGACCGTCGGCGCGGCGGTTATCGCCTTGCCGTTGGGGCTAACGACGGCGATTTTCATCGCCGAGATTGTACCTCGTTGGATGCGGGAGTTCCTCAAGCCGCTGGTAGAGGTGTTGGCGGGGATTCCGTCGGTGGTCATCGGTTTTATGGGGATGCTGGTGCTGGCGCCCATGGTGCGTGTGACGCTGGATATTCCCACGGGGCTGACTGCCTTTACGGGGATGATTTTGTTAGCCTGGATGGCGCTTCCAACAGTGGTGAGTGTGGTTGAGGATGTGCTGGATACTGTGCCACGCACCTATCGCGATGCCGGATTGGCTTTGGGCATGACGCGCTGGCAGACTATCTGGCGCATCGTGTTGCCGGCGGGGCGCTCGGGGATCCTGACAGCGTTGATGTTGGGGGTGGGACGCGCCATCGGTGAGACGATGACGGTGATGATGGTGACCGGCAATGCGGCGCGCATGCCGCACGCGCTCTCGGATTTCTTTATGTCCGTGCGCACGATGACGGCGACAATTGCCGCGGAGATGGGGGAGGTGGCGCAGGGAAGCGCCCATTATCACGTGTTATTTGCTGTGGGTCTGACATTATTTGTGATTACTTTCCTGGTCAATATTGCCGCTGCAATGGTGGTTTTCCGCCAGGTAAAACGTTCTGAACGGATGCTGTCCTGATGTTCAACCGGCAAATCACCCAACGGATTGCTTTTATTCTGATCAGCCTGACGGCGCTGCTGGTTATCCTGCCGATTTTTGCGATTCTGGGCTACATCGTGGCGGAGGGGATTGGCGCCATCAGCTGGGAGTTCCTCACCTCCATGCCCCGCAACGGGATGAAGGAAGGGGGATTGCTGCCGGCGATTGTGGGAACATTGTTGCTGACCCTGGGCACCGGGATGATTGCTGTGCCCATCGGGGTGGGCGCCGCGATCTATCTGTCAGAATATGCCGGTGATACCACGCTCACGCGCGCCATCCGCATCGCGATTATTAACCTGGCGGGCATTCCCTCGGTGGTTTTCGGCCTCTTTGGCTTGGGGCTGTTCGTCATCTTCCTGCGTTTCGGCACCTCGATTCTTGCCGGGTCGTTGACTCTGGGCATCATGACCCTTCCGGTGATTATCAGTACAGCCGAAGAAGCGTTGCGAGCGGTGCCTCAGGAATTTCGGCTGGTGAGCACGAGTCTCGGCGGCACGCGCTGGCAGACCATACGCCGGGTGGTGCTGCCACAGGCGCTGCCTGGGATCATCACGGGCATTATTCTGGGGTTGGAGCGTGCTGCCGGGGAGACCGCCCCGATTTTGTTCACGGTCGCGGCCTTTTTCCTGCCACGCTTGCCCAGTTCCATGCTGGATCAGACGATGGCGCTGCCCTACCATCTCTTTGTCATCAGTACTCAGGTGCCGGGGATGCCGGTTCGCATTCAATATGGGACCGCCCTGGTGTTGCTGGTTTTTGTGCTCTCCATGAATGTGCTGGCGACGTTGATCCGGCGCCATTATCGCAAGCAGCGGGTGTGGTGAGTGAGGCGCGGAGAGATGCTGGAGAAGATTCAGGCGAAGATTCGGATTGAGGATTTGACCGTGCGCTATTCGGATGGGACCGAAAGCCTGCGCGGCATCACTATGGAGCTCTACGCCAACCAGATCAATGTGCTTTTTGGTCCGGCAGGCGGCGGCAAGAGCACGCTGCTGCGCACTTTGAATCGCCTGAATGACCAGGCGGATGTGGTCACGCAGACGGGGCGGGTATTGCTCGATGGCGAGGATATCATGGCTTCGGGGTATGATGTCATCCGCCTGCGACGGCGGGTGGGCATCGTCTTCGCGCGTCCTGTGCCCCTGCCCATGACGATTTACCAGAATATCACCTATGGGCTGGAACTGGCGGGCATTCGGAACCGGCAGGAACTGGATACGGTTGTGGAGCGTTCGCTCAAGCAAGCGGCGCTGTGGGATGAGGTGGGTAATCGCCTGCACGACCCGGCGCACGCGCTTTCCGGCGGGCAGCAGCAGCGGCTCTGCCTGGCGCGCTCACTAGCGCTCCAACCTGAGGTGATTCTCCTGGATGAACCGACATCGGGGCTGGACCCGATTTCGACGGGCAAAGTCGAGCAGACGCTGCAGCACCTCAAAGCGACCTATACGATTGTTATCGTGCCACACAGCATTCAGCAGGCGGCGCGCGTAGCCGATTGGGCGGCGTTTTTCCTGCAGGGTGAGCTGGTTGAATGCGGTCCGCGCGATCAGATTTTCACGAATCCCAGCGATAAACGCACGGATGAGTATATTACCGGGCGTTTTGGCTGATTAGGTCTTCTGTATCTATGCACCAGGTTTCCATCTCCAAACAGATTGCCCAACGTTTTGTGTTGGGAAAGCAAGGATTGTGGCCCGGACGTCGCTGGCAGGGTCTGGAGGGTGTTGCGGCGGCGCTGCACGCCGTCGAACGTGTACAGCTCGATCCGCTCTGTGTACTTGCGCGTAGTCACGAATTAGCCCTGCTGAGCCGGGTTGATGGCTTTTCCCCCGAGCAACTGGATACGGTGTTGTTTGAGCGCCGTGAGGCTTTTGATTTCGGCGACACGCTTTTCATCCAACCGATGGTTGAACTCCCGTATTGGCGCGCGATTATGCGCCGGAAGCGCATGGAGCCGCGTTGGTGTGCGTTTGCTGAAGCTCATGCCGGTTTGCTGGCAGAGGTGAAAGCCGAGTTGCGCGCTCGCGGACCGTTGGGTAACCGTGATTTCGACGGGAAGGTGCGGGTCAACAGCTATCGCGCGAGCAAAGATACGGGGCTGGCTTTGTTCTATCTGTGGCTGACGGGTGAGCTGATGACGCATCACCGGGTGCGTTTCGAGCGGGTCTTTGATTTTACGGAGCACATCGCCCCCGCTGCCTATGTGACTGAGGCGCCGCTTGAGGCGGCGGAGGCCTTTCTGGTGCGGAAAGCCATCGCATTTTATGGATTGTGCCATCCGCGCTATTTTGGCGCGTTTCTGGAGCGGAAGTTCGGCGCAGACGAGCGCGCGGTGTGGGCGGAGCGCCTGGTGGAGGAGGGTGAAATCCTCCCTGTCGCCATCGAGGGTCAACGCGATTTGCACTATGTCCTGGCGGCGGATGCGCCGTTCCTGGAGACCGTCGCGGATGGGTGTGTGCCGGAGGCGTGGCGTCCGGCAGCAGGCGCGACCGAGGCAGAGGTCACCTTCCTGGCGCCGCTGGAAATCGTCAGCGCTCGAGGGCGCGCCGGTACGTTGTTCGATTTTGAGTATGTATGGGAAGTTTACAAGCCCGCAGCGCAGCGCCGTTGGGCTATTATACGCTACCCATTCTCTATGGCGACCGCCTGATGGCGCGCGCAGATTTGAAATTCGAGCGGAAGACGCAGGTGCTCCACGTTCTGGGGTTCTGGTTGGAGGAGGATGTTTCCGGTTCCGATGCTGGTTTTGCGGCGGCGTTGGCGCGTGGGTTGCGGCGGTTGGCGGATTTTGTGGGGGCACAAGACCTGAGTGATGCGCCGGTGCGGGCGGTATGCCCTGCGTATGTTGCGATGCCGGGGGGATGGGTATAGAGTGGCTCAAGCTTATTCAGCCGTCCCTACAGGACGGGATTGGTTAACTATGCGGCTTCGCAGGCACTGATGAGTTTTCAGAATTTAATCCGGTAATAAGGCAGCACAAGCTTTTGAAGAGGCGCGGCGCGCCGGGCGCGGGCGCGTCGCGACGTGCCCCTACAGCTCAGGACAGGTCGT
>JAPKMR010000063.1 GCA_026645815.1 Anaerolineae bacterium | reverse complement strand
TCATCATCAATGGCACCGAGCGCGTGGTGGTCAGCCAGCTGATTCGCTCTCCGGGTGTGTATTTCGGTGTTGAAGAGGATAGCGGGCGCCGTCTGGCAACCGCGAAGATGATTCCCGATCGCGGCGCCTGGATGGAATTCGAGACCCGCAAGTCTGGTTACCTGACGCTGCGCTTTAACCGCAAACGCACCGTCCCTGTAACCATCTTCCTCCGGGCGATGGCTGCGGTGGATGATGAATTACACAGCACCATCCTGAGCGAGGGCACGGATGACGAACTGTTCCGGCTCTTCGGTGAGGCGGATAATGACCCGGATCACCCCTGGATCGCGACCACCATTCGTCAGGAACCGAGCTGGGAATCCAAAGCCGGTCGGACCGTTGCTCAAGAAGCGTTGATCGAATTCTACCGCCGCATGCGCCCCGGCGATCCTCCCACCTTGGATAATGCGCAGGAATATCTGGTCTCTCAGGTCTTTGACCCGCAACGTTATAACCTGCAACGCGTGGGGCGCTATAAGCTCAACCAACGGATGGGACAGAATATTCCGATGTCCATCCGGACCATCACCAAAGACGATATTGTGGCTCTGACGCGCCGCATGATTTACATCAACAACGGTGTCGCCGGCCCCGATGATATGGATCACCTGGGAAATCGCCGGGTGAAGACCGTGGGCGAACTGGTTCAGGCCAAAATCCGCGTGGGTCTGGTGCGCATGGAGCGCGTCGTCAAAGAACGCATGAGCCTGCGTGAGGAATCCCCAACGCCGGTCAGCCTCATCAACATCCGCCCGGTCGTCGCTTCGATTCGGGAGTTCTTTGGTTCCAGTCAGCTCTCCCAATTCATGGAGCAGACCAACCCGCTATCGAGCCTCACCCACAAGCGCACCCTTTCGGCTTTGGGCCCGGGTGGCTTGCGCCGCGAGCGTGCGGGCTTTGATGTGCGCGATGTGCATCACAGCCACTACGGGCGCATCTGCCCTATCGAGACCCCCGAAGGACCGAATATCGGTCTGATTGGACGTCTGGGCGCCTATGCCCGCGTCAATGACCTCGGTTTCATTGAGACGCCTTACCGCAAGGTGCTCCGTGTCGCGCAGAATACCGAAGCCGAGCTGCTTGGCGAGACGTTGCGCGAGGATGTAACTGACCCGGATACGGGTGAGGTCGTCGCGGCAGCGGGCGTCAAAGTGGATGCGGCGCTGGCAAAGCGGATTGCGGCGCTCGACCTGAAAGATTCTATCAAAATCGTCCCGCGTGTGACGCCGGAGGTGCTGTATCTCTCCGCGGACCGCGAGGAGCCTTACACCATCGCCCAGGCCAGCGCGCGCCTGGATGCCGAGGGACATTTCGCGCTCAAGCGCATCTCTGCCCGCAAGGGAGAACAATTCGTCTTCACCTCGCCCGATCGCGTGGATTACATTGATGTGGCGCCGATTCAGATCGTCGGTATCTCCGCGGCGCTCATTCCCTTCCTGGAGCATGATGACGCCAACCGCGCGTTGATGGGCTCGAACATGCAGCGGCAAGCTGTGCCCCTGTTGTTGCCGGAGGCGCCCTATGTCGGCACCGGTATGGAAGCTCCCGCAGCTGCCAACTCGGGTCTGGTGGTGGTCTCCAAGGGTGATGGCGTGGTAATGGGTGTTTCCGGTGACCGCGTGGTGGTTTCGGAGGACGATGGTGCCCTGGAAAGCTACCAGCTGCGCAAATACAGCCGCTCCAATCAGAGCACCTGTATTGACCAGCGTCCGGTGGTCCGCAAAGGGCAGCGCGTGCAGCGTGGTGACGTCCTGGCCGATAGCTCCTCCACCGAAAGCGGCAGCCTCGCTCTGGGGCAAAACGTCCTCGTGGCATTCCTCTCCTGGGAGGGCGGCAACTATGAGGATGCCATCCTGTTGAGCGAACGGCTCGTGCAGGACGACAAATTCTCCTCCGTGCATATCGAAAAGCACGAACTGACGGCCCGCGATACCAAGCTCGGACCTGAAGAGGTCACCCGCGAGATTCCGAACGTCTCCGATGATGCGCTGCGCGATTTGGATGAGGAGGGCATCATTCGGGTAGGCGCAGAGGTAGGCCCTCTGGATATCCTGGTGGGCAAAATCACGCCGAAGGGCGAGAAAGAACTTACCCCCGAGGAGAAACTGCTGCGCGCCATCTTTGGCGAAAAGCTGCGCGATGTCAAGGATACCAGCCTGCGGATGCCTCATGGCGCCAGCGGCAAGGTTGTGGACATCAAAGTCTTTGATCGCGATGAATATCGTGACTTACCCGCGGGTGTCGAGCGGGTTGTACGGGTCAGTGTCGCGCAACGCCGCAAGATCATGGCGGGCGACAAAATGGCCGGGCGCCATGGTAACAAGGGTGTCATCTCTAAAGTGGTGCCGGTTGAAGATATGCCCTTCCTGGCGGATGGTACCTCCGTGGATATCATCCTCAACCCCTTGGGTGTGCCGGGCCGCATGAACATCGGTCAGATTCTGGAGACCCACCTGGGTTGGGCTTCCTCGCGCCTGGGCTTCCGGACCATTTCGCCAGTCTTCGATGGCGCCGATGAGGTTGAAATCGCGGCGGAACTGGCTCGCGCCTGGTTGATTGACCAGGCATGGGCCGAGGTGCTGGAGCGCGCCTGGGCGTGGCTCAAGGCTCAGAATTATGACCTGGATATCTTGCGGGATGACGATGAAGCGCGCTTGATTTACGTGGCCGCGTGGCTTACCCAGTTCGGCTATGACGTGGACCTGCTTCGCGATGATCCTATCTATGCCCGGCGCTCGGTGCTGCGGGAATGGTTGCGCGAGCTGGGCTATCAGCCCGAGACGCTGCTCGTCCTCGAGGACGATACCCGCTCTCAAGATGAACGCCGTGAGGCCGATGTGCAAGCGCAGGCCGTCTGTCTGCGCCTGTGGCTGGAAGCGCGCGGGCAGGAGATTTCTGGGTTATCGGATGAGGAACTGGTGTTGCACGCCACCGCCTATAGCCAGAAGGCCAATGATCCCTTGCCGACGTTGGGCAAGATGCTCCTATACGATGGCAAAACCGGGCAGCCATATGATCAGCCCGTTACTGTCGGGATCATCTATATGTTCAAGCTCGCCCACTTGGTGGAAGACAAAGTCCACACGCGCGCGACCGGCCCTTACTCGCTGGTCACACAGCAGCCTCTGGGCGGTAAGGCGCAATTTGGCGGCCAGCGCTTCGGTGAAATGGAAGTGTGGGCGCTGGAAGCCTATGGTGCGGCTTATATCTTGCAGGAAATGCTCACGATCAAGTCCGATGACGTTCAAGGGCGTGTCAAGGCCTACGAATCCATCGTCAAGGGTTTGCCGATTGAGGAACCGGGAATTCCTGCCTCATTCAAGGTGCTGGTGAAGGAATTGCAGAGCCTGGCGCTCGCGGTTGAAGCCGTCACCGATTCCGGCGAGGTGCTGCATTTTGGCCGTGATGAGCGACGGGCGCAGTTGCCCAAGCTGGGGATGGGCTTGCTGGGCTTTGCCTCGGAGAATCTCTAGGTCCTGCGGGCTTGTGCGCTTGCTGCCCGGTTCCGCATTGACCTTTTATCGGTTTGTGGTATCATAAGCGTTCGATGGAGCGACAGCCAAATACCCTGCGCTCTGCGAGTGATGTTAAGGATGATGTTGAAGAGAGGCCATCAATAGGGTTGCGATGGCCTTCTTCACTGGAATTTTTAGGAGGAAAAAGTGCCCACGATTAATCAGTTAGTGCGAAAGGGGCGTAAGCCCAAGGGACTGATGTCAAAGTCCCCAGCACTGCAATACAATCTGAATACTAAACGGGGTAATCGGCGGTCGCGCATTAAGGAAGGCAATCCGCAGAAGCGTGGCGTCTGCACAGTCGTGCGTACCACGACCCCCAAGAAACCTAATTCGGCGTTGCGGAAGATTGCCCGCGTGCGTCTTTCCAATCGTATGGAAGTCACGGCCTACATCCCCGGTGAGGGGCACAACCTTCAGGAGCACTCGGTTGTGTTGGTGCGCGGTGGGCGCGTGAAGGATCTGCCCGGTGTGCGCTATCACATCGTGCGTGGAGCGTTGGATTCCAGTGGCGTAAAAGACCGCCACCAACAGCGTTCCAAATACGGTACCAAAGTCGCCTCAGCGACTGCGACCACCAAGAAGAAGTAGGGAGTGAGCCATGTCGAGAAGGTCCCGTGCGGTAAGGCGTGAAGTTACGCCCGACATTCGATATAACAGCGTGCTGGTTCAGAAGTTCATGAATCGCATGATGCGTGCTGGTAAGAAGAGCATTTCGCAGCAGCTCATGTACGAAGCGATGGACGAGATTGAAGCACGCATGAAGCGCCCTGCGCTTGAGGTATTTGAGACAGCGATGCGCAATGTGGCCCCTCCAATTGAGGTAAAGCCCCGCCGCGTCGGTGGTTCAACCTATCAGGTGCCTGTAGAAGTGCCGCAGTACCGGCAGGTTTCCCTGGCAATTCGCTGGCTTTTGGCAGCCTCTCAGAAGCGCCACGGTCATGGCATGGCGGAGAAACTGGCTGCAGAGCTCATGGATGCAGCGCAGGGGACGGGTGCCGCGGTTAAGCGCCGCGAAGAAACGCTGAAGATGGCTGAGGCTAACCGGGCGTTCGCGCATCTGCGTTGGTAGATTCGATTCCGGCTGTCGCCCAGGAATGATGGCGAGGGTTAGCGGCGATGGCTGACACCGTACCTTTACAAAATATTCGTAATATCGGCATTATTGCGCATATTGATGCGGGCAAGACCACAACGACCGAGCGCATTCTCTACTACACGGGTCGCACGCATCGCATGGGCAATGTGGATGAGGGCACAACCGTCACCGATTGGATGACCCAAGAGCGTGAACGGGGAATTACCATCACCTCAGCCGCGGTAACGTGTTTCTGGAAAGAATTCCAGATCAACATCGTGGATACGCCGGGTCACATTGACTTCACCGCTGAGGTGCAGCGTAGCCTGCGGGTTCTTGATGGTGGGGTGGTCGTCTTTGATGGCA
Organism: Anaerolineae bacterium; assembly: GCA_026645815.1. Lineage (GTDB taxonomy): Bacteria > Chloroflexota > Anaerolineae > B4-G1 > SLSP01 > JAAZNO01. Next base: position 18,666 of record JAPKMR010000063.1, on the reverse strand, counting down.
CTGCCGGCGTCGAGCCGCAATCCGAAACGGTCTGGCGGCAGGCGCGGGCCTTCAATGTGCCTCTCATCGTGATGATCAACAAAATGGATCGGCTGGGCGCGGACTTCAAACACGCGGTCCAGACTATCCATGACCGGCTTGGTGCGCATCCGGTGCCTGTGCAATGGCCCATCGGCGCTGAAGCCAGTTTCATCGGTGTGGTAGACCTTCTGGAATGGGAGGCGGTGGCCTGGACGGATGAGCTAGGGTCCAGCCCTGAACACCTGGACATTCCGGTGGAAGTGCTCGAAGAGGCCAGTGCTGCGCGCGAAGCCATGATCGAAGCCATCGTGGAGACCGACGATCTCCTGGTGGAGCGTTATCTCGAGGGCGAGACTATCACGGCTGAGGCGTTGCGGGTCGCTTTGCGGCAGGCAACCATCGCGGGGCATCTGCAACCGGTGCTATGTGGGACTGCGTTGCGCAATAAAGGGGTGCAGCCCCTTTTGGATGCGATTGTAGATTACTTGCCATCGCCGGTAGATGTTCCGGCGGTGCAGGGGGAAACGAAAAAAGGGCTTCAAGAACGCCCGGCTGATCCCTCCGCACCTTTATCAGCTTTGATCTTTAAAATTGCCACTGATCCTTACGCGGGACGGTTGGCTTATTTCCGGGTCTATTCCGGCGAACTGCAGCGGGGTGCGGTGGTCGTAAACGCCGCCAAGAATGTGCGCGAGCGCATCCCCAAACTGCTGCGAATGTTCGCCGACCACCGTGAAGAGGTGGAGGTATTCAGAGCCGGGGACATTGGCGCAACGGTGGCGCTGAAGCAGAGCTTCACCGGCGACACCTTGAGCGCCATCAATGCCCCGATTGTTCTGGAGACCATTCACTTCCCAGAACCGGTGATTGATGTGGCGGTGGAGCCTAAGACGGTTGCCGATCAGGACAAGCTCACCGAGGCGCTAGAGCGCCTGGCTGAGGAAGATCCTACCTTCCGTGTTCGCACTAATGAGGCGACCGGGCAGCAGATCATCTCCGGCATGGGTGAACTCCATCTGGAGATTTTGGTAGACCGTGTCTTACGCGAGTTTCGTGTTGCGGCCAATGTAGGGCGCCCGCGGGTGGCTTACAAAGAAACGGTGTTGCGTTCATCTGTGGTAGAATTAACCTTTGACCGGATGTTGGGCGGAAAGCCACAGTTTGCCAAAGTAAAACTGGAAGTGCGGCCCGCCGCTCGCTCCGAAGAGGGCACCCGTTTCGAGAACACTGTGCGCAGCAATCGCCTGCCTGAGGTTTTTGGGACTGCGGTGCGCAACGGTGTGATGGAGTCGCTGGATAGTGGTTTCCTGGCGGGTTATCCGCTGGTGGGGCTTGAGGTCACCCTGGTGGATGCCGAGGTGAACCCAGAACTTTCGACAGAGATGGCTTTCAGAGCTGCGGGGGCGCAGGCTTTCCGCGAAGCGGTAGAACAGGCGCAGCCCACGCTACTGGAGCCGGTGATGGACCTTGAGGTTGTAGCCCCCGAGGATTTTATCGGGGAGGTATTAGGAGACCTGAACGCTCGCGGGGCGCGCATTCAAGCGATGGAACCGCGGGTTGGGGGACTTCAGGCCATGCGGGCTTTTGCCCCGCTGGCGAAAATGTTTGGGTACGCGACCGACTTGCGTAGTGCTACGCAGGGTCGGGGGACGTTTACGATGGAGTTCCATCATTATGCACCGGTGGAACCCGCACAATTGGATGCCATCTTGTATGGCGTGGGTTGAGGTCTGGTTGAGGGCGTAGCCCGAGACAGGCGTACAGCTGTGTTGCCAGACGCTGATTGGCGCTGGCTTCAAGTAACAGTCAATATTAGCAATAATAGTATTCAAAGAAGGAGAGCAAGGAATGGGCAAGCAGAAGTTCGAGCGCACGAAGCCGCATGTGAACGTGGGTACCATCGGGCACATTGATCATGGCAAAACGACGCTGACGGCGGCGATCACCCGGACGCTGTCGCTCAAAGGTTGGTCGGAGTTCAAGGCCTATGATGAGGTCGCGAAAGCCGATGCGAAGATGTTCCGTCGTGACGCCACCAAAATCCTCACCGTGGCAATTTCCCACGTGGAATATCAGACTGAAGCGCGACACTACGCGCACGTTGACTGCCCCGGTCACCGGGACTACATCAAGAACATGATCACTGGCGCGGCGCAGATGGACGGGGCTATCCTCGTCGTTTCCGCTGTGGATGGTCCGATGCCGCAGACCCGTGAGCACATCCTCCTGGCGCACCAGGTAGAGGTTCCCGCCATCGTGGTCTTCCTGAACAAGGTGGACTTGATGGATGATCCCGAACTCCTGGAGCTGGTTGAGCTGGAGATTCGCGAGGTTCTGAGCGCCTACGGTTATCCTGGCGATGAGACCCCCATCGTGCGCGGTGCGGCTTTGGCCGCCCTCAACTGCACGAGCGATGATCCCAATCATCCGGACTACGCCTCGATTTGGGAGCTCATGCGGGTCGTGGACGAGTACATCCCGACGCCCGAGCGCGCCGAGGAAAAGCCATTCTTGATGTCCATTGAGGATGTCTTCTCGATCAAGGGCCGTGGCACCGTGGTGACCGGACGTGTTGAGCGCGGGACGATGGTCCCCAACACCGAGGTCGAGCTCGTGGGTTTGAGCGATCTGCCCCGCAAGACCGTGGTGACCTCCATGGAAATGTTCCACAAGATCCTCGACAAGGTTGTCGCTGGCGACAACGCTGGCTTGCTGCTGCGCGGTGTGGCTAAGGATGATGTCGGTCGCGGTATCGTGGTCGCCAAGCCTAACTCCATCAAGGCGCGCCGGAAGTTCGAGGCTCAGGTCTACATCCTCAAGCGTGAGGAAGGTGGACGTCACAAGCCCTTCTTCTCCGGTTACAAGCCGCAGTTCTTCATCCGCACCATGGACATCACCGGCACGGTGACTCTGCCCGAGGGTGTTGAGATGGTCATGCCCGGCGACGACACGAACATGATCGTGGAATTGATTGAGCCGGTGGCTTTGGAGAATGGTTCCCGCTTCGCTATCCGCGAGGGTGGCTTGACCGTGGGCGCTGGTGTTCTCACCAAGGTCATTGAGTAAGCGCATAGCGCAACCAAACTAAACGTCAGGTGATTTGAGCAATGGCAAAACAACGTATTCGTATTCGGCTCAAGGGCTACGATCATCGGATCTTGGACGAGTCCGCGCGCCGGATCGTCGAGGCCGCTGAACGTACCGGGGCCCGTGTAGTAGGTCCCGTACCACTGCCGACGAAGATCGAGCGTTTCACGGTGCGACGTTCTACCTTCATTGACAAAGACAGTCACGAGCACTTTGAGATTCGCACCCATAAACGACTGATTGACATCATGGAGCCGGATTCGAAGACGATTGATACTTTGATGCGGCTCAACATGCCGGCAGGCGTTGATATCGAGATTAAGCTGTAAGTCGGGGTTAAACGTCAATCACAGCGCTTAGGCGCCTTGCGGTTGATAGTAACAACGATTTGCACCCCCCTGGGCATTTGCTGGTAACAGCATTTGACCAGGGGGGAAGTCATGGAGTAAAGCCGGTTGAATGCAGTCGCTGCGGGAAATATCTCCGTAGCGGGCAGGACTAGATAAGGGATGATGCGGTGAGCCTTACACCGGCAGTCCCGGGGAGGAAGCAGAATTTATGAAAGGCATTCTGGGGAAGAAAGTGGGAATGACCCAGGTGATCAAGGACGATGGCGAAGTAGTCGCCGTCACTGTCCTCGCCGTGGGCCCATGCTACGTGACGCAAGTGCGCACGCCAGACAAAGATGGCTATCGCGCCGTCCAGCTCGGCTTTGAGCTTGACAAGGCCAAGCACCTGAGCAAGGGCGAGCAGGGCCATCTGGAACATTCTGGTGTACCGTTGCTGCGCCACTTGCGCGAGTTGCGCATCCGCGAGGATGAGCAATATGAGGTTGGGCAAGTTATCAAAGCCGATATCTTTGTCCCTGGCGAGCATGTGGATGTGGTTGGCACTTCTAAGGGCCGTGGTTTTGCCGGTGTCGTGAAACGTCACGGCATGCGCGGCGGTCCGCATACCCACGGTCAATCTGATCGTGAGCGGCGTGTAGGCTCCATCGGCGCAGGCTCTTCACCGGGCCACGTTTGGAAGAATGTCCGCATGCCCGGTCACATGGGTGCTGAGCGCGTCACATCGCAGAATATTGAAGTCGTACTGGTGGATCCTGAGCGGAACCTCTTGGCTGTCAATGGCAGTGTCCCTGGTCCGAATGGTGGCCTGGTGTTGGTCAAGGTGGCTCGCAAGCAAAAGGTCGCCAAGGGAGGGAAGTAGAGATGCGCGTTCCGGTGATGAACATGCAGGGCGAACAGGTTAAGGAAATTGACCTGCGTCCAGACATTTTTGAGGTGCCCGTCAACGTTACATTGATGCACCAGGCTTTGGTGATGCAGCTGGCGAATGCACGTCAGGGCACCCATAGCACAAAGACGCGGGGCGAGAATAATCGCTCAACCGCAAAATGGTACCGCCAAAAGGGTACGGGTCGGGCGCGTCATGGTAGCCGCAATGCGAATATTTTCGTCGGCGGTGGTATCGCTCATGGTCCCAAACCGCGAGACTATACCAAGCGGATGCCGCGAGAGATGCGTCGTGCGGCTGTACGCTCAGCTTTGTCCGTCAAAGCCGCGGAAAAGCAAATTGTGATTGTGGATGCGCTGCAGATGGCTGCGCCCAAAACCAAGGAGTTCACGAAGGTCTTACAGAGCCTGGCAGTCGGTGATGGCAAAGTCTTGATTCTATTGCCTGAGCGCAACGAGGCGATCGAGCGCTCTGCCCGCAACCTGCCGACCGTGCAGACCCTGCGTGCTGGCTATGTGAACGTTCGGGATTTGCTGGGTTCTGATCATGTCGTTATTCCCCTGGGCGCTCTGGAAATCGTGGATGCGATCCTGGGGCGGCATGAGGCAACGGAGTAGGTAGCATGGATATTTATGACGTGATCATCCGACCAATTACAACTGAGAAATCCGAGTTGCGTAAGGAACTGGGGCAGTATACCTTTGAGGTCAACCGCCGCGCCAATAAGCAACAGATTCAAGATGCGGTGTCAGAGATTTACGCAGTTACCGTAGTCTCCGTCAACGTGATGAACATGCCGGCTAAGATCCGCCACGCTCGCGGGCGCCGTGTCAACGTCCATCTTCCCGCGTGGAAGAAGGCTATAGTTACGGTTGCTTCCGGGCAACGGATTGACGCTCTGGAGGCGTAGAATGGGAATCAAGAAGTTTAAACCTACTTCTCCTGGTCGCCGTGGGATGACCGGGTACACTTTTGAAGAGATTACGCGCGCAAAGCCCGAACGGGCACTCGTTGCTCCGCTGACTAAAAAGGCGGGTCGCAACGCTTACGGTCGCGTGACGGTGCGCCATCGTGGCGGCGGCCATGCCCGCAAGTACCGCCTGATTGACTTCCGCCGCGATAAGCTGGGTGTGCCGGCGCGGGTTGCCGCGATCGAGTACGATCCCAACCGTTCCGCTCGCATCGCGCTGTTGCACTACGCTGATGGCGAGAAGCGCTACATTTTGGCGCCTCTGGGCTTGAAGGTGGGCAACACTGTGGTTAGCGACAAGAACTCGGTGGAAATCAGTGTCGGGAACGCCACGCAGTTGTCGAACATGCCTCTGGGTACCCTCGTCCACAATGTCGAACTGTATCCCGGTAAGGGAGGGCAGTTGGTGCGTGCGGCAGGTACCTCAGCGCAGGTATTGGCCAAGGAAGGCGAGTTTGTCACCCTCCGTATGCCCAGCACTGAGATGCGCCTGGTGCGCAAAGAGTGCATGGCTACCATCGGGCAGGTCGGCAATGTTGAGCATTCGAATATCAAGTTGGGCAAGGCTGGACGCAAACGCTGGTTGGGTTGGCGCCCGACCATTCGTGGCTCAGCCATGACTCCGCGCGACCATCCACACGGTGGTGGCGAAGGACGCTCGTCCATTGGTATGCCGGGTCCCAAGTCGCCCTGGGGTTGGTACACTTTGGGCCGCAAGACCCGCCAAAATAAGTCCACCGATAAGTACATCGTTCGCCGGCGTAGTTCCGGGCGCTAAGCGAATAGGGAGGCTATCAATGTCACGTTCGCTGAAAAAAGGGCCGTTTATCGAGCCAAAGTTGTACAAGAAGATTGAAGAGCTGAATCGCGCCGGGCAGAAGCGCGTCATCCGCACCTGGTCGCGTGCCTCCGTCATCTTCCCGATCATGGTCGGGCACACGATTGCTGTTCATGATGGGCGCCGGCACGTGCCGATTTACATCACCGAGAATATGGTCGGTCATCGCTTGGGCGAATTTGCTCCCACGCGCACCTTCCGCGGGCACATCACCAAAGAGAAAAAGGGTCGGGTAGCCTAGGAGGCATTGCTATGGACGAACAAGTAAGAGCGCAAGCGAAGCATATTCCAATGGCGCCGCGCAAGGTGCGGCGGATCTTGGAGCCTGTACGGGGAATGGATGCACAACGGGCTGTAACGTTGCTCAAAGCCATGCCTCATGCTGCGGCGGAACCGGTGGCTAAACTGCTACAGTCGGCCATCGCCAATGCCAACGAAAAGGGCTTGGATACAGACAACCTGGTCATTGTCCATCTGGTTGCCGACGAAGCTGCTGGCGTCATGCCTGGCAAGGGTTGGCGTGCCCAATGGGGTAGCCGTGGTCGGTATCGTCCGGTTCGGAAACGTTCTTCCCACATCACTGTGGTGCTTGAAGAACGGGTAGCGTAAGAAGGAGGCAGATTTTGGGTCGCAAAGTTCATCCTTACGGTTTCCGTCTGAAGATCATCCGCGATTGGAAATCGCGGTGGTATGCCGAAGGGCGCAGCTATGCGGGACTGCTGAAAGAAGACTGGCAGATCCGGCAGCTGGTTGAGAAAGAGATGCGCATGCGCTCTAAAGATGGGCAGTCGAGCGTTTCGCGGGTGGAGATCGAGCGCTTCCCGCCGAACCAGGTTTCGGTGATCATTCGCACCGCGCGCCCGGGTGTTGTCATTGGGCGCAAGGGCGAGAATGTCAAGATCCTGCGGCAGAATCTGGAAGAATTGACCGGTGGTAAGCGCGTCCACGTGGATGTGCAGGAAGTCGAGATGCCCGACCTGGATGCACGGCTGGTGGCTGAGAACATCGTGGCGCAATTGGAACGGCGTATCTATCATAGCCGGGCCATGAAGCGTGCGGTGCGGCAGGCCATGCGGGCCGGGGCGCAGGGTGTCAAGGTCGTGTGCAGTGGTCGTCTCTCCGGCTCAGAAATGGCCCGGCGGGAGACCATGCGCGAGGGTCGCGTGCCCTTGCAGACGCTGCGTGCGGACATTGACTACGCCAAGGACGAGGCACTGACCACCTATGGTCGCATCGGCGTAAAAGTGTGGATTTATATGGGAGAAGTTCTCCCCAAGCGTGCTGCGACTTCTGGGGAAGAAGCGCCCCGCGAGAAACAGAATCCGCGTCGTTAATTCGGCGCTGATAAGGGAGCATGGAGGATTGCTATGTTGATGCCGAAGCGGGTGAAATACCGCAAACAACATCGCGGGCGTATGAAGGGTAAGGCCGGGCGCGGCGCTGATATCTCCTTTGGCGATATCGCCTTGCAGGCTTTGGAACCTTCCTGGATTACGGCGCGACAGATTGAAGCCGCCCGGCGCGCGATCGTGCGTGAGATGAAGCGTCGTGGCAAGTACTGGATTCGTATTTTCCCTGATAAGCCGGTGACGGCGAAGCCCGCGGAAACGCGCATGGGTAAGGGTAAGGGTTCTGTGGATCACTGGGTGGCCGTTGTGCGCCCCGGACGGGTGTTGTTCGAACTCGCCGGCGTGCCGGATGATGTGGCGCGTGAAGCCCTGCGTCTCGCTGCCAACAAGCTGCCCATTCGCACCCAAATCATTGCCCGTGTAGAGCTCGGGGAGCAGCCGGCAGGAGAGTAAGCCATGCAGACAAGTGAATTACGTGAACTGACTCAGGACGAAATGCGGCTGCGCCTGCGGGAAACCCGGCGTGAGTTGTTCAACTTGCGGCAGCAATGGTACGCTGGCAGCCTTGAAGATTCCAATCGCATCAAGGCTGTGCGCCGTGAAATTGCACGAATTTTGACTGTACTCCATGAGCGCGAGTTGGCAGTGGAGTTGGAAGAAGGAGGCGCAGCATGAAAGAGCGTCGTAAACAAGTGGTCGGTGTGGTGACCAGTGACAAAATGGACAAGACCGTTGTGGTCACCGTCGAGCGTCGCTACCGGCACCCGCTGTATAAGAAAGTGGTTACCGCTACCAAGAAGTACATGGCCCACGATGAGGCTAATGCCTGTCATGTGGGCGATACGGTGCGGATTGTGGAAAGCCGCCCTATGAGCCGTCTGAAGCGTTGGACGGTTGAGACGATTCTGGAACGCGCGTCATAGGAGGGTGCGATGATTCAAAAAGAAACACGTTTGGTCATCGCTGATAATACTGGCGCGCAGGAGATCCTGTGCATCCATGTGATGGGGGGCTCTCGCCGCAAGTATGGTACTGTGGGCGATGTCATCGTCGCTGCCGTGAAGTCTTCTTCCCCGACGGGTTCGGTCAAGAAGGGCGATGTTGTGCGCGCTGTAATAGTGCGCGTGGCTAAGGAGTACCGGCGCAGCGATGGTTCTTACATTCGCTTTGATGACAATGCTGCTGTGATTCTGGATGCCTCGGGGCTTAACCCGCGCGGCACGCGTATTTTTGGACCGGTAGCCCGCGAACTGCGCGAGAAAGGCTTCATGAAAATCGTCTCGCTGGCGCCAGAAGTGCTTTAACCGGTGATGAGGTGAAAGATGAATCGCATAAAAAAAGGTGATACCGTAGAAGTCATTGCCGGTAACGATCGTGGTGTTCGTGGTTCCGTGCTGCGAGTGCTGCCCAAGGAGCATCGCGTGGTAGTTTCCAAGGTGAACATGATCACCAAGCATCAGCGCGCTGTGCGCGCCGGGCGTTCACAGGTGCAGGCTGGTCGTATTCAGTACGAAGCACCCGTGCACATCTCTAATGTGATGCTGGTATGTCCTCACTGCAAAGCTGCAACACGCGTGGGCTTTGAGGTCACTGAAGATCAGGGCAAAGTGCGGGTCTGCCGCAAGTGCCAGACGGTCATTGACTGAGGAGTATAACGTATGCCGTATTTGAAGAAACGTTACCAGGAAGAAATCGTGCCCGCATTGATGGAGGAGTTCAAATACTCCAACGTGATGCAGGCACCCCGTGTGCGCAAGGTTGTGCTGAACGTCGGCATGGGTGAGGCCTTGGATAACCCCAAGTCTCTCGAGAATGCAGTTCGTGATATCACTATCATCACCGGGCAACACCCTGTGGTGACCAAGGCGCGCAAATCTATCGCAGCGTTCAAACTGCGCGAGGGACGTGCCATCGGTGTGAAGGTCACGTTGCGCGGTGAGCGTATGTGGAATTTTCTCGATCGGTTGATGAATGTGGCGTTACCGCGTACCCGCGACTTCCGGGGCATCCCCGATAAGTTCGATGGGCATGGTAACTACACCTTGGGGTTGCGTGAGCAGCTCATCTTCCCGGAAATCAGTTATGATTCGATTGACAAGATTCGGGGATTTGAAATCTGCATCACCACTACCGCTGATACGGATGAAGAAGCCCGGCGTTTGTTGGAACTGCTGGGTATGCCCTTCCGCCATGCCTAAGATCAAGAGGTAAATATGTCAAAGAAATCTATGCCTATTCGCGAGACTCGACGGAAGTATACGGTGCGGGTACATAACCGCTGTAGCCGGTGCGGTCGTTCGCGAGCTTACTATCGTCGCTTTGGCTTGTGCCGGATCTGCTTGCGCGAGATGGCGCTGGAGGGCAAAATCCCCGGCATCGTGAAGTCCAGTTGGTGAGGGAGTTGGAATAATGACAGATCCGATTGCTGATATGCTAACTCGCGTTCGTAACGCCTTGATGGTGCGACACGAGACAGTTTCTATGCCTTCGTCCAGCATGAAAATCGCTTTGGCGAAAATCTTGAAGGAAGAAGGTTACATCGAGGATTTCAAAGTCACACGTGAGCAACCGCAGCCGACGTTGATTCTGCGGCTCAAGTACACGGGTGAGGATGTCAAGCACCAACGTCCAGTGATCACTGGGTTGAAGCGGGTGAGCAAGCCTGGTCGGCGTATCTATACGCCTGCCAAAGACATCCCCTGGGTACGCAGTGGGATGGGCATTGCCATCCTTTCCACGCCCAAGGGAATTATCACCGGGCAGCAAGCTCGCCGGCTCAATGTTGGCGGCGAGATCATCTGCTACGTCTGGTAGCCCAGGGGAGGTGTAGCGTGTCCCGAATTGGAAGAATGCCGATCCCGGTTCCGGCCGGTGTAAAGGTAGAACTTGATGGTGAACAGGTGACCGTGAGTGGTCCCCGTGGTGAATTGTCGCGCACTTTTCATCCTGAGCTGAAAATCTATCAGGATGGCAACGTGCTGCGGGTTGAGCGCCCTAACGATACCCAGCAGTTCCGCGCTTTGCATGGTCTGACCCGCGCGCTGCTCAACAACATGGTTGTGGGTGTCACTGATGGCTATCGCATCACATTGGAAATCCATGGCACGGGCTACCGGGCAGAACTGCAGGGCACAACCCTGGTGTTGTACCTGGGCTTCTCGCACCCCGTCGTTATCCCGGCGCCGGACAATGTGAAATTCGATATCAACGTACGTGCCAATACCGTCACAGTAGAGGGTATTGATAAGGAAGTCGTCGGACGTTTGGCATCGGAGATTCGGGGTTGGCGCCCAGTGGATCCTTACCTGGGCAAGGGTGTACGTTATCTGAACGAAGTGGTGCGTCGCAAAGCCGGTAAGACCGGTAAAGCCTAACGCCGCTACAGCGTGGAACTGAGGGTGAAACAAGAAAGATGAAACCAGAAATTGATCGTCGCAAAGCCCGTGAACGACGTCGCGCGCACGTCCGCCGGAAGGTGGTCGGGACGCCGGAACGTCCACGCCTCAATGTGTTTCGTAGCTTAACGCATATTTACGCGCAGATCATTGATGATAGCCTGGGGCACACCCTGGTGGCTGCCTCCACGGTAGATGGTGATCTGCGGGAACTGATTGCTGGTAAAGCCAAGGTTGAACAGGCCAAGCTGGTGGGACGGATATTAGCGGAGCGCGCTTTGCAGAAGGGCGTCACGCAGGTGGTATTTGACCGCGCCGGATACAAGTATCATGGCCGTGTCAAGGCCCTGGCCGAGGCCGCGCGTGAGGCCGGCCTGGACTTCTAATCCCAAGAGACGCCTGGAAGGCTTGTAGGAGGAACCATGGAAGAACGACGTGATCGTCGTAGGCAGGAAGTAGTCGAACCCGAATTCGACGAGCGCATTGTGGATATCGCGCGCGTGGCCAAAGTGGTCAAAGGTGGGCGTTCGTTCCACTTCCGCGCGGTCGCCATTGTTGGAGATAACAAAGGCCAGGTCGGCATTGGCATCGGTAAGGCCCCGCGTGTCCCCGAAGCCATCGGCAAGGCCACTGAGCGTGCGCACAAGGATATGGCTCCCATCGCCATGGAAGGCACCACCGTCTCGCATGAGGTTGTGGGCCGTTGTGGTGGCGCGCGGGTGCTGTTGCGCCCCGCCAGCCCTGGTACCGGCGTGATTGCCGGTGGCGCCGTCCGCGCAGTGCTTGAGGCTGCGGGTATCCGTGACGTGCTCACCAAATCGCAGGGTAGCGCGACGCAGGTGAACGTGGTGCAGGCAACGGTTGATGCTCTGCGCCAGCTGCGCCGTGTCGAAGACTTGGCCCGCGAGCGTGGGGTGCCTGAGGCTCAGGTCATGCCATTCTGGCGCAGGAGGAAGGCGTAATGACCAAGATGTTGCAGATTACGCTGGTGCGTAGCCCCATCGGCTACAACGAGCGCCAGAAGCGCACCGTTCGCGCCTTGGGTTTGCGACGGATGCACCAAGCAGTTGTGCGACCCGATAACCCCGCGGTGCGGGGCATGGTCGCCGCGATCCCGCACCTGGTGCGGATGGAAGAAATCGAAGTCGTCGCAGTGCCCGCTACCGAGCAGGCTTAGCCGGCACAGGAGGTTACTCATGAAATTACACGAGCTACATCCAGCTCCAGGAGCAACCAAGCGCAAGCGTCGCCTCGGGCGTGGTATTGCTGCCGGACAGGGTAAAACCGCCGGTCGGGGTACCAAAGGCCAGGGCGCGCGCAGTGGCAAGGGCGTCGCTCCTTACTTTGAAGGTGGTCAGCTGCCGTTGATTCGGAAGCTCCCTTTTGCACGGGGCTATGGCTTTGTGCATCCCTTCCGTTTGGAATTCAACCCGATCAATGTGGGGCAGCTCGCCGAGAAATATGACGCTGGCGAGGCGGTGACCCCCGAAACATTGGTGGAGCGGGGTCTGATCAAACACGAGCGTGATTTAATATCGGTACTGGGCGAGGGCGAGTTGGATTGCGCACTCCATGTCAAAGTGCAGCGGATCTCTGAAGGCGCCCGCGCCAAGATTGAGGCTGCTGGTGGCACTATCGAACTGCTCCCGTGGAAACGGGGCGGCTATCGAACGCGCTAAGTCGGCTTATATTGGAGGCAATCCATGATTGAGGCCCTGCGCAATGCATTCAAACTGCCTGATCTCAGGCGGCGGATGTTGTACACGCTGCTGATCCTGGTGATCTGGCGTCTGGCTTCGAACGTTCCGGTGCCTGGCGTAGACCGTCAGGCACTGGAGCAGTTTCTGGCTGCAGGAACTGCCACGGGACAGCTCATCAATCTAATTGATATGCTTTCGGGTGGCGCCATTGCCAACTTCTCTGTGTTGGCTGCCGGTGTTTCACCCTACGTCACGGCATCCATCGTCATCCAGCTGTTGGTCCCCATCTTCCCCGCGCTCGAAAAACGGCTCAAGGAAGAAGGCGAGGCCGGGCAGCGCAAGATGAATCAGTGGACCTTCTTCGCCACTGTGCCGTTGGCGCTGTTGTATTCCTTTGGGTTGGCGCAAGCGCTCTCTGTGCAAGCCAACATCCTGCCCAACTTTGGCTTTGGTCAGGGTCAGGTCATGTCTACCATTACCATTCTGTTGACGATGACTGCCGGAACGATGTTCGGCGTCTGGTTGGGTGAACTCATCACGGAGCAGGGCGTGGGTAACGGTCTCTCCCTGATCATCTTCGGCGGTATCGTCGCCCGCGTGCCCACCAATATCGTCCGCCTATGGCAGACCGACAAAGTTCTGGGCATCGTCCTGTTCTTGTTGCTGACCGTGCTGACTATCCTTGTAATCGTTTATGTCCAGGAAGGCGAGCGTCGTATCAAAGTTCAATACGGCAAGCGCGTGCGTGGCATGAAAGTCTATGGCGGCGGCAGCACCTATATCCCGCTCAAGGTCAACACCGCGGGCATGATCCCATTGATTTTCGCGCAATCGTTCCTGACCTTCCCGGCGATTATCGCGCAGTTCTTCTCGAACCCGGCGCAACCCAACTTCGCCGATAAGATCGTCAATTTCTTCAGTGGCACAAGTGGCTGGTACGCACCCTTGTACTTCCTCGCCGTAGTAGGCTTTACCTACTTCTACACGGATGTCATGGTGCAACAGCAGAACCTGCCCGATATGTTGCAACGTCAGGGCGGCTTCATTCCTGGCGTGCGACCTGGTAAGAAGACTGAGGAGTTCATTAATCACATCTACCGCCGCATCACCCTGGTGGGAGCCTTGTTCCTGGGGATTGTCGCGGTCCTGCCCTACATCATTGACCTCTTCCGCTTCTTGAATTCCAATGTGATGCTCATTGCCAGTTCTGGTTTGTTGATTGTGGTCGGCACAGTGATTGACACCATGCGCCAGTTGGAAGCCCAACTGCTCATGCGCCACTACGAGGGCTTCTTGCACTAGTGCGAGGCCCCCAAAGTCAACTTGTCAAAAAGCCAAAACTGGGGTATGATGTGACCTTTGGGTTTCCGGTGGGAATTTCCCGGGAGCCTGCACTTTAAAGGCCTTGTGCGTGTTGGGGATTGCTAAGTGGTCATTCTAAAGCAGCGTGAAGAACTGCGTCTCATGCGACAGGCTGGTCGCATTGTAGCCGAAGTGCTAGCGCTGCTGGAAGAGCGGCTGCAACCAGGAGTGACCACTGGCGAACTCAATGCTTGTGCCGAAACATGGATTCGTAAACAGGGCGCTGTCCCCTCGTTCTTGGGCTATCCGCCTGGGGCGCGGCATCCGTTCCCTGCATCCATCTGTGCTTCGGTCAATGCCGAGTTGGTACACGGCATCCCTGGCGCGCGAATGCTTCACGAAGGCGATATTATCACGCTGGATGTAGGCGTCTTTCATCAAGGTTTCCACGGCGACGCTGCCCGAACCTTTGCCGTAGGCGCTGTGAGCGCGGAGGCTGCCTCCTTGCTGGCAATCACCGCGGCGGCTCTCGCAGCGGGCGAGGCGCAGGTACGGTGTGGAAATCGTCTTGGGGATGTTTCTCATGCAGTGCAGACTGCGGTAGAGCCGCACGGTTACTATCTGACTCGCCAGTACAGCGGTCACGGAATCGGGCGGCAACTCCATGAGGCTCCGCAGATCTTGAATGTTGGGTCGCCCGGTCAGGGGCTACTCCTGGCAGAGGGCATGGCCCTGTGTATTGAGCCGATGGTGCTCATCGGTACAGCACAGACGCGGGTGTTGGATGATCATTGGACGGTGGTCTCGGCAAATGCTGCGCTCACAGCCCATTTCGAAAACACCCTGGCAATTGTGGATGGCGAGCCGGAAATTTTAACCCGGCTTTAGAATGAGGAGGCTGAAATCATGAAGGTATCACCATCGGTCAAGCGGCGCTGCCCGAAGTGCAAGATTATTCGGCGACGCGGTGTGGTGCGTGTAATCTGTGAGAATCCTAAGCATAAGCAGCGGCAGGGCTAAGCCCCCGAGCCGTTTCTAGTCAGAAAGTCTGGAGGAGGCGTATGGCACGTATTGCAGGTTTGGACCTGCCCCGGAATAAGCGGGTGGAGATAGGCTTAACCTATATCTACGGCATTGGCCGGGCCACAAGCAATGAAATCCTGGCCAAGACTGGGATCAATCCTGATACTCGTATCAAGGATTTGACCGAAAGCGAAGTGGCTCTGTTGCGCGATTTGATTGACAATCCCGACTACATCGTTGTAGAAGGTGATCTGCGCCGCGAGGTGCAGATGAACATCAAACGCCTAATCGAGATTGGCAGCTATCGTGGCTTGCGGCACCGCCGTAACCTGCCGACGCGCGGACAGCGCACACGCACGAACGCACGCACCAAGCGCGGCCCCAAGAAGACCGTTCCCGGTCGCGGCCGGCGGCGTGGCTCCAAGAAAAAGTAGTTGGTAGGAAATTCGAGGAGGATGTATGGCTAAACGTACGACGACTCAACGACCTGCGCGTCGTGTAAAGCGAAATGTGCCGCGTGGTTGCGTTTATGTTCACGCTACATTCAACAACACCCTGATCACGGTCACTGACCCTGAAGGTGCCGTTTTGCGCTCGGCTAGCGCCGGCAACGTCGGTTTCAAGGGCACGCGCAAGAGCACGCCCTTCGCCGCGAGCACGGCAGCCCGTAAGGCAGCTGAAGAAGCGGTCGCGAATGACGGGGTCAAAGAAGTGGATGTTTTTGTGAATGGCGCTGGGCCTGGCCGTGAGGCCTCCCTGCGCGCAATCGCTGCTGCTGGCATGCGGGTGCGTTCCATTGTGGATGTGACCCCTATTCCGCACAATGGGTGCCGTCCGCCCAAAAAGCGACGGGTATAATCTGTAGGGAGGGATTATGGCCAGATATCTGGGCCCTGCTTGTAAACTTTGTCGTCGCGAGGGCGCGAAGCTCTATCTCAAGGGCGACAAATGCTATACTGAAAAATGCCCCTTCGAGGAGCGCGCTTTTCCTCCTGGGCAGCACGGGCGTGATGCGGGTTTCCGCAAACGCACCGCGACTAACTATACCATCCAACTGCGCGAAAAGCAGAAGGTGCGCCGCATCTACGGCGTGCTTGAGCGACAGTTCCGCCGCTATTACCGCGAGGCGCGCCGGCGCAGCGGTCTGACGGGCGAGAACCTGTTGGTATTGCTCGAAATGCGACTGGATAATATCGTTTACCGCCTCGGCTTCTCCGACTCCCGCGCGCAGGCGCGGCAGCTGGTTGAGCACGGCCATTTCACGGTCAACGGGCGCAGAGTTACCATCCCTTCCTACGGTGTGAAACTGGGGGATGCGATTGCGGTGCGCACGGAAAGCCGTCGGCTCTCTTATTTTAAGGACCGCCGGGAATTGATGGGAAAGCGTAATGTGCCTGCCTGGTTGACCCTCGATGAGGAACTACAATCGGGTCGGATTCTTGCGCTGCCCACTCGTCAAGAGATTGACATTCCGGTGCAGGAACAGCTGATCGTTGAGTTCTACTCACGCTAAGCAGAAGGAGGCGACGTGTTAGCAGCGCCAGTTCTGCCGAAAATTGAAATTGACGTCAATACGCAACAGTATGGCCGGTACATCATCGTGCCACTGGAGAGCGGCTATGGCGTGACGTTGGGCAATTCCCTGCGCCGCGTGCTGCTTTCCTCTCTCGATGGTGCGGCGATTACTGCCATGCGCATCCTGGATATCCCGCATGAATTTGCGGCGATTCCCGGTGTGCAGGAAGATGTGATCCAGATCCTGCTGCGGCTCAAACAGATTCGGCTGACGATGCAAGGCGAGGGTCCGCAGTACATGACCCTGCGCGTTGATGGTGAGGGTATGATCACCGCCGGTGATATCATTCCCCCCCCGGAAATCGAAATCGTCAATCCCGAACTTGTCCTCTTCAACGTAGATGACAACAACGTCCATCTGGACTTTGAACTCACCGTGGAAAAGGGCCGTGGTTACTGGCCGTCGGAAGAGCGCGGGCGCATGCCGATTGGCGTGCTGCCGGTGGATGCGATTTTCAGCCCGGTGCGCCGGGTAGCTTATCACATTGACCAGGCGCGGGTGGGGCAGCTCACCGATTACGACCGGCTGGCAATCGAAATCTGGACCGACGGACGTTTTGCGCCGTTAGATGCGCTCAAGGAATCCGCTCGCATCCTGCAACGCCATCTGCATCTCATTGCTGGAGCCGAAGCTGAGCCTGAGGGCCTGGCGATGGCAACGGACGAACCCGAAGCTGATGTGATTCCTCACCGGGCTTATGCAACGCCCATCGAGGACCTCGGTTTGGGAGTGCGGGTATACAACGCCCTTAAGCGCACCGGTATCTCCAACGTCGGAGAGGTGCTGGAGATGATGCGCCGGGGCCGGGACACGATGCTCTCGATCCGTAACTTCGGCGAGAAATCCCTGGAAGAGCTGGCGCTCCAGCTGCAGGAAAAGGGCTTCCTGTCTGATGAATATGTGGATGTGTACGCGACTTCGGGTGATGTTGATACCAACGCTGACGCGTTTGAGGATGATGACTTCATAATTACTCAGGACAACGCAGCCTGACGTTGTCTTTATGCCAGGAGGTTTGTTATGCGACATCGTGTCGCGGGTAAGAAACTCAATCGCTCTGTGGGTCAGCGAACAGCGCTGCGCCGTAATTTGGTGACCGAGCTGTTCCGCCATGGACGTATCAAGACAACGCGAGCCAAGGCTGAGGCAATTCGTGGTCAGGCTGAGAAGCTCATCACGACGGCCAAGCACGGGCTGAGCGGTGAAAGGGAAGACCCTGCTCGGGGTGTGCACGCACGCCGTTTGGCGGCCGCACGCTTGAATGACCGGCAAATGGTCACCAAATTGTTTGGTGAGATTGCGCCGCGTTACATGGAACGCCCGGGTGGGTACACACGGATGTTGAAATTGGGGCAGCGCAAAGGTGATGCTGCACCTATGGTACTTTTAGAGCTCGTTAACGACTAGGTTTCTCTGCGGAGAAGTCACCGTGCGTGTTAAGGCCATTGTGGCCTACGACGGGACCGATTACAGCGGTTTTCAGCGCCAATCTAATGCCGAAAGCATTCAGGCGGCGCTAGAAACAGCACTGGCGAAACTGGTGGGGGAGGCGGTGTGCGTGCTTGGCTCGGGTAGAACCGACGCTGGCGTACACGCCGCCGGGCAGGTTGTGGCTTTCGATGTAAATTGGCGCCATGAATTGGCTGCATTACAGCGTGCCATGAATGCCTTACTCCCGGCAGCCATCGCCGTGCTCAGCGTAGAAGCAGCTGCTGCTAACTTCGATCCGCGACGTCATGCGCGCTCGCGCTGGTATCGTTATAGCATCTATAACGCGCCAGTGCGCAATCCGCTGAGTAACCGTTATAGCTTGCACGTGCCGCAAGCGCTGGATGTGACAGCGATGCAAGCGGCAGCAGCATCGTTGCTGGGGTGGCATGATTTTAGCGCGTTTGGTTCGCCCCCACAGGGCAGTAATGCCGTTCGGGAAGTGCTACGCGCTGAATGGCAACAGGCGGATACTTGCCTGACCTTTGACATCGTCGCGAATGCTTTTCTGTTCCGCATGGTACGAATGTTGGTCGGGACGATGTTGCGGGTAGGGCAAGGGGCTTTGACCCCGCAGCGTTTTGCTGAGATTCTGCACACGCAGGATCGCTCCGCCGCTGGCCCTGCGGCTGGCGCGCGTGGGCTGACGTTGATGGCAGTACATTATAATACTTTGACAGA
>JAPKMR010000062.1 GCA_026645815.1 Anaerolineae bacterium | reverse complement strand
ACACGACCTTGATATTGCCGCTTAAAACAGACCAAGGCCGGTTATGTAACCGGCCTTGGTTTGTTTTGTGCGCAATCGCCGTTTGGCTTACTCTTGTTTCCACAATCGCTGCATCGCGGCAATGTCGTGCGCCGGGATGCGATCTTTCTGCCCGATGAGTGTCGAAAGTGCGTCGGCGGTCTCGCGAACGGCAGCATGCGCTTTCTTCTCGTCCAAGGCGATGAGCGCTTGCCACAGCAGCGAAAGTAATGCCATCAGGGTATCAAATGAGGGGTAGCCTGCTGGGGTCTCTGCAGGAAGGTTCAAGTTAATATCTGCCTGGCGCGCGGGAAGCAGGGTGGGGCTGGTAGAGACGACGATCGTCTTGATGCCCTTGCTCTGTGCGGCACTGACCAGCTGTCCAATTTCGGAGTCAGGGTCAAGGCCGAGAGAGATGGCAAAAAGCACCGCTCCGGGGGCTGCATCGCGCAACATCAGTGCCGCTTGTGCCAGGTTGGCGTGCACCGCTGATGCCGGATGGCCTATGAAATTCAAGTACGTCACCCAAAGGGAGGCGAGCCCAAAACTGTCACCTTTGCCTAATACATAAATATGCGGTGCCGCGTGCAGAATCTCGGTGATCGTGGCAATATGTGACGCTTCGACTTTGAAATTCAGAACGCGATCGCTGAGCTCATCGGTCAGTACCGCAATCTTGCCCGCCAGTCCGGGCATCCCAGGATCGCCCTCCTGATACCGCAAAGCCAGTTGTTTATTGACGTAGCGCTTGATCTCCCGCGAAAGCTCGCGATAGCCGGAATACCCCAATTCCTGCGAGAAGCGTACCACTGTTGCGGGGTCAATATTTACGCGCCGCGCCAGTTCGGTAGCCGTCAAAAACCCTGCATCTAGCGTGTTCTCCAGGATGAAATCTGCCAACACTCGGAATCGTGGTGAAAGCAACTCGTATTTTTCTTGAATCCTTTTTTGGAACATCCTGCGCCTCCAGTTATTAATTTCTGTTTTACTGGTGAGGGATCACCAATTTTGAATGTAAAAATAGGGTTATTATTGATAGTACAGTTTTTTGCAGTCCGTGTCAATAGTTGGGAGTTTGTTTTACGTATCCGTAACCATTTTGTTCTCTTTGGGTGATTCCGCGAGAAATTGAGGAAATACCGCGGTCTCTACTGCCGCCAAAAATCAATTTTCTCCTGCGCCCTGTAGAGGCGCCTGAGAGTTTCATCCCCGTTTTGAAACGCACCCTGAACGGTTATTTCGGTTGCCTTTTCTGTCAACCGGTGTATTATACCCAATCATGGAACGCACTGTATATATTGCACCTTCAATTTTGGCGGCGGATTTCTCCCGGTTGGGCGAACACGTGCGCGAAGCTGAAGCCGCCGGTGCTGATTTAATCCATGTGGATGTCATGGATGGGCATTTTGTGCCGAACATTAGCGTGGGATTGCCCGTGGTGTCAGCCTTGCGCGCGGTTACACGCCTGCCTTTGGATGTCCACTTGATGATTGCTGAGCCGGCGCGCTACGTGGAAGCGTTCGTTCATGCTGGCGCGGATATCCTGACCATACATCCCGAAGCCGATGTCCATCTGCACCGAACACTTCAGCAAATCCACGCCCTGGGCATTCGAGCCGGTGTATCACTCAATCCGGGCACCTCAGAAGCGGCTTTGCGCTATGTGCTGCCGCTGGTGGATTTGGTGCTCGTGATGACCGTGAATCCCGGTTTTGGGGGGCAAAACTTCCTGCCGGAGATTCTGGACAAGGTGCGCGCGGTGCGGCACATGCTGGATAAGGCAAAGAATCCAGCTCTGCTCTCTGTGGATGGTGGCATTACACCTGAAACTGCCCCTTTGGTAGTAGCTGCCGGGGCAAATACTCTGGTCGCTGGTTCATCCGTTTTCGGAGCGGTCGAGGGTGTAGCTTCTGCAATTGCAACGTTACGTTTGGCTGTTGCGGGAGCTTCTGAACGTTAATTTGTCGGGACGCGAGGATGCAAATCGGCCCCGCACTGTAGACGGGGCCGATTTTGGAGCGAAATGAGGTCAGATTTGGTTATTCGCGAGTCAAAGTGCGCAAACATCGCGTGCAGATATGCAGGCGTTGCCACTTTCCATTAACCAACAGCCGCTTGCGCTGGATATTGGGACGGAAAATACGGTTTGTTGCCACTTTTGAGTGACTCACATTATGACCAAAAGACGGACCCTTGCCACAAACGTCGCATTTTGCCATAGTTCACCTCTAGCGTCTCGATAACAGGCGATATAATACCACAAAGGTAGAAAGTTGCAACCAGGAGGGGTTGGTAATGACTGAACAGCAAGCTCGAGGTAGGATAGAAGTCTCCCCGGCTGCCATTTCTACGATTGTCAGCGAGGCGGTGCAGCGTTGTTATGGGGTGGTCGGTACGGTGCCGAAGAACTTCGCTTCTGGGTTGGCGGATATGCTTTCCGCTGACCGTAAACGTGGCGTAGTCTTGCAGGTACGTAATCATCGTATCACGATTGACGTTTATGTCGTGGTAGAATATGGGACGAGAATCGCTACGGTAGCCGAGAGTGTGAAACACGTGGTGAAATACCAGGTGGAGCAAGCTCTGCAACTGCCCGTAGATGCTGTCAATGTACACGTTCAGGCGTTGCGCGTGAGCGATGTAGATTGACCCAGGGAGAGCTATCTGTGGAACAAGTGACTGGAACCCATCTTGACCTTGGAGGTCAAGAACTAAAGCAGATGGTACGTGCTGCGTTGACCTGGTTACGCCAGCATCAGGCGGCCATCAACGCGTTGAATGTCTTCCCTGTGCCTGATGGCGACACGGGCACCAACATGATGCTGACCATGACTTCAGCCTGGAATGAAATCGAGTATTTGGCCGAGGACAATATCGGTGAAATCGCCGGCAAAATTGCTTACGGTGCGCTCATGGGCGCGCGTGGCAACTCCGGCGTGATTCTCTCGCAAATCTGGCGTGGGGTGGCTCGTGGTCTGGATCACCATGCGCGCATGGATGTGAATAATCTCTCCGAGGCAATGCAGCGGGCCTCGGAGACTGCCTATAAAGGCGTGGTCAAACCGGTCGAAGGAACTATCCTCACCGTCATTCGAGAGGTCGCTGAGGAAGCTCAGGTTGCGGCAGAACAGACCACCGATGTGGTTCTCATGCTTGGACGCCTGGTACAGCGGGCAAAGGCTGCTGAAGCGCGGACCCCTACGTTGCTGCCGGTCCTGCGGCAGGCGGGCGTGGTGGATTCTGGTGGGCAGGGCTTGGTGATCATTTTGGAAGGCATGTTACGTTCGTTGCAAGGGCTTTCTGTTGATGAAATTGAGCGCTCAGCACAGGTAGTAGATTTATCTACTGTGGATGTGCACGGCCCTGGAATGAGTGACAACGAAATGCTGGAATTCGATGCTAATTATCCCTATGACGTGCAGTTCATCGTCATGGGACGTGATTACAGCCTGGATGTTGCGGCAATCCGCACTTCCATTGAAGCGATGGGGGATTGTCCGTTGGTGGTCGGCGATGCTCAAGCCGTCAAAGTCCATGTGCATGTGGCTGACCCGGGCGTGCCCATCAGTTTCGGCGCTCAGCATGGGCCCTTGCGCGACGTGGTTGTGGAAAACATGGCCGAGCAGTATGAGGAGTTCATTGCGGGACGCAATGCAGCTCAGGTCGCTCCCATGGGTGCCGATTCACCTGCGATGTTGTTGGAGGCTGAGCCACAGGCGATTGGTGTGGTCGCTGTAGCAGTTGGTGACGGCATGGAGAAGGTCTTTCGCAGCTTAGGTGCGACAGCCGTGGTTCGTGGTGGGCAGACGATGAATCCCAGCACCGCGGATATTCTCGAAGCCTTACAGACCTTGAAGACCGGGCAAGCCGTCATTTTGCCCAACAATAAGAATATCATCATGGCGGCGCAGCAGGCGGCGGAACTCTCCGAATTGGAAGTAGCCGTTGTGCCGACCCGTAGTTTGCCCCAGGGCATTGGCGCATTGCTCGCATTGGATCAGCAAGCCACTCTGGATGGCAATGTTGCCGCCATGCTACGCGCCGCCCGGGACGTGATCACGGGTGAGGTCACGTATGCGGTTCGCGATGTGGTTCTGGATGGGGTGACCGTGCATTCAGGTGATGCGATTGGCTTGCTGGATGGGACTCTGGCAGCTGCTGCAGATACATTCGAGGAAGTCGTGCGACATTTATTGGCAAAAATCCCGCTGGATGACCGGGAATTGGTAACTCTGTATTATGGGGCGGATGTGTCTGAAGGCAAAGCTCTATCCCTCAAGGATGAGTTATCTGAAGCTTATCCCGCTTTGGAGTTTGAGGTCATCTCTGGTGGGCAAGCCCATTATCCGTATTTGTTTTCGGTAGAATAGGAGGCGCAGTGAGTCAAGTCCAACTGATTACGGATGGCACTGCTTTGTTATCCGCGGCACGGCTGCGGGAGCTGGGGGTCATTTCATTACCCATCTTGGCGCGTTCTGCTGATGAGACTTTCATGTATGATCAGCAGAACAATGGTCATATCGCACTGCTACAGCGGTTAGCGCAACATCGCCAACCGGTGGAAATCATTGGCCCATCTGTGGCTGATTTTCAAGCTGTGTTCGAACGCACGCTCTATCGTACCAATAAGATGCTGGTGATTCTTTCCTCTGGGTATCTCAGCCCGGTGATGCGCAATGCACGCATTGCGGCGCGGGATTTCATGGGGCGTTGTGATATTACTATCCTTGATTCTCAGACGATCTCTTTGGGTCTGGGGCTGTTGGTAGAACGCGCCGGGCAGCTGCTGCAAGAAGGGCAATTGCCCCCTGCCGAGGTGGTGCGCCGTGTGCGTGGCATGATCCCGCGGATTTATCTGGTCATGATTACACATACCCTGGATTATCTGTTCCGTAGCAAAAAGCTGAGCGCAACGCAGGCAATTCTGGGTTCGATGCTGAACATTCACCCCTTCCTGGTGATTGAAGACGGGGATATCAACCCCCTCGAAAAGAGCCGTGCTCCAGAAAAGGCGCTTGATAAACTTCTGGAATTTGCCTCCGAATTCAGCCGTATTCAGGAATTGATCATCTTCCATAGTGGCAGCGAGAGCCCCACGACAGAGGCCCTGACCCTGAAATCGCGCCTGGAGCAAATTCTCCCTAACCGCGATATTGCGATGATCACCTACGATCCCATTCTCGCCTCGCATATCGGGTCGGATGGATTGGGCATGGTCATTTATGAAGGGACCTGGCGCTAACCTTTATGGGGGCACGTGTTCGCATCATCACTGATGGCGTCGCTGATTTGCCTTCTGATGTTGTGACGCAGTTCGCGATCAAGGTTGTTCCGGTACATTTGTTCATTGGCGGTCATAGCTATCGCAGCGACACTTTTACCGATCGTGAGCTGCTCTATCGTAGTCTGCAGGATGGCATTGGACGCCCTCAGACCGCATCACCTTCAATGCACGAGTTTGTCACTGCCTATACCGAGCTGGCGGATGAGGGTGCGACAGATATCATTGGCCTGTTTGTGGCTTCCAATTTGAGTGGTTTGAGCGGTCAGGCGTTGTTGGCAAGCCAGCAATTTCACGGAGCGCGCTTGCATCTGGTGGAGACGGGACAGGTTTCGATGGGTGTAGGTTTGCAGGCGATCTACGCCGCGAAGCTTGCAGCACAAGGCGCTACGGCGGCTGAGATTCTCTCGCAAGTACAACCGCTTGCCGAGCGTACGTATGTGATGGGCATGTTAGGCGCTTTGGAACATCTGCGCGCTAGTGGGCGCGTCAGCTGGGCGCAGGCGTGGTTGGGGGACTTATTGCAGATTAAGCCGCTCATTACATTGCACATGGGCGAGGCGCGGCTTTGGGGGCGTGTCCGTACTTATCGGAATGCTCTGCTGCGTATTGTCTCTTGGGTGCGGGAGGCTGCGCCCCTGGAACACCTGGCGGTGTTACACACGTTGACGCCTCCTGAAGTGCTGCAAGAGTTCCGTGAGGCTATGTTGCCTTTCGTGGATGGCAATAACCTTTGGGTGTGTGAGGCGGGGCCTGTCTTTCTTTCACACATTGGCCCCACAGGTCTCGGTGTGGCTGCTGTTCGGGTTGCTAGATAGGCCGTTGCGCTGGCGCACAGGCGATGAGTCACAGAGCTGCTGCTTAGCCAGGCGATGGAGGTTCTCAGCCTCGTCTGGGACCTAGACTAAATTCGTGTAAGGAAATTCATGGTTAATCCCCTTGATACACTGAAGAAGATGCTCACTCTTGAGCAGAGGGACTATGCCTTCCAGGACAAAGCTGTCGCTGGTGGGCTTGCGCGCTATGCTGATACCTGGAACCGGCAGGCTTCGGGTGTGTTTAGCGATGCGGCATGGGTCGAGGATATCGCATTGAGGTTGCGGGCTTATAGCACTTTGCAGCCCGAAGCCCGTTCTCAGGCATTACAGGAATTGCAGGAACTCTTGAGCACCCCGCCGCTAGTCGCGGATGAGGCGGGCATCACCCCTTCGGTATCACCGGATGCGGGAACCGTG
This sequence comes from Anaerolineae bacterium, assembly GCA_026645815.1. Classification (GTDB taxonomy): domain Bacteria; phylum Chloroflexota; class Anaerolineae; order B4-G1; family SLSP01; genus JAAZNO01. Next base: position 17,193 of record JAPKMR010000062.1, on the reverse strand, counting down.
CCTGCGGTTGCCCCACAGGGTGTGTCGCCCGCTGCTCCACCCTCACGCGTCGCTCCTGCTCCCCCTCAACCCGGTCGGGGCATCCTGGCGCCCATTACCACCTTGCCCGGTGTGGCCCAGAAGCGCGCGGGCTATCTCGAAAAGATGAATGTGCGCACTATCGCGGATTTGCTGCATTATTATCCGCGCCGTTATGAGGATTACTCTCATCTCAAGACCGTTGACCGGCTGGTTTATGGCGAATTAGTGACCGTCATCGCGACGGTTTGGGAAGCCGGCGGGCGTGAAGTGCGTCCTGGCTTATATCTGTTCCGTGCGATTCTGAACGACGGAACCGGAGCGCTTGAGGTGACCTGGTTTAACAACCGCTTTCTTGAGGGTCGCCTGAAACCCGGAATGCAGATCGAGCTGCGTGGAAGGGTGGGAGAGCATCTGGGACGTCTGACCATGTCCTCTCCGGAATGGGGCCATGTAGGCCGCAACGATCTGGAAGAGGGGCGTATTGCCTCGATCTATTCGCTTCCGGAAGGCTTGACCCAACGCTGGTTCCGTCAATTGCTGCAGCGCACCCTCACCACCTGGGCGGGGCGTCTGAGTGAGCCTTTGCCTGAGGGCTTATTGCGGCGCTATGGCCTGTTGCCGCTGGGGCGGGCCTTGTGGGGCATTCATCGCCCGGATGATATGGCGCATCTGGAGGCTGCACAACACCGTTTGGCATTCGAGGAAATGCTATGCTTGCAGCTCGGCTTGCTGCGACAGAGGCAGCAGTGGAAGGCACTCCCAGGGCAAGCGATTCAAGTTTCAGAAACCATGTTGGAAGCCTTTGTAGCGGCGCTTCCGTATGAGCTCACTGGCGCGCAACGTCGTTCACTGGATGAGATGGTTCACGATATGACCTTATCGGAACCTATGAACCGCTTGCTGCAAGGTGACGTAGGCGCTGGAAAGACGGTGGTCGCCGCATTGCTCATGGCGCTAACTGCAGCCGGCGGCTTTCAAGCGGCGCTCATGGCGCCGACTGAGATCCTGGCAGAGCAACATTTCAAGAGCCTGAGCCGCCTCTTCGAGCGTTTCCCCGAACCACGCCCGGCGTTGCGTTTGCTCACGGGCAGCACCAGTGTTGCCGAGCGCGGCGAAATCTACGCGGGTCTTGCTGAAGGCACACTACCGTTGGTTGTGGGAACGCACGCGCTCATTCAGGAGCAGGTCAATTTCCACAATCTCGCCTTCACGATCATTGATGAGCAGCATCGTTTCGGCGTTGAACAGCGCGGGGCCTTACGGCAAAAGGGTTACAATCCCCATTTGCTTGTGATGACAGCGACACCAATTCCCCGGTCGCTGGAGTTGACCCTGTGGGGGCACTTGGATGTTTCAATCCTGGATGAAATGCCCCCTGGAAGGCAACCGATTGAGACTCGCGTGCTTACTGCGCGACAGCGTGAAGCCGCCTATGGTTTCATTCGCAATCAGATTGCGCAGGGGCGACAGGCTTTTATCATCTACCCTCTGGTTGAGGAGTCGGAGAAAATCGAAGCGCGTGCGGCTGTAGTCGAATATGAACGCCTGCAGAAGGAAGTCTTTCCCGATTTGCGCCTGGGGCTGTTGCATGGACGCATGAAGTCCGATGACAAGGACGCGGTGATGGTGCGCTTTGTTCAGGGTGAACTGGATATCCTGATTGCCACCTCGGTGGTAGAGGTCGGCATTGACGTCCCTAATGCCACGGTCATGTTGATTGATGGCGCTGAGCGTTTTGGGCTATCACAAATGCACCAGTTCCGGGGACGTGTAGGCCGAGGGGATTACCGTTCTTACTGCTTGCTGCTTTCCGAATCGCCGTCTGAAGTTGCCGATGAGCGCCTCAAGACCTTAGAAGCGACCACGGATGGCTTCGTGTTGGCGCAAAAGGACCTGGAGATGCGCGGACCGGGACAGTTCTTAGGGACGCAGCAGAGTGGGATGCCGGAGCTTCCATTGGCATTACAAGCGGACATGCGATTATTACATGAGGCGCGTGAGGCTGCCACGCAATTGTTGGCAAGTGACCCAGACCTGCTTGAACCCGAGCACCGGGAGCTGGCGTTGCGTGTAGCGGCTTTCTGGCAAGCGACAGGGGATGTAAGCTGATGGGGACTTGTGCAATCTACCCTGGTTCATTTGATCCGATTCATTTTGGGCACATAGATATTGCGCAACGGGCGGCTGCACTATTCGAGCATTTGATTGTTGCCGTCTATGACCGCCCTAATAAACGGCTATGGTTCTCGGTAGAAGAGCGTGTGGCTTTCATTCGTGAGGCGTTGCGAGCAGCGCCCAACATCGAAGTGCGCCCTTACAGCGGGCTGACTACTACTTTCGCCGATGAAGTTGGGGCACGGGTCTTGGTTCGCGGTCTGCGCGTGATTTCGGACTTCGAACTGGAATATCAGATGGCACTAACCAACAAAGCCCTCGCGCCTCATCTCGATACCATTTGCCTGATGACCCGACAGGAACATGCTTTCCTATCGTCGAGCATTGTGAAGGAAATCTGCCTATTGGGTGGGGATGCCTCGGCGATGGTGCCTCCGCATGTTTTGAAGGCGTTGTCGGCAGTTCGCGAACGAGCGGTACATGTCGGTGATGTGTCAATATCGGTGCGGGACTGATGCTGTTTTGAGGTCGTATTCTGCATGACCAGGAGGCGCAGATGGATATTGATTTTCGCATCAAACAGCTAGAAGATTTTTTGCTCAAGGACAGCCCCAAAATCCCATTCTCTGGGAACCGGGCTGTCAACGAGGCTGACGCGCGAAACCTGCTCGAGCAACTACGCGCTGCGTTGCCGGAGGAGCTATCCAAGGCGCAGGACCTCCTGGAGCAGGGTGAGTCTGTGCTGACTCAGGCCCGTGAGGAATCTGAGCGGATTATTGCTGCTGCGCAAGAGGAAGCTCAGCAGATGGCTGGGGAACATCGTGTGATGCAGGAAGCCCGGCATCAGGCAGGCATTGTGCGCCAACGCGCCCATGATGAGGCAATCGCGCTGCGGGCTGATGCCGACGAGTATGTCTTCAACATGCTCAGCCAACTGCAACAAGAGTTGGCGCGGCTGCAGCGCACGGTGGATAATGGTTTGCAAAAGCTGGAGGCCGACCGCGAACTCCGGTTGCAGGGATAACCCTATGGCGAAAGACGGATTTTGCGTCACGGCGGAACCGTGGCGGGGAATCTATTTTTCAATCACACCATGATTTGAGCAGAGGGATTGAATAATTACCTCTCTCAACCGGTTTGACAGGAACGCACTTTTCCGTATAATGAAGCCTGCGCTGGATCATGGCCTCGGTGAAAGAATCATCATTCAAGGCTATGACCAGGCGTGATTTTGGATAAGGAGTAATGAGTTAATATGCCAGCAGTACCAAAGCACAAGACAACCAGCCGGCGCAAGAAGAATCGCCGGGCGCTTACGTTTGCAGCTCCTGCACTCTTCCATCTGGTGCCCTGCCCCGAGTGCGGTGAGATGGTGCGTCCCTACCACGTGTGTCGTAATTGTGGGACCTACCGGCGTATCAAAGTCCTTGATGTTGATAAGGATTAAGCCGCTCGGTAGGCAGTTGCGATTCGCTGTCGTCGGTTTGGAGTTGCGCGCGCATTTGCCCTTGCTTGAGACTGGATATTGACCGGGCTTCCGCGGAGGCCCGGAGTTTGTTGTTTGAAGCGTGTGAAGCTGCACTGTGCGGTGATTTCTGGGATGGGTTGAACGGGAGGAGCAGGGAAAGATGGACAACAAAGTGATCCCTGGGAAAGTAACGGTCGAACCTGGTGTTTTAGAAACCATCGCCCGACTGACCACTAAGGACGTGCCTGGCGTGGTGAAGATTGCCGAGCCGACGGATGTGGAACGCTTTTTGGGGCTGAGCGGCAAATCCGTGCTGGTGCACGTCGTGGAAGGCCGTGTATCTGTGGATCTGCACATCCTGGCGGAGCCGGGTATCAGCTTGCTACAGCTGGGGCGTTCGGTACAGCTAAATGTCACCGAAGCGATCCAGAAAATGATCGGAATGCCGGTTGAAGCCGTCAATGTCTATATTGAGGACGTATTGTTCCCGGAGCCTGTTGTGGAAGCAGCTGTCGCGGCATAACTTGACGCTGCAACGTGTGAGGAAATCAGGGTGAGGTATTCATGAAAGGGGAGCGGCGATTAGCCCGGGAGATGGCTCTACAGGCGCTTTACGAGATTGACGCCGTAGGGCATTCTGCTGGTTGGGTCTTGCAGAATTGTTTCGAGCGCGAACCGGACCTTCCCGCACCAGTTTCGGATTACTACCAACAGCTGGTCACCGGAGTGGGGGGCTGTAGCACCCAGCTGGATGCCTATATTCAGCAATATGCCCAGGAATGGCCTCTTGACCAGGTAGCGATTGTGGACCGGAATATATTGCGCATCGCCCTCTACGAATTCACCGTTGGACGGATTCCTACCAAGGTTGCCATCAATGAGGCTGTAGAAATTGCCAAATCTTTCGGTTCAGATAGCGCGCCGCGCTTTGTCAATGGCGTTCTAGGCGCGTTGGCGCCATTGCGTCGTGAGATTACCTCGGCGCTCGAAGCTGGGCTGGAGCGCACAAAAAAGAATGTGGAGCCTGAATCGAGCTAAAGTCTTAGAGCCGTTAGTGCTACCGGCTTGACTTAATTGCGCTGCATTCTGAGGACGCCATCCGATGTGAGGATTGGCGCCCTTTTTGTTATGAAATCTCACTTGCTCTTAAGCCTGGGCTGTATTAGGCTTGACGCTGTATCATTGAGCGAGCATACCTTTAGAATTGCTGCGCCTGTTACAAATTTGTTGTAAAGGAGAGAATCTGTATGGAGAAGATCCGGTTGATCATCATGGGCGCTGCCGGGCGCGATTTTCACAATTTCAATACCTATTTCCGGGATAATCCGCGATATGAGGTTGTCGCCTTCACGGCGACGCAGATCCCTAATATCGAAGGTCGGCAATATCCCCCCGAGCTAGCGGGCGCACTATATCCCAAAGGCATCCCGATTTACCCTGAAGCAGACCTGTCCGATCTTATTCGGAAGCATCAGATTGATCAGGTAGTGTTCTCATACTCTGATGTGCCGCACGAGTATGTGATGCACAAAGCCAGTCTCGTGACGGCCCTGGGCCCCGACTTCCGCCTCATGGGCGGCAAGGCGACGATGTTGGCGAGCACTAAGCCCGTAGTGGCTGTAACTGCCGTGCGGACGGGCGCCGGGAAATCGCAGACCACACGTCACGTCTGCGATGTCTTGCAGCAGCAGGGCAAGAAGGTGGTCGCCGTGCGTCACCCAATGCCGTATGGTGACCTGGTTCGCCAGCGGGTACAGCGCTTTGCGACCTATGCCGATCTGGATGAGCACGAGTGCACGATTGAGGAACGCGAAGAGTATGAACCGCACATTGACCGGGGCGTGATTGTCTATGCCGGTGTGGATTACGAGGCGATTCTGCGCGAAGCCGAGAAAGAAGCCGATGTCGTGGTCTGGGATGGCGGCAACAATGATATGCCCTTCTACAAGCCCGATCTGTGGATTGTCGTGGCTGACCCCCATCGCCCGGGACACGAGATGACGTATTACCCTGGCGAGACCAATCTCCGGGCTGCGGATGTTATCGTGCTCAACAAGCTGGATACCGCTGATTACGCCGGTGTCCGTCTAATCTATCAGCATATCGCTGAGGTGAATCCTCAAGCGATTGTGGTAGAGGCGGCTTCACCTCTCTTTGTGGATCATCCTGAGTGCATCCGTGGCAAGCGGGTGCTCGTTGTAGAGGATGGTCCCACCCTCACCCATGGCGAGATGGCCTACGGTGCGGGCTATGTGGCGGCGCAGCGCTTTGGCGCGGCGGAGATCATTGATCCTCGCCCCTATGCGGTGGCTTCGATCACAGCGACCTATGCAAAGTACCCTCGCACCGGGCAGATTTTGCCGGCGATGGGCTACGGTCACGAGCAGATGCGTGACCTCGAGGTGACCATCAATAACACCCCCTGCGACCTGGTCGTGATTGGCACGCCCATTGATCTCACCCGGGTATTGAACATCGAGCATCCAATGGAACGGGTGCGTTATGAGCTGCAGGTTATCGGCAAGCCCACCCTGGCGGATATCCTGGCGGAGCGCTTCGTCTAATTGCATGAGCTGAGGCTATAAAAACGGTCGGCGTCTCGTAAGAGCGCCGACCGTTTTTGTAGCCCATGCCCAAACTGGGCTGAGCATCGCCGTTCATCTTCGCCAGCGGTAATCGTTCCCCATGGCTTGCGTGAAATCCTGCAGGATTTGATCCTTATCGTGTAACTCCCATTGATCGCCCATCCACCGGTAGAGCAACAGCCCATGAATTTGCTGGATATATGGAATCTGGTTCCAGTTGTGGATTTCCTGATAAACTGCGCGCACCCAACCGATATTGGCGTTGACCCAGCCCTGGTCTGCTGGGTTTTGGCAGGCGGGCGCCCCGGGTGGGCGGCAGATGTGATTGCTTTCACTAATAATGACCGGCACGTGCTTCCACTTTGCTGGAATACGCTCCATAAACTGGCGATAGGTTTGGAAATCGAAATAATGGTCGGTCATAAAATCGCCGAAGGTGGTAAGCGCCGTGATTGCGCCGATCGAAGGACCGTGAGTATAGGCGTGGAGCACGAAGGCGTCGAGCGCCGTAATACCATCGAGCATCTCCTGGAAATACTCTAATGGGCGGTAGCGCCGGTTGACCAGTTGCATTACGGTGGAGTTGTAGGGGTCTACCGCGCCAGGTGCGATAATTGCCCGAGGCAAGATGCCCTTGATGGCCGTGTATACCTTGTTGAAAGCGCGAGCGTAGAGCTGTGGGGTGATGTTCTCTCGAATCACCCCGATATCTCCCGGGTGCTCGGTGGGATTGTTAGGCTCGTTCCCGATTTGGATGATCCAGGTGTAGCGTGAATCTGGTTCTTCGGCATGTTTTAGATAGAGCTCCACCCAGCGGGCACACGTCGCAGCGAAGACATCGTAATGGGTGGACTCGGGCAAAGTACCGGAAGGATAGTGGGCGTGATTGAGCCGAACGATGACGCCGTAGCCCGCCGTTGCCCAGCTCCATAAGCGCTGTCTCAGCGTGTCGTCAAATTCCATATCCACATGGGTGCCCAGTGTCTTTGTGAAGAGCACCCAACCGCGTTTACCCTGGCTCTCAAAGAGCTGGCGGATGCGTTGTTGGTGTTCCGGTGTATCGTCGGTGAGGTTGGCTGCGTGCATACCAAAGAGCCACGCCGAGCGTCCTAACGGGAGTTTGGCATCAATCGCCGGTTGGCGATTATCGGGGTCATCTGGGGCTTTGAGCAGTTCCACCGGCACAAAACCCTCGCGCCGGGAAGGGCTACGCACTTTGAGCCAGGCGCCACTCTGGTCCAATTTTTCCGCGGTAACATCCGGGGGCTCCAGGGATTCGAGCACGGTAGCATGGGGCATCCACCAGCCCGGCTTGGCATCTGGGTCGGGGGTGGCGCGTAAGTGTAAGCCGGCTTGTGGGCTTTCGACTAGCACGTGGCGCACTTCGAGCAGGGTCCTGACATAGGGATGCAGGTTTGAAGCCGCGACAAAGCCGTCCACCCCATCGGGTGTGCGCACCCACAACCAGTCTCCCTCTTGTCCGATTTTGCGTTGTGTTTCAGCGTCGGATTCCAGCGATGAAACCACCGCATCGTGCAGCACCTGCCCGATGTTTTCATGGGTCTCCGAGGGTCCGCTGCGAACAATGAGCAGACCGTCCTGCGGACTGTGAACGCGAGCCTTCATGCCTGGTTTGCGCGGGAGCAGCGGATCGAAGGGGCTGAGATACCAGGCGGCGACCCAGATGCTGGGTCCCTCGGGTTCGATTTTGGCGTTGATCCATTTGCCTGATTGCCCAACCCATTGGAGCGCTTTGTCTGTATCCTGAATTACCCGCAACCGGGTTCCTTTGGGGATGCGACCAATCAATGTTTCCGGGTGGATGGTGGGGCGAGAGCGGATATTGAGCTCTGCTGTGCTCCAGACGGTGAGCAGGCGCCCGGTGGGCGGCGTGGGCTGCCTGGCTAACGTGGGCCAGGGTCCGGGCTTATCGGGCTTGAGCTGTGCCTCCGGCAGCCAACCTTCCAGCGTTGGAGTGCGGACGCGTTGCCATGCCACCCCATTCACCGTTACCGGTGAGCCGAGCAGCTGCACTTTGGCGCCGTAAGTGAGCGCTGAGAACTGCGTATTCGCTTTCCCTGCGCCGGCATAGAGCACTGCACCGCCTAGCTCGTGAATCCAGGCTGTTTTAGCGCGCACTGGGGTACTGCCGAGGACAAAGGCGCGGATAGGTGCGTAATGTTCCGGGATGAGGGCCGCGGCCGTGTAGAGGCTGAAGAAACTGGGTGCGTATTTGGCGAGACAATCCAGCCATGCTTGCAGTTCTTCCTTGGGCATGGGCTTTTGGGCAAAGTTATCCACATAGGGTCCCAGGACCGGATAGATGGGTAGTTCTAGCCCCTGCTGCTCCATCCAGGTGCTGTTCTGTTCGAAGGTCCAGCGGTCAATCACCACTTCCGGCGGTCGCAGATAGGTGCCATAAGCCATGGGCATCAATCCGCCCTGGCAGTACAACCCCATTTCATTGAAGGGAATCGTGGGATGATGTGTGAGCGGCGTTGGATAGGAGCACAGATACAGCTGGCTGAGGTCCAGGTTGGCAGCCTGCACTTTCTCCCCCAAGGCGCTCGCAGCTTCCTGGCGCCCTTTTGTGGCATCCTCCGCGTTGAAGATGAAGCCCTCGTAGCCCCAACTAAACGCATCTGTCGCCATTTGTGCTTCAAACTCCACATCACCGAGTGTGGTGAAACTCCAGGCGATGGGGATATAGCCTGCCTGGCGAATGCGCTCCGCGATTTTCTCAGGCTCTTCGATAACGAAACCGGCTTTTTGTCCTAACGGACCTTGACCGACTTTGTAGAGCACATGTGTAACGTCTAGGGAGGGGGCAAGTGTCAACGCCCGATCCAGTTCCCAAAGTCGCCAGGCCCAGAGACCCTTACCTTGTAGTGCCATCGTTCACCTCCTGTACTGTGACCATGGCCAGGATGTGGGAGCACATTGCGGGGAAATCCTCCCCCCGCCCTGCGCTGGTTCTCAGGCAGGTATGCTTCCCGCCCGCGTTTTTCCGCTGACCCAAGGGGATGCCCGCATAAAGAAACGCCATGGAGCGTTGCGTGCCTGTGCATCTCCGGTCACGCCGATGCGCGGTCCTACAAGCACTTCCGCATCGGGGATACCCTCATCTGGCTCAACGTAGAGCTGTGCGCCTGGTGTGGTGAGCTCTAGCCCGTTCAGGCTTCGATCAATCGCCAGCGCCTGGCAGAGCCGTCCCGGTCCCCTTGATAGATCGCGGAGGGCTATCTGCACGCTGCGCAGTCTCCGTGCCGCCCGCAGCCGTTGTTGGATTTCCACCCCTTCAACCGGTTCCAGAGCACGGATAAGAACGGCTGCCGGGAAGTCTTGCCTTTCTGTCACGATGTTCAAACAGGTGTGGATTCCGTAGATGATATAGATGTAAGCGCAACCGGGTGGCCCAAACATCGCGGCGTTGCGCGCAGTTTTGCCGAAACGTGCGTGTGAGGCCAAGTCATCGCTGCCAATATAGGCTTCGACTTCCATAATACGCCCTGCAAGCCGGCGCCCTTCCTGCTGATGCACCAACCGCTGCCCTAACAATTCTCGTGCCACCAGGAGTGTGGGGCGGGTATAGAAGTGTTGCGGTAGTGCTTGCGGCAAGGCGCTTTCTCCTGTTGTTGGGAGGCTTTCTGTGCTGCAAAACATAATCCATACCGCAGCTTCTGAAAACCTCTATGACAATTTTAACCTAAAGCTGCAAAACTGCAATCTAGAGGTGCTGTTCAGACTTCTATCGCAGAACGTTAATACCGGGCTGAAACCTGCTATAAGGGGTGTTTTTGGCTGACACGCGTAGAGTGTCAGCCAAAAACACTTTCCAAGATCGCGGCTTTGGCCGCTCTTGGTTGTGGCAAGCGGGAGAACGTTGAACAGTGACAATCTAAAGCGGTGCGTCCTAACTTTGGGGTAAAAGCAATACGACTATTATGTAAATGTCTTTCTTTGATTGATTTTTTGCGGCGGGGCAAAGCCCCGCCGCAAAAAATCAATTTCCTTCCACCCCCGTTTTGAAACGTACCAGTGTATTGACAAGAACACCGATTCTCACTAGAATGAGGGTAAGCCTAATATACTATGGTGCGCGTCTCAATTAGCGTGGAAAGCGAAGGAGCCTGGCTATGCAACAGCCTATGAATGATCTCATTTGGGAGGAAGAAACGGTCAGCCCCATCCATGCTGGCAGGCGCCCGGCGATGCCTGAAGGGGGAGCGCTCGAGGACCTCTTGCCCTGGCAGCGCTTTTTGCTCGCCACACTGCTGCTCCTGGATGTGACGGTCGTTGGTTTCTTGTTCTTGGTGATTCTGGGTCGCTTTCAGCTTCCCTGAGAATGCCCATTAGCTGAGCAGTGCTTTTATCAGTCGCCGCAACTCGGTGACGATGGGTGATTCTGGTTGGCTAACCGCTGAAGGCGCGCCGCGCCGTAGGGCAATGGCTTGCGCTTCATCGTACGGCAGACGTGTGAAAATCTGAGCGGGCAGTGCGCGTTGCAGGGCTTCCAGCGGCGGGTGTGGTCCGGGTCTTACAGCATTCAGTAGTAACAAGGTGCGCTCTCGCGCGCTCTCCAACACTTGCAACCCGCGCATGGTGGATTGAATGCTGGGTGGGTCGTCACTGCTCACCATGAGCACGCGATGCGCGCGGTCCAGTGTCAGCTGGGCGACTGCGCTGAGCGTCGGGGGCATATCCACCACAATAAAGCGAGCATTGCGCCCCAGCAGGTCGTATAGTGCATTGAGCGAAACATTATCCATACCCTCGCGGCGTAGCGGTTGCGGCGGCGAGGCCAGCAATTTCAGCCCGGAATCGTGCCGTTGCATTAAACCCTCGGTAGTCAGGCCTGGATTTTCTACCAAAAAGCCCCAGTGACGTACCGGTTTCAATCCTAAAAAGAGCGCGCAATGCCCTGAATTGGGGGAGAGGTCCATGAGCAGTGTCTGACCAACCTGTTGCAACAATAACGCCAGGTTGACGGCCACAGTGGTCTTGCCCACGCCACCCGCCAACCCCATCACGCCAATGATGAGCGCTCCCCCCTTTGCCGGCGTCTTGCCGAGCAATTCGTTGATTTTATCCAGCAACACCGTGGTTTCTACGGGTTTGGTCAGAAAGACATCTGCGCCGGCATCCGTCGCCACTCTCCGGTCCACAGGTTGCCCGCGCGCGGTCAGCACAATGATGCGCAGATCGGCGGTAATGGGATTGTTACGTAGCCGTCGGATGACATCATAGCCCGTCATATCCGGCATCATCACATCCACGATGGCCAGATCTGGCCGTTCTGCCAGGGCCATCGCCAGACCTGTCTGCCCATCAGCGCTGAGCAGAACCTCATGTTTGCCCCGTTCTTGCAGGATGATCTTCAACAAATCCAACATTTCCGCGCTGTCATCAATGACCAAAATTCGTGCCATGGCGTTGTCTCCTTGTTGTGCGGTTTAGGGGCGACCTATAGCGATTGCAGTCCGAGGAAGCTGATTTGCGATTTGTTGACCAATGCCGCCGCACCCTGAAAACTGAGGTCAGGTTCGAATGTCACGTGAGCGGTCACATCTACCAGGGTGAGATAACGTTCCGTGGAGGACGAGAGCAACACCCGGGGATCCAGCCGTCCGGGCAGACGCAGAAAACCTCGCAGATCGAAGAAAGGGAGCGTCAGGAAGATAGGCACCATTTGCAATCCCAGGTAGCTACCATATTTCTGATCGCGGCGCAGGGTGTCGTTGACGTCCATGGTAAGGGTGAAGGTAAGGCTGTCTTTCACGATCACCGCCATGGGATGATTGGCGGTAATCTCACCAGCTTGCCTGATGGAGGAAACATAGGCATTTTCAATGGCCAGATAGGAGGTGGTATTGTCGTACATTGCATCGCCGAGAGAGTGTTGGCGCGCGTCAAAAGAACCAGAAACACGATATCCGTGGGCGAAGAAATCGGCTACGATGTTATTCCGCTGTCTGCGTTCCATGGCAATCCTCCTTCTCTGGCAATTGATTGCTGAATTCGACCTCGCGATCTTTTAAGGCTCCCAAGTGAAAGTGCGGCTGCTGCCCCGCTGACCGATGAGCGTATACACTGGCGCGGTTTCTGTCCCTTCTTGTCTGACGACAACAACACGCCAGATGATGGTGCGGTCTTTGACTTCTGGGGCTGGGAGCAGGTTGACAGGAATGCGCCATGAGGTGCTGCGGGTCGTGTAGAACTCCGTAATTGGCTCAGAAGTCGTGGGAATAGTCAGCTCGACTCGGTAGTATTCATTGTCTTCCGGGTGCAGCAACCCCACTGAAGTCCATTGCAGTGTGATATTCGGATTCTCTCCCGAGTTATTTCCCGTTATCGTTGCTCGATTTGGGGGATAGAGTAGTGTCGGAGCTGCATACAGCGGGCGTGGTGTGGGTGTGCCGGCTATCACTACCGCGGCAGAGGTCTGTGGTGTGGGGGTAAATTGTGGAATCTGTAACACCTGCCCGGGCTGAATCATGGTTGAATCGCCGGAGAAGCCATTCGCGGCTTGAATGGCAACCACGCTGACGCCAAATTGCTCCGCGATAGCGGAAAGGACGTCACCACTCTTGACCGTGTAGACCAGGTAAGGCGCCAGCGTCGGGGTCGGAAGTGAAGGGTCCAACGTGGGCGTGGGACCAGGCGTTGGCGTCGGCGCCGGAATCAGCAGCGTGTCTCCAGCGGTGATGTTGTCAGAAGTCAGGTTGTTGAAATTCTTCAACTCATCTACGGTGAGACCAAATTTCAGGGCGATGGTCAACAATGCATCCCCGGATTGGACTGTATAAACTTCTGGGGGCACGGGTGTCGCCGTTGCCGTGGGTGTTGGAACAGGTGTTGGCGTGGCGGTTGGCGTAGGGGTAAGCGTAGAGGTGGCGGTGGCTGTAATGGTTGGCGTAAAAGTGGGTAGTGGTGGCGCCTCTTTGGTATACCTCATCCCAAAGATAATCGCAACAACGATGATAACGATGGCGATACCTAGCAAGGCGATGGTTTGGATGAGTGACCGGCGCCGCTTAGGTGCTACGGGAACAACGTCCGTTTCAACGGGCTTTTCCGCGTCCTCAAGGGGCTCGCCGCACATCAGGCACACGGTTGCAGCGTCAGCAACCCTGGCGCCACAGGCAGGGCAAAGGCGCGGTGGTCGGTCCGGTATTGCGCGTAGCTCTTCTTCAGCCGGCAGGTTTTCCATAGATGAAATGATGATAGCACGGTTGGGAGAAAGGGCAAATACCCCCCATCTTGTATGCTATCGGATTGCTGTTATAATCCCCTACACGCTGATAATAAGCAGCGTGTTGCGAAGCTTGTATACCAGGTTAGTTTGAGGAGGAGAATCATGAAACGCTGGACGATGGTGCTTGTTGCCGCACTGCTGCTGTTCTCACTGGCGTGTGCAGGGTTAGGCGGTGGATCCGATGAAACCGAGACCCCCGTTGCCACGCAGGAATCTGGTGGCGTGCAACAGCCAACCGCGAAACCGACTGAAGAGCCGACCGAAGAGCCAATGGATGACGGGACGCTGCCTGAGGTAGATGCCGATGCGCTCAAGGGCTTGGATAGCTACCGCACGACCATGACGATGCGCTCCGAGTTTGAAGACGGCACCGCGCAGGAAGTCTCGATACGTCAGGAGTACATCCGTGAGCCTTTTGCCACGCGCATGGTGATGGAAAGCGTGGGTGAAGAGGAAGACCCTGCCGCTGGTCAGATGGAGATGATCCAGGTTGGCACGACGCAATGGATCAACTTTGGTGGGCAGTGGATGCAATCCGAAACGACTGATGATGCCAGTAGCTTTGAGGACTCCCTGATTGACTACGATGATTTCACCAGCGGTTTGGAAGAGGATGATTATGAGTATCTGGGGCGAGAGACGGTCAACGGTATCAAGACCAAGCACTATCGTCTTGAGATCACCTCACTCGAGGCGCTCGCGCTCGGCAGCGATATTTCCGAGGCTTCCAGCGAGATCTGGATTGCGGATGAGTCTGGTTTGCCCACGTTCACGGTACGTCTGATTGTGACCTACAAGGGTGATCTTGAGACGGATAAGCCCGGTACGGCGACGATTTCTCAGGACGTCTACGATGTGAACCAGGACTTCGTTATTGAGCCGCCGGCGGAAGCCCTCGCGGGCGGTTTGCCTGAGGACGTTCCCATGTATCCGGGCGGCACCGAACTCACCACGATGAGTGGCATGATCAGCTTTACCGCACCGGATGATGCTGCGACTGTGACCGCATTCTACGATGAGGCATTGGTGGACAATGGTTGGGTTAAGGATGCCGAAGCCTTCATGCCCACTTTCCAGAAAGAAGGGCGTGATTTGCAGCTCTACATCAGCGATGAGGACACAGGTGGTTCGAGCGTGGTCATCATGATCACGGAAGCGGAGTAATCTCTGCAACTGCTTTGCGCGACGCGGGTCGGAACTGTCTGACCCGCGTCGTTTTATACTCGCGTGATACTGAGCATGGTGGATACTGCTACTTCATTGCAATCCCTGGCAACTGCGGCGGGCCTCGATTGGGTAGGTCTGGCACCGGTGGGACCTGCGCGCACCTGGGAATCCTATCGCGCGTGGCTGGAACAGGGCTATGCCGGTGACATGGCTTACCTGGCGCGTCCCGATGCCTTAGCCCGTCGGGCCGATCCGCGAGCTATCATGCCCTCCGCTCGGTCCGTGATTGTTGCTGCCATGGGCTATGCCCGCGAAGCTGTACCCCCCTTGCCGCCTCTTCACGGTAGGGTCGCCCGTTATGCCTGGGGTGCGGATTACCATCACTGGGCTTTGCAGCGGCTTGAGCGCCTGGTGGAGCTGTTGGCGGAGACTCTAGGTCCCCTGGAGGCGCGCTGCTATGTGGATACCGGTCCTATCCTCGAACGCGAGTGGGCGGTCACAGCCGGTCTGGGTTGGCAGGGAAAGAACACGTGCCTGCTCCACCCCCGCTTGGGTTCATTTACCTTCCTCGGCGTAATTCTTACTGATCGCGTATGGGCGCCCAACCCCGTACCGGATTTCCCCACCTGTGGTTCCTGTACCCGCTGCCTGGATGCCTGCCCCACGGGCGCCCTGGTCGCGCCTGGAGTGCTCGATGCCCGGCGCTGTCTCAGCTACCTCACCATTGAGCATCGCGGCGCGATTCCTGAGCCATTCCGCCCGTTGTTGGACGAGCATGTTTTTGGCTGCGATATCTGTCAGGAAGTCTGCCCCTGGAATCAACGTGCGCAGCTTCTGCCGGCGGCGCTCCCGGAACTGCCGTCTTTCCATGCGACGCTCGCGCTGCCTGAACTATTGTTGCTGGATGCCGGTGCGTTCCGCACGCGCTTTCGTTCGACGCCGTTGTGGCGGGCGACGCCTGAGGGTTTGGCTCGCAATGCTGCCGTCGTCTTGGGTAATCTCGGGGATCCGGCAGCGTTACCCATATTGGAATGGGCGGCGCGGGAGCACTATAGCGCGATGGTGCGCGAGCATGCCGCCTGGGCGCTCTCTCGCTGTGCGCGCTGATGGGGATACTCCAGTTTCGGGCTAAAAATCAACACATCGTCACTTATCAATATTTAACGGCGCAGCCATGCTGCGCCGTTAAATATTGGTCTTCTCTTCGTACGTGAATTACGCAATCAACCCAATTTGCCGCCCCACCGTTTCCATGATCTTTAGCACCCGCTCCAGCTGTTCATCGGTGTGTGTCGCGATGTAGCTGGTGCGTAACAGCGTCATGTTGGGTGGTACTGCAGGTGCAAGGACCGGGTTGGTGTAGACACCCGCCTCAAAGAGCGCCTTCCAGGCTTGCAACGTCTTGGTGTGGTCGCGGATGAGGATGGGGATGATGGGCGTTTCCGTGTTGCCAATGTCGAAGCCCAGCTCTCGATAGCGGCGCCGCATGAAGGCGCCAATCTCGTTGAGGCGTACGATGCGCTCCGGTTCCTCTTCCATCACTTCCAGGGCTGCCAGGGCGGCAGCTGCGTTTGCTGGTGGAATGCTCGCGCTAAAGATTAGCGAGCGCGCCGTGTGTTGGATATAATCAATCACATCGGCGTCACCCGCGATGAAGCCGCCTAACGATGCGAAAGACTTGCTGAAAGTCCCCATAACCAGGTCCACTTTCTCCGTCAGACCAAAGTGGGCTGCTGTTCCCTTTCCCCCACCGAGAACACCGATGGAATGTGCATCATCCACCATCAGCCGCGCGCCGTATTTTTGACATAGCGTGACAATCTCGGGTAAGGGAGCGATGTCACCCCCCATACTGAAAATACCATCCACGACTACCATACGCCCAACAGTCTCTGGTAACCCGGCGAGAGCGCGTTCCAGCGATTCCATATCGTTGTGCACGAAGCGCTGATTCTTGCCATAGGAGAGCTTACAGCCATCCAGAATGCTGGCATGATCTTCCTTGTCGGTGATCACGACATCATCGCGCCCAATCAATGATGAGATGGTCCCGACGTTGGTCTGATAGCCGGTGCTGAAAACCAATGCGGCATCTTTGCCCATGAAGCGGGCGAGTCGTCGCTCCAGTTCCAGGTGCAATTCCAGTGTGCCGTTGAGGAAGCGCGAACCGCTACAGCTGGGGCCAAAGGTTTCCAGCGCCTCGATGGCGGCTTTGCGCACTTTGGGGTGCGTGGTGAGACCTAGATAGTTGTTCGAACCGATCATAATCAAATGGCGGTCACCGATAACGGACTCGGTTCCCTCATTGTTGGTAATGGGGCGGAAGTAGGGGTAAAGCCCTGCGTCACGGGCGGCTTTTGCTTCCGCAAAGCCACCTTTGCACTTCTCGAAAAGGTCCATCTCTTTTTCCTCTTTCTCGATGAATAAGACTAGATAAGATAGCGGACTTCATTGTAAGGTCGTTAGGGGGGCTGTCAAGCAAAAACACCCGTCCTTTGCCTTCTCTGATTGATTTTTGGCGGTGGGGCAAAGCCCCACCGCCAAAAATCAATTTTCTCCTGCGCCCTGTAGGGGCGCCTGAG
>JAPKMR010000061.1 GCA_026645815.1 Anaerolineae bacterium | reverse complement strand
AAGCCTGCGGGCAGGGTTGCTCGCGCCTTTTCAGCGCTTTTGCTATCTTTGATTATCGGGGAGCTGTGTTATGGCGCCACAAGATTATCCGATTCTTGAATTTGATTCCGCCCGCGAGGCGATTATTGAGCCGGGGAAACTCATTGCCCCGCTGCCCGCTATGCCTGAGCATTGCGTGCTCTGTTTCTTTGGTGAGGTCTTCCGCGACCTTGCTGCTGCAGGGCGCCTGAACTTGCTTCATAACTGCATCAGCGAAATGGGTAAGCATCCCGTCTATCTGCTAGAAACTGAAGGCGGGCAGCGGGTGGCGGTTTTCCATTCGGCTGTGGGCGCCCCGCTGGCAATTGGACTCATGGAGGAACTCATTGCCTTAGGCGGGCGCAAATTCATCGCCTGTGGGGGCGCCGGTGTCTTGAACCGCGACATTGCTGTTGGGCATGTTGTCATTCCTGAGAGCGCCGTGCGCGACGAGGGCACCTCGTATCATTACCTGCCGCCTTCGCGCGAAGTGATAGGTGACCCTGCTGCCATCCGCACACTCGAGCGGGTTCTGCTGCGCCACCATGTTCCCTACATCTTGGGCAAGACCTGGACCACCGACGCATTCTATCGGGAGACTCCAGACAAGGTGGCGCGTCGCCGTGCTGAGGGTTGCCTCACCGTGGAGATGGAGACATCGGCTTTCTTTGCTCTGGCGCAGTTCCGGCAGGTGGCTTTTGCGCAGCTGCTTTATGGGGGCGATGACGTCAGCGGTGACGATTGGGACCATCGTGACTGGGAGAAACATACCTCAGTCCGTGAGCGGCTCTTCTGGTTATCGGTAGAGGCTTGCCTGGAGCTTTGAAATGAATCGTTTCGAAATTGTGGCGCACCGGGGCATTGCCACGGAAGCTCCAGAAAACACGTTGGAGGCATTCGAGCGGGCTGTGCAGTTGGGCGCAGATGCGGTTGAGCTGGATGTGCGCCTGACCTCTGACCGGGTCCCCGTCGTTTATCATTACTTTTACTTGCCTGAGAATACCTCCGCATCTGGGGCGATTTTCGATTTCACCTTGGAGCAATTGCGGCAAGTGCGCGTGTTTTGCCGGCACAATGCCGGCAGTGTGGGAGTGATTTCGACGCTTCCTGAAGTCCTTGAGGCGCTTGGCGGAAGGATCGGATTTGAAATCGAGATCAAAGGACCGGAACCGGAGGCGCCGCAGATTGTCGGCGATGTCCTGAACCGGTTCAAGCATCTTTGGGGGGCGATCGAGGTTACCTCATACGAACCGGCGTTGTTGTTGGCTTTTCAGGCGCAGTGCCCTGGAATTCCCGTTGACTTGCTGATTCCTCGTTCAGAGGCTTGGATGGGATTGGATGTTGTCTCTTACCAGGCGTTACACCGGGCGCGTCTCAGTCGTGCCCGCGCTGTACATCTGCATCCAACGCAGCTCTCCGCTAGCGTGGTGACTATCTTGCGGCGCCACGGCATCGAGATTCACATGTGGGATGCCAATGATGAGTCGTCTCTGGCAACGGCTGTGGAATGCGGCATACCTCGGGTGTGCACGGACCGTTTTCGGCAAGCGCTTGCTTTTCGCGATGGGACCATCACGACTGGATAGGATCGGAGTCACTCATGCATCTTCAATCTGTTTGTGTCTATGCTTCTTCGAGTAATGCAGTTGCGCCGGCATACCTGGCAGCTGCAGAGGCCTTAGGGCGTGAAATCGCCGCGCGGGGATTGACCCTCGTCTATGGCGGCGGCGATCTTGGTTTGATGGGGGCGGTTGCCCGCGGGGTGCGCTCCGGTGATGGCTACATCATCGGCATTATGCCCGAACCGCTGATTGCCAAAGGCATCAACTGTGATATCGCTGATGAGGTGCTGGTTCCTCGTGACTTGCGGGAACGCAAGGCGTGGATGGAGGCTCGTGCGGATGCATTTGTGGCCTTACCCGGCGGCTTTGGTACGCTGGAGGAGCTATTCGAAATCCTCACCTTGCGCCAGCTTCAGGCGCATACCAAACCCGTGGTATTGCTCAATAGCCAGAGCTTCTTTGAGCCTTTGTTGGCGCTTTTTGAACATCTGTACACGGAACGTTTTGCCAAACCTTATCGGGATTTCTATCATGTAGCTGCTGATACCGCAGATGTCTTTGACTATTTGGATCGTTTTGAGCCTTTTGATGCTCCTGCAAAGTGGTATTAGGTTGGGGCAATCGAGCCTTAGCGGATTGTGGAAACAGCAGCATCGGGCAGTAATCCTGAACCAGGTTTTCTATAGAGTTTTGGGGGATGCGGCGTAGTGGCATTGCCCAAGAACCAAAAATAATTATCGTTTGGGACACTATCAATTACAGGAGAGAGATGGCACGTAAATCAAAAACATCGTTGGGTGTCGTTCTGAGCGAGGACTGGCTAGCCCTTATCATTGGCTTGATCCTGACTGCACTGGTTTGGATTGGCGTCATCACGAAGATTCCCTGGCCCGTTTTCGGCTGGTTGAAGTGAAGGACGCCGACCATGAGCACAAATAAACGCGCACAGGGACACATCTCGGCTACATCCGGCAAGAGCACTGCTGCCAAGCAACCATCGCTGCAGAGCAATTCGACGAAGAAACCGGAAAAACAGCGGGTCGCGCCCAAAACACAGGCGTGGCAGATTTTGGCCGCTCTGGCTTTGTTGCTGGTATTGGCGCTTCTGGTCGCAGAGCTGGATGCTGGTATCGCGGCGTGGTTTAAGGGCCGTGGTGTGGATAAGAACCCCTTGGAATATCCGCTTACTGCTGCGGTGATTGGTTTGATTGCCAGCTTCGTCTTGCGCCGTACCCAAACCTATACCCTTCTCAAGCCGGGCATTCGCACGGAACTCTTCCTCAAAATCGGTTTGGTATTGTTAGGTGCTCGCATTAGCCTGGGTCAGATCATGAGTAAAGGGGTCGGTGGCTTGCTGCAGGCGGTTATCATGGTCAGCTCGGTCTTCTTCTTCACCTGGTGGTTAGCGGGGAAGTTCAAGTTGGAGGCAACTCTCAAGGCAGTGATGGCGACAGCCGTCTCCGTCTGCGGTGTTTCCGCGGCGATTGCCGCGGCGGGCGCCGTGCTGGCGAAGAAAGAGGAGGTCACCTACGTGACCGCCCTCGTCATCATCACGGCGTTGCCGATGATGGTACTCATGCCCTGGATTGCGCAGGGTTTGGGACTTCCGCCCTCTGTGGCAGGCGGGTGGTTTGGCGGCAATATTGATACCACTGCAGCGGTTGTCGGCGCCGGCACTATGTTCGGTCCGGATGCACAAGCCGTGGCGGCGGTGGTCAAAATGGCGCAGAACGTCTTCATCGGCATCGCGGCTTTCCTTCTGGCGGTGTACTTTGTCACTAACGTGGAACGCCGCCCTGGTGAAAGGCCGAGTGCGCGAGTTATCTGGGACCGTTTCCCGAAATTTGTGATTGGCTTCATCCTGCTCTCGGTGTTGACCTCATTGGGTGTCTTCAGTGCTGATGCGCTCAAGGCGTTGGATGGGCTTTCGAAGTGGGCTTTTACATTTGCCTTTATCGCTATTGGCATAGACCTTTCAGTGCGTGACCTGCGCGGCATGGGCTGGAAGCCTTTTGCCGTCTACATGGCGGCAACGGTGTTCAATACATTGTTGGCGCTAGGCGTCGCCTGGCTGATTTTCGGCGTTTGGGGATTGTAAGTCTCCAGGTCTTCTCCTGCACTGTTTTGCGGTGATGGGTGAATAGCCCGTCACCGCAAAACTTCATAAAGCGCTTTTTTCGGGATGTCGGCGGGGCTTTGGCGGCCGGAGTAAGCGCCAAGCCCAGAAGCGGGGTGTTTATGGCGAAAGTTCTCGTAGCCGGTTTGATCAACATCGAAACGACACTGCGGATTGAGGATTTCCCGATCCCCTATCAACCGGTGCGCTTCCCCTTCTGGGGGATACACACCACCGTTTCCGGTGTTGGCTACAACGTTGCCCGGGCGCTCACCGTCTTGGGTGATGAAGTTCGCTTTCTCGCCTTGATTGGTCGCGATGGCTTGGGGCAGCTGGCGCTGCAATCGCTGGAGGTGGATGGCATCCCCGGGCAGCATGTCTTGCCCGCGCTGGCGCAGACGCCGCAATCCGTGATCCTCTATGACGGCGGTGGGCAGCGTGCCATCAACGTGGATTTGAAAGACATTCAGGAGCAATCCTATCCCTGGGTGGATTTCGAATCTGCGCTCGCGGGCTGCGACCTGGCAGCGCTGTGCAACATCAACTTTGCCCGACCCTTCCTGGAGACGACCGCGGCACGCGGCATTCCCATCGCCACCGACGTGCATACCATCGCCGACCTCGACGATGCCTACAACCGTGATTTCATGGCTGCCGCCGATATCCTCTTCATGAGCCACGAGGCATTGCCCGTTGCTCCAGAGGCATGGGCGCGGCGCATTCTGAAGCGTTTCGGTCCCAAAATCGTGGTCATTGGCCTGGGGCGTGAGGGCGCCCTACTCGTTGAGCGCCGTCCTGAGGCGCTCGTGCGCCTTCCTGCGGTCTTCACGCGCCCCGTCGTCAATTCCATCGGCGCCGGCGATGCGCTGTTTTCCGCTTTCATCCACTTCTACGCCCATGAGCGCAATGCTTACGATGCGCTACGCAAGGCAGTGGTCTTTGCGTCGTACAAAATCGGCGAGACTGGCGCCGCCGCAGGCTTCCTCACCGAGGCGGAACTGCTCGCGTGGTGCAAAAAGGCACGCCAATCATAAGTTACTCTGATTCTTGAACTCAATTTGTGATTTCTGAAATGGGAGCAATCATGCACGATTCTGTTGCCCAACAATACCAGACGTCCGCCAATCTCGATGCGCGCATTGCCCTGCATGCCCGTTTTAGTGTCAATCCATATCCCTGGATGCGCTGGGTCTTCGATCACCTGACCCTGCCGCCGGTATGCCGCGTGCTCGAGCTGGGCGCCGGCACGGGATCGCTTTGGCTTAGCAACCAGGATCGAATCCCTGAAGGCTGGGATATCACGCTCTCTGATCTCTCTCCAGGAATGCTGGCACAGGCGCGGGCAGCGCTATCTGCCGTCGCGCATCCCTTCGCCTTTGAAGTGGTGGATGCACAGGCGATTCCCTACGAGGATGGCGCTTTCGATGCCGTCATTGCCAACCACATGCTCTATCACGTCCCCGACCTGCCTCGCGCCTTGGCAGAGCTGCGCCGAGTGCTCAAGCCTGGCGGCACGCTCTTTGCCTCCACGGTCGGAGAGCGCGCCATGGCGGAACTGTGGGCGCTCGTGGAACCTTTCCGCCCCGGTTTATGGGAGCGGGTGTGCGCGCTCACCGCTAACTTTAATCTGGAGAATGGCGCGACGCAGCTGGCAGCATATTTCAAGAGCATCAACCGTTATGATTACGTGGACGGTCTCATCGTAACCGAGATCGAACCTCTGCTTGCCTACATCCTCTCTTCGCAAACATTGCAAAAGCAACCGCTTTCTCAGGCGGAGCGCCTCGCGCTGCAGTCTGAGATCGCGGCACGCATAACTGCCGAGGGCGCAATCCGCATCACCAAAACCGCAGGGGTGTTTGTGGCGCGGAAAAACTGCGACAATCGTGACTCACATGCTCTGTTTAGCTCGCGTTACAGCGCCAATCCATGCCCCTGGCAGCGTTGGCTCTTTGAGTATTTGATGTCTTTGCCGTCCACGTGTCGCGTGCTCGATGTGGGCGTTGGCCTCGGGCTTTTGTGGGCCGAAAACAGGGATCGTATTCCTGAGGGGTGGGACATCACGGTTTCCGATTTTTCTTTAGGGGTGCTCAATCTCATGAGATTCTCATTTGCGTTTGGGCCGTGTCCCTTGACTTTCGCTGTGTTGGATGCCCAGGCTATTCCTTACGCGGACGACACCTTTGATGTTGTTATTGCCAATCACATGCTGTGTTTCGTTACCGATGTTCAGCGCGCACTGGCAGAGATTCGGCGCGTGCTCAAACCGGATGGTGTGCTCTTTGCGGCGACGACGGGAGAGCTGCACCTGGACGAATTGTGGGAGATTGTGGATCCTTTCCGTCCTGGCGTGAGAGCCAAAGAGCATGCCGGCGTGCGACCTTTCTCTCTTGAGAACGGCGCGATGCACTTATCCACGTACTTCAAGCGAGTGGAGCGCTTTGATTATGTGGATTCGTTTCGCGTGCCCCGAGTCAAGCCATTGGTAGACTTTGTTTACAAACCGTATCCTCTTTCTCCGGAGGAGGAAGCGGCGCTCTCCGCCGAGTTCGCCGCGCGCATTGCGGCTGAGGGGGCGTTCCACATCACCAAGGCATGGGGATTGTTTGTGGCGCAGAATAGTATCATTTGACAATATTATCGCGCCGCGATATCATAAGACATGATAGAATCATTCGCAGATCCGGAGACTGAGAAAATCTACCACGGCTTTGCATCACGTCGCTTCCCTGCAATGATTCAGAAGGCGGCGCGCCGCAAGTTGCTGTATCTGAATGAGGCGTTGGACCTGCGAGATTTGCTCGCACCGCCGGGAAATCGTCTGGAAGCGTTGCGTGGGGATCGTTCCGGGCAGTACAGCATCCGCATCAATGATCAGTGTCGCATTTGCTTCGTTTGGGATGGCGGCAGAGCGCATCGGGTTGAGATTGTGGATTATCATAGAGGGTAGTGCGATGACGACTTATGCAATTACGGATGAGGAACGCTTGTCTCCGGTGCATCCTGGTGAAGTGCTGCTGGAAGATTTCATGAAGCCTCTGGGTTTGAGCCAATACCGTCTGGCGCACGACATCGGTGTACCGCCGTTGCAGATTAGCCAGATTGTGCGGGGACAGCGGGCTATCACAGCAGCGACAGCGCTGCGGTTAGCGCGGTATTTCAGCATGAGCGCCGAAGTTTGGCTGCGACTTCAGGCTCGTTATGATTTGGAAATGGCTGAGGTAAAGCTGGGCGACCGCATCACCCAAGAGGTCAAGGTTTGTGAGCGTGCTGCTCCCTACACCGTGGAGTCATCTACTGCTACAACAACTGTTGGCGGTGGAGTATAATCCACCGCCAACAGTGTATCACGTCTACCTTACGCGCGCGCCGCTTCCTGCCCTAAGCGGAATGCGACGCGGTTGACGTCGTTATATTTGTCCGGCACGCGCCGCAGGATGGCGGTTTCCCACACTGCCGGATCCGTGTCGAGCAGCGTCGAGAGCGCCGCGAGCATGATGGTGTTTACCGTGCGCGGATTGCCTGCCTGCTCCGCCAGGGGCAGCGCATCCACGACCACGACGCGCCCCGCGCGCGCCTTCAATGCCGCGAGAATCTCCTCTTCTGGCGGATAGATGGCATCCCCAACGCTCGCCGACATCGGCGTGATTTGCTGCTGGTTGACGATGACCGTCCCGCCTGGCTTGAGCCAATCCAACCAGCGTGCGGCTTCCAGCAACTCAAAGGACATGAGCACATCCACGGTGCCGTATTCGCACGTCGGTGAGCCGACCGAAGGCGCCCAGCGGATGTGGCTCTCCACCACCCCGCCGCGCTGCGCAAAACCGTGAACCTCGGACTTCTTCGCATCCAATCCCAAATCCAAACCCACCTGGGCGGCAATATCGGAGGCGGTGAGCACACCCTGCCCACCGACCCCCACGAAGAGAAAGTTCATTTGGTCAATCATAACGCCTCCTGAGCGTTGATGTTTTGGTCATAACCTGTGCGTTTCTAAAAATTCATCAGGTGTGAAAACTGGAAGCGACGCGGCTTGAAAACCCGTTGCATCACGGGTGATGATGGCATCCAGGTTATAAAGCATGGCGCAGGCAATTTGCATATCATCTTCAAAGTCGCGTCCTGAAAGCATTACGGCTTCGATCAACGTCCGCTGATCCACGGTGCAGATTTCAAAGGTGTCGAGGCACAATTTCACCGCTGCACTGGCGCGTTCGCTGTCGGTGAGGCGGCGGGCAATGTAAGCGATGTTGGATAGAGTGCAAGACATCACATAAGCCGTGATTTTCTCCTCGTCAATAGCTCGCCAGAGCGTGCTCGCCCCCTCGACCCAAGGGGCGCGATTGAGCAGAACATCCAGGATAACATTGGTATCCAGTAACACGTGCATCATCCGTATTTCTCCGTGCGACGCTCGCGCAACCATTGCTGGACAACCTCTGCAGATGGCGCTGGATCCTCTGTCGCTAACAATCCCAATGCCAGCTGTAGCGTAGGCTCTCGCTGTGACGGTTTTGTTTCAGCGGCAAGTGTGTTGAGTATGTCATGCACCAATGTTAGCCGGCGATCAGGTGACCACCGCCTGATTTGTGCCATCATACGGTCGTACTCAATCTGTCTGACTAGCATCGTTTACCTCCATGCGAGATCTCTGCCTCAATTATACCCCCTCTCCGTAACTTTCTTCGAATGGATTGATGGCGTTCGTGGGGCAAACTTGCATACAGACGGTACAACCGGTGCAGAGCAGGGGATCAATCATCGTCTTCGCGCGGTTGTTCTTCTCGTAGAGCACCTCGCTCTTGAGAATCGCTGGACAGCCGACCCGCAGGCAGGCGTGGCACGCCACGCATTTGTCGTGATCCACGCGCATCCGCGGTTGGAGATGGAAGTGTGGTGTGAAGACACACGCGCCCCGCACGATAATCACGGCGGGACCATCCTCGTGTGCCAACGCTGCCTTGAGTGCGGTTCCCACCGCTTTCACATCCCACGCATTGACCTCCTCTACGAAGGTCACGCCCATCGCCTTGACGACGGGCGCGATGTCAATATCATGCCCCTGCGCGCCCTGCAGGGTGATGCCCGTGCCGGGGTGATTTTGTTGCCCTGTCATTGCCGTGATCCGGTTATCGAGAATCGCAACGGTGATTTGCGCCTTGTTGTAGACCGCAGCTGCGAGTGGCGAAAGCCCTGAATGGAAGAAGGTGCTATCGCCGATGGTGGCGACGACGCCTTCCTGCCCTCCGGCTTGTTTGAAGCCGTGCGCCATGCCGATGCTTGCGCCCATCGAAATGAGCATATCCATGGCTTTGAACGGCTCCAGCACGCCCATCGAATAGCAACCGATATCGCCGGCGATGATGGCTTTGCGTTTCTGGCGCGCCATATCGTAGAAGAAGGCGCGGTGCGGGCAACCGGGGCATAGCGCCGGCGGGCGCGATGGCACGCCGAGCTGCATGCCGGTCTCCTCGGGCAGTTCTTCGGGCGCTTCTGCATCGAGCAGCCCCGCCTTCAGTGCGCCCTGGCGCACCTTTTCCAGCGTCAGTTCGCCACACAGGGGGAAGCAATCCTTCCCGTGGGCAACGGCGATGCCCGCCGCCCGGAGCTGCTCTTCGATGAAGGGATCGAGCTCCTCGACGACAATCAGGGTTTCGACCTGCGCGGCGAAGTCGCGGATAGCTTGGTATGGCAGGGGGTAGCTCATACCCAGTTTGAGGATGGAGGCGTTGGGGAAAATCTCCCGCGCATACTGATAAGCGATACCTGTGGTGACAATGCCCAGTGGCTGATCCCCCCAGACGATGGTGTTGAGACCGATCTCGAAGGCGGTGCCCTCAGCCCATGCCGCCACATCGCGCAGGCGTTGCTCGATTTCTGGGTGACGCCGGCGCGCTACGGCGGGAATGATGACGCGGTTGGCGCCTCCTTCGCGGTTGAAGGGTGGCAGGGGCTGGAATTCGCGCTTTTCGGGCACCTGCGCTTCAACCGCCGACTTCGAGTGCGACAGGCGTGTGGTGCTTCGTAGGATTACCGGCGTTTCGAAGCCCTCGCTCACTTCCAGGGCAATGCCCACAAAACGGCGCGCTTCCGCACTATCCGCCGGTTCGATGCAGGGGAACTTGCCGAAGCGGGCATATTGGCGGTTATCTTGCTCGTTCTGCGAGGAGAACGCGCCGGGATCATCCGCGCTCACCAGCACCAGTCCGCCCCGCACCCCCGTGTAGGAGAGCGACATCAGACTGTCCGCGGCGACGTTGACCCCTACGTGCTTCATCGTTGCCAGCACGCGTGCGCCGCCAAACGAGGCGCCGATGACATTATCCAGTGCTACCTTCTCATTGCTGGCCCATTCGGCGCGGATTCCAGGGTAGCGGGCGAAATTCTCCAGAATCTCGGTTGAAGGGGTACCGGGATAGGCTGAGGCGTATTGCACACCCGCCTCCCATGCCCCCAGAGCTATGGCTTCGTTGCCGGAAAGTAAAATTTTCGTCATGCGAACCTCCTTAGCTGCTAGCTGAATACTGCTTACTGGTTAACTCTGTTGAACCATTCCTACTCTGCACTTTTGGGCCTTTGAACTCATTCCTGACTTTGTACTTCGATTTCCCATATGACCCCATCCCCGATATCCTGCTTGTCGCGATCTCTCACCGGTAGCCGTGCGTACGTTTCGGGATCATAGAATCCTAGCTTTAACGTATAAATCCCTGGCGGTGTCTCTGGTGGAACGGTGAGGGTGGTGGTATCGGGGATGATCTCCCCGGTGAACCAACCGGCAGTGGGGCGATTGCCCGCGGCGGGTTGGGCATCCTGTTGCGCGATGAGGGCGCCGCTCTCGCTTAGCAGGTGTACGAAGACGGTATAGTTCACATTCACCGGTGTCTCGGCGCGCCAGGTCAGATCGAGGCTGAGCGTTACCCCTGCTCGCACACTTTCCGGCGTGACCTTTGCCTCAATGAGCGCGGCAACATCTCCGATGGTCGCCAGGGGCGCGCGTCCGGCGTCGTCGAAGACGCGTTCTGGCGCCACAATGGCAATCTCACCAAGGTTCACATTTGCTCCAGGCGCTTCGCCCTTCGCATCAAGCAGCCCTGCGCGCAACGTATACATGCCGCTTTCCAGGGGGTGGGTGAGGTCATCGAACCGTGCTGCCGGAACAAAGAGCATATGCCCATCACGGATGATTTCTCCCTCGAGCCATTGCGAGGTGGGCAGGTCCGCACGTCCTGGCGGGGTTTCAGTCCGCGCTACCACAGCGCCGTTGTTATCTACCATTTCCAGTCGGGTCACGGCATCCAGCGGCGGTGGCGTTTGCGCTTGCCAGAAGAGTGTGATGAGCACATCGCGACCCACATCTGCGCTCGTGGGAAGATCGCCAATTCCCAGCAAGCGCAGCCCCGCTCCCAGGTCGGCATCGAGGCGCTGCACGATGGGCAGCGAATCTGCATCCGGGAAGCTGCTCGGGCGTGCAACGGTGACTTCGGTAAGGCCATACGCTGTCCCGCGCCACTGTCCGGCGCTGTCCCACACATCCGTATGTTGGCCTGTGCTCTCTTCATAGACGCTGACCAATAGGGTGTACTTTCCCCCTGGCGGCGTCCCCGCAAAGGGAGTGACAGCGTAACGGTCGCGAATGAACTCATCCGTTTGTAGCAATGAGGTGGGGTAAGCGTTAGGATGCTGGTGATCTTCTTGCCCGTAGAGCCTGCCCCCGGCGTCTGCCAGGTGGACCCCGATGCTGTAATCCGTCGCTGTGGGTTGCGCCACGCGCCAGTAAAGCGTGAGCGTCACCGGTTGATCTGAAGCGAGCGTGGACTTTGTCAAATCGTAGCCCATCAGCACCAGATCATCGCCAAAACGCACTTGCAGCGGCGCATCCACCCCGCGCATCTGGACCCCATCATAATCCCAGGGATGGAAGGGCGTGTCGTGGCGATTCAAATACAGCGTTTTGATGGCGAAAAGACTCAAGCCGATGCCGCACAGGGCGAGGGCGCAATTCCAGGATAGCGAGTAGTTGGGCAGCGGCGTTTCCCCTTGCCGTTGCCCTGCTTGCCATTTCCCTGTACCCATCCTCCAAGCGCCGGCGGCTAACGCGACCAGGCTGATTATTGAGATGGCATTGGCGCCGCGGCGCAGCGGTGTTGCGCCGAAGCGAATATCCAACGTGTGCTGCCCCGCCGGAACCGCCACCGCCAGCAATCCGTGGGCGCCGTCCGGCGTCACTTCAACCGGTTCACCATCCACCTTTGCCTGCCAACCGGGAAAATAATACCAGCGGAACCGCGCCTGGAAAGCACTTGGGGTGCTCAGCGTCAGCTGCGCCGTGTTCAAACCGTAGTTTGCCTCCAGAATCTCAGCACCCTCTGGTACGCTATCCGTATCCAGTCGCGGGAAGAAATAGTCGTTTTCGGCAGCGGCATCGTAGAGCGGCAACAATTCATCACCTGGGCGCTCCTGCACCCAAATGGGCAGATAGTCCCCCGCGACCGTCGTCCCCAACCCGCCGGTTTCGCGTTCAATGCGGATGAGCTCTGGCGGGGTCAGGGTGGGTTGGTCGGGCGCGCAGGGCATGAAGAGCCATGTGAGGCTGAAGACGCTCACCAGGACCAGCAGCGCCGGCAGGCGCCAGGATTCAGGTCCAGCCAGCTGGCTCAAACCGATACCTGCCAGCACTGCCAGTCCCAGACTGGCAGGCGCGAGAAAGCGCGAGGGAAATTGAATAAAGCTCAACAAGGGCAGGCGCTCCCAGATAGGGGCAGAAATCTCCAGTGTCATGACCAGAAGCAGCAGACATGCTGCTGCCAAGGCCCATTTTTGAATCTGACTGTTTCTCGGAAGTGTCTTTTTGCGCGGGACCAGGCTCACCAGAGCTAGCGCTGGCAGAATCCAGCCCACGCTGTGCGGCCCATAGGGCGACACTTCACCCTTGCTTACCGGCGCCGGACCGCTGAAGAGCTCCCCCAGGGGCAGAAAATACTCGCGGTAGTCGTAAATTTGCAGCTGCTGAATCTGTACATAGCGCTGTTCTCCAATAGCGGGGATCCAGAAAAAGGCGGTGATACCCAGACCTGCGACTACTGCCAGCAGGAGGTGTGGGCTGAGCCTCGCGTTTTCGCGTTGCTGCCATGTCAGAAGCAGCGCATAGCCGGCAAGCAATGGTATTCCCAACAGTGCCATCACATTGTGGCTGAGAATCAGTGCGGAGACGAACAGCGTTGCCAATACAAATGCCTTGCGTCCTCCTCGTACCCTCAGGCGCTGGAGCGCCCACAGTGCCCAGGCTAGAAAAGCCAACCCCCAGACCTCAGCATAGGCGCCGCGATAGGTCAGATTGAGCAGCGGGTACGGTGCATAGCCCACCAGGAACGCTGCCCCGAGCGCTGTAGCTTTCCCAAAAGCTTCGCGCGCCCATAGATAGGCGCCTGTTGCCAGCGCCAAATGCCCCAGCAAAAAGCCGCCCAGAAGGGTGTTCTCAAAGGAGAAGCCCAGATAGTGCAGCGGCAACGCCAGATAATAACTCAGGGGAGCATAGTAGTTGAAGAGTGGGAAACCATAGCCCAATCCGATATCCGGTAGCCACCGCGGAAACAGCACTCCGTGGCTGAGGGCACGCTCTAATTGCGCCAACCGGTACAGGTGAAAGACGCCATCAGCGCGGGGCAGGCAGCCTGCGAGCAGCGGTTCGACAGCAGGCAATAACCCGGCAATCAGTGCAAAGAGCGGGGCAAAGCGTTTTAACCTTTGGAGCGAATGGCTCATGGCATCTCTCTATTCTATACTGCTTAAAATAGTACCGTGAAAGCGCGGCGCGGCAAGCTGCTGATTGTCACTTCCTGCGTTTCTGGATATAATCAATTTGAGCTTTATTCCCAAAACATTTGAATGGTTGATGATTCCATGACACTGCGCACACTCTATCAGGCTCTTCTCGACTGTGATGGCTCGCGTTTGCGGGTGATTGCCCAGCAGTGGGATGTCGCGGCCAAGGCGGAATTGCGCCCTGATGCAGCAGCACAATTGGCCGATGCCATGGCGCATGTCGAATCTGTCGAAACCGTGTGGGAAGTATTGCCTCCCCCCGCGCGGGCAGCTCTGGAGGACTTGCTACGGCGTCAGGGCGCTATCCCCTGGGCGATTTTTACCCGCCGTTGGGGGCAGGTGCGCGTTGTGGGTCCAGGGCGGTTGGAACGGGATGAATTGTGGCGGAATCCTATTTCACCTGCGGAGCGGCTGTGGTATTGGGGGCTGGTTTTCCGTACCGCCATCCTCAGCCCCACAGGTGACCCCATCGAGATGGCTTATATCCCCGATGCGTTGATTCTGTACCTGCCTGTTCCGCCGCCTCAGGAAATCCCACCGCCTGAACCCATTGCGACGCCTCCACGGCTTATCTCCGGTGATGATGTTCTCGGCGAATCCCTGGTCACACTGTGGACTTTTCTGCAGAACGAAAGCGTGCGCCCTGCTGAGGATGGCAACTGGCCTCCCAAACTCCGCCAAAGCTTTCTGGAGTCCTTCCCCGCAGAGGCGCTGGCGTCCTTGCCACTCTTGGAGACTCTGGCACTGGAGCAGAATTGGATTCACGTGGATGAGCGAGGGCTATTGCGTCCTGTGCCGGGATGCATGATGGACTGGTTGCGCAGCGGACGGCAGCTGCAATGGCGCTCTCTCGCGCAGGCCTGGGCGCAGAGCCGTCGCTGGAATGATCTGGCGCATGTTTTCTCCCTGCACCCCGATCCTGTGTTGGGGTGGCTCAACGACCCGCTCGCGTCACGCGAGCGAATGCTGGCGCTGCTGCGGCGCTGTACTCCAGGAATCTGGTATACCCTGGCTGAGTTGCTGACCTATGCCCATGAGCACGAACCGGATTTCCTGCGTCCGGATGGAGATTACGATAGCTGGAACGTGCGCGATGCCGTGACCGATGTGCCCGTGCGCGGTTTTGCGGCCTGGAACCTGGTAGAAGGCGCCCTGTTGGCGTTCACGATCACCGGACCGCTTTCCTGGTTGGGATTGGTGGACCTGGGATGGACGGTGCCCCATTTAGCGCCAGATTGCTTCAGTATCAACGCAGCGGGCGCCGCTTTCCTGGGCGTTGATGGCAATTTCGAGCTGCCGGAGTCGCCGCCGGTGGAGCTGCGGCGTGATGGTGTCCTTGTGGTCCCGCCTGGGCGTCGTTATGAGCGTTTCCAGCTAAGCCGCATTGCCATGCCTGTAGCGCAACAGGATTCTGTGCATGGCAGTGGGACGGCTTATCGTCTCACGCCTGCCTCTTTGTTGCGAGCCAAGGCGCAGCGGATTCAGTTGGACCGGATTACCGAATTTCTTGAGTCGGCCCTGGGTCACACACTGCCGGCAGCTTTTCATAAGGCCGTAGAGCGTGGCTATAACGCCGGAGAACATGTGCGCCTGGCGCAGGTCTGGTTGTTGCGTACCAAAGATTCCGACCTTCTGGAGTATCCTGCCGTGCGCGCTTTGATCCAGGAACGGCTAGGTTCGATTGGGGCGCTGGTTCGTGAAAGCGACCGTGAACGCCTGTTAGCGGTGTTACTGCAAGAGGGCCTGCTGCCCGAAATCGAAGAGTAGTGAACCAGCGCCGCGCCTTTCTGTTACCAACCTGTTTTCGGATACTTCAGTAACTGCACTTATCATCATTGAAAGGGAGCAGGCTGAAAAGCCATCTACCTTTCTGGCAAAACTTCAATTAATAGGTGACCCATGGATAGAGACAATCTATACGCCAAAGTGAAAATGGCATTTCGAGCGCGGTTCCTTCGGGAACCGGAACTGGTAATTCGTGCGCCGGGACGGATCAATCTTATCGGTGAGCACACGGACTACAATGATGGTTTCGTCTTACCGGTAGCCGTGGACCGCGCCGCCTGGTTGGCTGCGGGGCTGCGGCAGGCTCCCGAGGCGGTGATCCGGGCTTTGGATATGGGAGGCGATGAAATTATTTTTCCCGTCAATCGAACCGCTGCTTCGGCGGGAGGTTGGGGCGATTATCCCCGCGCGATTGTCTGGGCTTTTCTCGAGCGGGGCTTACAGCCCGCGGGTCTTGAGGCCGTATTAGCCTCCGATGTGCCCGTCGGCGCTGGTATGTCTTCCTCCGCGGCGGTTGAGATGGCATTTGCTTATG
Source organism: Anaerolineae bacterium (assembly GCA_026645815.1). Taxonomy (GTDB): domain Bacteria; phylum Chloroflexota; class Anaerolineae; order B4-G1; family SLSP01; genus JAAZNO01. The sequence goes on along the minus strand of JAPKMR010000061.1, from coordinate 8,692 downwards.
CCTGGAACGTTTTCAGCGTCTTCGACTTGCCCAAGGCTGAGCTGGCATTGTTGGGGCAACAGGCTGAGAACGCTTATGTGGGTGTGAACTGCGGCATCATGGATCAAATGATCAGTGCGTGTGGGCAAACCGGTCATGCGATGTTGCTAGATACGCGCACATTGGAGCACAGTTACATTCCCTTGCCGGAGGATATTGCCATTGTTGTTGCCGATAGTCGTGTGCGGCGCTCACTCGCCGGTTCTGAATACAACGTGCGCCGGGCGCAGTGCGAGCAGGCGGTGCGCGTGTTGCAGGAGGTGGGGCTGGAGCAGGTGCTGGCGTTACGGGATGTGACACTGGAACAATTGCTGCATCATGCCGGCGCACTCCCGCCCGTGGTCCTGCAACGCGCACGTCACGTGATCACTGAGAACGCTCGGGTCCACGCAACGGTTGCGGCTTTGCAGCGGGGTGATTTGGGAACGGTGGGGGCGCTCATGAAAGAAGGTCATCTCAGCCTGCGTGACGATTATGAGGTGAGCGCTCCTGAATTGGACCTCCTGGTGGAGACCGCTTGGGCAGTCCCCGGGTGTTATGGCGCGCGCCTGACCGGTGCTGGTTTTGGCGGTTGCACGATTGCCCTGGCGCAGGCTCAAGCCGTGGAGGAACTTAGCTCGCGTCTGATTGCGCGCTATACCGAGACTTTCGATAGGGAACCCGCGGTCTACATTGTGCACCCGGCAGATGGTGTCGCAGCGCAATGAACCGCTCCCGTTTCCATATTGGGCATTTGTAGCAGTTCAGAGGGCTTCTGTGTTCCCTGTGAGGCTTGCGGTGACATTTGTAATCCTAAGGTGTCTCTTGGACACTTGCCCCCCAAAGCTGTCTCGTGTTATTCTGGATGATGGGCTTTGCCCCAAGTGCGTAACTAGGCTGCTACTCTATAGACTACATAAGGAGTGAGCTTGATGAATATCGGAATTCCTAAGGAACGCGTAGGTGGTGAGGAGCGCGTGGGTCTGACCCCAGCAGGTGTCGGATTGCTGAAACGCGCCGGTCACAGCTGTTACCTCGAAAGTGGCGCGGGCAGCGCCGCTGGATTCGACGACTATGATTATGAGCGCAATGGTGCTATTATCGTTACCGAGACTGAGGCGCTTTACGCCAAAGCTGATTTGATCCTCAAGGTGTTGCGACCCACCTCTGAAGAGATTGCCTGGATGCACCCGGGCCAAATTGTGATGGGTTTTTTGGGATTGATGGCTGCACCCAAAGCGGAACTGGAGGCCTTAGCCGCTCAGAAAGCCACCCTGGTGGCCTATGAGATGATTACCCCGGATGGGGTTGATTATCCAATTCTGAAGACTATGAGTGAGGTGACCGGTCGCATGGCGCCCTATATCGCCGGCACCTTACTGATGCGCAATCACGGGGGTCGTGGCGTGTTGCTGAATGGCGTTCCTGGCGTTTCTGCGGGGGAGGTGCTGATCTTGGGTGCAGGTACTCTAGGCGTCAATGCTGCTCGGGCATTCCTTGGTTTGGGCGCCAAAGTATTCCTGCTGAGCCGTTCCCTGGAGCGCCTGCGCCGTCTCGATGCGCAGTTGAATGGGCAGATAACGACGATGATCTCCCATGATTTCAACATCGCTCATGTGCTACGCTTCGCCGATGTTGTCGTTGGCGCAGTTCGCAGCCCCGGAGAGCGCGCTCCGCAGCTTATCAGTCGCCAGATGTTGCGCACCATGCGCCGCGGCGCCGCGATCCTGGATTTCTCCATTGACCATGGTGGTTGTGTTGAAACAAGCCGCCCGACCACTTTGGCTGCCCCCACCTTTATTGAGGAGGACGTCGTGCACTACTGCGTCCCCAACGTGCCTGGCGCTGTGCCGCGCACTTCAACACATGCCTTCAACAATGCAGCCTGGCCCTTCATTCAGGCTCTGATCGAATCTGGACCGGCGACGGCATTTGCGCACGTGCAGGAGCTCAAACGCGCCGTAATCATCCGTAACGGCGACATTGTGGATGAGAAACTGGACGTCATGCTGCGTAAGAGCTGAGGTATATGGATTGGCGCACGCGTTATCGCAGTAAGTGCGTCACTGCGCAAGAGGCCCTTGCGGCAACGCTCACTTCAGGCTGCCGGGTATTTTTAACCGGCAACTGTAGTGTGCCTGCAGCTCTGGTTTCAGCCTTGGTGGACCATGCCCCACTGGTGGAAAATGTGGAGCTGGTGCAAGTGCTCACGGTCGGACCTGCCCCATGGGTTTTGCCTGAATTGGCTGGACATCTGCATTCGAATATCATGTTCATTGGGCACAATGTGCGTGCCAGTGTCTGGGAAGGGCGCAGCGATTTTACCCCGGTGTTGCTTTCGGAATTCCCCACCATTTTCCGGCGCGGTGCTTTACCGCTCGATGTGGCGTTGGCGCACGTTTCCCCGCCCGATGCTGAAGGTTACTGTTCGTTGGGGTTGGAAACTGGACTGGCAAAGACCCCTGTCGCTGCCGCCCGGAAAGTCATTGCTCAAATCAACCCACAGATGCCGGTGATTTTTGGCGATACCCGGGTTCACCTGGATGACCTGGATTATCTTGTGGAGGCGGAGACGCCGCTATATGAATACCGGATGACTGAGAACCCCCATGATCCGGTAGTTGAGGGTATTGCCGGGCATATTGGGGAGCTGATTCCCGATGGGGCCACGCTCCAGCTGGGCATCGGCGCGGTTCCCGATGCCGTGTTGCGCTATCTTGTGGATAAACGTGACCTGGGAATCCACACTGAGCTTATCTCCGATGGGGTGATGCACCTCGTTGAATCTGGTGTGATTACTGGTGCGCGCAAGACTCTGCATCGGGGAAAAATCGTCGCCGGTTTCATCCTGGGCACCCATGAGCTTTATCGTTGGCTGGATCATAACCCGCTTGTGGAGCTGTACCCCACCGAATATGTCAATGATCCGGCGGTGATTGGACAGAACCGCTGTCAGGTGGCCATTAACAGCGCTTTGGAGGTGGATCTCACGGGTCAGGTCTGCGCCGATAGTATCGGTCCCAGGTTCTTCAGCGGCGTTGGTGGGCAGATGGACTTCATCTACGGCGCCTCCCGTTCTGAGGGTGGTTTCCCCATCATTGCCTTGCCGAGCACGGCAAAAAATGGCACGCTCAGTCGCATCAGGGCCATGCTTACCCCCGGTGCAGGTGTGGTGACCACGCGTAACCACGTGCATTGGATTGTAACGGAATATGGCGCGGTGAACCTCTACGGGAAATCTATCCGGCAGCGGGCGACAGGACTCATCGGCATTGCGCATCCCGATTTCCGCGATGAACTGCGTCGCGAGGCCATTGCTTTGAGCTACATATAGCTCAGAGCCAGGATGCTTACTTGCTCCCCCTTGGAATTGTCCTAAAATGTGAAAGGAAAGCCTTTTTGTTCATCCGTTGACTTACAGGAGGTGTCCATTGTTCCATGCACTTGTGGCTGTTAAACAGGTGCCGGATACGACCAACATCCGCATTGATCCTGATACTGGGAACCTCGTGCGTGAAGGCGTGCCGGCAATTATGAATCCCTATGATGCTCATGCATTGGCCGAAGCTGTGCGCTGGAAGCAACAGCTGGGCGGCAAAGTGACGGTGCTTTCGATGGGACCCAACAGTTTCATCTCTACCTTACGTGAGGCAGTGGAACTTGGGGCAGATCGTGGCGTGTTGCTCACGGACCGGAAATTTGCCGGCGCCGATACCCTGGCAACTTCCTACGTGCTCGCTGAGACCATCAAAGCCATTCATGAACAGGACCCTATCCATCTGGTTTTCTTTGGCAAGCAAGCCATTGATGGCGACACCGCACAGGTGGGACCAGGGGTGGCTGTTCGTTTGGGACTGCCAATTGTTACCTACGCCGTCAAAATCCGTGAAGTGAACCTGGAAGAAGGACGCGCCGTCATCGAGCGCAAGACGGAGCGGTGGACTGAGGTGGTCGAGACTTCCCTGCCGGTATTGCTGACCTGCGAGAAGGAAATTGCTGAGATTCCCTTCGCCCCGCTGCCCGATCTCATTCGCTCTCTGCGTTACGATCCCGAAATGTGGACTATGGAGGGTCCCTGCACCTTTGAGTTGGATCAGGTGGGTGTCAAGGGTTCGCCCACCATTGTCTACAAAATGGGGACCCCGCCGTTACCTCAACCCGGTGAGAAGGTTAACACCCGGGAATCCGGAGTTGAAGAGGCGGTCAAATTTGCTCTTGATAAAGCGACCAAGGCGGGTATTGTACAGCTAATCCTGGGAGGTGCGCGATGACAACACGACGCTTCTGGGTCTTCATCGAGCAAGAAGAGGGGAAAGTACACCCTGTCTCCTGGGAATTGCTGGGTGTGGCGCGCATGTTGGCGTTGCAGGTGGCAGAGGAAGCTGCGGCTGTAGGCGATGATGTCGCTGTTGAGGGCGTGTTGCTCGGTGAGAATGTGGAGCACATTGCGCAGGAGGCCCTCTATTATGGCGCTGACCGCGTTTACCTCTATGATGATCCGGTCTTGGCCTACTACCGCAACTGCCCCTATTATCAAACCCTGTCGGCAGTCTCCCGCAAATACGGTCCTGAAGTCTTCCTCATCGGTGCGACCACGTTGGGACGCGATTTGGCTGGCGCAGTCGCTACATCTTTGCACACTGGACTCACTGCCGACTGCACTGGTCTGGAAATGGGAGAGGTGAAAGGCTCCCAGAAACGGTTGTTGCTGGCGACCCGTCCTGCCTTTGGCGGCAACATCATGGCGACCATCCTCTGCCGCAACGAACGCCCGCAGATGTCGAGCGTGCGCCCTCGGGTCTTCCCCATGCCGGAGCGCAATCCCGACGCCAAAGGCGAGATTGTGCGCGAAGAGGTGGAAGCCACTGAGGAAAGCGCCATGGCTTGTGTCCTGGAGTTTATTCACTCCAAAGGCGAAAGCGTCAACATCGAATACGCCGATGTCATTGTCTCTGGTGGTCGTGGTTTGGGAACACCAGAGGGCTTGAAACTCTTGCAAGAGCTGGCAGATGAGTTGGGAGGCGTGGTCGGCGCCAGCCGTCCGCTGATTGATAGCGGTTGGATTAGCTACGCTCATCAGGTGGGGCAGTCTGGACGCACCGTGCGGCCCAAACTCTACATTGCCGCCGGTATTTCCGGCGCTCTGCAACACAAGGTCGGCATGCAGAACTCCGATTTCATCATTGCCATCAACAATGATCCCAACGCTCCGATTTTCGATGTGGCGGATGTTGGTATTGTGGGAGATCTCTACCAGGTCATTCCGGAGATGCTCAAACAGATTCGCGCGCTCAAGGAGGCGACGGCATGAATACCAGGGATGAGCGCATCAGTTTTGATGTGATTGTTGTTGGGGCAGGGCTGGCAGGACCGGCGGCGGCGATGGTGGTTGCACGCGCCGGATTGAATGTAGCCCTGATCGAGCGTGGACAGAAACCCGGAGGCAAGAACTACTTCGGTGGCGCAATCTATACCCATGCGATCGAGGAACTGATTCCCGATTTCATGAGTCGCCGCCCTCCCTTTGAGCGCCCGGTGACAGAGGCAGGTTTCTGGTTCCTGTCTGAGGATGGCTTGACCCGAATGACCGTACAGGGTGGCAAGCTGGCTAATCAGCCCGCAGATGCTTATACCACCCTTCGCGCGCCTTTTGACCTTTGGTGGACTGAGCAGGCGCAGAAAGAGGGCGTCTTCCTTATCCCCAAGACTACGGTGGTAGATTTCATCCGTGAGGCTGATGGGCAGGTCATTGGTGTCAAGACTGATCGTCCGCAGGGAGATATTTATGCCCCGGTGGTCATCATCTGCGAAGGTGTGAACAATATCCTGACGCAGAAACTTGGGTTGATTGAGCACGACTTGGAACCGGCGCATTTGGCGTTGGGGGTTAAGCAAGTGATTGCCCTGCCCCCGGAAACGATTAATGCGCGCTTTGGTTTGCCGGATAGCGACCACGGTGTGGCAGTTTCCGTGTTGGGCGATGTTTCTCTGGGATTGCCGGGCATGGGCTTTGTCTACACCAATAGCAAGACGCTCTCCGTGGGTCTGGGCGTAATGCTGTCAACACTCGCCGAGTATAAGTTGAAGCCCTATGAGGTCTTGCAGCGATATCTGCAACACCCCGCGATTGCGCCCTTAGTGGCAGGCGGGCAGTTGCTCGAGTATGGCGGTCACCTTATCCCGGAAGGCGGCTATCGGGATATGCCCAAACTCTACACGGGTGGTGCCTTGGTCGCTGGTGATGCTGCCGCGATGGTGAATGCCCTGCACTGGGAAGGCACCAATATGGCCATTATCGCGGGGAAACTTGCGGGCGAGACCGCCATCGAGGCGCATGGTCGCGGCGATTTTAGCAGCAAGGTTATGGTGGGTTACGAGGAACGGCTGAAGGAGAGTTTCATCCTGCCGGATCTCAAACAGTACCGGGGCTTCTCGCATTTCCTTGACACACATCCTGAATTCATGGGGACCTATCCGGCCTTCCTCAATGATGCATTGGGGGATTTCTTCAGCGCTTACGGTCGCCCGAAGATGCAGTTGTTCAAGGGCATGTTGGGCTCGCTGACCGGGCGCCGTTCGCTACCGCGTGCGGCGGGTGATATCATCTCCATGGGAAGGGCGGTGCTGGGATGGTAATGAAACGCAATGATGGCTTTGAGGCAAAAGAACTGCCTGCAGTCGTACAGGAAACCCTGCCTGATGTTTATGTGGATGATTTGCTCGTCTCGATTAAGTATTTCATTGATGAGGAGCAACCGCATCTGTGGATTAAGGACCATGCTCTGTGTGCCCGGTGTCGCCATAAGCCCTGCCTGGATTTCTGCCCGGTAGGTGTGTACACGCTGGCGCACGACGGCAAAATCCAGGTTGCTTATCAGGCCTGTGTGGAATGCGGCAGCTGCCGGGTGGGTTGTCCCTATAGCAACATTGGTTGGCAGCTGCCCCGAGGCGGCTACGGTGTCGCCTATAAGTTCGGGTAGCGCGAGCTAGCCATACCATACGGCGTCATAGTTGTTAAAAAATCGCGACGCGGCAAAGCCGCGTCGCGATTTTTTAACAATAGTATTCGAACCCCAAACGGTCAGGGCAGGCCTGTTACCACGGTGAATCGGGGTCTACCCAACTTTCGATTGGACGGTGATAGCTGAAGAGCTCTTCTGGTGTGAACCAGAGTGCAATTTCGCGCTCTGCGGACTCAGGGCTATCGGAGCCATGTACAAGATTGTGACGATTGGAAAGCCCAAAGTCGCCACGTATCGTGCCGGGATCTGCCTGCCTGGCATCCGTCTTTCCCATCAGCCCGCGCATCACGCTGATGGCCTGTGGTCCTTCGACGACTAACGCTACTACCGGCGCCGAGGTAATGAAGCGCAACAGCGGCTCGTAGAAAACTTTGCCGCGATGCTCCCCATAGTGTTTTTCAGCGAGTTCTGGGCTGACCCACAGCATTTTGAGCCCGGCAATGCGCAATCCGCGCTGTTCAATGCGCGCAATGATTGTCCCAATCAGCCCGCGTTGGATCGCGTCGGGTTTCAGGATAATGAGTGTTCGTTCCAAGCCTGTATTTCCTCCAATCGAATTTCTGTATTCCCGCGCCACTCTACAGCTGGCTTAGTGCGCGTTTGTAGAATTCCATAGCCTTATCCAGCCTGCCGTTCTGCATATTCACATCACCTAGTGTTTGCAGGGGGCGTGGATCATTGGGCTGTTGCTCGAGCATCTGCGTAAGGTCGGCCTCGATATCTGCCAGACTCTGGCGTTCACGGACCAGGCGTCCATAGTGCTCTATCGCCTCTTGTATCGCATCCTGGCTCACCAGCGCGCGTGCCAATTCGAGCCGGGAGGGATAGTCTTTGGAGTCTGCCTGAACGCGCGCGCGTAGGGCATCCACAGCAGGAGCTGGCGCTGCTGCCGGCGGCACAACTTCCGTGACTGTGCTGGGTTCCGGCTCTGCCAGAACCGGCTCCGCAATTTTCACTTCCCCAGGTTTTTGATCCATAGGCTCCTGGCTATCAGGGCCTTGGTGGATGAAGCTGGTAGGGGTGAGGGTTTCGGATTCCAGAATTTCGGGTTCGGGCGCCGTTTCGGCTTCTGCAACTTCGGGTTCGAAACCTGACCATCCGAAGAAGTCCCCTTCTTCAGCGATTTCTGCAATCGCTGGAATCTCTTCTGCGATGGCGGGCACGATAGCAGCCATCTCTTCAGCGATAGGCTCGAGGTCTTCTGCTTTGAGCGCGGTGACCTCGTCGAGTGTGGGTGCTTCGGCGACACTAGGTTCTTCGACGACCGGTGCGGGGGCTTCTGGCTCCAGGGAGGGCAGCGGCGCAGTGGGCTTGCGGCCCATAATCTCATCCACACGCGCGCGGGTCTCAGCTTCTGCCTGCGCGCGGAGTTCCTCTTCCTTACCTGCAGCGAGGCTTGCTAACCAGGCAAGTGCATCGTCGCCCGACATCATCTCATCTTCGGGAACGGGGGCGGCGGGCGCCTCGGCGACCACAGGCTCTTCGACCACGGGTTCAGCCACCACAGGAATTGTGGCCACAGGTTCTTCGACGACCGGTGCGGGGGCTTCTGGCTCCAGGGAGGGCAGCGGTGCTGTGGGCTTGCGGCCCATAATCTCATCCACACGTGCGCGGGTCTCAGTCTCTGCCTGCGCGCGGAGTTCATCCTCCTT
>JAPKMR010000060.1 GCA_026645815.1 Anaerolineae bacterium | reverse complement strand
AGTTTGGCTTCGAGGGCGGTGATTTCGGCGTCCATGTCGCTCAGGATGGCGGCGATGGCGGTTTGCTCCTTGAGAGAAGGAAAGCTATAAGAAAGCGCTGCAATGTCCTTTCCATTAAGTGCAGGAAGAGCTGTTGCTGCAACCAGTTTCCCGAGTTCGGTAATCTGAAATAGGTAATGCATGAAACGACAATGAGCCATTCCTGGGTCAAGAACATATCCCATCATGTTGTTGTCAAGGCAACTGTCTTGAAGGAGTATTCTCTTTCTTTCAAGAAAAATCGCTGCGCCAATCTTGGCAAAGACAATCGTGTCTCTTGGGAAGATATTTGCATTGATTTGCTGCCTTGTACTCTCCGAAACCCAATTATTTGACGTCGTCATGAAAGTTGAATTACCTTCATTGTTCATATCCGAAACTTTGAAAAACGGATAATCGCCTTCAACTGCACCCTGGAATGCTGTGGGAAATCCATTACCTCCTCTGAACCTCCCCAATGACCCAAGAGTCCTCACCGTCCACTCTCCGCTGAACCCGGGCAGACGGCGCTTGCCGGTAAGCAGCTCCTGCATCGCCCCCTGCTTGACCTGGCGCTTCTTGGCGATGAGCTGCTCCAGCGCCTCGATGAGCGCGTCGGCGTCGCTCAGGGCTGCGGCGATGGCTTCCTGTTCGGCGAGGGTGGGAATTGGAAGGAGTAATTTGGCTATGTTTGTCTTGCTGATTCCGATGACCTTTGTTCCAACTGCATAATAACGGAACTGGTGCTTCACATTGCGAGTTTGAAAGCAATACCGGCGATACTTATGGTCCAGAATATCCGACTTGCTCTTCAGGACAATGGTATGCAACCCCGAAACAAAGGGAATATCGTCCTTGTTCACTACCACGATGTGTTTGCTTGCGCCCTCGTCATCTTCAGACGCATCAACAAACACAACATCCCCATCGTGCAAAAGCGACGCTGGAGAGATATGAGTTAATGGTATGTCCAGCTTTGGGATGTCTTGATACTCTGATTGGGCATCTATGAATGTACTTGTAGACTTATGTATATCGCCATAATGCAAATAGCAGTAACCTTCAGAAGAGAGCTGCGCACGAGAAGCGGAATAGCCTCCGCTGATGTCAAACAGTCCATGGAAGGGCTTTACTTCCCAATCCTTTGGTATCACCCCCACCTCAGTCTGCTTGTATCCCGGCGGAACCAATGGAGAATTGACAATTGACAATTGAGAATTATCAATTGTTCCTTGTCCATTGTCAATTGTGATTTGGGCATTGTCCATTATCAATTGTCCATTGTCCATTCTGCACCGAACCCCATCATCTCCAAATGCTCGTTTACTTTCGCTTCCAGCTCCGCCACGCGCCCGCTGAGTTCCGGCATGGGTGCGGCGTAGCGCTCGGCGAGCTCCTTCACCCGCTGCGTTAGCCTCTGGCTGAGGCGTTCCATTTCACCGTGAATCGCAGATTCAAGCGCAGCGAGCCATTTGTCTTCCACCACCAGCGCCTTGATGTCGGCCTCGGTCAGGCTCGCATAGCGGGCATAAGCCTGCCCATCCAGGGTGGCTTCGGCTTCCTTCACCTGCCGCTTGAGGTCAGCCTGGCGGCTGTTGAGGTCGAGCCAGCCCTGCAGCGCGGCAACTTCGGCAGCCGTTTCTTCGGAGGTGAAGAGGCCCCCAATCTCCTTGAGGCGACTGCTGACGCTGGCGCGATTGACTTTGTCCAATTCGGCGAACGCGCCGTCTTCACCGCCGTGTTCTTCTTCCAGCTCCGCCAGCTGCGCGGTGATGCTCTCCAGTTCCGCTTCCAGGTCCTCGAGGGCCTGCTGCTCCGCGGCGAAGTAACGGGCGACGATGAGGGGCTTGGGAACCAGGTCACAGATCCAGCCTTTGTCGCGTTCTTTGCCCTTCTTATCGGTCTCGATGATGCGGTAGGTCTCCGCTTTCCACCCCTCAGCAGCGATAAGATAGGCATCATCCTGCATCGTTGTGGCCCAGAAATCCATGAGGTGCTGGAAGATGTCGTAGGCATCCAGAAGCGGTTGGTCGCTGTAGTGGGCGAGCAAGCCCTCGGCGAGGTCGGTGATGAGCTCTTTGGGCGCAAAGCCGAGCTGCAGGGCTTTTAGCCGGGCAGCAGTGCTCGCGCGCCAGGCGGCGAAGTGCGCCTCCATGCGAGTGCTCAAGTCCACGAATTCGGGGTGCGACTGAATTGTCAATTGGCAATTGTCAATTGACAATTGCCAGTAGCCGGGTCGCAACTCGCGGAAGAGGGCAGTGCGGAGGCCGGGGAAGATATCCCAATAACGGTCGAGCGCGTCGACGTCCCGCTGCGGGATGCCGCCGTAGAGATGGCCCGCGATATCCTGGATATCCTCCGGTTCCTGGCTATCAATGTAACGCGGCAGGTTGAGGTTGTAGTCATTGCCCTCGATTTCGGCCAGGCTGACCAGACGCGAGACCCCGGGGATTTCCAGCTGGCGCGTGAAGACATCCACGATGCGGTGGATATCCCGGGCGCGCAGGCGGTTCTTAGGCCCGTCTTTCATGTAGCCGCTGCTGGCGTCAATCATGAAGATGCCGCCGCCGCTAGCGAGACGCTCGTGGGCGTGCTCCTTATCAATGACCACGATACAGGCGGGGATGCCGGTGCCGTAGAAGAGGTTGGCGGGCAGCCCGATGATACCTTTGATATAGCCCCGGCGCACGAGCGCGCGGCGGATGTCGGCTTCGGCGTTGCCCCGGAAGAGCACGCCGTGCGGCAGAATGCAGGCGCCCTTGCCGGTGCTTCTGAGGCTGCGCACGATATGCAGCAGGTAGGCGTAGTCGCCCTGCCGGGCGGGAGGAACGCCGAAAGGCTTGAAGCGCTCGTAGATATCATCAGCCGGGTCGAGGCCCGTGCTCCAGCGCTTATCGCTAAACGGTGGATTGGCGACGACGTAGTCGAAGGTCTTGAGCAGCTCCCCATCCTTGAACCGGGGGTCGGTGAGGGTGTTGCCCTGCACGATGAGCGCGGTGGGGTTGTTGTGCAGAATCATGTTCATCCGCGCCAGACCACTGGTTGCCGCGTCTTTCTCCTGCCCGTAGAGCGTCACGGGCGTGCGCGCCTGGTCGCCCACCTTGAGCAGCAGCGACCCGGAACCACAGGTCGGGTCATACACAGTCGTATCGGCGCTGGTCGCCGCCTCGCGGATGCCGAGAATCTGCGCCATCACCAGGCTCACCTCGGCGGGGGTGTAGAACTGGCCCTTGCTCTTGCCGCTTTCCGTGGCGAAATGCCGCATGAGATACTCGTAGGCGTCACCGAGAATGTCATCGCCCTCGGCGCGGTTGCGGGAGAAATCCAGCGCCGGGCTTTCGAAGATGGCGATGAGGTTGGTCAGCCGCTCCACCTTCTCCTTGCCGTCGCCCAGCTTGACGGAATCGTTGAAATCGGGGAAATCGGAAAGGGAGAGCTGCTGATTCTCGCCCGCCAGCGGGGCGATGATTCGCTTGTTGATTTGGTCGCCGATATCGGTCTTGCCCTTGAGGGCCACCATATCGCGGAAGCTGGCGCCAGCCGGGATAGTGATGGGCGCAAAGGGCATGCCGGCGTATTTGTCGCTGATGTATTTGATGAAGAGCATCACCAACACGTAATCTTTGTACTGGCTCGCATCCATGCCGCCGCGCAACTCATCGCAGCTGGCCCAAAGGGAGGAATAGAGTTCGGATTTCTTAATCGCCATTAGTTCGCTTTGACCTCGCGTTTCAATGTGTTGCCCAACGGAAGTAGTAACCATTGTGGGTGGTGGATACATTCCGGCTGCCAAAGCCGTCGAGCTTTATCGCGCACACGCATGGCGCCTCACTTGCGAGACATTTTTGCTTGAGCGTTGCAGCCGTAGTTTAACTCGATACCTACAATCGGGCAAGTGTTATTTGGTCATTGTGTTAACGCTCGCCATCTCCCCGTTCCGGCTCACGCATTCCCAGCCACCGGGCAACGCGGGCAAGCCAACGGAGCGGGAGATAGTCCACGCCCATGCGGTAAAACAACCACGGTATCCAGGCCAGTTGTGCAAAAAACCAGAGGCCTAGGATCGTTGGCACGATCCGAAAAAGGTTCTGGTAGAAAAATGAGGCGTACAACTCCACTCGCTGGGCTCTAGTAAACCAGGGCATAAACGGCAAAAATAGGACAGCAAATACAATGAGGACTCCCCAGCGGATGACTTGCCGGTCAGGGGCCATCGTTGCATCAAAGAGGCATTGATATTCCAGCGGCAAGCTCAAGCCATGACGTTGGAGTTCTTGCAGACGCGCATCTTCCGCTTCTGGAAGCCATTGGCGCTTCCAGTTTTCATTCGACCTATGCATCCAGTTCGAAATCTTAATCGCACCCCAACCTAGCGCTTCCCAGGGAATCACAAATATCCACCATGGGATGCTACAGAGGCGAAACTGCCAGGGTATGGCGATACCTTGTTCACTCATCTTGCGGGCCAGGTTACGAGACCAGCGTCCTCGCTGTTGGTGGAAATCCTTGAGAGCTGTTTTATCCTTTGCTCCTGAGCCGGGCATAGCCCAAAACAATGTCAGCACATTAGGGCGAATCTGCCACAGTCGGTCGAGAAAACCCAGGGGATCATGATCGGCGTATTCCAATTCCTCGACTAAGCCCAGCGCTGACAGTCGGGCCAGACGCGATAGAGCAACATCGGAGTGTACATTCCAGATTTGAGTTGCGTAGGTTACCCCAAAGGGAGCTGCTTTCAACATGTACGCTGGTAGTTGTTCAAGCCAGGAGCGTTCCTTCTGACCTTCGAGCCGTTGCCATTGGTGTTTGACACGATCTTGGACCCTTTCGTTTGCCAACCCGCTAGCCTTGAGTTCAGCCAGCAATTTCTGCCATGCCTCGAGCTCATTCTGTAACGCTACTCGCGCCAGAAACGCCGGTTCCCAGCCAGTTTGAATGCCAATCTGTTCTATCGCTCCCCATTCTTCATCCGTTAGTGGGCGGTGTTGCGCTTGTTCCACCAAGTGGCGGGTTTCGACAGGCGTAAATGGACCGATATGAAGGCGCTGGATCGCTTCTGGCGCAACCCAGGCGTGTGCCAATTCTTCCCAGGTCTCCTGTCCAAACTGTGTGGTGAGTAGTAACGTGGCCTCCGGGCCAAAACCATCGGATAGCGCTGCAAGATTTGACAACTTAACCACATCATCCAGAACTAACAATATCTTCCCGGCGCTAGCGCCTTTCCGCCGCCAACACCGAGCCCAAGTAGTGGCAGAACTGCCTTTCAAACCTAGAGCAGCACACCATGCTGAAGCGGTCTCTTCCACCAAACCATTGCCATCTGCCCAGGCAATGCCGCCAAGAAAAGCAGCTCGCACCTCCGGAGTGCGCAACACTTGCCCTATTAAAGTCGTCTTACCCATTCCCGCGCCACCGTAGAGGATGAGGACACGGTGTTGACCGCTGAGCAAAGCGGCAATGATGCCCGCTTGTTGCTGCCGTTCAACGCGCAGTCGGGGAAGAGGAGGCAAGAACAGAGGACCAGGACTCAGAATCAGCCTCTTCTCGACGGCGGTTCCCGTAACACTCTGTGTGCTTTGGCCCACTTCTTGCGCTCTGAACAACGCACCAGTCAGTGGGGGGATTTTCGTCCAGTCAGGAATGGGAGTGGGTTCTTCAATCAGCCTGTTAATTCCTCTCAAAAAATGTCTTACCCCAGCTTCACGATAGGCTTCGTAGTTACCGCGTGAGTCTAGTTCTGCGCCTGATACGTAATTGACAATCTGTTGTGCTAAGTGCTGTTGCCCCACCCATTTACCGACCCAATCTGTATCCCGCAAAAAACTCAAGTTGCGGGGACGTTTGAATTGTTTGCTGTCCCCAGGATTCAGCGTTGACTCCAGATAGCGGATAACTAGCAACAAACATTCGGTCCAGGTCCGTAAGTGGTTTTCAGTAATAGGGGCCTCGGTGCATTGCAGCAAAAGGGGGTCACGTATTTGTCCGAGCCAAATGGCGATTAACGTGATGGCCACAGCAATGTTGGGGTAATCTCTTTCAATGTTCAGGTCTTGTATGCTGTATTCCTGAAAATACTGGATGAGTTCTTGAAACTCTGAAGGGCGAGATAGGTCACTTTGCAGGCCTGATCCATTTGTAGATTGTGCCAGTATTTCGGACTCCCAGTAGGCTTGCACTATCACCCGCAATTCATCAGGCACCTCAGCGGCTTTTTTCCCACCTAAACCCAGTAATAGCTTACTCAGATCCTTGTAACTGATCATGGTCTTCCGTAGTTATGTAATGTGGACTTTTATATGCACTATCCATGTACTTTTGTATGCAGCAAGTATAGCCCTGACATGTGTTGTCATGCATAATGACAGCATGATGCGATTTTATCACGGCTAGATAGATCATCAATCCGGGGTTGGGGAAGATATCTTCGACCTGTGCCTGGTAAGTACCGGTCCAGCAAGGAGACAAAGTCTTGCCCGGTTAGCCGTAGCCCGGACAGTGCCGAGCCAGGACCTATCTCACCGGAGTATCCGACTCTTGCAACTACGGCCTGCGAGCGTCGATGTGGGAGTAGTCGCTAGAAATTTTCTATACAAAGGGGAAGGTATGAAACAAATGAATCTGATCATCCTTGGTGACCGCGAAGAACTACACCGCGAGGGCGTCCAGCATTTCTTATTGACACTCTACGATGGCCTGCGCTATGCGGAGGCGCAAGCATTCCGGGATTGGCGCCAACACCTCCATGCCGCAGCCGTGGCGTTGGCGCAGGAGAACGCCGCGCTAGATGAAGTTACGCGCACGTTGCTGCGAGCGCTGCGGGAGTTATTGGAAGACCGGGCAGCAGCAATGCAGCGTTACGCAACTTTAGCCCAAGACCTGGAATACGCTCGCTCTGACGTTGAGCGTTGTCAGGCGCGGTGGAAGTCTCTGTATGCCGCTACCAGCACGACACAGCTGCACGCCTTACAGGCGCGGGTTGAGGCGCTCAAGCAGGAATTGGCACAGGCACATACCGCACAGTGGCGGTTGGAAATGCAGATAGCGGAGCTGCAGCAGAAACTCGCTGCACGCGAAACGACCATCGCCGAACTCAATCGGGTTATTGCCCGACAAGTCGAAGAGTTCAATGACCTATTCGGCACCGTGGAAAACCTAGATGGAGCCGCATAAATCCCCCCACATTTATCCCTGGACGGTGATTATATAGTGAGATTGATTTATGAGGGTAGGTTATTGTGCTGGTGAAAGGACATCCACCTGTGACAAGCTCCCCCTCAGGAAAATCCAGTTGACGACTGGTAAAGGAGATTGATGACAACCTTGGATTCAACTACTGTGAAAGCGGTACAGGCAACGCTTGATGATGTATTCCCCGATGGGCGACACTGGCCCATCCTGGAACTGCTCGCCGTGGTAGGCTGCGCCGATGCGCTGCAATTGCGGCAGGTCACGGACCTTTCGCGCGACCAGCTAGCGTTGGTCCTGGATAAACTCCAGCAGGCAGCGCCGGGGCTGCCGCCGGTGTACTTCCATCCGCGCGACAGAGTGACACGCCCTGGACAGCGTGGGGCACCGCCGAAGGTCTATTGCCTGGGAGAGACGGGCGCGGCGCTGTTACGCGCTCGCGGTCAAGCGGAGGCGCATCCCTGCAATCTCGATGAAACGGTAGACATCGCGCATGCCCTGGCGGTGCTGGAAGTGCGCCTGCTGGCGCAACGCGCGGGCCTACCGGTGCAAACCGAAAAGCAGCTGCCACCCGGCGAGACTACGCCTTACCTGCGACCCGATAACCTGGTCACGTTGCCGGATGGGGTGCTGGCGCTCTATGAGATCGAGCAGCTGCTCACGGCGCAACACATTGCCCGTGCGCTCCAGAGCCTGCAAAACAAGCAGCGCTTCTTTCAATCTAGAGCGGGGCAGGACGTCTCCGCCGACGTTCGAGTACTGTTCAATCTGCCGCCGGGAAAGGAGTATGATCGGACCCTCAAAGTCTGGCGGCAGGCAGCGCGAGTAGTGGCGCAACGCCATGGTGGGCGACTCGCCTTTCGCCTGTTGGCCATGCCATTGGGGCATTTCAGCGCCGCACCGGATTGGGGCAGCACGCCCCAGGCGCAACGCTGGCAGGATCTGACGATAACGCCGGAGCCTGAGCCGACGCCTGCTGCCAGTGCTGCAGCGCCCAACTCTCCCCCGGCTAAGCCGGGGGCGTCACTGGCAGAGAAGACGCCGCAAGCGTTGCGCCGTTACACGGGGCATGAGAGTGCCTTGGTGCTCAATGCGCTGTGGAGCGTCTTTCGGGAGGGGGCAGGTACACATCTTGGAACGGCCCAGCGCGCAGACCCGGCGCTCTTCGAGATCGTGGGCGTCATCTATGCAGCTTCCCATGACCCCAGCCTCACCCCGCTGGAGAGGGCAGGGTATCCGCACGCCTCATTGTATCTGCTTAAGCAATACTTGCGACTGCACCAGACACTGCACAAACGTCTCAGGCAGGAAATATTACGTGGCGCGCAGGCGATGCGGTGGAACACCATCACCATTACCCACCGAATGCAGGTGGTATGTCAACACTTCTTACACTATCACGGCTTTGGCACTGACGGGTTAATGCTGGTGCGGGCGTTGAGCGCGGATTGGAACGCTGCTGAACCACAAACCTTCCGGATACAGGTCGATGTCTTCGATACTGCTGTGGTATGCGAGGGTGTGGATGCCGCCACTGCACGGGAACTGACGCAAGGTGCAGAGCAAACGTTGGCCTGGGTGCTTACTGCCCTGTTTACCTACGCCGAGGATTTGGGCCTGCCCCGCGCGCCGTTTTGGTAAATCACTACAATCGAGAACAAACTATGACCACAGACCCAGTTGTACAAGCATTGATTATTCTGGCGCGACGAGGCCGGGCGCTACGCCTGGCGCAACAACAAGCCGCCGCTGCGGGACCAGGTTCCGAGGCCCACCCCGCACCGACGGCCAATGTTCCCAGCCCACAAGCCGAGAACACTCTAAGCATACCTCAACTGGCATCAGATACAAACGCGGAATAGCCACCAGGAGCCTCATCTCAATCTGAGGCTCCCTGAATCATTCATCTGCGGAGAGAGCCATGCCTGAATCTATAAATATCCGCCAGAAAGTGCGTGATGAACTCTCGCGAATAGCCGCCGGAGGTGCGCCCGATGGTATTGATTTGACAACTTTTGGCATATACGAGCCTGTTATTCGGGAAGCATACACACTGTATGCCGAAACGGGCCTTGCCGGCGTCCGCGCCTACATCGCCACTGAAGCCATCGCGCCCCTCGTTGCGGGCGATCCAACTGTTACTAAAAATGCGCGTTACACGTTGCATTGGGCATCGGAAGCCCTCACACCTCAACCACCCATAGAATGGGTAGTTACGGAGTTGTTCTCCGCCGGCAGCGTCTCGCTTATAGTGGGTGAGGGAGGCTGCGGCAAAACCTGGGCTCTACTGGATTGTGCAGTCTCCGTCGCGTTGGGACAACCCTGGCTGGAGCATGCAGTGCAAGGTGTTGCAGTGCTGATTGTGGATGAGGAAAGCGGCCCACGCCGGCTAGCCCGACGCTTGGGCGATGTGCTACGCGGCCATGCGGCAGGACCTGAAACGCCCATCGCCTACATCACGTTGGCGCGGTTCGACTTGGGCAAAGCGGAGGACATCAGGGCGCTAGAGGCCGCAATCATTGAGGCGCACGCGCGGTTGGTCATCATAGACGCCCTGGCGGACGTGATGCTGGGGCGTGATGAGAACACCGTGAAAGAAGTCCAGCCGATTTTTGTGGCCTTACGGGGCATTGCGGAAGCCCAGCAGGCGGCGATTGTCATCATCCATCACACCAACCGCGCAGGTCGCTATCGCGGCAGCACCGCGATTAAAGGCGCCGTAGATTTGCTACTGTTGGTAGAAAATGATAATGCTGGCCTCCTTACCTTCAAAAGCGACAAGGCGCGGGATGTACAGAGCGTTCACTTTTCCACCCAAATGCACTTCTTACAGGAGAGGTTTTATTTGACATCCGCAACGGCGGCAGCGCCCCCGCCCGTGTTTAACAAAGGTGAGCTGTTTGTCCTGCGCTATTTGCAACAGCATGGACCGGCTGAAATCTCAGCGATCACCAGTGCGGCGGATACCTGTTCGTCGGGCACCGCACGCAACGCCGTCTATGCCCTGGCATCCAAGGGCCTCACTACTCGCGTGGACAGCGGTGGGCAGGGGCAAGCTGCCAGTTACGATTTAACCGATGCCGGCATAGCCGTCTGTACAGACCTGTAATGACTTATCAGAATGCTGTAATAAGGAGCAACGTTACAAGGTTAAGCTGTAATGTCATGTAACGCGCGCCTTTAGGCGCGTTACACGTTACAACAGGAATCCAGGGAGATTATATG
Source organism: Anaerolineae bacterium (assembly GCA_026645815.1). Lineage (GTDB taxonomy): Bacteria > Chloroflexota > Anaerolineae > B4-G1 > SLSP01 > JAAZNO01. The sequence goes on along the minus strand of JAPKMR010000060.1, from coordinate 14,682 downwards.
ACAACGGAAGATTTGTTAGCACTTGTTCAACAAGCCACGCCACTCAAACGCGTGTCTGCACATCGCGGCGGCGAATATCACGGCGCATGCCCCTTTTGTGGAGGGACGGATCGCTTTCGCGTGCAGCCGGAGCGCGATTTCTGGGCCTGTCGCCAGTGTGGCAAGTCGGGAGATCGGATCGCCTTTTTGGTAGAGATCGGGAGACTTAACCCTGCTGAGGCCTATGAAGCGCGTCACAGCACGGAGGCCAGTTTGTCTCCTCCACCAGCACCGGCATTACCAGAAACCGCGACGCCCCCCACCCTCACCTGGCAAACTCGCGCCTGGGAGCTCGTGGTGCAGGCTCAAGATGCTCTGTGGAGCGCCAGGGGGGTGCGAGCCTTGGCCTGGCTCCAGCGACGCGGACTAACCGAAGCCAACATCAGCCGCGCTGGTTTGGGGTACCAGATCACCGATGCATGGGAAAACCGGGCAGATTGGGGATTGCCACCGGAAGCAGACAAAGCCGACAAACCCAAACCGGTCTGGTTGCCGCGGGGCATTGTCATCCCCTGGTTCATCGGGGCCGACCTGTGGCGTATCAACATCCGACGCCCAGCGGGCGATCCTAAATACATCGGTCCAGCGGGCTTTGGCAATGCGCTCTACAACGCTGATCAAATCTTGCCTGAGAAGCCTGTGGTCTTGGTCGAAGGCGAACTCGATACCTTAAGTCTGGAACAAACAGCCGGCGACCTAGTGGTGCCCGCTGCGACCGGCAGTGTTACCGGAGCGCGCCGCGCGCGATGGATCGCCACACTCGCCATAGCACCTCTGGTACTAATCGCCTTCGATGCGGATCAGGCAGGGGATGAAGCCCGTCAGTATTGGCTCAAGGTCTTGCCAAACAGCCAATACTGGCGGCCGTTCTGGGGGGATGCCAATGCTATGCACCAGGGAGACAGCATCCGCGAATGGGTGCTTGCCGGTCTCAGACACTATAGGACATGATGAGTCACTGAAATCCGACCGATTCGGGCAGAGTTACCAGATTTGTCCCTTCGAGATCTTGACAGTACAAATACCTGTAGTAGAATAGAATTGTGAGCGATGATTCAAACGAAATCCAACAAGACTTTTCTGCCACATCTTTGGCAAAAGCCGCAGGCGTGACCTTTGGCTACATTTGCCAATTATGTCGAGCTGGTAAGATACCAGCCCGAAAGTTTGGCAATGTTTGGTTGATTCGCCACAATGACGGTGTAGCCTGGATGGCTCAACGGCCCCCAAAGCAAGAAGAAACACCGTCTTCCGAGATTTAACAAGCACATATAACGAGAGCGGCCCTGGAGAGTGCTGGTAACACCCGCCAGGGCCTAACCCGACCGTCAACAGTGCTGACGGGAAGGCTACTCGCATTATATCACAATCTGCGTGAGCACCCTGAAGATTTGCTCACGTGCGAGCGCAGATTGTGATATAGAGCAAAGAGCCCTACCTGACGACCGGAGACGGTGACCAGGCAGGGCTTTTTTCGTATCTCAAATTCGATGGAGGTGCAGTGTGAAACATAAAACAGTGTTAGCAGAAAACGATTTTTGGCTGGCGAAGCCGTCGTCTTTAGGTTGGCGTGGTGTGTCTTTGTTGATTCCGGCCTGCGCTTCTGCAGTAGGCTTTTTCGCCTTTGCAGTGTTGGGGTTTGGCTTCACCGAGTTGTCGTTACTACCGGATGGCTTCAGAACGGGTTTGGTGCTGGTAGGCGCGTTTGCTCTCGCCTTTGGCGGCGAGATCGGCACCCTGTCCAACACTGTCGAAATCTTCCGCAAACGCGGTAATATCACAGCCTGGGATTGGCTCGCCCTGATTGTCAGTGTGTTGGCAACCCTGGCGGGCTTCCTGTTGGCGTTTGCAGCCCTGTTGGGCGTCAAGGCGACCTGGGCAACATGGGCGCAACTCTATGGACCGGTGATCTTGGGTTTACTCGCGGCGCTGGATAGTTACGGCGGCTTTGTAGAGTTTGGTTTGTACTTGAACACGTTTGATGAACGGATGCGCGAATGGCAAGCAGCTTATCGTCAAGCAATCCTTGACACAGTGACGGCCGAACGACAAACGGCGCCTATCAAGCTAGAACCGATCCCAATGTCAACCACTGTGATAACAAACAGTGAAGCCGTTCCCGTGATGTCCACCCTGGAAACGGCGCGAGCTGTCAAGGGGGAACAGGATGCACGAGAAAAGACTACACGACTTGACGCTATGCTGGCGTTCTATCAGCGCAACCCAGACGCTGGACCGTCCGAGGTGTCAAAGGTCTTGGGGGTAAGCCGAACAACGGTTTACACGTATCTCGCAGAACTGGAAACCGCTGGACGGATTCGAAGAAACGGACAAGGGGTTCAGGTCTTATAAGGAGGCAACAATGTCAAGGATGCTACGGCGATATCTGGAGAACCAGGCAGATATGATAGAAGCGACCCTGCGGGCGCATAATGCGCCGGGCCGGGTGACGGGTGGAACGGTGGGGCCACGGTTGATCCGACTGTTCTACATACCAGCAAGCGGTGTCAAGGTGACTACGATTTATGGCTTATCGGAAAATCTCGCGTTGGCTTTGCGCGTGGATTCACTACGGGTTGACCGGACGCATGAGGGGATTGTCTTTGAGATTCCAAACCCAGAACCGCGGCCGGTGACGCTGTTAAGCCTGCTGCAAGATTGCCACCCTTTGCCCAGCACAACGGCAGCCCTGGGCCTGACCGATGATGGCGCGCCATTGCTGGCACGGCTGGCAAGCCCAGAAGTTGCGCATTGTCTGATTGCCGGGACCACGGGCAGTGGGAAAACCGTATTACTGCGAACCATGGCGGTATCGCTAGCGATGGGTCATAGCCCAGCTGACTTGCGCCTGATGCTGATTGATCCGAAAGGGCGCGCTTTCCGCGCGTTGGCAGGTATACCGCACTTACTGAGGCCGACAGTCACGGACGTGAGCGAAGCTCTTGAGGCGCTGCGCTCGCTGGCGCTCCTAATGGAAGCGCGCGACCGGCTGGCCGAAAACAAGCCGCAGATTGTGGTCATGGTGGACGAACTTGCTGACCTGGTTCTATATGCCAACGGCAACAATGTTGAGGCGACCCTGGCGCGCCTGGCACAACGCGGGCGAGAGGCGGGGATTCACCTAGTTGCAGCAACACAGCGTCCTAGTGCGGCGGTGTTATCCGGTGTAATGCGCGCCAACTTCCCTTTGCGCCTGGTGGGGCGCGTAGTGACGCCTGAGGATTCACGCATAGCGGCGGGCCGTGGTGGGGTGAACGCCGAAAAACTAAGCGGGCGCGGCGATTTCCTGGCGGTGGGTGGGAGCGCGGCGCCAATCCGTTTCCAAGTAGCTTTCATCGGTGAGGATGAAGCCCGGAACGCCCTGAAAGAAGTCGCGCGCCAGGCTGCGCCAATACTGAACCTACCTGAGGCAGAAACAGAAACAGCGCCAGCTGATGACCTTGACCGACTCACTGAACGCCTGGCGCCGTGGTGGGCTAAACATGGCGGAAAGTTCGGCAGCAAGACACGCGCCGTCAAATTCCTGTTTGGTGAGGACGCGACACCGGGTGGTTACGCCTGGCAGATGACGCAAGCAGCGATTGACCGTCTAACCCCTTCTTCTCCGGTGACCTCTACTCCCTAAAAGGCGCGCGGCGGCGCATTTGGGTAGGTAGAACTGGCAAAGAAGAAGAAGTTTAGGGAGGTAAAGCCATGAAAGAACGCTTTTTCACTTTCGTTTTGCTGGTGGGTGGGCTAGGTGCGATTGTGCTGGGTGTGATGCTCGGGCAGCGAATTGGCGAGCTATCTGATGATGCGCTCGCCTGGGCTGGCGGCTCACTTTTCGGTTGCGCCGTCATGCTGGTACCGATTGCCGTACTTGTCGGCATTGCCTGGTTTGCACTGCGCTGGAAAGAAGCGAGCACAGCAGCTCGCCCGGCAGTGCAACAGGGTAATCCACCAGTGATAATCGTTAGCGGAGGGCAGGCTTTGCCGTGGTATCCACAAGCCCAGCAGCAGACGACCCTCCCCACTTCCGACTGGGAAAGCATTAGTACGCCGCGTAAGTTTGAAGTGATAGGGGGTGAGGATGACTAAGGCTGTGGGCTTCCTGCGTTTGATGGGTTTTCTGGCGCTTACCGTAGTAGTGGTAGTGCTGACCCATAACCTGACACCAGGGTGGCAGCTGGCGCTCGCCGTAGCATGTTGCAGCGCGGCAGTGATGACTGTAGCAATCTACGTCCTTCTGGTTTGCTTCCCGCCGGCAAAGGTGAGAGGCAAAGAGAAGGGCACAACGCAATTTCGGAGGTGAGGCGATGAAACGAGCGGTTGTTGTGGCGCGAGTAAGCACGGATGACCAGGCAAAAGATGGTTTTTCGCTAGCAGCGCAGGTCGAGGCCGGACGCAAGTATGCGGAAGCGCATGGCTTTGACGTGGTACTTGTAGCGATAGATGATGGGGTATCGGGTGCCGTCCCATTTCGGGACAGGCCCGCTGGAGCGCGAGCCTGGGCTATGCTGCATACAGGTGAGGCAAACGTACTCATTGTCCAGAACGTGGACCGGCTGAGCCGTGACATCGTAGATTTGCTGGTAACAGTGCGGGAGCTGCTGCGGCTGAAGGTGGAATTACACTGTCTGGACCTGGGGCGGGTAGAAAGCGAATATGACATCATGCTGGTCATTCGGGGCTGGCAGGGCAGCGATGAACGCGCCAAGATTCGGGAACGTTCTATCCGAGGTAAAAACCAGAAGGCGCGGGAAGGCATGGTAGTGGCTGTGGGGAAACCACCCTACGGCTACACGTACTTGCGCGACGAGCGAGGGCGCGTGGTGAACTTTGAAATTGTGACAGAGCAAGCGGCAGTGGTACACTTGATTTTCCAGTTATACACAACAGGCGATGACGAAGGTGGACCATATTCACTCTATGAGATTGCCAAGCGGCTTTCGCTGGCAGGTATCCCCGCACCAAGTAATGAGAATCGCAAAAACTCCCGGCACATCTGGAATGCGAATTGTATCGGGCGCATTCTCAAAAGTACAACCTACGTCGGCGAATGGCAGTATAACGCCTGCGATTCAGAACAGATCGTGGTAAAAGTCCCGGCGCTGGTAGAGTTGAGTGTTTGGGAGGCGGCACAAGCGCAACGCGGATGCAACCAACGCAAAGCCAAGCGCAATGCCAAACACGATTACTTGCTGACTGGCATTATTACCTGCGGTTGCGGGCGCGCTATGGCAGGAACCACACGCTACACCGATCGAAAAGTCAATCGGTACTATTTCTGCAATACTAACGTGAGGCTTGCAGGGCTACAAGAGCGTAATTGCTTTGAACCACATATACGGGCGGACGAGCTGGAAGCGGCGGTATGGGATTACTTCGTTACCCTACTCAAGGAACCGGAATCATTTGAGGCGAAATTGCGGGAGGCCCAACAGCTGGAGATGGAAACTCAAAGCCCGCGACGTGAAGAACTCGCCTCGGTGATAGCTTTGATTGATGAAGCAGCGGCAGAAGCCGAACGGTTGGGAGAAGCACTGACCAAAGCCAAAGGCATTGTTGCCAGAACCCTTGAGGACAAAATGATCCAACTAAACGCCCGCTATGAGGCCCTGGAAGCACGGCGGGCAGAGCTTGAAGTGGGGTTACAACGCCGGCTAACCGATGAAGCCATAGCGACAACCCTGAACTTTGCCCAAGATGCGATCTTGGGCTTAGACTTTGCTGACCATGCCACAAAACGGCGCGTCCTAGATTTGTTTGACGCGCGGGTGAAGGTGAAAGACAAACGAGTCTTTCTGACTTACTCGATACAGACTACGCCAATTGAGTTACACACATCGTAATATGCATTGAATTACAGAGCAGCAGCCCTTCGCGGATGCCGCTTTCGCGGAGGCAGGCTTCGATTTCGGGAGTGATGTTGATGAAGGCTCGACGGGTGGGAATGTTGAACCAGAGTTCTTTACGATAGGTTTTCATGGTAGGGTACCCTCCTTCGCCAATATGATGTCTTCAGCGATGGTGACGTAAGCCGCGAAGTGTGAGTCCTGAGAGAGGGCTGCAAGGTCCAGCACTCGAAGTGACAGCAAGCGGTTCGGTCAAAGGCAGATCAGACATGCTCAGGCTCCTTCTCAGGCGGCGCTCCATAGACCCGCGCAGCAAGCGTCTCCCCCAGCAGTTGCTCGGCCAGAAGCCGGCGCAACGCGGATTCAGAAACCTGGGGATGCCGCCGTCGCAAGCCCTCCAGCGCCAGCGCCTTGACCGTGGCGTTGAGTTGCCCCAGCAGCGCCAGTTTACGCCAGGGCGGCGCGGCGCGCATCAACGCAATCTGCACCCGTTCCGCTTCCGCATGGGTATCGCTATGTTCCCTCAGATCCACCCCCACAACCGGTAGCCAGGCGTAGAAATCGCGGAAGAAGACCCGGTGCAGCCATAGCCTACGCCAGCAACGCAAGGCGTCCAGTCACCTTCTAAACTTGCCCACAAACCAGGCTTCTTTGTACCCGGGTTCTCCAGCGCTACGATGTTTTCCATAGCATAATCCCCATCCTGGTGTGAAATAAGCCGGAGACTGTCTACAATGATTGAAGATCATCTTCAATTAAGATTCATTCTAGCATTGAATCGAAGGCGTGACAAGTACATTGCAACTCGTAATTGTTCAAAGTTCTCTCGATTGCCACAATGAAATGCAGTGGAATTAGGTCTATAATGAAAGCATGGTGTTGCTAATGCGAGGGGATAATCAGATGCAAGGGAAGCGGCATTAACAGAGGCACACCAGAAGGTTGCAGGATGATCAACGAAAAGGCGCTGGATCGGGTTCTCCAGGACATCATCGCCCGCTGGGGTGTCCCAGGCATGGGTGTGGGAATCGTCGAAGACGGCAAGACCATCTACGCCCGAGGGTTCGGCGTGCAAAGCCTCGAGACTGGCATTCCGGTGACGCCCGATTCGTTCTTCTGTGTGGCATCCATCACCAAGTGTTTCGTCGCTACGCTGGTGATGCAGTTGGCGGAACAGGGCAGACTGCAGCTGGAACTGCCACTCATCGCCTACCTGCCTGATTTTCGACTGAACGACCAACGCTATGGTGACATCACCCTGCGGCAAATGCTGAGCCATACTTCCGGGATGCCGGATATGGACGAAGCCGAATATGACGCGCTGGTAGCGCACCCCGAGACTGATGAGGGTGCAGCTGAGCGTTACGTCCGCGCTCTCGCTAGCCGCAGCATGGTCGCCGCGCCGGGCGAGCGCTTCGCCTACAGCAACATCGCCTACAACGTACTGGGAGTCCTGATCGCCAGAGTCACAGGGCAGACGTTCGAAGATGCCATGCGGCAGCGCATTCTACGCCCCGCGGGCATGCCGGAGAGTACGCTTCTGCCCACGGAGGTACCGCGTGACCGGTTGGCGCCTCCGCACCTACGCGCCCCGGGGATGATGGTCAACCCCATCACCCCCTACCACCGCGCCGATGCTCCAGCCAGCTTTCTGTATTCGACGGTGCGGGAGATGTGTGCGTGGGCCAACACCAGCCTGAACCGGGGGCTGCACGGCGGGCAGCGCCTCCTGGCTCCAGCCGCCTATGACCTGATGTGGACGCCTGTGGCGCAGCGAGACGATCCGCCCTTCCGGGAAACGATGGGCCTTGGCTGGACTCTGGGCCACTTCGAGGGGGTCAAAACGGTGGGGCACGGCGGCGCGGGTTTTGGCTGGACCTGCTTCCTGGCGCTGTTGCCGGAGCGGAATGGCGCTGCGATTGTCATGAGCAACGAAGAATCTGCAGCGCACGACCTTGCCCTGCAAGCCGCGCTGAGAGCGCTGCTGGGCAAAAGCCCGCAACTGGGACCGGTGTCGTGGATGATCCCCATCGCTCAGGCGCTGCAAAGCGGTGGCATTCAGGCGGCGTATGCCTGCTACGACGAAATCAGGAACAGCCCCGATTATTTCGTTGACCCCGGCGAATTGATCCCGTTGGCCTACCAGTTGATGGCGGTCGGGAAACTCGACATAGCGATTGATCTGCTCAAACTGGATCTGCACGTTTTCCCCGAGCGCGTGGGCTTGCATCGCTTTTTGGCGAGGCTCCTTGTGCAGAAGGGCGACCGCGCCGAGGCCGAGGCCGTTCTCCGCCAGGCTCTGGCGATCCAGCCTGACCGGGCTGATGTGTTGGAGCTGCTACACACACTCACTGGATGAAGGGTACCCCTATGACAGAAGTTCATCCTTCACTATCCTTTCGGAATCTGCGCGATGAACGCGACTACCCGCTGCTGCTGGAACTCAACCGCAGTAGTCGCCAGGCAGAAGGCGCTGAGTACAGCGGCGCTGAGTACAGCGGCGCTGAGACCAGCGGCGCTGAGACCAGTAGACCCGATTCCATCACGCTGGAAGCCATCGCCCAAACCCTGGCAAACATGGATGGCCTGAGCGCTCAGCAGGGCGTGATTGTCGCCGCGCAAGCAGGGGAAGCCATCGGCTACAGTCGCCTGGGCTGGTATTCCAGCTACGTGCGACCCCAGTGGCGCGGACGGGGCCTTGCCGGTGCCTTGATCGCGCACAGTCTGCAGCTGCTCAAAACTCAGGGCGCCACCGAGGTGGAATTAGGCGTGGATGCCGAGAATGAGAGCGCCGCTTTTCGCCTCTATGAGCGCCTGGGTTACCGAACCTATAGCGTAGATACCTGGTACCGCAAAAGGATGGTTGACTGAACCGTGGAAACTGCTGCCATCCACTTGCCCGCGCGGCGCTATACGGTGCTGGATAGCCTCGTCATCGCAGGTCGCTGCGCGCCTATTGCCGCCTTCTTCTACGGCTTCCTGGACCTTGCCTGGGCCGCGTTGACGCCGGTGACCACGCTTGTCGCCGCTCGCCTCATTGATGCGGTCATCCAAACCGTGCGAAGCCAGGCGCCGTTGCAAGAGGTCTACCGGTACCTGGCGCTGTTGGCAGGCCTCACGGCTTTCGGTTGGCTGCGTTCGGCGCTGCACAACCTGGCGGACCTGCGCCTGGTGCTGGCGCTGCGCGCCCGTTACCGCACGGCGTTGACCGCCAAACGCACGCGCCTGGAATATGCCCTGCTGGAAATGCCCGAAAACTGGGATCTAATCCGGCGGGTAGCCGCCAACCCTGAGGGTGGACGGCTCAAAGAGACGTTCTATCATCTGGTGGATCTCGCCGCGTTCGTCCTGAAGGTCGTCGGGCTGCTGGCGCTGCTGGCTTCGGCGGTGTGGTGGGCGCCGCTGCTGGTTCTAGCGGTGGGAGGCCTCGCCCTGGTCACCGGTGTGCGCAGCGGCAAAGCGCTCTACCAGGCAGAGCGCCAGGTAGCGGGACACGACCGGCGCCTGGATTATCTCAACGACGTCCTGCTCGGACGAGACGCTGCCGCCGAGCGCACCCTTTTCGGCGCAAGCGGCATGGTGATCGGAATGCTGCGCACCTCGTTCCACGCAGCCCTCGGGGTGCGCTTAAGCGCCCGCTGGCGCTGGTACGTCAAGGCTTATGCCGGCAACCTGACCAACCAGGTTATCTGGGTGCTGCTCATGCTGGCGTTGCTGCCTTCATTGCAGACCGGCGCGGTTTCCATTGGCCTGTTCATCGCGCTCACGCAGGCCTTTACCCGCTTCGACATCGTCTGGGGCTTCATGGATACCGTCAATGGGCTCGCCGCAGATGCGGAATTTTTCAAGGACCTCACGACCTTCCTTGCGCTGCCGGAAGAGGCGCCGTACTCGGCGGCGCCGAGTACGGCGGCACCGGGTAAGGCGGCGCCGGGTAAAGCCGATGCCGCATGCGGCGCGCGCGCCGCACTTGTAGCGCCGCCTGCCAGCACACCCACCCTGCTACCCACAGGTCCTGCCCGAATCGAATTACGGGACGTGTGTTTCCGCTATCCAGGTACGGAGCGGACCATCCTTGACGGCTTGAGCCTGACCCTGGAGGCGGGGAAGCGCTATGCGCTGGTGGGCGCCAACGGTTGCGGCAAGACCACCGTCACCCGCCTGCTCACCAGGCTCTATGCGGCAGAATCGGGCTGCATTCTGGTGAACGGCTGTGACCTCAAGGATATCAGCGCCGCGGAGCTGCGCAGCCTCATTTCGGTTGTGTATCAAGATTTCGCGCGCTATAGTCTGTCGTTGCGCGACAACGTCTTCCTCGGGCAGGAAGCCGCGGATGATGAGCAGGTTTTCGAGCGCGCCGGGCTTGGACCGCTGATTGCACGGTTACCCCAGGGCGTGGATACACCTCTGGGAAAGCTCGCTGGAGATGGCGTGGATATTTCCGGCGGCGAGTGGCAACGTGTCGCCATGGCGCGCTCGTTGGCGCGACCTGCCGCGCTGCGTATCCTGGATGAGCCGACCGCCGCGCTCGACCCGGTGGCAGAAAGTGAGCTCTACGCCAGCTTTGAAAGCCTGACCGGAGATGCAACCACCCTGCTCATCACGCACCGCCTGGGCGCCACCAAAACCGCCGATGTGATCCTGGTGCTGGATGGCGGGCGCATCGTCGAGAGCGGTTCACACGCCGCATTGATGCGAGCGGGTCAGTTGTATGCCCGGATGTATGAAAGCCAGAGGTATTGGTATGAGACCAACGGGAGCTAAGGTGCGCCGGTCATCACTCGTCCGCGGCGCCAGGCACCACGTTATCAGCGCCATGCTGCGACTGGCTTTCCGCACGCAGCCGTGGCTGTTCTCGGCCTACCTGCTTTCTTCGGCGGCATTCACGGGGCTGCTCGTCGTTGATCTGCACCTGGTCCGCGTGCTGCTCGACCGGCTACCGCTGTTTGTGGATGGCAGCCTCAGCCTTCAGGCGGTTTTCGGCACGGTTCTGCTGCTTGGCGGGGTCAACGTGCTCTATATGGCGATGAACGCTGCCATGAACCTGTCATTTGAGATCCTCTCTTACCTTGTGGACGCGCGGATGACGGAAGCCATGGCCCAGAAGGCGGGGCGGCTCGAGCTGATTCAGTTCGAGGCTGCGGAATTGTTTGACAACATCGAAAAAGCCCGCGCCGGGCGCAACCGTGGCTTCGAGGCGATGGAAACGGTAGCAGCCTCGGTGATCTTCCACGGGGGATATTTCCTGGCCCTGGGGGCCTACCTCATCCGGCTGGAACCCGTTCTGGTGCTGGGCATCTTCGCCGCCTTCTTGCCGGTGGCGTTTTCGCGAGCCATCCGGGCCTCGGCCTTCTACAACACCGAGAACAAGGTCGCGCCGCTGCGTCGCGAATTCAACACGTACGAAGCTGCCCTCACGGACCGAGCGTTTTTCAAAGAGACCCGCACCACCGGCGCCGTTCCCTTTTTTCGCCGCAAATATGATGAGGTGTTGGCGGCTTACAACCGCGAGATGTGGCGCACCGAATTGCGCACCGGCATGATTGACCTGGGCCTGAAGCTGCTGACCCTGGGCGGCTATGTGGGACTGCTGCTCCTGCTGGTGCGCTTCGTGCTGGTGGGGCGGGTCTCGCCGGGCCTGTTTGGGGCGGTGTATTTCGCAATAGATGCTATCTTCAAGTGGTTCGAGGAGCTTTTCGACCGGCTAGGTTTTGCCTTCGAGAACGCTGCCCTGGGCGGCAACACCCTGGCGTTCCTGGAATCGCCGGAGCGGGAAAGCGGTCGTGTGGCGTTGCCCCGCGACCGCGGCGTGACGCTGCACCAGGTGAGTTTCCGTTACCCCGGCGCCGAGGAGAACGCGGTGGAAGGCGTGACCCTAACGATTCGCCCGGGTGAATCGGTGGCCCTGGTGGGCGAAAACGGCGCGGGAAAGAGCACGCTCGTGCGCCTGATCGCGGGCTTGTATCACCCCGATAGCGGTTCGGTGTCTGTCGGCGGCGCGGATCTGCGCGGCGCCGACGACGAAACACGCTTCGATGCTCTCTCGGCAGTCTTCCAGCAGTATCAGCGCTACCGCATGACGCTACTCGACAATGTCCGCATCGCCGCGCCGCCCAGGGATCCTGCCGCTGAGGCTGCAGGGGTGGACGCGCCTGTGAGTGGGGAAGCCGAAAGCCGTGAGCGCGCTACCGCGGCGCTCATCCAGGCGGGATTCTTCGACTGCGAGGGTGTGCGCGCGGGCGCAGGGCTGGAGACCATACTGGCGCGCGAATTCGGTGGCACCGACCTCTCCGGCGGCGAATGGCAGCGTGTGGCAATCGCACGTGGGCTCTATCGCCCCCACGACACCATCATCCTCGACGAGCCGACTGCCGCCATTGACCCGCTGGAGGAGGACCGGGTCTACCGCGCTTTTCTCGAAACGGCGCGGGGGAAAACGGCAATCATCGTCACGCACCGCCTGGGCCTGGCGCGCAGCGCCGATCGAATCCTGGTGATGGAACGGGGGCGCATCGTGCAGGATGGCAGTCATGCGGAGTTAATCGCCGCGCCGGGTCCGTACGCGCGCATGTTCCACGCGCAGGCGGCGTGGTATGAGCGCCAGGAGTGTCCTTGACACATTCAGCATCCTGCACCAGCGGGATCGGGTTTGTAAAAAACACCACCAACATGGAAATCTGGATACCTGCGCCATTGTCACTTTTGTCAAAGTGGGCTATACTGCCAGTGGAATGTAGCGCATACACACAACTGCGCCACGGGTCATTTTCAAGATTTGCAGGAGGCAAAATGGAAGCTGAAGTGAAAGACAACATCAGCCCCGATGCGGGCAACATGCAGCAGGTTCAGGCTGATCACATCACCCTGGAACAGGGCGGCATTGGACGGGCTGAGGCGCGCTTCATTGACCTTGGTGAAGGCGGTATCGGCATGGCGTTCTCGGAAAACATCACCATCAAAGAGGGCGGCGTTGGCGTAGCGTTCGCAGATACGGTGAAGATTGAAACTGGCACCGTTGCTTTTGCCGCAGCTGGAGAAATCAGCGGAAACGCGCACATTCTCTTTGATGTACGCGCGGCGGTGCTTTTCGGCCTCATTGCCGGCGCGGTCGTGGGCCTGATCAAAGCGCTGGCAGGCAAGCGCGCTGCCTGAGCCAGAGCAACTATTTCGACGACACAAAAGGGCGACGCTTGAGCGTCGCCCTTTTGCATGAGTCCCTACCGGTTCAGGCTTTTGTCGCTGTGGCAACGACCTGCGCAAAAGCAGCAGGATTGTTCACAGCCAGATCAGCCAGCATCTTGCGATCCAACATGATGTTAGCATCGCGCAAGGCGCAGATGAGTTTGCTGTAGGAAATGCCGTTGATACGCGCGGCAGCATTGATGCGCGTAATCCACAGGCGGCGCAAATCACGCCGGCGATTGCGGCGGTCGCGATACGCATAGACGCCGGCATTCAACATCGCCTCATTGGCGCGGCGGAACAGGCGACGGCGTGTGCCGTAATACCCCTTAGTGAGCCGCAGCAGCTTCTTATGCCGGCGGCGGGTAACGATGCCTCCCTTAACTCTCACAATGCACCTCTACTCTTGCTCATTCAGATAGGGCGCCAGTCGCTTAACGCGAGCCTGCGTCCCCTTGTGTTCAACAACGATCATCTCGTCGTACGTGCGACGCACGTTTGCGGGCTTCTTCCGTCGAAGATGGCTTTTGCCCTGCCTGGTTCGCATCAACTTGCCCTTACCCCCGCGCGACAAACGAAAGCGCTTGGAGGTGGACTTATGGGTCTTAATCTTCGGCACGTGATTCTCCTCCTACTTTTTCTTCGGCGCCAGAATCATCAGCATGGTACGACCATCCAGTTGCGGAGCTTGCTCCACAATGGCGACATCCGTCAGCTCATTCGCAATCTCTTCCAGTTGTTCCAGGGCAACCTCAGGGTACGTGATCTCACGACCCCTAAAGCGCACCCGCACCTTGACCTTGTTACCCTCTTCGAGCCAACCGCGGGCATTCTTGGTTTTGAAACCCAGGTGGTGCTCGTTGGTTTTCGGGCGCAGTTGAATCTCTTTGACCTCAACCTGCTTTTGGGCTTTACGGGCTTCACGTTCTTTTTTCGATTGCTCGTAAATGAACTTCCCAAAGTCCATGATCCGGGTCACAGGCGGCTCTGAATTCGGCGCAACCTCTACCAGGTCCAGATGGGCTTCCTGCGCGGCTCGCAACGCTTCGTCAACGGTGAGCACACCCAGGTTGGAACCATCGGCTCCAATGACCCGCACTTCTGGAACGCGAATTTGCTGATTGATGCGATACTTTGTCTTACTGATGGTACTTTCCCCTTCTCTGATTTGAATCTATGGCGCAAACACTTGGCAATAATAACATGAATCAGCGTCATGTCAAATGCGGTTTGGAAAGGGGTATAGGACAAATTATTGGGAAGTTCAAGCGGCTGTACTCAACCGCGGTCGGCTGGGTGAGGCCATACGTTTAGACACTTGAGCACGCTGAAGAGACGAAGAGGGTGGTTTTTTTTGTGATTTTCGTGGACGGGGCTTCGCCCGTCCACGAAAATCACACTTGCAGAAAAAAGGCGCAGAGAGTTAATGGCTGATGTGGTTCGTTTGCAAGATAGCGGTCTTATTTTTTCCAATAATCTGTCGTATACCCGGGGGTATGGGAGTATAGGACGAATTATCGGGGAATTCAGAGGTCAGCTTGGTAAGACCATCCGTTTAGGCACTTTGACGCGCCAAAGCGACGCAGAGGGTGGTTTCTTTGTAATTCTCGTGGACGGGTTAATTTAT
>JAPKMR010000005.1 GCA_026645815.1 Anaerolineae bacterium | reverse complement strand
CACGAAAATCACACCAGCAGAAAGAAGCGCCGAGTACGGCGACGCAGATGTTTGAGCGCTGACAAGGGCCATTTGCAAGATGCCAATCTTATTTTTCCCAATATTCTGTCGTATACCCGCAGGTTTTGGAATCTAGGACAAATGATTGGCTGTAGGGTGCCTCGAAAACATAAAAAAGGACCCCCCTTCGTCCGTTTGCAGACCCTCTTTCCTTCGGGTGCGTTTCAACTTTGAGGCAAAAGCAAGATGATCATCATACAAACACCTTTCTTTGATTGATTTTTGGCGGTGGGGCTTTGCCCCACCGCCAAAAATCAATTTTTTCTGCGCCCTGTGGGAGCGCCTGAGATTTTCGCCCCCGTTTTGAAACGCACCCTTTCCTTCCATTGGGTGGCGGGTGTCTCACAATCGCGTATAATCCGCACTACACTAACGTACAGATTTTTCGGGCTATGCCAGGCCTGCAGCTGGTGGTTGGGTGCCAGCTCTCATGTCAAAGTGTGCCATTTGTGGGCGGAGGAAGTGATGCCGAAGACAAAGCGCCTGGATGCGGCTAAAGAAGCCGCATTGCATCAGCAGTTATATCTCATTTTACGTGAATCTATCAAGTCTGGTGCGCTTGCCCCCGGACAGAAATTGCCCTCTGAACGTTACCTGGCAGCTGAGCATGGCGTCAGCCGTACGACCGTTCAGCGGGCGCTGCGGTGGCTTAGCAATGAAGGGTCCATTTACTCCCGCCCAGGTAGTGGTTATTATGTGGCTTTGCCTTCTGATGACTTCCAATTGCGCTTATATGATTTTCCGGAGCAAATGGCTGCAGATGGTTTGCCTTTTACCACGCGTGTGTTGCAGCGCCGTGTGATCAGTGCGAATTTCATGGCAGCTCGTAATCTCAACCTGCTACAGGGTGAGCAAGTTATCCTCATCCAGAATTTGCGGTCGGCCTATGATGCCCCTATCTGCATCGAGACGTTTTATCTGCCCTTTGCGCTTTTCCCTGACCTCCTCACTTTGGACATCGAATCTATGTACAAAACGCTTGAAGAGTATTATGGGCTGCGTCTTTCACAGGGCACACAGACAGTGCACGCGCTTTTGGCCAGTCCTGAAGAATGCGAGCTATTGCAGGCGTCTCCTCCTTTAGCCGTGCTGGTGACTCGTCGCCGGACTTTTGATTCCCACCACAAATTGGTCATGTACAGCGACAGCGTTTTCAAGGGAGAGTATTACCGGTTACGCATGACGCTGCGACGTGATTGAGAAGGAGCCTTCTATGTCAGACAACGCTGTCGCTGCCGTATTGCTCGCTGCCGGGGGGTCTTCTCGTTTTGGGCAACCCAAGCAGTTGTTGGAGTGGGAGGGTCGCCCTCTGGTTGCGCATCTTGCTGATGTTGCCTGGACAGCCGGACTCAGTCCGATTATCGTGATTCTCGGCGCTGAGGCCGAGCGCATTGCTCCGGCGCTTGCCGAGAGACCTGTGAGCATCTTGCGTAACTATCGCTGGACCGAAGGGCTTGGCTCAAGTGTGGCGCTGAGCGTGTCAGCTCTGATGCATAGCCCTGCTGCCGTCTTCCTACAAGTGGATCAACCCTTTGTTACACCCCATCTTCTTCGATCTCTGGTAAGCCAGTGGCGCGACACTGCGCCACACCCTGGAATTGTGGCCCCTACCTGGGAAGGGCGCCTGGGTAGCCCGGTGCTTTTTGACCAGCTCTTATTCCCTGAACTGGCGCAATTGGCGGCAGATGTGGGTGGACGGGCCCTTTTCAAGGCCCATGCTGAAAAGATCCTGCCCTATCCTGTGACGGACCCTCTCCTGCTTGCCGATGCCGACACCCCTGATGCGTACAAGCAGTTGCAATCCGCGCGCCAGGATTCAGCGGCACTCCTACCCTCAATTCGCGCCGTGATTTCCGATATGGACGGCGTTCTCTGGCGCGGCTCCAATCCCTTGCCCGGCTTGCGGGATTTCTTTGCTTTGTTGGAGGAGCGTGGATTGGATTATATGCTGGTGACTAACAATGCCAATCAGTCCGTGGCCCACTATGTTGAAAAACTGGCGCACCTGGGCATTTCTACCACCCCCGAGCATGTGCTGAATTCTGCCGAGGCTACCGGTGATTATCTCGCCCAACATGCTCCCCCCTGTGCAACTGTCTACGTGGTGGGTGGACCGGGGCTGCGCGAAGTGCTTGCTCGCCATGGATTCATTCTCACTGATGGGGACACTGCCGATTATGTGGTTGTGGGTTGGAATCCTACTTTCACTTGGAAGGATATGGCAAAAGCCACTTTGTTGATTCGCCAGGGAGCGCGCTTCATCGGCACCAATCCTGATCGCTCTTTTCCTTTGGAAAAGGGGCTTGTTCCAGGAGCGGGGGCGCAGTTAGCGTTGCTTGAAGCCGCCACGGATGTGGCGCCGTTTGTTATCGGCAAACCCGCGCCGGTACTCTATGAGCAAGCCATGCTCAGAATGCACGCCAGCCCCGAAACCACCCTGGTGATTGGTGACCGGCTGGATACCGATATTCTGGGAGGGCTGCAGCTCGGGATGCCCACGGCGATGGTGCTTTCGGGCATCAATAGCCTTGAGGATGTGCATCGCTCGCCCATTCACCCCGACTTGATTTATGATGATCTGAAGGCGCTGGCGGTAGCGTGGCGCGCACGCCTGGAGGGCTGATAGCCAGGAGCAGTGTGTGGCAGAAAAACACTTCCGAAAATTGCAGCTTTAGTCGCTCTTCGTTCTAGCAAACGGGAGAACGCTGAACACCTGCAATGACTCTATAACCCTCGTTCAGGAGATGATGGTGGGTATGGAAAAACCGAACCTTTATGATTTGGACCTCCCAGAACTGGAAGCGCAACTGGTTGCCTGGGGACAGCCTTCTTACCGTGCCCGGCAAATCTGGGAGTGGCTCTACCGGCGCTTGGTCACCGATTTTGACGCGATGAGTTCTCTTCCCAAAGCCTTGCGTCAGCAACTGGCTGCGAATACCACGCTGGCGGTCCCTCACGTTCTTTCGCGGCAAGAGTCTCTCGATGGCGAGACCCGTAAAGACCTGCTGGCTCTGGCCGATGGCGAGCAGGTCGAGGTGGTGCTGATGAACTACATTGAGCGCCATAGTGCGTGCCTCTCCACGCAGGTGGGTTGCGCCATGGGTTGTGCCTTCTGCGCTACCGGGCAGATGGGCTTTGTCCGGCAGCTGAGCAGCGGTGAGATCATTGCGCAGGCGCTGCACCTGCAACGGGAGCTCTCAACCCGTGGGGAGAGCCTTTCCAATATCGTGTTGATGGGGATGGGTGAACCGCTGTTGAATTATGATGCCACTCTGGCTGCTATCCGTCTACTGGTTCATCCACAGGGCTGGGGTATGGGACAGCGGCGTATCACGCTCAGCACCGCCGGCATCGTGCCGGGGATTCGCCGCCTTGCAGAGGAGTCTTTGCAGGTCAACCTGGCAATCTCCCTGCATGCCGCTACTGATGCGCTGCGACAACAGCTCATGCCGGTGAACCGCAAATACCCCCTGGATGCGCTCTTCAACGCCGTGCATGCTTATCTACAGGCGACCAACCGCCGCGTGACTTTTGAGTGGGTGCTGATTCACGAAGTCAATGACACTCTGGAACAAGCCGAAGCCCTTGCAGCCCGGCTGCGCGGTTTGCTGGCGCATGTCAATTTCATTCCTCTCAACCCGACTGCGGATTTCGCTGGACGCCCTTCGTCTCAAGAACGCATTGCGGCTTTCACGGAGGTATTGGAGCGCCAGCACATCGCACACACTGTGCGATTGCGCCGTGGCGGCGATATCAGTGCCGGTTGTGGGCAGTTACGGAAACGCGTGCAGCAGTTGTGAGCGCTGCTAACCTGATTCCCCCTGTAATGGTAGACAGGGGGCATTGGGTTTCCAATGACCATCGTTAGCGTGAAGTCGTAAGAAAAGCGTAAGATTTCCGTCAAGCAGCATTTCTGCATGTGCGGTATAGTATAGACACAACAGGGGCTTAGACACAAACCAGCGTTAAGTCAGATTCTCCTCCTTCTGTAGAACCGGGGGCTATGGGACAGCCCCCGGTTCGCATGTGTTTTCCTGAGAAGTGTTTTTGGACGCGTTGCGCGCCCTAAACATAGAAAAGACCCTCTTAGTCTGTTTGCGGACCCTCTTCTAGTTTTCCCTGTTAATTTGTCGTATCCCCCATTCTTCTTGCAAGAAACCTTAGCTATGCTATGATGCTTGGCAATAGGGTATCCCACAGATGATTGGAAAGCACCGAATCCCGACTTTTGCACATGGTTCTTGTGCAGCTCCTGGCACTCTGTACCCGGCGCGCCCATCATCGGTGCCATACCCATAGCAATTCAAGTGTGAATGAAAGGATAGGTCATGACAATTCGACGCCTGACACTGACTGCTTTGATGGCTGCGTTGGTTTTTGTGTTGACTGTGGCGGTGCGCCTGCCTACAGCCGCGGGGGGCTACCTGCATTTGGGCGATGCCGCGATCGCCTTTAGTGCATTTGCTTTCGGTCCGTGGGTGGGTGGTGTGGCTGGCGCATTGGGCACGGGCCTCGCTGACCTCTATGGAGGTTATCCACAGTTTGCGCTCATTTCATTTTTGGTCCATGGTCTTCAGGGTTGGCTGATGGGATGGCTTGTCCGGCGCCGGATGACAACGGGCATAGTGGTGTTAGCCGTTGTCTGTGGCAGTGCTATTGTGGTTGCCGGTTACTTTGTCGCTGAGATTTTCCTTTTGGGTATCGCCGCGGCGCTCACTGAAACGCTGCCTAATACCCTGCAGAGTGTCGTCGGCGCCGTTCTTGGCGTCTCACTCTATTTGGCTGTGAAGCGCGCCTATCCTCCTATCACGCGCTATCATGAGCGGGAAAGGCTTTGATGTCTGCAGCTGCGCCTGCAATCTTAGCCCAGGATCTGAGTTTTAGCTACCCATCTTATGATGGCGCGACCGTTTCTCAGACCGTCTTTCAGCATCTCGATCTGCAAGTTGAATCCGGAACAGCCTTAACGGTCGCGGGCAGCAGCGGTGGTGGCAAGAGCACTCTGTGCCATGTGCTCGCCGGATTGGCGCCCCGCCACACTGATGGGCAGCTACAGGGCAGTTTGCGCCTCGCCGGTCACGATATTCTTGCGTCCGCGCCGTCACCGCGCCTGGTGGGTCTGCTCTTCCAGGATGCTGCGGTACAGCTCTTCAATACCACGGCTGAAGATGAGGTCGCTTGGGGGCTGGAAGCACTTGAGGTGCCGCCAGAAGTCATCGGCGCTCAGGTGATGTTGGCCTTGCGCCGCTTTGGCTTGCTCGATCAACGGCATCGCGCCCCCTGGCAGCTTTCTGGAGGGCAACAGAAGCGCCTGGCCTTGGCAGCGTTGTGGGCGATGCGTCCCCAAGTATTATTGCTTGATGAGCCGCTCCAGGGTTTAGACCCGGTGGGACAGACTGAAGTGCTCGCCGCCCTCGAATTGTTGCGCCAGGAAGGCTCTACACTGTTGTTTACCACGCCGGATTTCAGCGAAGTGGCTCACTCACACAAGGTTGCCTTGCTGGAGGGCGGCGTTCTTGCCGCTCCGGCTTCTGCGGCTGACCTTGTCGCTCACAGGGAGCGTTTGGAGGCTGCGGGAATCCTTTGCCCGGCAGAAGCCTGGGATAGGCTGCGCGATACCCGGAGTGTCATTACTTCACCCCCTGCTCTGGAGGCTCGGAATCTCCGCTTCCGCTACCCTAATGGCCTGGCGGTGCTTCATGGTATCAATCTGACAGTCTCTCGTGGGGAATACGTCGCTCTGATAGGCACTAATGGCTCCGGGAAAACAACATTGGCACGCCATTTCAACGGTTTGTTGCGTCCCACCATGGGGACCGTCCATGTTATGGGACAGGATACAGCGTTGCGCTCAACCGGGCAGCTGGCGCGCGAAGTGGGTTTTCTCTTTCAGCGCCCGGAACAGCAGCTCTTTGCTGCGGCAGTTCGCGAAGAACTCACCTACGGACCACGCCGCCTGCGGCTTCCTGATGTTGATGCCCGTGTCGAAAGCGCGTTGGCGCTTTTCGGCCTGCATGATGTCGCCGCATCACCTCCGGCAATTCTGGGTTACGGACGGCAGCGGGCGGTGACTCTGGCGACATTGGCTGCACTTGACCCTCCTATTCTCATTCTCGATGAACCCACTGCTGGTCTCGATGGGCGCGGGCGACAGCAGTTGCTTGCCTGGTTGGCTGAGCGCCGTGCTGCTGGCACCACCCTGGTCCTCGTCACGCATGAGATGGCCTTAGCCCGGTTGGCAGATCGTGTCATCGTGTTGCACGAGGGCCGAATTACTGCAGATGGTACACCGCCTGAGATTCTGCCACATCTGCCGTGGGGGGAGATAGCGTGAGCTTTGCCCTCGATCTCTATGTGCCCGGACGGTCCTGGTTGCATCGCTGCGACCCCAGGGTGAAACTCTGGATGATGTTGCTGGGCTTGATCCTGGCTTTCCGGTGGACGCACCCACTTACGCAAGCGTTATCTGTGGCGGTCTTGTTGCTCACGTTGCGTTTTGCGGGTGTTCGCTGGCGCACCTTGGGATGGCTATGGCAACAAATGCGCCTGTTGGTGTTCCTGATGCTGATTTTGCAGCCTCTTTTCTCACCCTCCGGCAGTATCGTGGCGCAAATTGGGCCGTTGACCCTCAGTTTGGGCGGGATATCCAATGCGATGTTGTTGGCGCTGCGGGTGCTGGTAATGGCTTTTCTGACTGGCGGGTTGTTGTTCACTACAGACCAACGTGCTCTGGTGCGCGCCTTTGTGCGGTTGGGCTTGCCCTATAACTGGGGGTTGACTCTCAGTCTGACGCTGCGTTTTTTGCCTGCCATAGGCAATCTTACAGCTACCGTGCGTGAGGCGCAAGCCTCGCGCGGTTGGGTGGCAGAGGGCAACCTGCTCCGCCGGGCGCAGGAATACCAGCCTGTGCTGATTGCCATCATCATTGGTGCACTGCGCTTGAGCGAGCAGCTCACCTTAGCGCTGGCAGCGCGTGGGCTTGGTTACACCGAACACCGTACCACCTGGCGCGAGCTGCGTATGCGGCGTGCGGATTGGTGGGTGTTGGTGCTGAGTACCCTGGGTTTTGCTGTTGCCTGGGGGATGAGTCTGATCTTTCCGGCATTATAGGGTGGCACGTTTCTGATGGCGCTCTCCCGCTTGCCACGGCAAGCTGCCACTGAGGTGTTTTGAAGGCGGGTTTGCCGTGCGCAGCACAGCAAACCCACCTTTCTGGCGGACCTTATCTGAGATTCCTACCTCACGGTGGAATTCTGAGCAGTTGCCCGTGTGGCGTAAGTTGTTGCTCCCATGTCTTGTGTTATACTCCCACTTGATTCTGTGCTACATCAAGTCTCGAAGCAAATCAGGAAGAATAGAGCGAGTCTCATTTGCCTATGGCTTTCCGAACGTTGTTGATCTATAATCCCACTGCGGGTCCCTGGGATATGACTCGCGTCCTCAAGCGCCTGGCGGAAGATTTGGGCGCCAATGGCTGGCAACTTGAATTGGTCGAAACCCACAAGTCTGGGGATGCCATGTGGCTGTCTCGTCAGGCTGCCCGTGATGGCTTAGACCTCGTATTGGTTGCCGGCGGTGATGGCACAATCAATGAGGCTGCCAATGGCCTGGTTGGATCGAACACCATTTTGGGCATTGTGCCTGTGGGCACCGGGAATATCCTGGCGCATCAGATGCACATGCCGATTCTCTCCCCCGTCCCACCCTACCAGGTTAGTGAGGTTGCCGATAGCTTGCTGAGAAGTCGTGTGCAGCGCGTGGATGCGGGCGTCATCAACGGGCGGTATTTTGTGTGTTGGGCTGGCGCAGGCCTGGACGCTGAGATTGCCGCACAACTGGAACCGCGTACCCGCTATGCCAAGCGGTTGCGCACTTTGCCTTACATCATTGCCGCTTTCTCAGTGGCTTCCTGGTTCAAGGGTTTCCGTACGCGGGTTTCCGTCGAAGGACGGGCTTTCAATACCCGGGCGTTGCTCATTGTCGCCAGCAATATTCAGCTCTACGCGGCTTTCTTTACCATTGCCCGCCATGCCTACATGGATGATGGGATGCTGGATATCTTTGTCTTCAAGGGTCTGGGTCTTGGTTATGTGGTGCGCCATTTTTTGCACATGTTGTTTGGTCAACGGCACCTCAATGACCCTGCTGTAATTCAGGTGCTGGCACGCCGGATACAGCTGGAGACCGCTCCCTGTGTGGCCGTACATCTGGATGGCGACCCCTTTGGTGAGACCCCCGCAATCATTGGATTGGAAGCCGGTGTGCTCCGCTTTCTAACGCCACCACAAGCTCCCGGAGACTTGTTCTGCAAAGCGCCCGAGCAGGTCCTCTAGGTGCTCTCTCTTCGGGGTGAGCGATATTCGCTACCGTGCAATCTGCATGAAGGAGGTCTGTAATGTCCACGTATGATTGGCCCGAGCCTCAAGGTACTGTAGAGGAGTGGCGGCGTCTTTTCCACGCAGCTGAGGCTTTTAAGGCTGCAGCGCCCTGGGATTGGATGTCAGAGGACCAGTTATTTGCTGTGCAAAATCCGGAAACCGGTGAGGTTGGTTTTTGCTCCATTACCGGTGAAATCGGTGAGCATTATGCTTTGATCGCCTACCTCGGCGAGGCGGGCCTGGGAACTTATCTCACAGCCCTGCGGGGGATGAAGTATGCCAGCTCCTTCTTGGAGGAACACGAGCATGGCATGATGTTGTTTGAGACGCCACAATTGCAGGCTTCCTTCGAACAGCGGGAGAGGATCACTGAGTTGGATTGGCAGATTGTACAGGATATCAAAGTGCGGATTCGCGGGCGCAAACTCTGGCCTCTCTTTCGCGTCTTTAGCCCTGTCCGGCTTCCCTGGCATATCACTGGACCTCAGGTGCGTTTTCTAACGACACTGCTAGAGCAATCTCTGATCGTAGCTCAGGCACAGCAGCGCGGTGAAGTCTCGATTTCTCCACTGATAGAGATTGCCACGCTTCCCACTACCTTGCCCTTGATACTACGTGAACTTGAAGGTGGAGAGTGGGTCTTCAAACAACAGGTATTCTCCCTTCAATATCCGGCTATTGCCAGTGCTAATCCGCTATCTGTGGAAGACTTTGCTGACCTGCGGCGTAAACTGCCCTTGAAAAACGATGAGATGCAGGTACATTTGGCACTGTTAGCCATGCCGGTTGAAGAGGGGGACTTGCCGCCATATCTGCCCTATACACTGTTAGTGGTTGATTCTCATCAGGGTATTGTGCTGGACGCAAAACTGCTGTTGGCTTATCCATCTCTGGAAGATTTATGGCCCCAGGTATTGCCTGCGTTGCTTGCGCTTTTTGAGCAGTGGGAGGGGCGCCCCAAGCGTATGCTCATTGCTTCCGAGCGTTTGTACAATCTATTGGCAATGCCGATGGGGCAATTGGGTATCAAACTATCGCGGGTGCAACACCTTCCGGAGTTGGAAGAGGCTTATCTGGATTTGGAAAACTGGACCAAACGACAATAAAGGCTATGTTTGATTATCACGTTCACTCTCACCACTCTTGCGATGCCCATTCGACGATGGCCTCCATGGCTAAAGCCGCGCATCGAGCCGGTTTGCAGGGATTCGCTTTCACCGATCACCTGGAGTGGATTCCGGAAGATGATGCAACGGGTTTCCTGAATTTCGAAGCCTATTTTGCAGAGCTGCGACCGCTTCAGGCACAGTGGCAGGGCACGCTTGAGGTGCTTGCCGGTATCGAGATCGGCAACCCACACTGTTTTCCTGAGCAGGTGCGTACTACTTTGGAGGTTTGGCCTTGGGATTACGTCCTCGGCTCGACCCATTGGGCTGATGATATTCCAGGCTGGTTGCCCGTCGCTTTTGAAGACGGTATCGAGGTGGCTTACGACCGCTACTTCCGGGAAATGCTCCTCCTGGCGCGTGATGGCGAATTTGACGTTTTGGCGCATTTTGACTTGGTGCGACGTGACTCGTGGGCGCAACTGCAACAGACGCTTCCCATCGAGAACTATGCCGCAATTGTGGATGCTATCCTCGAATCGGTCATCGCGCGCGGTAAAGGCCTGGAGATTAACACCTCGCCCTGGTCTCGCGGGCTTGATGAGCCTTGCCCTGAACTATATGTGTTGCGCCGGTATCGCGCTCTGGGCGGCGAAATCCTGGTTTTTGGTTCTGATGCGCACCAGTCGCGGCGTGTGGGGCAGCATTTCGAGCAGGCCCGGTTGCTGGCGAAAGAAGCGGGCTTTTTCCGTCTGGCGCACTATCGCGAGCGCCAGATTGTGAACTGGATCCCTTTGTAAGCGCCTGGTTATGCGTGAACGAGCTGATACTGGAGGAACTTTTGGAGCATAAAATGGGTGAAAACCCACTGATGACCATCGTGATTCCCGCTTATAATGAGGCGCACCGGCTACCAGAGACCTTGCGGCGTGTGATTGACTTTGTGGAAGCGGCGCCTGTATCTCTGAACGTACTCGTTGTCAATAACAACAGCCGTGACGAGACCGGTGACATCGCTCTAGCAATCGCTGTCGGGCATCCTTGCCTGCGCGTGGTGGATCAGCCCATTCAGGGGAAAGGCGCGGCTGTTCGCAAGGGGATGTTCGAGGCGGATGGACGCTATGTCTTCATCTGTGATGCGGACCTCGCCATGCCCATTGAGGAGTTGCCTCGCTTTTTCCCGGAGCGCCTGGGTGGAGATTATGATATCGCGATCGGTTCCCGCGAGGCTCCTGGTGCGCAGCGTTTCAACGAGCCTTTTTACCGGCATCTCATGGGGCGAGTCTTCAATTTCATGGTGCGGGTCCTGGCGGTGCCGGGGATTCAAGATACGCAGTGCGGCTTCAAGGCCTTTAGACGCGAGGTCGGGCAGCGCATCTTTGCAGTTCAACACGTTGATGGCTTTGCTTTCGATGTTGAGGTGCTGGCAATCGCTCGCCGTTGGGGCTTCCCCATCATCGAGGTCGGGATTCCCTGGTATTATGGCAAGGGCGGCAGCATCCATCCTTTGCGTGATGCCTACCGCATGTTCTGTGAAGTGTTAGCCATTCGCAGCCATGTCCACGCCGGTAAATATGATGGGGTATAAGGCGAACTCTTGCCTGCAGTTTCTTTGATTGATTTTTGGCGGCGGGGCAAAGCCCCGCCGCCAAAAATCAATACTCTCCTGCGCCCTGTAGGGGCGCAGGAGAGTTTCACCCTCGTTTTGAAACGCACCCGGGAACGCTGAACAGTTACCATCTGCCATGCATTTTGTGGTATAATAAACGTGGGGATGATAGGTTTCGACGGGGAAGGTTTGTCGCAGGCTGCGAGTCGGGGAGGCTCCGTTCCCGTAAACCCAGGAGCAAAAAACAAATGCCACTCCTATGGCAAACCGCTGGGCGCCGGTCGCCGTCGCTGCGTAAGCAGCGGGTGATTGACCCCACGACCTGACCGGGGATCCGGTCACGCCCCTCCAGCAGTTCGCTGATATGCTGGGGTAAGGTGTAATAAAATCAGCGCGCAGCCCGCCTTACGCCGATAAGGCGAGTCAAGACTATCGGCTGGTTCGGATGCGGCGCGGTCGGTTGCGACCCACCGAACGAGAACGAAAACACCGGCTACACTCGTAGACGCTTGTTGCAGAATTCTTCGGACGCGGGTTCGATTCCCGCCATCTCCACTCAGGGTCGGGAGTTATATCCGACCCTTTTTTTTAACAGGAATTCCCTGCACGGTGTTTTTCCCCGCATAGAAGCGCTATGCCGTTGCGTACGGGAGTACGCTGTTGGGAAACCCGGCGTGCTGGGACTCCGCATCATTCTATTGATACAATCGAGTGCATGATGTCTAATCACCCTCAACCAGCGCCGCGTATCATTCTGCTTAGTGGTCCACGCCAAGTGGGTAAGAGCACCCTGTGTCAAAAACTGGTCGCCCGTCTGTGCGCAGATACGATAGACGTTGCCGGTCTGCTTACCATTCACACCGGTCCTCACGACCTTGAGGTCATGGAACTCCATAGCGGCGAACAATATCCACTGACCCTCCCCTTTGATGATGGCGCCGGGGCGGAATTGGGGCGCTTTCGTATGGATGGAGCGGCGCTGGACCGCGGGCTTCAATCGCTGAAGGGCGCCTTGCCCACAGATGTGCTCGTTGTGGATGAACTAGGCCCGTTGGAATTCAGATTAGGGCGGGGCTGGTTGCCGGTTTTGGAGTGGCTGAGGGTAGATTGCTGCCGTATGTCTGTACTGGTGATTCGCCCCGAACTATTGGCTGAAGCGCTTGAGCGCCTGCCAGAACCCGTTACGATGGTGGTCTACGTGACCCTGGAGAACCGTGACGTGCTGCTGGAGACATTGTTGCATTTTGTTGAGGGTGGGGCGCAGGCATTGTGGGCTTGATTTTCCTGGATTGGCTGCGGATGGCTCAACCCGGCACACCGGCTTACTAAGCGTAGTTTACCCGGTGTTTTGTTGCAGCCTGGAGCGATGCTTTTCGAGGAGGTTGGCTTTGGAGAACTGGGGAATTGTAGGGTATCACTGGCTGGTACAGCAACTTCAGAATGCTGTGATTGAGGGAACATTATCCCAGTCTTTGCTTATTACGGGACCGGAGAGCGTCGGAAAACACACTCTGGCTTTGACCCTGGCTCAGGCGCTGCTATGCGAGGCAGTGGAGCCATTGCAGCGTCCCTGTGGGACATGTTCTGCCTGCCGGCGAACTGCTTCCGGCAACCATCCGGACTTGCGGTTGGTTGAACCAGAAACGCAGGGCCGTGGGGTAAAGATTGAGCAAATCCGCGAGATGGAAAGGTTTCTCTCGTTGACACCTAACGAGAGCGCGCACAAGATTGCTGTGATTGCTGATGTGGAATTGCTGAATCCCAATGCCGGCAATGCACTGCTGAAGACACTCGAAGAACCTCCCGCCTATGCCTATCTGATTTTGTTGGCGACCGATGCCGATACGTTACTCCCCACCATTGTCTCGCGAAGCCAGCATTTCCCGTTGCGCCCTCTCGACGATGCCACCATTGCTAAAGCCTTGATGGAACGTTGGAGGGTGGAGGAGGCGCAGGCATGGCGCATTGCCCGGCTTTCCGGTGGGCGGATGGGCTGGGCGGTGCGCGCGCTCACGGACCCAACACACCTGCAAGCCATGGAAGCCACGCTCGAAAAACTGCTGGCATTGCTGAAGATGGATTTGCCCGCACGTTTTGAACTTGCGCAGACACTGGCTCAAAATTCGGCGGATTTGCCGCAGCTGCTTGAATATTGGCGTTTAGGCTGGCGCGATGTGCTGTTGCTCCAACAAGCGACTCCCCAGGATTTGATGTTCCTGGAGCAGCGCGCAGCTCTCGAGGCACTTGCCGCCCGGCTAGATGTGACCTCTACGACCCGCATGTTGCGCACACTTGCCACAACGCAAGCTGATCTGCTGCGCAACGCGAATACCCGGCTCTTACTGGAAACGCTGTTCCTTGAGTGGCCCGAGCTCAATTAATGCGCTTTGCTTGTGACCTGGCAATGCGGTGTTTTTGTGGTGGGGCGAAACCTCACCACAAAATACTCCTATAAAAGCTGCTTGAGCGGCTCAATACCAAGTATTCAGATACGCACTCAACCGTGCCGCGAGTATTTTCGGATAGCGACTAATTGGTACGGTATTGGATTTCAAGGAGGAAACACAGATATGAAAGCAGCTGAGATTTTTCCGGGATCGCATGGTGTGCGCCGATTGGCGTTGGCAGCGATGTTGGCTGGCGTTATGATTCTGGTAACTTTTTTCCTTATCGCCCTTCCTGGAGTTCTGGCGGGGACGCCGGGTTTTATCAAACCACTCCCCTTCGGCCCTGGCGATAGCCTTACCTCAGCCATCGCTGTCGGCGATATGGACGGCGATGGGGACATGGACATCGTTGCGGGTAACGAGGATGGTAGTTCCCTCTATCTCAACAATGGTCGGGGCGATTTCCCGGCTGAATTGGCGGTTGGCGATCCTGAGGATGATGTGCTAGCTCTTGCGGTGGGTGATAGTGATGCCGATGGTGCACTGGATCTGGTCGTGATTCGCGCCGGCGACACCGGCGTGGTTTACCTGAACGATGGTACGGGCGATTTCACGGCAGAGGTATCCTTCGGCAGTGCAGCCTATGGAATGACTAGCGTGGCGATGGGAGATGTGGATGGTGATGGTTACTTTGATCTGGTCTGCGGCACTGCTGTAGGCGCGGATCTGGTCTTCCACAACAACGCGGGCAATGCGTTCACATTGGCAGCGTCACTTACGGCAAATGCGACTTCCAGCGTGGCTCTGGCGGATTTGGATGATGATGGTTGGCTGGATATCATCATCGGCAGCGCCAATGGTCCCAACCGGCTTTACATCAATGACCAGGCAGGCGCTTTCGATTTTCTCGACACTTTCGGCGATGGTCAGGATGCCAGTCTGGCAGTTGCTGACTTTGACGGCGATCAGAGCATGGATATCGTCGTGGGCAACAATGGCGCTGCGACAGAGGTTTATCTTAATGATGGCGCGGGAGCGTTTGCGCTTGGTGCTACGCTGAACATCACGCCCGCTCAAACGACCAGTGTGACAGCTGCGGATATGGACGGTGATGGTGATGTGGATATCGTGGTCGGCAACAACCTGGAGCTTAACCAGGTCTATTTCAATACTGGAACCGGCGATTTTCCATCGTCTCGACCATTCGGTCCGGGGTCAGATAGTGCACAGGCAATCTCAGCCGGCGACTTTGATGGCGACGGGGCCTTGGACATCGCCGTGGGGACCAGCGTCGAGCAGAACATGGTCTACCTCAACGACGGTGGTGGCGGTTTCCCGACGGTGCTTCCCTTTGGCGCCGATACTGACGTCACGCGCAGCATCGCCGCCGGCGACCTTACCGGCGATGGCTATCTCGATTTGGTGCTAGGGGATGCCGGTAACGGTCTGACGGTATATGAGGGCGATGGCATGGGGGAATTCTCCACCGGTTTCACCGCAGGAGCAGGATTGATCTCTACCGTCGCCTTGGGCGATATGGATGGCGATTACGATCTGGACCTCATTGTGGGAAACCTCGGTGTCATTGGGCGTGTCTACCACAATGATGGCAGCGGAGATTTCTCGTCTGGCGCCACCTTTGGTGCAGCGGGCGATACAACTCAGGCCATCGCGGTAGGGGATTTGGACGGCGACAATGATCTCGATGTAGTTGCAGGCTATCAGAGCGGTTTTAACCGGATTTACCTGAATGCCGGCGCAGGCGCTTTCGCCGCCGCGCGACCGTTTGGCATCGGCGATGAATGGACCTTCGGCATTGCACTGGGCGACCTCGATAACGATGGCGACCTCGATATTGTTGCAGGTAACTACAATGAACAAAATGCCATCTATCTTAACGATGGCAACGGCAACTTCGCGACACGTTTACCCTTTGGTCCGGAGGACGATTGGACCCGTAGTGTCACTGTGGGTGACCTCAATGCTGATGGTGCTTTGGATGTTGTTGTGGGCAATGAGGGACAGCAGAATTCCGTCTACTTCAATGACGGCGCTGCAGGTTTCCCGATCAACCGGCCTTTTGGTCCTGGTGCGGATTGGACGTATGCCGTAGCGGTTGCCGATCTCGATGCTGATAGCGATTTGGATATTGTGGTGGGCAACAATGGCGAACAGAATGCCGTCTACCTCAACGATGGCGTGGGTCTATTCAATTGGACAACGCCTGCAGCAACCTTTGGCGAAGCTATTGAGAACACGCTCAGCGTGGCTATCGGCGACATGGATGATGATGGTTTGCCCGACATCGTCGCGGGCAATATGGATGAACAGAACGCGGTCTATCTCAACAACATCCGCTGGCCCAAGTGGTTGGTGAATACCCCACCAACCATCCGCATGGGCTATCCGGGTTTAACTGCCGAAGGTGCGTTTTACACTTCCGCAGAAATCCTCTCCGGCGATATTGACATTGCTTACTACCTTTATGATGGCGAGAGTGATCCGGTGGGATACGTTCGCGCCTTCTTCTCACCTGATGGCGGCGGCAAATGGTATCCTGCTGTGGCAGCGAGCGGTGTGATTACCCAAGACCTGGAAGCCTCCCCCTGGCCCACGGGCACGTTACAAATCTACACCTGGGATGTGAACGCCAGCGGCTTCTTTGGGCGTTCCGACAATGTTGTCTTCCGTATTGTCGCCTATCCCGATTTTGCTCCTGTTGAGAACGGCCTCCCCGGACCCTATCAGTGGCCCTACGCTGCTGCCGCCACTTATCCTTTCCGGGTGCGTGGAAACCAGATTCGCGTCATGCAGGGCGCTCAGCCGATGGTGGGGGCGCAGGTTTTCCACTTCCAGAGCGAAGCGCTGCGGGCAGCTCCCTATGCCAACAGTGCTGGACAGTCCTACTTCACGGATGCCCAGGGCTATCTTCAGGGGCGGGGCGAACTGCATCTAGGGGACCGGCTTGTGGCTATCGCTCCCATCAGTGCGACCAACACCTATACGCTCTACTATTCCAGCGGCGTGCCCACAGCTTCGGGACTGTCTGCACATACGGTGACTGCTTTGGGTGTTCAGACGCTGAATGTGGCGTCGAATCACCCTCTGCTGCTCTTTAACCTTGACCTCAGCCTGGAATGGGATGCGCGCAACGATGGCACTTTTCTGGCTGATCTCGATGAGGCTATCAAACGCGCGTCAGAAGTGCTGTACGATGTGAGCGATGGGCAGATTGCGATTGGTGAAATCCGCGTGCACCAGGAGCGAGCGCAGTGGCTTTCCTCGGATGTAGTGATGTACGCGCAGAACGGCATTCGTCCCCGCGCCAGCATGGGCGGCGTAACGGACGAACTGCGCGACGATTTGGGAGTGAGTGGCGCCATCACCAACGCCTATGGCCCGGGGCAAATTCGCATGGGGCCGAACTGGGACCCCTTTGGGCAAAGCCTGGCAGAGCTGAGCGCTGATTGGCAGCGGGCTTTTGCCCACGAACTCTCGCACTACCTGCTCTATCTGCCGGATAACTACATCGGCGTGCAGGATGGTTTGCCTATCTCCACCGATTGTCGCGGCAGTTTCATGACCAGCACTTACGATGATGCTTACAGCGAGTTCCTCACGCGGACGGGATGGGTAGGAGAATGCCTGGATACAGTGGCAGCCCACCTTCTCGACCGCACGGACTGGGAAACAGTGCGTACTTTCTACGGGGATCTGGTGCAGCCTGGAGCACTTAACACTGGCCCGAGCCTGTTGCCCTTGGAAGTTACCCGGGTGCGTGTGCAGGCGCCGCTCACACCCGCGATAACTTTGCCTCCAGCCTTCTTCGATCTCCGCAAAGCGACGGGCGAACTGCTTGCCGTGCCACGGGCGCAGGGCTATCTCTTCCAAACGCAGGGAACGACTGCGCTCACCGATGACAGCGTGGTCGCGTTGGGGGCAACGGTGGGCGGCGGCGACCGCGTGAAAGTGCGTGGGGCTACGCCGGGTGACCGGCTCTGCGTCTTTGGCCCTTACAACGAGGCAACCAACGCAGCGACGATGGGTTGCATTCCTGCACTGCAAGCCGGGCAACGTTCAGTGTCGGTAGCCACGGTGAGCGATTGGCAACCGCTCATCGTCGTCAATGCGGTTACCTCACAAACTTGGGCAATTACGGTCACGTTGAAGACCTCGGTGAGCGGTCTCAACGTGCAGATTTACCCTGCCTACGGTGCAGCTGATGGAGGCGCGACAAATGCTCCCTGGACCGCGATGACGGCCAAACCGGGAAACCCACTCGTTTACACCCGGCAGATGGTCCTGGACAACCCCTCGTTTGAGGGTTTCGTGCGCGTGTGGGTGCCGGGTCAAGAGGGTCAGCGTGAGGCGTTGACGCAGATTTTCCTCAGCCCACCTTGGGGTCCGAACCAGGGTGCTTTCGTGGGCGGTGGTAACTACCGGGCCTGGGGAGCCAATTCCCGGCAGTTGGGGGCGCCGGTGGCTTCGGGCGATGGGCAGGTGACAATCTTCAATACCGATAACCTCTTCGCCGAAGCGGGGACAACATCGCTACAGGCGCTCAGCGAATTGCCCAATCTCCCATCCTGGTTGACGCCGGTGGGGAAGGGCTATCGCTTTGTCTCCAGTGTGGATACGCCGCGCGCGCTCATGTTCAACTATCACCAGCGCGATGTGCCGGAAGGTTATGAACATACTATCCATCTGCACTTCCAACCGGAAGGCAGCAGCGGGTGGCAGCGCTTGCCTACGACGCTGGATACGGACCATAATCAGGCGACGGCACAGATGCCTGGCAACGGCGAGGGCACCTATGCGCTGCTCTCCACGCTCGATGTGCCGCTCTACGGTCCTGGTTGGAACCTTTTTGGTTACCTCAACCTGCCGCGCCGCACGGTGGCGGACGCGCTGGCTTCGATTGCCGGGCATTACACACAGATAGCGACCTACGATCCACTGACTACGGCGCAATGGCGTATTTATGATGTCGCTGTCACAACAGAGCATCCAGAGTATGCAAGCCTGGTGAATGATCTCACATATCTGGAGTCACCGCGGGGCTATTGGATTCACGCAACCGACAGCATCACCCTCTTCCTCAAAGTGTCCGCGCCAGGGGAGTTGAATCCCCAGAGCGCGCAGGCTGCTGCGTTGCCGCCTGCCACCTTCTATGGGCTGGTCACGCCAATTGGGGGTTTTACGCCCCAGGCTGGATTGCCCGTCACGACTACCATCAACGGTGTTACGTGTGGTCGCGGCACCGTAGTTGCCTGGGCTGGGGGTTTGGCCTATCGGGCCATGGCGGTTTCCGATACGGGTGATGGTTGCGGCGCAGACGGGCGCGTGGTGCGTTTCACGGTAGGTGGGCATCTCTACCCGCAAACGGCGGAATGGAAGAACTCTCGCGCCTGGTACGTCCCATTAGGGGGATCTCCAGAGTATCGCGTGTTTCTCCCTTTGGTGTTGAGGAATATCAACCCATAGAATCCGTAATTGCAGATCAGAAGGAAAATGTACGTCAGGCGAGCATCGCTCGCCTGACGCATATTTCAAAAAACCTCATTCTCTGTGCATGCCTTTACACCTGGGATGGAAAGTCATGTCTATGCAGTCCCCAGACCGCCAGCAAAGCCCGGTTGAAGGGTACCTGCTCCAGGAACTGGCGGCGGATGACCTCATCCTGAATCTGTCTCGCCCGCTTCTGCAACAACTGATAGCCAGTTTCCAGTACATCACGGGCGCGGGCTTGCGTTTCCGGGTCAGTGCCGTTGGCGCTAAGCACCTTGTAACAAGTCAAATACACCCATACCGGGAATTCGATTCCATCGGGGCTATTCTCTGCCAACCAGGAGAGAATCTCTTGGACCTGAGCATAAGCCCCTGCTTGGTTGCTGCGCGCCAGGGCGACCCGCGCCAGTCCGGCGAGATCATCCATCGTCAGTGCAATTTGCTCCAATTCCCGCCGGATGGCCAACGCTTCCTCAAAGGCAGTCTGAGCCGCAACAAAATCCCCCAGTCCGGTGAGTGCTAATCCCAGATGATTGGTACTGTAACCCTCGCTGCGTCTGTCACCAATCTGTTGGTTAAGCACCAGGGCGCGCTCGGCGTAGTCACGGGCGCGCGCGTGATCTTCTTGAAGATGGTGGATCAAGCTGAGGGTATCCAGGCTGACTGCTTCCTGATACTGGTAGTTGATTGACTGCGCGACCATATGGGCGCTTTCGTGGTAGCTCTGGGCCACGATATAATCACCCAGATCGAAAGTGCTGTTACCCAACGAGCCAAGGAGGTAAGTTTCGGCATAACGCCACCCGATGGCCCGGCTGAGCGCCAAGGCCTCGGTGTAGCTTGTCTGTGCCGCAGTGTACTCACCATGTTGGTAGTAGAGCGCCCCGAACATGATCAGGCATTGGATCTCACCGGGGCGATAGCTACTGATATGATACCGCTCCTGGGCCTGATGGTAGTGTTGCTGGGCTTCTGTGTATTGTTGTTGCTGGTAGTAGACGCTACCCAGGTCGTAGAGGCTACGGGCTTCGTCGCGTGTATTTTGGTGAGTGCGCGCCAGATCGAGCGCCTGACTCAAGTGTGTTCTGGCGGTGGTATAGTCGCCTTGCATCAGTGCAATGCGTCCCATCTCGTGGGTGGCGCGGGTCTCGGTGAGAGGATCTGCAGCGACCTGAGCTGCGGCGATGGCGCGTTGTGCGGCTTCCAGTGCAGCAGGATACGCATCAATGTAACGATAGTAGTTGGCGTAGCGGAGCTGCACGGTCGCGCGCCTGGCCTCGTCGGCAAGCGTGTCGCTCAACGCTACGAGCGCTTCCAAATCGGCAGCTTGCTGGTCGCGGCGACTGAGCCAATCGTTGACGCCCTCACGTCCCAGGAGTAGTTTGTAGCGTGCGGCAGGCTGCATCTCTGGCGTGAGCTCCAGCGCGCGGCTGAAATATCGTAGCGCGCTTTCATTGGCATATTGCTTCGCGGCTTGTTCCCCCGCCAGTCCCGCGTAAACGCATTCACGCTCAGGCTGTCCGGCATTGCGCCAGTGATGTGCTAGCACCGGATAATGTGCCGCCAGGGGCGAGTCGAGCGTGAGCGCTTCCAGAGGGCGTTCCTCGCCGTAAGTCTGCTCGTACCACGCGCCTACCGCGCCGTGGAGCTCTTGCCGCTGCGCGTAGAGCAACGTATCGTAAGCCACTTCTTGCGTCGTGTTGTGCTTGAATATGTAGACGGGATTTTCCTCCAGCGCGGTTTCCAGCCGCACGAAATCACGTTGCCCCATCGCCTCGATCTGCGCGCGCAACCCCTCGCGCGGCGGCGAGCTGGGGTGTACAGATTGCAGAGCAGCCAGTTGGAATGTACGCCCGATGACGCTGGCAACCTTCAGGGTGAGCTTGTGTGCCTCTGGCAGGCGATCCATGCGCGCCAATACCGTTCCGTGTACGGAATCCGGGATATCGAAGGCTGTGGCGCTCAGGGGCGGGTTCTCCACCATCTGCCAGTTGCTCTCTATTTTGCTGATACAATTCGCATCGAGCAGCGCTTCGAAAGCCGGTTCGGAGAGCTGCCATTTACCCTCAGCCTCCCTATGCACCAGATAGCCTGCCTCGCACAGCGCATCTACCAGTTCCTCGGTGAAGAATGGATTTCCCTGCGCCTGGGCAAAAATCAGATCGAGCGCGAGCTGTTCCACATCGCCACCCAAACGATTGCGCACCAGCGCCCCCACGCCTTCCGGTGAGAGATCGCCGAGTAGCAGGTGATGGTGTTTCGAGAGCGGCTCCAATTCTGGCAGGATGCGCTGCTCCTCCAGCGGCGGGCGTTGCACCAGTAGCAGTGCCGCTGGGCTGTGATAGAGCGCGCGCGCGATAGCAACCGTCAACGCGGCAGAGGCTTCATCCATCCAGTGTACGTCTTCCAGGATGAGCAGCAATGGTTGCCGTTTGGCCCAGGTTTGCAGGATTTCGGCGACCAATGCAAAGAGCGCTTGTTGGCGCAACTTGGGGTCCAGTGCTGCGGTCATATCATTCTCGGGCAACGGCAGGTCCAGAAGCTCGTTGAGCAGCGGGAGCCTGGTTTCCCAGGTTGAATTAACCTTCGTAAGCCGTTCTACGACTTGTGCCGCTTGGGCTTCGGGGGTCATCGTATTGCTTATCCCCAGCGCCATTGCGAATAGCTGCCGCCAGGGGGTATAAGCCGCTCCCTGGCTGATGCTCTGACATAGTCCGAGCGCCACTTGCCAACCGGATGCAGCAACCTGTTCCGCGAAGACTGTTGCCAGGTGGCTTTTGCCCACCCCGGCAGATCCCTCCAGGCGCAGAATCTGACCCGGTGCGTGCAGCAGAGTGTGCATACTGCTGAGGAAGTCCTCCCGCCCTACCAACGGCGTGTTGAAGAGCGCGCTCAATCGCGCTTGCCTTTTGCCGGTGATTGCCGAGACGGCTAACGGTTCAGCGCGCCCCTTCAGCTGCATCGGACCGAGGGATTCGACCTCATAACTGCGCACGGTGTCATCAGCCACGCTCTGGTTGACCAGAATCTGCCCAGGCGCCGCCTTCCCCATGAGCCGAGCTGCCATGTTGACTTCATCGCCCATCACGGTGTAGATACAGCGCAAGCGCCCGCCGCATGCTCCAGCCCATACCAACCCCTGGCTCACGCCAATTTGAGGCGGTGTGATGTAAGGTAGCTCGGCAGAAGGTGTGCGCAGCTCCAGCGCCGCGGCAATGGCTCGGGCGTTGTCATCATCATGCGCCACCGGTGCGCCGAAAACCGCGAGGAGGTTACTGCCCTTATCACCGATAGTCAGCTGGCGCATGGTCCCGCCATAACGGTAGAGGATTTCCTGCACCCAGCGGATAAAGGTATCAAGTTTGTGCCCGGCGGCATCATCGCCATCATAGTCAATGCCCTCGAATTTGAGGAATAGCGACGTTGCCGGGCGCAGTTCGGCAAGGTAGGTCGCGCCGCTTAGCAGGCGCTCAGTGATGGGAGCAGCCAACCAGGGTTGCAGTTGCTCCGGCGACAGGGCGCTGACCGGCAGCTGGGGCCAGGGATGTGGCTGAGCGGGGCGAGGTAGTCCGCTTACGCGGGCGAAGAGGCGCCTGGTCTCCGCCTCGGTGCGCCATTCGGCGACGGTGATTGCATCACCCAGAATCTCGGTTACTTCTGCGCTAACCATGACATCGCCCTTTTCCGCCTGATGTTCGGCTGCAGCCATGCGTTCCAGCGTTACACCTGCGAGTGCTTCGAATAGCTGTTGCTTGGGGTGCCCCACCAGAAAACGCCGTGCCGGACCAGCAGCAACGGCGATTTTGATGGAAAGGGTGATTTCTTCTCCCCCTGGCGTGATGACGTGCCCCATCCGCGCCATGATGTTTTGCATGGCGAAAGCACACGTCACCGCAGAAAGCGACGCGGCGTGAAGGGCAGAGCACTCATCTGCCGTTTCTTCTGCTTCCTCCGCAATCCAGCAGGTGATAGAATCCCCTGCAAAGCCGATAACGCTCCCATGATAGGTATGCAGTTCGGTGATGAGCGCTTCATAGATGGGGTTGAGATAATTCAGCACTACCTCTGCGCCACGCTGACGGCCTAACTCGGCAGCAAGGGCCGCAGTGAGCGGGGTAAAGCCAGAGATATCGGCAAAGAGCGCGGCACCTCGTGTGCGGTCGGGGAGCGGCGTGCCCTGATAGAGCGCATGTCGCCGGTCAACGGGTACAAAAGGGAGCAACATAGGGATATTCATTGATCCGCCTCTGGAGTGTCAGACAAATCACTGCCGGGTATCTTCCAATATTTTGCATTATACCCCAACCCTTGAGGGGGGTAAGGGTATACGACAGAATATTGGAGAAAAATAAGACCGTCATCTTGCAAGCAACCCGCATCAGCGACCAACGCTCTGCGCCGCCGTACTCGGCGCTTCTTTCTGCAAGCGCGATTTTCGTGGACGGGGCTTCCCCCGTCCACGAAAATCACAAAAAACCACCCTCTGCGTCGCTTTGGCACGTCAAAGTGTCTAAACGCATGGTCTCACCAATCTGACCTCTGAACTTCCCAATAATTTGTTCTATACCCGAGGGTTAATCAATCAAATGAGAAACGCTGTTTCGCGATGGGTGCGTTTCAAAACGGGGGTGAAAATCTCAAGCGCCCCTACAGGGCGCAGAAAAAGTTGATTTTTGGCGGTGGGGCAAAGCCCCACCGCCAAAAATCAACCAAAGAAAGGCATTTGTATAACAGTCGTCTTG
Source organism: Anaerolineae bacterium (assembly GCA_026645815.1). Classification (GTDB taxonomy): domain Bacteria; phylum Chloroflexota; class Anaerolineae; order B4-G1; family SLSP01; genus JAAZNO01. The sequence continues at coordinate 92,929 of JAPKMR010000005.1, read as the reverse complement.
CTTTTACCCCAAAGTTGAAACGCACCCGTGTACTTTGAGGGCGCAATCTCAGGCACCCCTACAGGGCGCAAGAAAAAGGTGATTTTTACAGCGTGGCTGCGCCACGCTGTAAAAATCACCTAAAGAGAAAACTTTGGTATGGCAATCAGCTTGCTTTTACCCCAAAGTTGGAATTCCCCCAGTTACGGAGCTTGCTCCCAAACACAATTATGCGTATAATGAAATTGAGAGGTGAGTTGTTAGCGCTTGAATTGTAAGTCAGAGTGGCGAAGCCAGCTCATCCTCACCTCAGCATAGGAGGAAGAATGACCACACCCATTGATGTGCTACGGACGGCGGATCTTTTTGCTGGTCTCGATATTGAGCAGATACAAGCACTTGCAGACCTGGGAGAGAAACGCACCTTCCAACGCGGCGATATCATCGTCCGTGAAGAAGAAGCCGGGGATGAATTCTTCATTGTGCTCTCAGGGCAAGTGAAAGTGGGTTGCCTCGGCGCTGCCGATGGACCCACCCTGGTACTCCTTGGCGCAGGACAGGGCTTCGGAGAAATATCCATGTTGGATTCCGGTCCCCGGTCAGCCACTATCAGCTGTGTCTCTGAGAGCGCCGAGGTTCTGATCATTCACGGCAAGCTGCTATTGGATTATTGCGACCGAGAGCATCTCACCGGTTACCGGATCATGTACAACCTGGCACGCGATCTCGCCTTCAAACTACGGCACCGCAATATCTCGCTACAGCAGCGTGAGGAGTGCGAATGATGATTTACAAAGTCAGTTACGTCATTCCCAATCACGCACACCCTGGCGCTATCGTCAACCAGACCACCATGCCCTATGTGGGAGAGAAAGTGCGCCTGGGCGATGTATGGTGTGAGATTATCGAGACCAAGGATCTTCTGCCACCCCACGGTGAATTCGCTTATATTCACGTCACCTGCCGTGTCGTCCCCGCCCCCGAACCAAATATTGTCTCACCATAAGAAAGGTGATTTTGTGCGGTGAGGTGCAGCCCCACCGCACAAAATCACTCAAAGCCCTGACACCTGCACAATAGTCATCGTACTTTTACCCCGAAGTTGAAACGCACACCTCAGAGACTGCCGAGAAAACTGATCATCAAGCGGGAGGACACTTCCGCTTCGATCCATGCGGCTAACAACAACAGCGGCAAAGCCACACTCAGGAAAAGTTTGCAGTACTGACCCAGGTCGCGCGCCAGATCCATCATCCCGCCATCTTTCTCCGGCGGACGCAAGAGCACGGTTCCCAGTCTAAGCGCATAGGCTGTCACCAGTAGGGCTGCTGCAATTTCAAAGATACCATGTGGCAATACGCCGGTTGCCAACAACAACCAGGGATTGATACCTATGCCCCCCAACTGTGGAACAAGATAGGCAATGATGGCTATCGGCGCCGCCAACAGGAGCACGGCGACAACACCGATGGAGAGAAAGCCCAACAGGGTGGCAGTGAATAACGAACGCACATTGTGTCCCCAAATTGCCCACGTCGAAAACCCCGACAATAAGCCCGAGGCCTCGACCGCCTCAGAAAACGTTTCCAAGTCCGCATACTGGGAGAAATCCATCGCGCCGGATGGAAATGGGAAGCGCTGAGCGCCCCACAATCCGATCAGGGCGCCGCCACCCAAAGCCACCAGAATCGTAAATACGAGATGGGGTCGCAGCAAACGCAATACATGCGGAACTTCATACCGGTAGAGATGCCACAAGCCATTCTGAGGCCAGAAACCGGCCCAGAACGCCCGCAAGCCTTTGGTGAAGTTGAGTTGATCAATCTCCTGCCCCAATAAACGCTCACGGTTGAAGAGCGCGATGCCCATACGCATGAACAGGATCGTTACCACCAATAAGGCCAGAGCAATCAACCACAAGCCAACAAAGTTGTTAAAGAGCAGCAATCCCGCTTCCGCCTGCAATAACAGCGTCATTGGAATAATGATGAAACTGGCAACCAGATTTGCCGCGCGCACGCTTGTGGATTGAGCCGAGACAATTACGGCGGCGCTCACCATCACCAACGCCTGTGCCGTCGAGAGAACGAAAGCCACGAAGAAGAGCGAGACTGTGGGCCACCAGCCGATAGTGAAACCGAGCAACAACGTGTAGAAAATCATGCCGATATAGCTGGCAATAACCGGGGGTATGATAGCCGCCAATGTTTTACCAATGTAGAGTTGCAGGTCCGTGAGGGGTGTAGCCAGCAAAGGTTCCAGACTGCGGCGCTCTTTCTCGCCAACAAAGGTCTCAAGTGCGATAACGAGCGAAAAAGTACTGGGGAAAAAGCCGACCACCAACATCAGGAAGGGGAACATGCGCTCAATAAGCAGATTCGCGCCGTATTGATTGACAAAACTCAAACCCTCTGCTGCCGCGGTATTGGCTAGGAAGGGGAATACCGTGACCAACAACAGAATCGGCGCCAGGATGCGCCAATCGCGCAAGGTATCTTTGATCTCGCGACGCATTAACACCAACGCCGGCTTCAACTCAGCTCGTAGCTGTGCCCACCAGGCGCGCAACGAAACTTCGGGTACACCTCTATCCTGCTCCATTGCCATACTCCTCCCCCCTCGATAGTCACCGCAGGAATCCGTACTGCCTACTCCACAAGCGGCCTATAGGACAAAGCGGATGGAGTTCATCCGTTCATTGGGCGTACAGCACCTCAACTAAGATGTGGGCACGCCTATCTGCAAAAAAGTAGTGTAGATTAGGAAACAGCTATGCGTCTACTGCCGCTGTGCCTTCAGCCGAGCCTTGCCTGCCTGCAATCACACGCAGGTAAACGCTTTCAAGGCTTTGTGGCACTTCACTGAGGGAAAAAACCTGCATTCCCGCTGCCAACAAGGCTTCCAGGATTGCTGAATTGACCTCGCCAGGGCGATCAGTGCGATAACGGATGAACTCCATCCGCATGGTATCCTCCCCCACACCTTCTATCTGAGCGAAGCGCGCTACCAAAGATGCAGCCCCATTAAGCCCTGGTTGCGAAAAACGCACTTCCATAAGCGGGGCGCCCAGCAAGCGTGTTTTCAGCTCTGCGGGAGTTCCCTGCACCACGATGCGCCCTTGTCTAATGATGGCTATACGGTCGGCAAGTTCTTCAGCCTCGACAAGGTTGTGGGTACAGATAATGATAGATCGCTGGGTGCTGCGGAGCTGCAGGATCGTATCGCGTACCAGGCGAGCGCTTTGCGGGTCCATCGCTGAAGTGGGTTCATCGAGCAATAATACTGCCGGATCGTGCAGCAGGGTACGCATCAACGCCACTTTCTGCGCCATGCCCTTAGAATATTCTCCCAAGCGGCGGTCCAAGACCCCACTCATCTCGAACCAGTCTGCCAGGTGCGCAATCCGCGCCAGGCGCGCCTGTGGCTCCAACCCACGCACTTCACCGAAGAAGTCGAGGTATTCCTGTCCGGACATCCGTTGGTATAATCCGGGCGACTCGGTGAGCACACCCACGCAGCGACGGACCTCAAGGCTCTGACTTGCAACATCATAACCGGCAACGGTAGCGTGTCCCGCAGTGGGCTTCAAAATTGCTGAGAGCATGCGTACAGTAGTGGTTTTTCCCGCGCCGTTGGGACCCAATAATGCCAACACTTCGCCCGGTTGCACGGTGAGGTGGATACCATCTACAGCCAAAACGGTCTCAAACTGCTTGGTCAGGTTCACCATCTCGATCATTTCAAACCCTCCTCTAACCACACTCTCTCATTATACCATAGAAACGTTCGGTTTGAGGTATGGGTATAGGACAGATTGTTGGGAAATTCAGAGGTCAGATTGGTGAGACCATGCGTTTAGACACTTTGACGCGCCAAAGCGACGCAGAGGGTGGTTTTTTGTGATTTTCGTGGACGGGGCTTCGCCCGTCCACGAAAATCACACTTGCAGAAAGAAGCGCCGAGTACTGCGGCGCAGAAAGTTGCTCGCTGATGCGGTTTGTTTGCAAGATGACGGTCTTATTGTTCTCCAACATTCTGTCGTATACCCTCGAGGTATGGGCTTTAACCCGCATGCGCCAAAATTCTCTTGGGCAAATACGAGTGTGCCGGTACAACCAAAACGCGGGCGTCCGGTGAGATAAGGACGTCCGCGTTATTGGCCGAGTGACAAGATGTTATCGCAATCAATTACACCCTGGCGAAACTATATCTGGCATTGATCGGCAATATGCGCCAGTTCGCGTTCCAAAAGGTAATTCAACACCGTACGTAATGCAACCAAAGCGCCTAATAGCGCCAGGTTACTCCACTGCGGCGAAAGCGCGGTCTTGAGAATATCCGCGGCAACCTGAAATTCCAGGCCCATCACCATGCTCTGCCCCAAAGCCAACCGCAATTGCGGGATGTTGAGCCTCTCACGCCGGAAAAAGCCGTAGAGATAATAGCCAGTGGTGCGCAGCACTTCCAGGACAATGACTATTGCGCCACAAATTTCGACCGCCGTCACCAGATAGGGGACCCATAGGTGAAACAGTGTCTCCATCCCTCTCCTCATTGCTTTCAAGGCAAGCACCCGCCGTCACCAACAGGCGCGACCAAGATACGGGGTGCATGCGGCTAATACTAGCCGTGGCTAACCATAGCCGCGGTTTTCCACAGCCGCACGCAAACCGTTCGGTTGATCAAGTGCCTCCACGAAGGCAGGTTATCAGTCGCAACAAAGCATACCTGCGTCAGCAATCGTAACGTGAATCAGGAACGACGGCGCAGGAAGGTTGGGATTTCGACGTTATTGGGATCAATCGCCTGTGGGACCAGAATGCTCTCCCGTATCTCACGCCGGGCCTGCTGCGCCTGCACGCGAACGGGAGTGTCTTCCTGATCAAAACCGGTCGCCACCACGGTCACGCGAATATCGTCGCCAATATTCGGGTCCACCACGGCGCCGAAGATCAGATTGACCTCCTGATGCGCGGTCTCACGGATGAGCGATGCCGCTTCGTTCACCTCAAACAAGGTCATGTTTGGCCCACCGGCAATGTTCAGGAGGATGCCCCGCGCGCCTTCGATGGTCACGTCCAACAACCGGCTTGAAATCGCCTGTTGCGCCGCTTCCACAGCCCGGTTATCGCCGCTGGCACGCCCAATGGCCATCAAAGCCGCGCCGCCTTCCTGCATAATCGCCTTGACATCAGCGAAGTCCAGGTTGATCAGCCCGGGCACGGTGATGACCTCGGTGATGCCCTGGATGCCCTGACGCAACACATCATCGGCGACCGCAAAAGCGTTGAGCATGCTCATCCGCTTCTCGGTAATCTCCAGCAAGCGGTCATTGGGGATCACAATCAGTGTATCCACCACATGCTTGAGCGCCTCGATGCCGTCAATTGCCGAGCGCTGCCGGCGCGAGCCTTCGAAGGTGAAGGGGCGCGTCACGACACCAATAGTCAGTGCTTTCACCTGCTCTTTGGCGATGCGAGCAATGACCGGAGCTGCTCCCGTGCCGGTGCCGCCACCCATACCCGCGGTCACGAAAACCATGTCGGCGCCATCGAGGACTTCGAGGATCTCGCCAGCGGATTCCTCCGCAGCCTTCTGTCCGAGCTCGGGATTGCCGCCAGCGCCCAGCCCACGGGTCACGTTATCCCCCAGGCGTACGCGCTTGGGGGCGTCCGAAAGCATCAACGCCTGCGCATCCGTATTGACGGAGATGAAATCCACACCCTGGAGACCCTCTTCGATCATCCGGTTAACGGCATTGCTGCCGCCGCCACCCACACCAATAACCCGAATCTGCGCGAAATTCTCACCTACAACACCCATCTTGTCACCTCCATAGAAATAAACGCTAGCCCGAACTGTAATTTGTCCCTGATATGCATTAACCTGGCATCAAAGTCTTTAACCATGTTCCCAACCGTTTCCACCATGACATTCGAGAAGACTTCCAGGCATTGGCGCCACCCACGTCTTCCCACATCGGGGTCCATTTCAGCAACCCCACTCCCACCGCCGAAGCAGGGGACGCCACCTTATCTGCCAATCCACCAAGCCCGCGCGGGGTTCCGATTTGTACCGGCAGATCGAAAATATCCCGTGCCAGGTCTCGTATCCCTGGCAACCGTGCTGTACCACCGCACAAGACCAAACCTGCCGGCAACAAGCCATCATATCCCGAGCGCTTGATTTCCTGTTGCACGTTTTCCAGGATCTCCTCGCTGCGCGCCATGACAATCTGTGCGAGCTTCCAGCGAGGCACCACCACCGGGGCACTCTCGCCATAGGGCGAAATCGTGAAGCGCTCATCTTCAGAGACCTGCGCCACCATCGCGTGCCCATAGCTCAACTTCACCTCTTCCGCCGTTTCTGGCGGCAGGCGCAAGCCAATGGCAATATCATTGGTGACATACTCACCGCCCATGGGCAAGGTACGTGTATACCAGATAGTCCCCTCAATGAAGATCGCAATATCGGTCGTGCCCTCGCCGATATCAACCAACACGACCCCCATATCCTTCTCTGTGTTTGAGAGCAAGGCGGCGCCCGCTGCCAGGCTGCTCAAAACCAGCTCACTTACCTCGACTCCCGCGCCATTGACACATTTGGTGAGGTTCTGGATGGCCGTAGAGGACCCCATGACGACGTGCGCCTCCACCTCCAGCCGAAAGCCATGCATTCCCAAAGGATCATGCACGCCGTTTTGTCCATCAACCGTATAAGCACGGGGAATAATGTGCAATAATTCCTGGTTCTGGGGCAACGCAATTGCCCCGGCAGCTTCCAAAGCCCGATCTACATCATCCGGAGTGATGCCGCGTTCGCGGCGCGACACCCCAACCACACCGGGGCTGTTGCGGGAGCTAATATGTGCGCCATTGATGCTGACATACGCACGCTCGATTTGGTAACCGGAGCTCTGTTCCGCCCGTGCTACCGCCTCAGAAATCGCCGCCGTTGCATCGGCAACGTTGACGATGACCCCTTTGCGCACGCCACGAGCGGGCGTCTGCCCTACCCCAACAATCCGGGTCTCGCCATTCTCGCTGACTTCGCCCACCAACACTTCGATCTTATGGCTTCCAACGTCAATCCCTACTACCGATCGTTCCATGTCGTTACCTCACGCAGCATCCCATATCTTGGGCTTCCAGGCAATCCCCAGAGCTCACCATGCACCACTCAGTTTGTACACCGGCGCAGCGACAACCTGTACATCAACCGCGCTCGGGTTGATACCCTGTGCACGCAGTTGCGTCAATAAGCGCTCACAAAATTCCCAGCGGGGCGCCATATCTACACCCACACCGAAGGCAATGGTTATTCCCTCAGGGCTATACCACACCAGACCACGCTGCGGGTGATATCCCAACGCCCCTCCCGGCAATTGCAACGCCTGCAAAGCCTGCACACCTTCGAGCACCGATAAGGGCACGCTTCCACCGGCAGGCAAAGGGCCGTTGACCACGGGCAGGTCCTGGCGTTCTGAACGTACCGGCATCACGAAGCCCTCAGCATCTACCCATGAGGCTCCTTCGATAGAGACCCATGCCAACACCGGTTCGCGCTCTTTCACGCTGATCGTGCATTCTGCCGGATAGAGCTTACAAGAGGCATCCGCCTCAATGACCACCGGCACCGCCGCGAGGACTTCTGAAATGACGGCACTGGGCCGTAGCCATAAGCCATGTAGCCCTAACACCTGCCCCGCTACCGCCACATCACGACAGGTCTCCACCACCGTGGAGCCGGTTACATGGACCCGCGTCGCATCCACATACCAGCTGGGGTCCAACCACAGCCACAGCAACACCCCTGCGAGCAATAACGCCGGCAACAAAGCCCGCCACGGAATCCTGAGCGCCGGTGCGGCGCTCTTGGCGCTACGGTAATTATCCCGTGACTGCTGACCGACCACCGGTTGTGGTCCCAATAATGCTGCGGTTCGAGGGTAACTTCGCTTTGCCATATCAAGCCCCCAATAATTGACAATAATATCGTCCCAAATAACCACTCAACACACTCACGCCGTAGGGCGATACACACGTTCAGAACGTCTGTTCTCGCCGTGCCTGTCCAGCGCAAGATCAATCAACCAGCTCAACAATTGCGAATAAGGAATCCCGGTTGCTTCCCACAGTTTGGGATACATGCTGATCTTGGTAAAGCCCGGGATAGTATTCAATTCATTTAAATACAGGGCGCCGCTCTCGCCATCGAGCAGAAAATCTGCCCGCGCCATCCCGGCGCCATCAATGGCACGATAAGCCCGAACGGCCAGTTCACGTACCTGCTCGGTCAAAGCCGCGCTGATAGGAGCAGGAATCAGCAGTTGGGAGGCGCGCGCGCCCTCATCCAGGTATTTCGCCGCGTAATCATAGAACTCGCGACTGGGAATGACCTCGCCGGGCACAGAGGCTGAAGGCGCCTCGTTGCCCAACACACTCACCTCAATCTCCCGCGCCGCCGGGACCGCCTTCTCCACCAAAATGCGCCGGTCGTAGCGAGCGGCTTCGTGCAGCCCCTCCAGTAAGTCTGAACGTCCGCGGCACTTGCTGATTCCGACCGAGGACCCCAGGTTAGCCGGCTTGGTAAAAAGCGGGTAAGTCAGTTCACGCTCAATCTCATCAAGCACTGCCTGCGGTTCGTGTTCCCAGCGCCGGCGACTCACACCGACATAGGCTGCCATAGGCAGTTTATGCGCCTTGCAGACGTCTTTGAAGAGCACTTTATCCATCGCTACGGCAGAAGCCAGCGCGCCGCAGCCCACATAGGGCACGTCTGCCAGTTCCAGTAGCCCCTGCAAAGTTCCATCTTCACCAAAAGTGCCGTGCAATACCGGGAAAACCACATCCACACGGGAGAACAGATGCAAGCGCGCTGATTCTTCCAGGTTTTCTATATCCCATAGACCTCGTCGGGTTGGGTCCGGGAATAATGCGACGGGCTGCGTCCCCTCAAACGCCTCAGATTGCAGCGCGGCAAGCACGTCTGCTCCCACAATCCATGCACCTTGCCGTGTAATTCCAACCTGGATGATCTCGTATTTGGCAGGGTCCAGAGCCGACATGACGGAGCGCGCAGAAGCGAGACTCACTTCATGCTCGCCCGAACGCCCACCAAAGAGCACCGCAATCTTCAACCTATCCACCACAATGACACTCCAGTCCGAAGAACTCAATCTCCGGCTCGAGATGCACGCCAAACTGCCTTTCGACTTCGGTTTGCGCCAGACAAATCAACGCCTGATAGTCAGTAGCAGTCCCTTGCCCATCGTTGATGAAGAAATTCGCGTGCCGGTCGGAAATCACCACACCACCCATGCGCTGCCCCTTCAAACCGGCGGCTTCGATCAACCGTCCCGCGTAATCTCCAGGTGGATTCTTGAACGTAGAACCCAGAGTCCGTCCCGGAGGTTGTGTCCGCTGCCGTCGCGCCGTGTACTCGTCGGCCTTAGCCTGGAGATGCGCGACTTCTGTAGGCCGGAGCTGAAATATCGCAGAGAGCAGAACCCAACCCTCGGAAGAACCCTTAAGGCGGCTGCGGCGATACTCGAAGTCGAACCATGCTGGCTCAACCTGCGTGACATCCCCTTCAGGATTCAGCACCTCTGCTGCGACCAGATTGTTGGAGGTCTCTCCACCAAAAGCGCCGGCATTGTTCACGACCATGCCACCGACTGTGCCCGGCAGCCCCACAGCCCAGGTCAAGCCTCCCAAACCGCGCCCGACCGCCACCCGTGCTATCGGTGCGATAATCGCGCCAGATTCGGCGTGCAAGCGATGATCCGCATCCAAGCGGTAACCACGCACCTGATTCAAGATGGCAACACCCTGGAAGCCCGCGTCACAAATCAGGCAATTCGTCAAGCCTCCGAAGATCCGCGCGGGCAAGTCCAAGGCACGCGCTCCCACCACGGCCTGAATCAATGTTTCGCGATCATGGGCGATGACCAGCAAATCCGCCGGTCCGCCAATACCCGCCATGGAATACTTCGCCAGGCTTCCCTGCCGAATGGCATGGGAGCCTAGCTGCTGCGAGAGCGTATCCAGGCGCGCCGCATAATCGCGTTTCACCGTGGCATTGACCTCCGCGACGTTGTGCCGGTTTCGCGTTCTACCAATCGCAACTTGGTTGTCAGCACCTGTGATTGGTAAGCGCGATAGCGGGATTTTTTCCGCCCTTGTACCCGCACCAACCGAGTCAAAGCTTCCATCAATCTTGACATACGGCGTTCTCCTTTCGCAATCGTGCCAACAAGCGCTCTCCGATAACATATTCATCACCGGCACCCATGAGCAGGACCACATCCCCTCCAGCTACCACATCTGCCAGCTGCTGCACCGCGTCATCCAATGAAAGCGCCGGCACAGTCACCGGGTGCTCGAGTTGGGCAGCCAGATCATTTTGATTGAAGCTGCCATCATCCACCTCGCGGGCTGCATACACCGGTAAGACAATCACATAATCTGCATCGGTAAATGCCCGCATGAAATCCGACCACAGCGCTTTGATACGGCTAAATGTATGCGGTTGCCAGACCGCAAGTAAGCGCTGCCCAGGGTAACGAGCACGTGCAGCTGCCAGCACCACACGGATCTGTGTGGGGTGGTGCGCGTAATCGTCAATGACCGTAACCGCAGCGGCGGAGCCTAATAGTTCAAAGCGCCGCGCGGTGCCGGAGAATGTCTCAAGCGCAGCCGCAGCCACCTCAAACGAGACGCCCACTTGCGTTACCACGGCAAGTGTAGCCAGCGCATTGAGCACGTTATGCGCACCCGGAATTGGCAAGCGCACGCGCCCCTCGGGCCTCTCATGAACCAGGGCCGTGAAATCCACGCCCCCCAAATCGTTAACCACGATGTCCACCGCGCGCCAGGCGACACCTTCCCCTTCAGCCAGCCCGTACAGATGCAAGTCACCGCCGCCAGCGTGATAGGCGACCCCCACGGCGTGAGCCACCGGGTCATCATTGCAGGTCACCAGCGCACCTTCGGGCCGAATACGGCTGACGAAATCCCCGAACGCCAGACGCAAAAAACGCGGACTGGCGAAACAATCCGGGTGATCAAATTCCACATTCGTGACCACAGCAATATCTGGTTCCAATGCCAGGAAAGTGTTGCGATACTCATCGGCCTCGATGATGAAATAAGTTCCCTTGCCGGCGCGGGCGTTGCCGCCCAGATTCGCCACGATTCCACCGATGATGTACGAAGGATCCATGCCGGCGGCCAATAACACCGTCGCAATCATGCCGGTAACGGTCGTCTTGCCGTGCGCCCCGGCAACCGCGATGACCTGATATTCTGCCAGCAACAGGGGCAGGATATCGGAACGGCGCAGCACGGGAATGCCCCGCTCGCGTGCGGCTTGCAGCTCCACGTTATCATCCGGAATGGCCGAAGACGCCAGCACCAGGTCGGCAGCGCCAAGGTTCTCCGCCGCATGCCCCAGGATAACCGGAATTCCTTCCGCACACAGGTCGTTTACCAGACGTCCGGCGCTCCGGTCAGAGCCTTGCACAGCAAAGCCCCGCGCCTGGAGCACGCGCCCAATCCCCGACATACCTGCGCCGCCAATGCCCACGATATGGATTCTTCTGAATTGCTCGAGTTTCACAGAGATGCCGCCTTAGACAAAGACCACCAAGACACAGGCAAAAGCAATCGCCACGGCTACGAAGAGTGCTTCACCTTCCAACCAACCTAACGGCAAATAAGGCACCAGACTATTAGCAAAATCCGACATAGGTGGCGTGATATTCCACACCGCATAATTCAACTTCGGATCGGCCATGAAACCCCACACCATGCCTACCACCAGAAAACCGTTGAGCAAGCCCAGGAAAAAGCCTAACAGACCATCCTGCAGTTTATCTTTGCGGGCTTTTGCGCCCAATGCAGCCGAGATCTTGGTCGTGGCATAGCCGAAGCACACGATGATCACAAAGATGCCCAGGCGCACGTAGAACCAGCTGCTCGGGCTGCTCTCTGCCAGGGATTTCAAGGATGTGTTCACCACAGGCACATATTGCCAGAACACCAATTCGATGAAGCGCCCCAAAATAACGGCAAAGGTCACCAACAGTTCCTTAGCCCAGCCGCGCAACATGCCAACCAGCCCAAAAAAGATCACCAGACCTACGAACACAGTTTCGAGAGGCACCATCTCAAGCCCCCTGTCCTAATGCAAGCCAGAGCTGAGCGATGTCTCGCGCCGCATCCGGACGCGCCAAAGTCTGTACGTTAGCAGTCATCGCTGCCCTGCGCTCCGATGATTGCAACAGTTCACGAACCAAAGGCAATATCGTAGCCGCGAGCTCAGCATCCGCCACTACGATTGCCGCATCACGCTGCGCTAGCCACTCCGCATTGACCTTCTGATAGCGCCAGGCATACGGATACGGCACCAAAATTGCCGGCAACCCGAAGGCGGGAAATTCACCTAACACCGAGGCGCCCGCACGCGAAAGCGCCAAATCCGCCGCTGCCAGGGCTGCCCCCATCTCATCATGCAGATAGGCAAAGGGGCGGTAGCGCTCGCGCAAAGCTGCCGGGAGCGATTCCGCTCTCGCCGCCACTTTCTCCCAATCCAGCGACCCCGTCATGTGCACCAACTGAGTCTCCGCTAAAAGCGCCGGCAGCTGCGCCAGCACGGCCTCATTGATAGAACGCGCCCCGCGACTGCCCCCCAGGATCAGGAGCACAGGCAAATCAGCATTCAATCCCAGTGGCTGTCGCGCTGCCGCGCGCTCCCAACACTGCAAGTCCTTGCGCAAAGGATATCCCGTGACCACCACTTTGTGGGCAGGTAAAAAAGCTCGAGAATCCTCCACGGTTACGGCGATCTTTTTCGCCAGACGCGCAACCCAACGAAACGATAATCCAGGCTCGATATCCGGCAAATACAACAACACCGGCACACGACTCAACCAGGCGGCTAGCGCTACCGGAGGGCTCACATAACCGCCCGTGGTCAACACTGCCGCAGGACGCTCGTGCCGCAATAGCCGCCACGCGGTGAAGAACCCGCGCATTAATTGCCAGGCATTCGAAAGCGCCCGCAGGCCTCCAACTCCATGCACCCCACCCGCCGGAATGGCCACAAACGGCACATCCAGGGGTGCAATCAGGTCGGCTTCCATGCCCCCCTTGCCGCCAATCCAGGTCAGCTGGGCTTCAGGGTTAATGTCCCGGAAGGCCTGCACGACGGACATCGCGGGATAAACGTGCCCGCCAGTTCCGCCAGCTACGATCCAGAATCGCATTCCAGTCTCCTTTGGGGCGCCCACGGGAAATCCCCACGAGCAAGCCCACACCGGTCAGAGTGACCAACATCTCCGAACCACCATAAGAAAAGAAGGGCAACGCCGTCCCAGTAAACGGCACTAAACCCGTCATAACCAAGATATTCAACAATGCCGCCAGGACGATCATCGTCGTTACACCGAAAGCCAGCAACGCGCCAAAGGGGTCTGAAGTTTCCAGTGCAATGCGATAACCACGGTAAGCAAATAATGTAAAAAGCCCCAGCACTAACAACAGGCCAATCAACCCCGCTTCTTCACCGATTACGGCAAAGATCGAATCGGTGTGCGGTACAGGCAGATAACCGGTTTTCAAACGTCCATTGCCGATGCCTAGACCAAAAAACCCACCCTCAGCTATGGCCATCACCGAGCGCTGTGCATGGTAGGATAGTTGCGAGGGGTCCTTCAATGCAGCCACGTAATTGATCAGGCGTTCGCGGGCATGGGTCAGTTGCCATGCTATCATGCCGAAAGCCCCGCCCCCTATCAACAACGAAAGAAAAATCTGGATTGGATCGCCACCGGCGAAGAAGAACATCAAAAACCCTGTCGCCGCGAGCAACAATGCAATGCTCAGGTCCGGTTGCAAGGCTACCAGGGCACACAGTACGCCTAAAATTACAGCAAAGGGAAACAATCCATAGCGCAACTGATGTAATTGCTCGCCCTTGGAAGACAACCAGGCAGCGATATAGATGACCGTTGCCAGTCGCGCCAGCACACCCGGCTGAATTGAAATGCCCAACACTTCGAAAGAACGCTGTGCGCCCAGAATCGTATTGCCGAATAGGAGCACCACGATCAGCAGCACAATGGTGGCGAAAATGATGGGGACTGCCAGCTTCTGCAAGAGTGTGTAAGGGAAATAGGCTGCAGCTGCCATAGCCAGCAAGCCCAGAAACACCCACCTGATCTGCTGATGCCAGAAAGAGACATCCACATAAAGCGTGGCGCTGTAGAGCATGAGCAGGCCAAAAGATACTAGCGCTGCCACCGTCACCAGCAGGAGCGAGTCTATGTGCACGGGTTTGTTCTTTGCTTTTGCTGCCATGTTTTACCTTTCGCGCAACTACTTGAGCGCACGCACCAAGGTGCGGAATTGTTCCCCCCGCTCTGCAAAGTCACGGAACGCGTCGTAACTCGTACCACCGGGCGAGAGCAAAACCACCTCACCGGATTGCGCCCAGCGCGCCGCTTCACTAACAGCCTGCTCCAGCGTACCTGCATGGATGATTTTCTCCAGTTTGCGTGGACCGGTGGCTTCCAGCAGCGCGTTACTTACGTGCGCATCAATCAACGACATTGCCTCGCCAAATAGCACCAACACCCGCACGCGTCGCACCACCTCAAACGCAAAAGTCTCCCAAAACAAATCCTTGTCGCGTCCGCCCGCCAGAAGTACCAAAGGCTCATCGAATGCTGCCAAAGCTGCCAGTACCCGTTCGGGCGCCGTTGCTATCGAATCGTTGATCCATAGCACGTTGCGCCAGCGTCGAACAACTTCCAACCGGTGTTCAACACCGGTGAAATTCATAATAGCGCGACGCATCGCCTCGACGGGGGCGCCGGCAGCATCGCTCAGAACTACCGCTGCTAATGTGTTGACGGCATTGTGAAAGCCACGCAAGCGAATATCACGCCTGTGGCAGATTTCCCACTCCTGATTCTCGCGGCGTAAGATCAGAGTCTCACCCCGCAGGAATGCTCCCGTCTCCACCTCGGACGAACCGCTAAAATAGCGCACCTGCGCCGGCGTTTGATGCGCCAACCCGCGTGCATTCGGCTCATCAAAACTCAGGACCGCCACATCCTCCGAGTTTTGGTGGGTGACGATATGAGCCTTAGCCGCAATATAGGCTTCCATGGTCTTGTGCCGGTCGAGATGGTTGGGAGTGATGTTGAGCACCGCGGCAATGTGCGGGCTGCACGACATCAATTCCAGCTGGAAACTCGACAGTTCCATCACTACCCGGTCAGCAGGCGTCATGCGCGCCAAATCGCTAATCAATGGATTGCCGATATTGCCCCCAACCCAGGTTTGGAAACCGGCTTCGCGAATCATGGCGCCCACGAGCGCGGTAGTGGTGGTCTTACCCGCCGAACCGGTAATGCCCAATACAGGCGCCGGAGAGTTCCGAAGGAATTCATCGGCGTCGTTGCTCACCGGGATACCGCGCCGCTGCGCCTCAACCACCAGGGGCAAATCCGCCGAGACTCCGCCGCTCAGACATAAGAGCGTGCAGTTATCCAGCAAACTCTCGGGATGTGCGCCGAGCACATAACGGATTGGCAATGTGTCGAGCTCTGCGATATCAGCAGCCAACGCCTCCGAAGAGCGCCGGTCTGAAACCACGACAGACACACCCTGCCCGGCGAAGTAACGCGCCAGCGCCTTGCCCTGTCGTGCGAATCCCAGAATCACCACTGTGTCTTCAGGCGTCAACATAGCGACCTCTATTGCTCCCCTGCCGCGCGCACCAAGGCTTGTACAATCTCTTCCATGTGCATCGCACGCGATCCCTTGACCAAGATCACATCGTTTGGCTCGAGCAGCGCCAACAAGCACGCAAGAGCTTCCTCGTTATTGGCAACTTCGTGCACCTGTTCGGAGGACATGCCACAGGAACGAGCGCCACGAGCAATGAGCGCACCCCGAGGTCCCACCGTCACCAATTGTGCTGCGACAGCTGCAGTATGACAGCCCACTGTGAGATGCCCGTCTTCCTCGTATTTGCCCAGCTCCAGCATATCGCCCAATACCGCGATGCCGCGCCCGCCAAGGCCTGGCGCACCAAGCCTTGATGCACCAAGGTCTGCCAACAGATTGAGTGCCGCCAGGGCCGAAGGTGGGCTGGAGTTATAGGTATCATCGAGCACCAAACTCTGCCGTGGTCCCCGCACTGAGACCAGTCGCAACTGCGCTCCTGGCGTCTGTAAACCCACAATAATCTCCTGCCAGCTCAGCCCGGATGTCAGGCCCACCGCTGCAGCACGCAGCAGCGTATGAACGCTATGCCGCCCTAAGAGCGGCGCAAACACATCCCAAGACTCCTGCCCATAGTGCAATCGGGCGCGCATCCCTTCCAGACCCAGGCTCTCCACCTCATCAGCCCACAAGTCTGCCTGTGGATCCAAACCGTAGGTGAAGACACGCGCCTGCGCCACTTCTGCCATGGCTCGCACCCGGGGGTCATCGTAATTGAGAATCGCCAAGCCCTCCGGTGCAGGTGGCAGCGCCTCGACCAGCTCACGCTTTCCCAAGGCAATGTTCTCCAGTGTTCCCGCACGCTCCGCATGTACTGGCTCCACATTGGTCAGGATGCCAATCTGTGGGCGCGCAATCTTCGCAAGACTGCGGATATCGCCCTGCACGTACATCCCCATCTCCAGCACCACGAGCTCGTGCTCAGAAGTCAGCTGTAGCAGGGTCAGCGGCAATCCAATCTCGTTATTGTACGAACCCGTGCTGTGCAGGACACGGTAACGCTGCTGCAGAACCCGTGTGGTCACTTCCTTTGTGGTTGTTTTCCCCACACTGCCGGTTATGCCAATGACGCGAACATCAAACTGCTGACGCCAGAAAGCAGCCGCCCTCTGGAGGCTCTGCAACACATCAGGCACGCGAATAATCACGGGCGGATCCACCGCCACACCCGGCTGTGGGTCCTGTGTGAGATCCAGAATCGAAACGTCAGCGGCAAACGCCGCGGCATCTACCACCGCCGCCACGGCGCCCCGGGTGAAAGCATCACTCACAAAGGCGTGTCCGTCCACATTCTCGCCGCGGAATGCAAGGAAAACCGTCCCAGGCTCTGCCTTGCGCGAATCTATCACAAGGCTCACCGGCAGTTCCAGATTCGAGGGGCGAATTCCGCCCAAACCTTCGATCAGGTCTGCCAGTGTCAAACAGCGCTGTAGGGATTCTTGATTATTCGGACGTGCCATCAGTTTTTCCAACCGCTCTTATTCCGCCGGCGGGATATGCAACAGGACAAACAGCCGCGCTGCAATCCGCTGGAAAAGCGGCGCTGCCGTCTGTGAACCCCAACGCAACGCGGGATCAATCGCCGGGCGGTCCAATTTCACCAGAATCAACACCTGCGGGTCTGGCAACGGGCCAAAACCCACGAAGGAGGCGATAACGTGATTCGGGTCATAGACGCCGGAGACCGGAATCTGGGCCGTGCCGGATTTGCCGGCGACGCGATACCCCGGAACCGTGGCCTGCTTCATCCGCGTCTCGAGGGAACGCGCCATCAATTCGGTCAACGTTTGGGCGGCTTCAGCCGAGATGGGCTGTCCCAAGGGCGTCTGGTCAATCCGCACACTGTTGCCATCCGACGAAATGCGCTCGGCAACGATGTAGGGTCGCATCATGACACCATCATTGGCGATGGCGGCTACCGCCGTCGCCATCTGCAAAGGTGTCACGGCGATTCCCTGCCCGAAAGAATTGGTCGCCAGAAAACCATCTTGCCAATCCCAGTCTTCGGGCATGTGAACCAAGCCCTGCATCTCATTCGCCAGCTCAATGTGCGTGACTTGTCCAAAACCAAAAGCGGTCACATATTTGTAAAAACGTTCTGCCCCTAAAACACGGGTGGTCAATGTGGCCGCCCCAACATTGAGCGAACGCGCCAACAAGCCTTCAAGGTTCTGCGTTCCGTGGGCACTGCGATCCGAATTTCGTACCACCACGCCGCCGTACTCAATTACTCCCGTATCCTCGTACGTCCAGTTAGTATCCACCAGGCCCGAATCCAGCGCTGCCGCCGCGGGAATCAGCTTGAACACCGAGCCAGGTTCATAAGCTTTGCTGATCGCCGGATCCACAAAAAGTCCAGTTTGATTGGTCAGCGCATAATCGGCATACCGTGTAGGCTCATATGCAGGACGGCTGACCATTGCCAGAATCTCTCCCGTTTGAGGATTCATGACAATAACTGTACCGGCTTCTGCCTTATATTCCAGCAAGGCTTTATCCAACTCCCCTTCGACGTAGGCTTGAATCGTGCGATCAAGCGTCAGCCTCAAAGTGACACCGGGAACGGGCGTGTTTGCCCGTTTGGCAACCTCCTCGGGCAAGGGCTTATTCTGCCCGGAAATCACACCTGCAGAGAGTTCAGGGGGGGTGTAGAGCAGGCGCCATTGATAAGCCTGCACCCCATAGCCATAGCCCTCAGCATTGACAAAACCCAACACATGTGAGGCCAGCGCCGCTTCGGTATAATAGCGCTTCCAGGTGGGTGTGATGGTGACCCAGGGCAGGCCCATCGCTCGCACCTGCTTCACGGTATCGGAAGTCACATCCCGCGCCAAAGGCGCCCACAAATGCGTCCTGGTATAGGATTCTCTGAAGGTCAGTGCTGCCTGCAATTCCAATTCGGGGCGGTTCAACACCACCGCCAGCTTCGGGATAATATCTGCCGTCTCATCGTCGCGTTCCAGATAGGCATCCACCTCAAAAACTGGAAGGTTGCCCACCAAAAGCGCCCCGTTGCGATCCAGCACTTTACCCATAGGCGCTGCCGGTAGCGAATACTGACGTTCGAGCATCTGCTTTGCCTCAGCCACGTACCGCGGATGCTCAAAGACCTGTAAACGCACCAGCTGCCCCACAATCAGGAGCAGCAGTGCAATCAGTAATAAGGCAATCAAGCGTAAACGAGATTCTGGATCGCGTAACATGCTATGGCTCGGGTAAGACTAGATAATGTATATTTGCCGCGGGTGCATAACCCAGGGCTATCGAACGCTGTTGCAACACCGGAATGCTGCTCAAGCGAGCAATCTCCACCGTCAGCGCCTCATTCTGGCGACGCCATTCCGCAATACCCTCTTCCATCTGCCAGACCTGTCCTGAAAGTCGCGTGTTCATCGCCACCAGTCCCAGGTAAAGTGAGCCTAACAGGGTGACCACGATGACGCCTCCCAAAAACACTCGCGCTAACGCACGATCAAAGGCTTCCTTGTGCCGTTGAACACCATGGGTCCGTTTCTGCCAGGTCACGCTCATGCTATAACCTCTCTGCGATACGCAATTTGGCGCTACGGCTACGCGGATTAGCCGCGAGCTCGTCAGCGCCGGGCGTAAGTGGTTTACGCGTTATCAGCCGCAACGTAGGCTGCCGCCCGCACGTGCAAATTGGTGCTGCGGGCGGGCAAATGCAGGGATGCACTGCCTGCTGGAAAAAACGCTTTACCATACGATCCTCTAATGAGTGAAACGTAATCACTGCCAGTCGCCCACCGGGTCGCAAAACGGTGAGCGTTTGCGGTAAGACCGCTTCCAACGCCTCCAATTCCCCATTGACTACAATGCGTAGCGCCTGAAAAGTGCGTGTCGCCGGGTGTGTCGCCGGGCGACGCTCCCCGTGCACCGAACGCGAAGACCCACGCCCTACCGCGGCGAAGATGACCTGCGCCAGATGTTGCGTGCTGTGTACCGGTCGCGCAGCCACAATAGCTCTGGCAATCACCCGGCTGCGCGGCTCTTCGCCATAACGCCACAACAACGCCGCCAGCTCGCTCTCCGGTAATTCATTGACCAGTTCCGCCGCCGTAGGCTCCGAAGTCGTTGGATCAAAACGCATATCCAACGGTCCCTCATGCCGAAAAGCAAAACCGCGTTCCGGGTCATCTACCTGGTAAGATGAAAAACCCAGGTCCAAGAGCACGCCATCAACAGACAGAAATCCCTCAACCTGGGCGACGGCTTCCAAAGCCGTATAGGCTGTATGGATGATGCGAACTCTCGAACCGAAAGCCTGAAGTCGCGCTTGCGCACGAGCTACTGCGTGGGGATCTCTATCGAAGCCCAGCAAGCATCCATCCGGTGCGCTGGCTTCTAGCAGAGCCGCCGCATGTCCCCCGCCCCCAACCGTCCCGTCAATGTACATCCCGCCGGATTTGGCTGCAAGACCCTCCAGCACTTCGTTTAGCAGCACGGGAAGATGTCTTGGCAAATCCCGGGCTGCAGACGTCACGCTCAAATCTGCAGCTTCTCCCATAGCGCCGGGTCTTCCTCTAGCATGGCTAACTCGCGAGCATTTTGTTCCGCCCAGCGTTCGGGATTCCAAAATTCGATGTAACGATCCAGGCCCACCACAAGGACAGCACTGGAGAGCTCTAAACCTGCATGTTCGCGCAGGCGATCGGGTAACAGGATTCGCCCCTGGCGATCAGAGGTGACATCAGCAGCATCCGCAAAAAGGAGGCGGCGCAATGCGCGTCCCGGAACTGAGGTCATGGGCAGCGCATTGACTTTTTGAGCGAGTTCCATCCACACGTCCATGGGGTATAATGTGATACAAGGATCAAGTGAACGCGTGACAATGACGCGCTCTCCCAACGTCTCGCGATAGCGAGAGGGGATGATCACACGGCCCTTGTCATCGAGTGAATATTCAGCCTGACCCAGAAACATGTGAGTTGAACTCCAGTAAGCATAAAACCAAAACAGGGGAGAGGGAAAAAATCCCCACTTCCCCCCACTCTTTACCACTTTCTACCACATTATAGCCCACTTTCCCAAATTTTGCAATAGGGAAATCCCAAAATCTAAGAGAATTTGGGAAAATCGTCACCTAAAAGTGCAACTATCTTACACAAACCTCCCAAAGGATGCTGCTAAAGCCGCGTCCGTCGCAGCGAACGGCGGAACGCCGTGCCATCCCCCGTTAGCGCGTTGCAAGCGCCCCATCCCCCCTTCCCAACCTGGAGCTGAAGCCCGCTCAGAAGAAGTGTTTTTTAACGGACTTTACAGTGTGTGCCTTATAATGGAAGTCTGAACAGTTTTCTCAAGATAGCAGTTGCCGTCAAGCTCAGCTGCGTTATAATGCAATCCATGTTACGTCTTGAACGCCTGAAGAGCGCTATCGAAGCCCTGAGCCAACAGACCCAGGCATACAGCCAGCAAGCAGAAATAGAGCTGCAATATGCGCTTCACTGGCTGAAAATGGCCCCTCCAGCTGCCACCTTGCGGGAACGTCTTCCTCAGGCACTAGAGCCGGGACAGGAAATTGCTATTCCACCACTGGATTTGCCCCTGGAAAACCGGCTCAGCACAGCAGCTGCTCCGCCACGCGGCACAGTCGTCATCGGCGTAGATGGCTCGCAGATTCCACCCGACCGGCACGCTATCGCGCTTTATTATGTCCTCCAGGCTGGCGCATTGGTTTTTCGCTACAATGGGCAAGCCCCCACCCCGCTGCAACAGGCGGAGCTGCACTTTGCAGAGCGGGAGCTTTATGATGATGAAGGGTTGCTCATCACCGGGCAGTTGGGCATGCGGCGCGCCATCGCTGAAATGGCTATGGCGACTTCCCTGGCTGAGCAAGTTCGCGCGGAGGGTGTACCCACACCGATTCTGACACTCACCGATGGCCCCTTGCTCTGGCCTTATAGCGGAAGGACCAGTGAAGAGCGCGAGAGCCTGCTGCCGGCGTACTTCGCTGCCTTTGATCGCTTGCGCGAGGTAGGAGGCATGCCCGTGGGCTTCATCGAGCGCCCTGGCGGGAAGGCGCTGCTCGAATTGCTCTGGCAAAGCCGCCTGGATGACAATGGGCAACCCCGCCATAAGGATGAACGCCATCCCGAAGCCGTGGATGATGAGCTGCTCATGGCGCACTTTCTGGCGCCCGGTGAACGCTCTGTCTGGCTCAAGCGCCTTTCGCCCATGAATGAAAAGCAGCACGAAGTGGCAGGACATCCGATTTGGTTCTGCTATTTGAACCTGGGCGAGCAAGGCCTGCCGGTCATTGCGCGCATCGAGGCGCCACGGTGGGCTGCCGAGCGAGAGGATTGGTCCATTACCTTGCACGCGGTGTTGTTGCACCAGGCTAACATTTTGCACGGAAATCCCTACGTCCTGGCGCGGGCACACGAGCTGGCACTCGTTACCCATCAAGACAAAAACGCGTTGGAAAGTTTACTACACCGCAGCCTGCTCGAACACGGCATTATTACCCGTACGTCCGAAAAAGCCCGGCAAAAGGGCTTCTTCTAGAGCCGTGCGCGGCGAATTCTGAGCTTTGGAGGCACACGATGAACGATAACGCGCCCTCAATTCCCATAGGCAATGTCCTGCGTGCTGATATTCGCAGCTTTGTCATCGCCTCACGCATCCCCGAACCGGAAGTGCCCACATTTGGGACCTTTGTCCGCGCGCCTATTCAGCAGGGGAGGTCGCAGCTGATTGGGCTGGTCTACGATATTCGATTGCAAGACGATGCCTTTCTGCGCGACCTGGCAGCCACTGTGGTGGAGGGCGACCCCAACTATGAGGAAGTCATCCGCGACCAACGCGAGGTCCGTGCCGTGCCCGTGGAGATTTCCGTCGTGGCCATTGCCTATGGCGATGAATCGGGCTACCACTACGGTCTGCCGCCGCAGCCCCCGATGATTCTGCACCGCATCCATGTCTGTACGCCGGCTGAAGTGCGCGCCATCACCGCACAGCCCGATTTCCTGCGCCCGCTGCTGGAAAACCGCGACGTTCCCGCTGATGAACTCATCACGCGCGCCCTGCTGCGCGCAGCTCCCCTGCACGGAGGTACCGGCACGACCGATTATCAGGATTACCTGCTCACCGCCGGGCGCTACCTGGCCCGCCGTCTGGGGCGTGAACCGCTGCGTCTGGAGACTATCCTGCAACGGCTGCAAAACTGAGGGGTACCTGATTCGACGCTGGGGCAAAGAAGACCAAGACACAATTTCGGTGCAGCGCGACGCGCTGCACCGAAATTGTGTCTAAGGTGAATCTCAACAGCTATTCTGTCGCGACTTTACCCACAGGGGCAAAGTAGATGACAAACTCGTCCTCGCCGTCCACTCCAACCAGTGCATCTGCCAACTCCTGATTGTATGCAGCGATGGCACAGGTGCCGGCGCCAATGGCTTCAGCAGCCAGATAGAGATTCTGGCAGACATGACCCGCATCCAACGCCACGAGCTTGGGTGACATAATACTGTAACGCCATTCCGTGCGGTAAGGGATTGCCACCCAAACGAAGGTCACTGCGCTCTGCGCGACGAAAGTCTGCCCGTTGCAGGCTTCGGCGGCGCGTGCAGCCAGGTCCGGTTCCTCGCGCACAAAGCCCAGCTCGTGCTCCAGCGAGAGATAACGGTACAGACCGGGCTGCACACCCTCGACCCGGTTGATGACGAGATAGGTTTCAAAAGGCTGCCGCGCACCGGCAGAGGGAACCGTGCGAAAAGCCGCCACCCCATCGCGGAAAATTCCGCGCACACCCTGGGTCGCCCACAATAGAAAGGAGAGCTCTTCCAGCGTGAGGAAGGCTTCGGTATACTTGCGGCGGCTTTCCCGGCGCCGCATCGCCTCAAGCAACGGCAGCGTCCCTACGGTCAACTCGGCAGGGGGAATCAGCGGCAGTCGCGGAGCAGTTTCGGGGAACGGCTGTTGCAGCGGTGGACGCGGCAGACGCTGTTGTTGGTCGGTGCGCAACTCACCGAAGTGCACCCAACCCTCAGCTTTCAAAAACTCACGGTGAATACGCTTATCGTGTTCAGTCATGGTAGCTCCTTTCTGAAAAGTAACTTTGGAATCCTCAGTTGATTTGGTGGTATCCGATGACACTCATGCACAATGAGCAAAGTATAGCCCTAAAGTTACCTTGGGCAAAATAAAAGAGCGTGGTTCAAAACAGAGGTGAAAATCTCAGGCGCCTCTACAGGGCGCAGAAGAGAAAGGCATTTGTATGATAGCCATCTTGCTTTTGCCCCAAAGTTAAAACGCACCCCAATAAAAACCGGAGCAGAGAAACTCTGCTCCGGTTCTGGTGCATTTCGCGCAGATACGGCGCTCAGAACCAACGTCGAATTAGCAAATGCAAGTCACTGCTGCGGTTTGGGGCAAGCGCACAAGCGACCAGCGCTCGTGCAAGGCGCACTGCACCCGAATCAACCAGCGCTCCAGTGGGCGCTCACAAGTCTCACGCTGTGCCCAAACGCGGTTAGCCAAATGCTCACGGCGTACCTGCCCGCGAATTTCCTGCTGGACACGAACTGCCTGATAGTCCCAGATCATCATCGAACACCTCTTTGTCGTCTTGCTGTTTTGCGATATATGTAATACAAATATATTACAAAATGTCCAAAAAGTCAAGAGGGAAATATGGGCAAAGCACGGATTGAGAACCGGGAAGGGTCTATGAACAGGCGAAGCGGGGCTTCTTTTGTATTTTTTGGACCCGGCGCCGGGTACGGCGCCGGGTCCAAAAACACTTTCTTATTGTGCGCTTGCGCGCCACTACATTCGCAGGAGTATTTCCTCTTTTTTCACATCGTATTCTTGTTGCGTAATCAAGCCAGCATCGAGCAAGCGCTTGAGTTGCTTCAAGGCTTCTACAGGATCTTCGCGCGAGGCGGCAGTTGCCGTATTGGACCCTGGCATGTAAATGCCGCCTGCTGCAGCACGCTTCTCTTCCATATCCCGCCGCCGCCGCTCTTCAAGCATTTCTTCTTCCATCTCTTGGGCGATAGCGTAGATACGCCGGGCCTGTGTCTTGGGAAGGAAACCCACCGAGAGCTCTTTCTCATCCACGGTGTGCAGGGTCACCGTTGAACCGATGACGTCTTCCTTCAAATCCACATCTTTCAGGTCACGCCAGATGTAATCCTCAAACTGCGCTTGCCCCATCAATTCCGGCTTGTAGATGATAAAACGCCGCGTGGTAAGCACAATGCACATGGGGAATACGTTGATGACGGGCTTCTTCTGCACCGCAATATAGCGCAACTCCTCACCATGTGTCAGCAACTCCAGGATTCGCGTGTGCACTTTTTGCACCACACCGACATCCTGCTCATCTTGTACCAGATTCTGTATCTCCGAGCTGATTGGCTGTTCAGACATTATCCCACCTCCTCATCCTGAATTTGTGCTTCCTGACGCTCAGCTTCCGACGCCGGTGCTTGAGCTTCCTGTGCCAACATACGTGGAACATAATGCCGCACAATCAACCTCGAAGCAACGAATAACGCTAACAGAAATGCCGCGACACCCCATGTGCCAACCCAGGAATAAAGGGCTAGCATAATCGCCATAGCGAGTAGGGTCACCACCAGCATAATTCCCATCAGCCCCAGCAACCGGAAGAACTTGGGAAAGTCAAAAGGTTCCTTCGTTTTTTTCATAGTAGCACCTCCTCAAAATCACTCACCCTCAGGTGCAGGAAATCGCAAAATGATGGGGTCATCACACTACCCCCAGATGTTTGTGCTTGAAAACATTATATACCAGATTCGGTTTTGTGGGGGTCTAGGGCAAATTATCGGGAAGTTCAGAGGTCAGATTGGTGAGACCATGCGTTTAGACACTTTGGCGCGCCAAAGCGACGCAGAGGGTGGTTTTTGTGATTTTCGTGGACGGCGAAGCCCACAGGTGGGCTTTTACCCCGTCATGGTTGACACGCGCCTTCTTTTGGTTACAATCACTGCCATGTAAAGGGGAAGAATCCCCTTACGGCATGTCGCCACGGAGGAAGAGACCCATGACCCAGAAACTGACGAGCGCAAAAATCCGCCAGGCGTTCCTGGATTACTTTGCTGAGCGCGGGCACACGATTGTGCCCAGCGCCAATCTTGTGCCGCAAGATGATCCCACCCTGCTCTTCACCAATGCAGGTATGAATCAATTCAAGGATATCTTTCTCGGCGCAGGCAGTCGCCCCTACACGCGAGCTGCTGACACGCAGAAATGCATGCGCGTCGCCGGCAAGCACAACGACCTGGATGATGTGGGACGCGATGGCACCCACCATACGTTCTTCGAAATGTTGGGGAACTGGTCCTTCGGCGACTATTACAAGAAAGAGGCTATTGGCTGGGCCTGGGATTTGCTCACCCGCGTCTACGGTCTGGACAAGAGCCGGCTTTGGGCAACAGTTTTCAAGGACGATAAGGGAGAGTTCGGCGCGGATGAAGAAGCTGCCGGTTACTGGCGCTCCGAGACCGACATACTGCACGAGCACATCCTCGCCTTCGGGCGCAAGGATAACTTCTGGGAGATGGGGGAGACCGGTCCCTGCGGTCCGTGTTCCGAAATTCATTACGACCGAGGTCCCGAAGCCTGCAACAAGCAAGGTGTAGCGGGTCACGTCTGCCGCGTCAACGGGGATTGCGCTCGCTTCACCGAGATCTGGAACCTGGTTTTCATCCAATACAACAATAAGGGTAATTACGACCTGGAAACGCTCCCTGCGCAGCACGTAGATACCGGCATGGGTTTCGAACGGCTGACCGCTATCTTGCAGGACGTGGACTCCAACTACCATACGGATCTCTTCTGGCCTATCATCCAAAAAACGCAGAGCCTTGCCGGACAGAGTGATGCGGAACGCGAAGCCGAGTTCACTGCCTATCGCGTCATCGCCGATCATGTGCGCGCCTGCACCTTCCTGATTGGCGATGGCGTGCTCCCCGCCAACGAAGGACGCGGCTATGTACTGCGGATGGTGCTGCGTCGCGCCGTGCGCTTCGGACGGCGGTTGGGCTTCAATCGCCCATTCATGGCAGAGCTGGCGACGCTGCTCATCGAAATGATGGGGCAGCAGTTCCCAGAGCTCCCGCAGCGGGCTGACTTTATCACCGCAACCATCACGGGCGAGGAAGAACGCTTCCTGCGCACGCTGGATCAGGGGCTGGCGCGCCTCGATGAGATCATAACCGCCCGCCGCGCCATCGGACAGAGCGATATTCCCGGCGGGGATGCCTTTTTCCTGCACGACACCCTGGGTCTACCCCTGGAGGTGACCAAGGACATCGCCGGGGAATATGGTTTCCAGGTAGATGAGCCTGGCTATCACGCCGCACGTGAAGCGCAACGCGCCCGCGCCCGCGCCGCTGGGGATTTCAAGATGGAAGATGATACGCGCGCCCGGGTCTACACTGAGCTGGCGGCAGCAGTAGAATCCATTCACCCGGAAGCCCTGCACTACGATCCCTATGGGCCGCTCGAGGTTGAGGCGGAGGTGGTGGGTCTGCTGAGCTGCGGTGCAGTAATGGATACCGCGCTCGAGGGCCACGACGTGGAAGTGGTCCTGAGTGCGACGGGCTTCTATGTGGAATCCGGCGGACAGGTCAGCGATACCGGACGCATCACAGGGCCGGATTGGGAAATCGAAGTCACCGATATGCAACGCCCGGTCGAAGGAATCATCGTGCATATCGGGCGAGTGGTACGCGGGCAACCCAAATTAGGGCACAAAGTGCTCGCGCAGGTAGATGTCGCACGGCGCTGGGATATCCGCCGGAATCATACAGCCACACACCTGTTGCATCGCGCACTGCGCCAGGTCCTCGGCAGTCATGTCGCTCAGGCAGGCTCTTTGGTCACGCCGGAACGGTTGCGCTTCGATTACAATTTTGAGAAACCCATGACGCCTGAGCAGCGCGCCGAGATCGAACGACTGGTGACTGAAGCCATCCTGGCCAATTATCGCGTTGAGCCACGTCAGGAAGCGTACCGCGATGCGCTTAGCCAGGGCGTGATTGCCCTGTTTGGCGAGAAATACGGAGACATCGTGCGCGTGCTGCGCGTGGGTGAACCGGAAGCACCTTTCAGCCAGGAGCTGTGCGGCGGCACCCACGTCACCCGCACAGGCGATATTGGGTCCTTTATAATCGCCACCGAAACCGGCATCGGCGCCGGAATCCGCCGCATTGAAGCGGTCACGGGGCGCGGCGCTTTGCATGCTATCCAGACCCTGCGCGCACGGCAAGAGCAGATTGCCACAGCGCTGGAAACCACGCCCGAACAAGCGCCGCAGCGCGTCGTACGCTTGCTGGAAGATTTGCGCGCGGCGCACAAGGAGGCTGAACAGCTGCACCGCAAGCTGGCGCGCACGGACTTCGAAGCGTTGCTGAATCGGGTTGCTGAGATAGCAGGCGTACCGGTGCTCGCAGCGCGGGTCACAGCACCCGATGTGGACACGCTGCGGGAGATGGCAGACTGGTTCCGCGACAAGATGAACGGCGGCGTTATCGTTCTGGGAACAGTAATCGAGGACAAGCCGTTGTTCATCGCCGCGACGACGAAAGAGATGAACGCGCGCGGCATCCACGCGGGGAATCTGGTCAAGCGGGTTGCACAGATCGTCGGCGGCGGCGGTGGTGGGCGTCCAGATATCGCCCAGGCGGGCGGGCGCGACGCCAGTAAACTGGATGCAGCGCTGGCAGCAGTCGCGGGGTTGGTGGAAGAGAGCCTGAAGTAGGAAGGCTGAGAATCAGCGCCTAAGCGTATGAAAACCAGGTCGCCAGCGCACTGCTGGCGACCTGGTTTTGGAATGGATTAAGCTCTTATGCACGCGCCCGTTCCTCGGAAAATTCGGCCAAAACCATGATACAATGTAAGCATCAATTTCATCCATAAAGAGGCCCACAGCAAAGGATCACCACCATGCAGTGCTCTAAATGGCTCACACGCGCCCTGCTCATCACGGGCGCCATCGTAGTGGTGGCGTTTCTCATCACGGTCAATCGTGGGCCATTGATGGAAGGCTTTCGGCCCTATCAACCTCAAACAGAGCAGCGGCTTCCCCTATGCATCGGACGCGACTGTGAAACGTCTCCCACTTTTGCAGATTGGCTGGGAACAATATTGATTATCTTGCTCATCCTGCTCATCCCTATAGGACACATGGCCGTGATTATCCTGGTGGTACAACGGCTCAACCACACCGGGACTGTGCCCACCTCATCCAGACTCCCTGCCTGTCCCTATTGTGGGCATAACATCCACCATGGATGGAAAACTTGCCCGGCTTGTGGTAACCGTCTGGATCAACTCAAGTAAGACCAAGAAGCGCATGCTACTTTTGCAGCACACGAAAGGGGGATTCCAATGTTGAACCTGCAAATGATCGAAGTTGGCATCGGCCTGGCACTGATCTACTTTCTGCTGAGCCTCATTGTTTCCACCATCAATGAAGCCATCGCGCGAATCTGGGAAATGCGGGCGGCGACCTTGAAAGTAGCTATCAAACAGATGCTGGGTGGAGAGTATGAAGAACAAGTCGAACTCGCCACAAAGTTCTACCAACACAGTCTGATCAAGAGTCTGTTTCGCGAGGGGACGTTTGATAAAACCTTTAACAAACGCAAGAAAAAACAGATGGAAGACCGCGCGGTGGCAAAGAAGGTAGGCAAAGGCCCCGCTCAACCCTCACGGGCGCCTGGAATGGAGTTCACAGCGGTGGACGCTCGCGGGGGTCCCTCCTACATTCCTCCAGCGACTTTCGCCAAAACCATCACCAGCATATTAAGAGAACAAGATACCCCTAAAAAACCGGCGCCCCCAGAGGGAAAGCCACTTGTAGACTTGTTCACGGACTGGCTGAAACACCGTCTCATTGCCGATAGCCCGCCATCGGAACTAGGAGAGATTCGAACCGTCGTTGAGAAACTTCCCAATGAGAACCCCGCCAGACAGGCGTTGTTGACATTATTGGACGACGCACAGGGCAGCCTGGACCGTTTCGAAGCCAATCTGGAAGCCTGGTTCAACACCACTATGGAGCGTGTCTCCGGTTGGTACAAGCGTAAATTGCAGCTCATCACGCTGATCATTGCTGCAGTCGTGACCCTGGCTCTCAACGTGGATACTATCCTCATTGCCAATACGCTCTATCGCGACCCCACGCTGCGCGAGGCGGTGGTCATCGCGGCTGAGCAACGGGTGACAGCGACAAAAGAGAGCACCGTGCAAGCGACGGAAACGCTCAGCACTACGCTGGGCAGCTTAACCGTATTGACCACCACCACGACAATTTCTCCCACTTCCACCATCTCCCCCACCCAGACAGCGCCTCTGACCCAAATTGACGGCTACATCACCGAGCTGTATGCGCTGCAACTCCCGGTCGGTTGGCCCGACCCTCAAAATCACGACGCGCCAGATTTGGGACTGATGCCACGCACCTTTATGGGATGGCTCTCGCGTATTGGGGGATGGCTACTGACCATCTTCGCTCTGGCTTTGGGCGCGCCATTCTGGTTCGACATGTTGAACAAACTGGTCAATCTGCGTGGTGCCGGCAAACCTGAGGAAAACGAAACTACCGAAGCAACAGCGCAACCACGCGGACGGAGTCGCTGAGCCAGGGCCATATAAAGCCAGGTCGCTGCGCATCGAGCACTCTAAGGAAGAATAATGGGCAGGTGTTTTGCCACGGCACGCCGCGGCAAAACACCTTTTCCATCTCCCGCTTTAGTTGCGGGAAACCACTTCGCCAGATAGGACCAGGGCGATGGCGCACCGGGTGCTCGGCGCCCCAAACGCACGGCGCGAGGAACGCGCTTGGCAAATCACCAAGTTGTGGCATACTGCCACCCGATGGAAGAACAACGAGAGCTCACGATTCTGCAAATCACGAATACAGATGATCGTTATACTGTGCGCGAGATGTTACGTCGCGCCACAGACGAGCGCTTGCTCCTGGTATTACCCTGGGAAGCCTCGGATAAGGGCTGGAGCATCCCGCTAGACTTCGAATTTCTCATGCGCGCCGGAGTGGAGCAGGATCTCGATATTGCCCTGGTGGTAGAGGATCCAGAACGGCGCCCCCTGGCACGGCAGGCAGGATTCCCGGTCTTCTCGAGCGAGGAAGCTGCCCAGGCATATTTCGCGCAACATCAAAGATTCCCGGCGCAACGACGCCCCAAACGTCCATCACCCCAAATCCGCCCGCCATGGGCTGAAGACCCACAGCCACGCAAACGACCCGCATCGCACCGCCAGCCATGGTGGCTTTGGGTGCTGGAAGGGTTGTTGGCGCTAGGAGTGCTGGCTGTGCTCGCCGGTTTCGCCTTCCTGTTAACGCCATCAGCCACAGTGAAGCTGACGCCAAAGAGCGACACCTACAGCTTGATTATTCCCATCTCGGTGGACCCGAGCCTCGAGCAGGTAGACCTACAGCGCAACGTCATTCCCTCCCATCGCGTGGGCGATGAATTCGAAGGCTACGCTGAGATTCGACCAGCGGGGCAGAGTTATGCATTCTCGGGCAAAGCCACGGGCTATGTGATGTTCTCGAACCTGTTGGCACAACCCTATCGGGTGCCGAAGGGGACGCTCGTTCGAACCTCGGGTGGCTCCTACCCTGTGCGATTCGTCACCACAGCCGAAATCACGGTGCCACCTTTAGGACAGGAAAGCGCACCTATTGAGGCAACTGAGGAAGGCCCGCGCGGGAATGTAGATGCCTACCAGATCAACTTTATCGAGGGCATGGCAGGTTTTGCGCTCAAAGTGACCAACCCGAATCAGATTTCCGGTGCGGAAAGCCAGATCGTTGCCACCGTCTCTGAAGCTGATAAAGAACGCCTCTGGAGCATGGTCGCGCAGCAGGTGCTCAATGACGCCTATGAAGGGCTGCTAAAAAGCGAGTATTTGGAACCGGGGGAGTTCTTGCCCCGCCAGACTCTGGTCATCCAGGCCGTTCCCAAAGAAGCCTACACACACCTCACCGGTGAGCAAACCGAGGTACTGGGGCTATCCCTGCGCTTATTAGTGACAGGTGAAGCGGTACAGGCGCGCGACGTGCAGGCGGTAGCTTTCCGGCAGCTGGCACGCGCCCTGCCTGAAGGCTATACGCTGACCGATACGCGCTTTGAATACGGTGAATCCGCCGAAGAAGATATCGGCCCTGGACGGTTCACGTTCTATGTGACCGCACATGCCCTGGCGACAGCTTCGCTAGATCTCGAAACGGCCCGGAGTGATATACAAGGGCTGCGTATCGCTGCGGCTCAAGAAGTGTTGGCAGAAACTCTGCCCCTGGCACAGCCGCCGGAACTAACCATCAAGCCGGACTGGTTTCCCTTCATGCCACGGCTTGCGCTGAGAACACAATTCGAAACCGTTCCAGCCCAGTGGAATCCGTGACTGGATTCTCCAGTTCTCACCCATTTGATGTGATCATGCGTTATCTGGCTCTTGATCTTGGAGATCGGCGTATCGGCGTCGCTTTGAGTGATAGCACCGGCACGCTGGCACGCCCCCTCGAAATGTTCTACCGCAGCTCACGCACCGCCGACTTTGCCCACATCGAGACGCTGGTGCAACAGCATCAAGTCGGCGCGCTGATTATCGGGCTACCCCTCAATATGGACGGCACCGAAGGCGCCCAAGCCACCTGGGTGCGGGATTATGGGTCGGCCCTGGCACAGGCGGCAAATCTGCCGGTGGTATTTTGGGATGAACGCCTTACCAGTGTTGAGGCTGAAGACGTATTGCGCAGCCAGGGCCGCGAACCGGGGAAACAAGCGATTGACGCCATCGCTGCAGCCATTATTCTGCAAAGCTATCTCGAGCATCTCAGGAGTGGCAGTTGAAAGCTAAACGCACCGGCTTAGCCCGGTCAGCAATAGCCTTTAGCCCTTTCTGCTGAGGCACTTCTCAAGGAGTACCATGAAAAACCGTTATACTTTTACGTTACTGAGCTTATTGGCAGTATTGTTACTCGTATCCTGTTCGCTAGAATCCATGTACCTGAGCTTCTATATTGACAGCAAGACCGAAGCTCTCAGTCAGGCTGCCAGCGACGATAACACTCCGGTGACTTTCACGGTGGAACCGGGGCAGAGTGTCGAAGTGATTGGTAACCGGTTGCAACGCGAGGGATTGATCACGGATGCGGAGCTTTTCCGGCGCTATGTGCAGTATAAAGGACTCGATGCGGATATTCAAGCCGGTAGCTATACCCTGAATGCCGCGATGACTATTCCTGAAATCGCGCTCGCGATGCAGAATGCCGCCGCGCCCGATATTCAGGTGACCATTCCTGAGGGCAAGCGGTTGGAAGAAGTCATCACCCTGGTCTCAGCCGAGACGGGCATCAATCCTGACGAGTTCCTCCAGCTGGCGACAACAGGATGGGCGCAAACCGACCTGGTCAGCCGTTTCCCCTTCCTCTCCCAGGTTCCGGTCACCGCCACTCTGGAAGGCTTCCTGTTTCCCGATACCTACCGGTTGCCCCAGGCGCCAACTGCGTACGATTTGATCGAACGGATGCTGGCAGCCTTCGAGAAGCAGGTGACGCCCGAAGTGCAACAGGGTTTCACGGCGCATGGACTGAGCCTCTTCGAGGGCATCACCCTGGCATCCATCGTTGAGCGTGAGGCCGTAGTAGATACAGAACGTCCCGTGATTGCAGGCGTCTATCTCAACCGGATACGCGACGGATGGCCTTTGGCAGCCTGCCCCACGGTTCAATACGCCCTGGGCTATCGCCCTGAGGAAGGAACGTGGTGGAAACGGGTTATCTACTTTGTGGATCTTGAAGTAGATTCACCGTACAATACTTATCGCACCCTGGGATTGCCGCCGGCGCCGATCGCCAGCCCCGGCGCAGCTGCCATCCAGGCAGCTGCCTTCCCGGCGGAGACATCTTACTATTTCTTCATGGTAGACTGTAACAAGAACGACGGCAGTCACCTGTTTGCGGAGATTGAAGCCGAACACCTGGAACACTTCGAGATGTGCGGCGGGGCCTACACAACCAATCCGTGATGTGGTAAACAGATTTGCGCCCTGACGTGCCCGCGAGAAGCACGAGACAAAGGGCGGTGAGTTCTAGCAGTTCTTTGTGCTCAGGTAAAAATAGAGGCGGCGCTTGGCGCCGCCTCTATTATGTATCGCGAGTTTTACTCCTGCCCCTCGGGTGTTGCCGTGGGCGTAGGTGCAGGTGTAGGCGTAGCGTGCCAGATCGCCGTGGTCGTTCCAAGGCAAGGGTTGTAGTTCCACCCCAGAGTTACACGGAAGTCCACATCGCTGTTCTCCAGCGGCTCAGCAATCAGATCGCCAGATTGCAGCTTGTAGAGTTGCTGAAACTTATAGACAGGTGAGCCTTTGCTCGTGGTCATATAATTGATGACGGTTGTACGCGCCGTTCCCGGAGCCTCCTCAACCGCTACCACCTCAAAGCCTTCGAGTCCCAGGCGATATGCAGCCACGTGCCCCCACCCCGCGTTACCGGTGGCATTAGCAACAACAACCCGGAAGGCGCGCTGTGAGGCCCGGCTAGTCACGGGGGGCTGAGCAGCCTCAGAAATGAAGTTACGCATGTTTTCATAGTTGGGTACGAGCACAGCCCCGCCGTTGGGCGCCGTCCATGCAGTGAGCAAATCAGCGCCACGAATGAAGCGACTCTTGATATCGCGCATATCCAGACGCGCCCCCACCGATCCCAAATAAATGATATCCGTGAGTTTGAGGTCCGTTTCTACAGCATCCTGATATACTCCCCACAGCTCCGGAATGCGCGAGAGGAGGTTCTGCGTCAACGCTTGCTGCATGACCGCACGCAGCACCTGCTGTTGCCGGCGATGCCGGTCAAAATCGGATGTATTCCACCGGGAGCGAACGTACCAGAGCGCATGTTTGCCATCCAGATGATGGATTCCGGGATTCATGTCAATATCCGTTTGCCCTTCGGGCGAATCCTCATCAGGGTAAGTATCGTGGAAGGGGCATTCGACAACCACATCCACACCGCCGACGGCATCCACGATTTGTTGGTAGCTGCCAAAGTCCACCATCGCATAATAGTGAATGGGGATGCCAAAGTTGTACTCGATGGCAGCTTTGACAATCGCCGGACCACCGCCCGGATAGTGCGTTTTTACCCCCCGAAGGTAGGTCGTATTAATTTTGTCCAAACCCCAATTAGGAATCCAGGCATAGTAGTCACGTGGAATGGAGATAAGGCTGACCGAGGGCACATCGGGGAAGATAGAGGCGATCATCATCACATCGGTGCGTGCCGTCTCCGTTCCGCCGCTGCGGTCCATCCCCAAAAGCATGATGTTGATCGTCCCCTTAGGCTGTGCAACCATCGGGAAGGGTTCCGGTCGTGGCATCGTTGAAGTAACTACGACTGTTTCCGAAATGATCGCAACCGGTCCTGGCAATACCAATGGCGAAGGTGTAGGGGTAATCGTAGGCGTGAGCGTGGGGGAGGGTGTGGCGGTCGGACGCGGCGTGCGCGTAGGTGTAGCGGTCGGCGTCCACGTCGGCGGAATCGTTATCACTGTCGGCGTAGCCGTCGGGGGAGTGGTGGAAACTGCTGAGGGCGTCACCGTGACCAGAGCAACCCGGGGGGCGTCCTCAGCCCAAGAACGCGCTCCCAGAACAATCAGCACCAACAACCCGGAAAAAATCAACCATTCAAAAATGCGAACCCAACGAGACATAGCCCCTGCAATTCCTTCTTCCACGGTTTCCGAGATTCAAGGTCTCTAACCGCGACATCTATCATACCACGCTCTGGATGAAACGCAAAATGCAGGAAGAAGTGTAACTGTTCAGCGTTACCCGCCTGCCACCATAAGAGCGGCTGAAGTTGCGGTTTTTGAAAGTGTTTTTTTGGGGGGCGTAAAGCACCCAAAAAATCATTTTTCACCAGGCTGCGCCAGGCAAGCGAACCACAGCGCTAACACCTGCGCGTCGTCGCAACGAGCCAAATTGTGCTATAATGTAAAGGTAATGGGGCTTGAATGCCTCTGAATAGTCAACAGACCAGGTGAGATTATGAACTCAAAACGGGGAAGAACCTCTCAGATTGTCTTTGTCGTGATCACTGTCATCTTACTCATTAGCATGATTCTCAGTATGGTGATGTTTCTGTTCCAGAACTAGACTCACCTGACCGCGCCAAATTATGGCAACGACGCGCAGGTTTAGCCTTACGACAGCCCGATGCCATAGCCGCACCATGGATAAACCTGCAAAGCCGGCTTCCGAAAATTTCGAATCAGCGATAGCAGCGACCCTCACTTAGTTCACAAGCAGCGCCAGATGAGGGCAACATCACCGCAAAAGGAGCAGCGATGTCAGATTACACGCCAGGTAACCCAGCTATGCGAGAATTCCATGTATCCCACGCCGCCCGTGAGCGCTACGAGGTCGAAGATACGCTCTTCGCCCTCAATGGCAATGTTATCTTCGCCAATTTCCACGCGGCGCGAGAATTGGCGCAAAAGATCAACTCCCGGCGTGATTTGCTCACTTACCCCGAACAAGCCGTGGGCGCCGGACAGATCAACGCGATGGGGCTGATTGATGAGGTCATGCACCATACCATTGACCTGTATCAAACGGAGCGTGTGCCACAAGTCATGGCGCAGGCACTTGCCTTTTTGGAAGCCCGTGTGGGCAAGGCTGCGCTTGATGAAGTCCTGAAGACATTTGCAACGACATATCCCACCACTGCCGTTTACCGTGGGACATTGAGTGCAGAAGCCTACCTTGCCGGAGCAACAGGAGCTACGTCTCACCGCGAGATCGTGCTCGAGGAGCTGCTTCTCCTGTGGCTCAGCAATATCAATCCAGCGCGAATGCCCTTCCTGGAACTTTTCGATGATGCTCCCCTGGAAACCCTGCCCGCTTACTCTGAGATTCTCACGGGTTTACACGATTTCTTCGATACGCAACCGCCGTTCGGGCCTGATAATGAAAACCTGGTAGATATGCTCCTCGCACCGATCCGCAAAGCGCCGCATTCGCTGGAAGCGCAGCTGGAGTTTATTCGCAACCGTTGGGTCACGCTCCTGGGTAGCTATCTGTACAGGTTATTGAGCAGCCTCGATCTATTGGCGGAGGAAAGCAAAGCCTTCTTTGGCTTTGGACCCGGACCGGAGGCGCTCTTGCCCTTTGAATTTGTGGGTCAGGAGCTGGAGGTTGAGGCTTTTAGCCCGGATAGCGATTGGATGCCCCAGGTGGTCATCATTGCCAAAAACGCCTATGTCTGGCTCGATCAGCTTTCAAAGGAGTATGAGCGGCCCATCAACCGGTTGGACCAGATTCCCGATGCGGAGCTGGAGAAGTTGGCGAGTTGGGGGCTTAGCGGGTTGTGGCTCATCGGACTTTGGGAACGTAGCAAAGCTTCCAAACGCATTAAGCAAATCATGGGCAATTCCGACGCGGTCGCTTCGGCATATTCGCTCTACGATTACCGCATTGCGGAAGACCTCGGCGGTGAGGCGGCTTACAACGACCTCAAAGCCCGCGCCTGGAAACGAGGGATTCGCATGGGTAGCGATATGGTTCCCAATCACATGGGCATTGATTCTTCATGGGTGGTGTATCATCCCGATTGGTTCATCCAACTACCCTATAGCCCTTTCCCGAGCTATAGCTTCAACGGTGAAGACCTCTGCGAAGACCCACGGGTCGGCATCTATCTGGAAGACCATTATTACACGCATAGCGATGCTGCAGTGGTCTTCAAACGGGTAGATCATTGGACCGGTGACACACGCTACATTTACCACGGCAATGATGGCACTACAATGCCCTGGAATGATACCGCACAGCTCAACTACCTCAATCCCGAAGTGCGCGAAGCTGTCATTCAGACCATCCTGGAAGTGGCGCGCCGCTCGCCCATCATCCGCTTCGATGCCGCCATGACGCTGGCAAAACGCCACTACCAACGGCTCTGGTACCCTGAGCCTGGGACCGGTGGCGATATCGCCTCACGGGCGGATTATGGAATGACCAAGGCGCAATTCGATGCTGCCATACCGGAGGAGTTCTGGCGCGAGGTGGTGGATCGTGTCGCGGCTGAATCCCCAGGCACCCTGCTTCTGGCAGAAGCCTTCTGGATGATGGAAGGTTACTTCGTCCGCACCCTGGGCATGCACCGCGTCTACAACAGCGCCTTCATGAACATGCTGCGCGACGAGAAGAATGCCGAGTACCGCCAGCTCATCAAAAACACCCTGGAATTTGACCCACAGATTCTCAAACGCTATGTCAACTTTATGAACAATCCCGACGAAAAGACCGCCGTGGAGCAGTTCGGAAAGGGCGATAAGTACTTCGGAATCTGCACACTTATGGCAACGCTGCCCGGACTGCCGATGTTCGGGCATGGGCAGGTCGAAGGTTACGCCGAGAAATACGGCATGGAATTCCGCCGCGCCTACTGGGACGAGCATCTCGACCCCTGGTTGGTTGAGCGCCATGAACAACAGGTCTTCCCCCTGCTTCACAAGCGTTACCTGTTCGCCGAAGTGGATCATTATCTGCTCTTCGATTACTATACGCCAGAAGGGCGTGTGGATGAGAACGTCTTTGCCTATACCAACAAGGCCCGCGGGGAGCATTCCCTGGTGATCTATCACAACCGCTACGCAGAAACGCGGGGGTGGATTCATACCTCAGCCGCCTATGTGATCAAAGGCGCCGATGGCGAGAAAACCCTGGTACAAAAGGCGATCGCAGAGGGGTTGGACATTCCGAACCGTGCGGATATGTATGTCGTCTTCCGCGATGCAGCACATAACCTGGAATACCTCCGCAACTGCGCGGAGCTCCATAACCGGGGCCTTTACACCGAGCTCCACGCCTATCAGGTCCATGTCTTCGTGGACTTCCACCTGCTTCAGGATAATGAGTGGGGGCACTATGGGCAACTTGCCGCCCATCTGCACGGGCGCGGCGTTCCCAGCATCGAGGAGGCCCTGCGGGAGCTCTTCCTGGAGCCCCTGCACGCCCCCTTGCGAATGCTGATCAGCGCGCCAGCATTCCGTTGGTTGGCAGAGGCACGCTTCGCTGCTCCAGATGACCTTGAGCGTGTCCTGGATCAGGTTGAGGCCAAGATGGAAGACCTGCTGGATGCAGCTAAGACCAGCAGTCAGGGAACCGGCGACCCCGAAGCGATTGCTTGTGAAGTACGCGAGAAGCTGGCGACTATCCTGGCGCTTTCTTCGCTAGTGGAGAAGCCAAAGGCCGAAGCCGCTGAAGCGGGCGAAGCTGCGGAAGCACCTGCGGGTGAGGTCACCGAGAGCACCGCCGTTGAAACCGACACTGAAATGCGCTTGCGACCGTTGCGGATGGTATTCGGCGCGGAAGCCGCTATCGCCGAGGGCCTGGAAACCGACGACCCTGAAATTCTGGGGACGGTTCTGGGGTGGCTCTTCCTGCACCCGTTGGGCAAAATCATGGGGGCAGAGAACTACACCGCCATCACTGCTATCTGGATGGACGAGTGGCTTTTGGCAAAAGTCTTCTCCGGCGCCTTGCAGGATGCCGGGTTGGAAACCGAAGACTCCCAGAGAGCCGCTGCTACTATCAAAATCCTTCTGGATTACCGCGCCTGGCTGGAGGCGGCGGCAACCGAGA
Organism: Anaerolineae bacterium; assembly: GCA_026645815.1. GTDB lineage: Bacteria > Chloroflexota > Anaerolineae > B4-G1 > SLSP01 > JAAZNO01. The sequence goes on along the minus strand of JAPKMR010000005.1, from coordinate 53,495 downwards.
CCGGGGATAGCGCCTACGAGATGTTGCGCGTCATGTTAAAGGAACGCCCTATCCAGGCTTATCTGGGGATGAATCGCTACGAGGGCATTCTGTGGTTCAACAAAGAGGCGCTGGAACAGTTGTTGTGGTGGGTGTTGCTGCTGGCAACTGTGGAAACACTCAGCCAACCGCAAATCGCTGCCGCTGCCGCCGCGGAAGAAATTGCGCGGGTTTATAATCTGGTTCGCCGGATAATTGAGGCCGAGGCAGTCTCGGAATACCAGGTAGCGAAGTTGTTGGAAGCCGCACACGCACTCGACTAAACTCTTGCAAGCACACCGTCGTTCGTGGGAAGGTCATCCCACGAACGACGGTGTTTGTTGTATCAGAGTCTACAGGCTTTCCATGAAACGCTGTAAGCGTTCCAACCCTTTCTCAATGGTCGCCATCGAGGTGGCGTAGGAGAAGCGCACATTGGCATCCGCGCCGAAAGCCGCGCCGGGCACAATCGCCACGTGGTATTCCTCCAACAGCCGTTGGGAGAAATCCATGGAGCTCAAACCAGTGGCGGCGATGTTGGGGAACAGGTAAAAAGCGCCCCCCGGTTTGGTGCAAGTCATGCCCGTCAGGGTCTGTAAACCCGCCAATAGCACATTGCGCCGTCGTTCGAATTCGCAACGCATGGCTTCCACCTCGTCCTGAGGCCCTTCCAGGGCCGCTATCGCGCCATACTGTGCAAAGGTTGTCGCGCCGGAGGTGGTGTGCGATTGGATATCAACGGCAGATTTGATGACATGCGCTGGACCCGCTGCATATCCCAAGCGCCAGCCCGTGGCGGCATAGGCTTTGCTGAAGCCATTGCAGGTTATTGTGAGATTGAAAATAGCTTCCCCGAGACTGCCGATACTCACGTGCTCCACACCATCATAGAGCAGCTTTTCATAAATCTCATCGGAGAGCACAGCCACTTCATGGCGCACCAACACTTCGGCCAGAGCAGTCATTTCGGCGCGCGAGTAAATTGCCCCGGTAGGATTCGAAGGTGAATTGAGAATCAGCACCTTCGTCTGTGGGGTGATGGCAGCTTCAAGCTGTTCTGGGGTGATTTTGAAAGCCGTTGCTTCCGTTGTGGGCATCAAAATGGGGACCGCCCGCGCCAGTTTGACGATTTCCGGATAGCTCACCCAATAGGGGGTCGGGATCAGCGCCTCGTCACCGCGGCTCAATATCGCCAACAGAACATTGAGAATCGCCTGCTTGCCGCCTGTGCAAACGATGACCTGATTAGCCGAGTATGACAGCAAGTTCTCGTCTCGCAGTTTCTCCGCAATCAATTCCTGGAGTCTGGGGAGACCACCCGCGGGCGCATACTTTGTCTTTCCCTCATCCAGGGCGCGCTTGGCGGCTTCGCGAATGTGCGCCGGCGTGTTGAAGTCTGGTTCACCGACGGTGAAGTCACAGACATCCACCCCGGATGCGCGCAAAGCCTTGGCTCGCGCCGACAATGCCAGAGTTACGGAAGGTTCAATGGTCCAAGTTCGATCTGCTAATTGAATCACCTGTTGCTCCTTATTCGCCTGAGACGATGATGCTTGCCTCTCACTGTAGTAGAGAAAATCCCCCATAGGAAGTATCACGCATCACCCATTTGAGGTTACGCACTTCCAAAATGCTGAGGAACTTTTGTATGGGTTTGTATGCGGCGGGTACGCCGCCGCATACAAACCCATTTTCTGGGAAGCGAAACCAGGAAAACGTGCCACGTCTGATATGGGATGTTCAGCGCCAACGACTTGCTCTATACCCGTTACCTTTGACTTTGTTGTGAGCGATGCTAGGATTAATTTGATTGCCATTAAAAGTTACGATCAAAGCATGAAGGGAAAAGTCCGTTATGGAAAATCTAGATCAAGTGACCCAAGAGTTGTTACTTCTGGTCGTACAGTTCATTCCCAAGCTGATTGTCGCTTTGTTGACCTTTGGTGCAGCCCTTTTGCTGGCAAGACCGGCAGCCAAAGCCGTGGAGCGGGCCGTAAGCCGGCGGGTAGAGACACAAGGGCTTCCCCGCCTGATGGCAAGAATCACCCGGTGGGGCATCATCATAGGCGGTTGCATTATTGCACTCGAACAAGTAGATTTCAATGTGACCGGTTTCCTCGCAGGTCTGGGGGTAGCCGGACTCACTATTGGCTTTGCCTTGCAGGATATTACCCGCAACTTTGTTTCGGGGGTGTTATTGATGCTGCGCCAGCCCTTCACCGTGAATGACTACGTCAACGCTGGAGGGTTTTCGGGTACGGTGCTGGATGTCAACACTCGGGACACGGTCATGAAAGCCGATAACGGCGAGCTCGTCATCATTCCGAATATCAAGATTTACGAGAACCCCATTACCAATTTCAGCCGCAGCGCCAACCGCCAACGGGTAATCACGTTGAATCTGCCAAATGAAGGTGATATTGAAGCCAGGTTGGCACAATTGCGTTCCACAATCCAGAATGTCCCCGGTGTATTGGCAGCGCCCCAGCCCACTGTGTGGGCTGAGCGATCATGGTCTTCGACAGTCGCGGTAACCGTGCGTTTCTGGATAGATCCGCAGGTGGCGAACCTGCTCGAGGTACACTCCGCCGCAGTCTTAGCGCTCAACCGTGCAGCAAGGACATCCCCACCCTCAACCACTGTACCGTAGAGAATCTCTTTTTAGTGTTTTTGGCCGCGCTGCGCGCGGCCAAAAACACTTTTTACCCAACATGCATACGACGCCCTATATGAAGGTATTGTGCGACCAGTCATTTGTTCATACCCTCAAAAATTCGGGTGCGTTTCAACTTCGGGGAAAAAGGTAGGCGACTATCATGCAAACGCCTTTTCTTTGAGTGATTTTTTGCGGCGTAACTGCGCTACGCCGCGAAAAATCACTTTTCTAACACGCCCCTTAGGGGCAGGGCCTATAGGGGCGTTTGAGATTGCCGCCCCCGGCGTGAAAATGCACCCCAAAGATTCGTAAGAATGGCTTTCTGGGGTAAAATAGAAGGGTATTAGCAAACTCTATGCGCGGGCAACACGCGATCTTTGAAATTCCTGCATCCTCAAGGCAGAAGCGGCGCAGGATAGCGTAAGCCAAATTATCTTCACAGCAAAGGGGCATTATCATGAAACGAGCAGTGAGCATCAGTTTGGGCAGTTCCACGCGCGACAAACGTGTGGAGGTGGAATTATTAGGGGAGAAAGTCGTTATCGAGCGTATTGGCACCGATGGAGATGAAGCCAAAGCCATGGCGCTCTATCGCGAACTGGATGGCAAGATAGATGCGTTCGGAATGGGCGGCATTGACCTGGTGATGGGCACCGTAGAACATGCCTATCCCATTCGGGCGGCATACCGGTTGATCAAAGATGTACACAAAACACCCGTAGTTGATGGACGTGGCGTGAAGCACACTGTCGAACGCCGTTGCATGGCCTACGTTGAGGCGCAACTCGGCGCAGAATTACAGCCCAAACGCGCCCTGCTCAACGTGGCTCTGGATCGTTATGGGATGGCGGAGAGCGTTGTTGAAGCGGGCTATGACACCGTTTTCGGCGATCTCCAATTTGGGTTGGGAATTCCGATTGCTCTCCACAGTTTGCGCGCAGTCAACAGGTTGGCATCCATTCTGGCGCCGCTTGTGGGAAGATTCGCGCCCATCTCGATGATTGTCCCTATCGGCGCGAAGCAGCACGCCTCCACGCCCAAGTTCACCCGCTGGTACCAGTGGGCCACACTCATCGCTGGGGATTGCCATTATACGCGCCGGTACATGCCACCGGAACTTCCGGGGAAAACCGTCCTCACCAACACCACGACCGAAGCCGATGTGGAGATTTTCCGCAAAGCCGGTGTGCGTTATCTAGTTACGACTACCCCACGTTATGAAGGGCGCTCTTTCGGTACGAATATGCTCGAAGCTGCCCTGACTGCCGTCGCGGGCAAGGGACGGCGTCTGACGCACGAGGAATTGCTGGAGATGTTCGAAGCGCTGGCGCTCCACCCACAGATTCAGGAACTCAATCCATGAGTGTGCTAGACACCCTGGTGCTGGCGGGCGGAATCCCGACGCCAGAAGAGCCCCTCTATGCCTTCACGCAGGGTGAGGCCAAAGCCCTCTTGCCACTGGCGGGAAAGCCGATGCTACAGTGGGTTTTGGATACGCTCACGAACGCCCCCGGCGTGGGGCGAATCATCATCGTGGGACTAGAGGAGCAGGCGGCGCCGATCACTTCACACAAGATTGTCGCGCATGTGCCCAATACCGGGTCGCTCTTTCGGAACGGGGTAGCGGGTCTGGAAAAACTGCGTGAGTTGGGCAATATCACGCCGCAGGTCATCATGTGTAGCGGGGATACTCCCCTAATCACTGCCGAGATGGTGGAATGGGGCATCGCACAGTGTCCGGACCCAAGTGTGGATCTGTACCATTTCGACGTGCCGAGTGAGATCATGGAGGCGCGCTTTCCCGGATCGCGCCGCACCTTCATTCATTTCGCCAATGAAGATTTGGCCGGCGGGGATTTCCATATCATCGCGCCAGATGTGGTGGACCGGCACGCCGAGCTGTGGGACAGCTTGATTAGCAATCGCAAGAACGCCCTAAAACAGGCTTTGCGCTTAGGTCCCCTGTTCTTCGTGAAACTGGCGCTGCGACGCCTGCGCGTTGAGGAATTGGAGCGCCGCGCCGCACTTGGTTTTGGGATTCAGGTACGTGTGGTGCGGTCGAAATATGCCGAGCTCGGTATGGATGTGGACAAGCCCGTGCAATTGGAGCTCTGCCGCCGAGAACTGGAGATGCGTGTAGCGTGATGGAGTCGCCCTGGCAGCGTCTGGCTACGCTGGATGCAGCCCTTTCTCGCCGCGCCCTGCGCCTGGTGCGCCAGCAACCCTGGCGCGGGATAGCAATCTTCATCGCGCATACCGGCGATAGCCTGTTATGGTTGGCAGTGGGGCTGCTGCTGTGGTGGCTTGGGGGCAAGCTGGTGGCAGCGGGCACGCGCATCATCATCACGGTATTGCTCACCGGCGCGGTCAGCGGTGCTCTGAAATTGCTCTTTCGCCGGCGGCGTCCACACACAGAACCGCGGGGCTTCTTCTTACGCTATGACCGGCATGGTTTCCCCTCAGGACATGCGACGCGTGTCGGCGGGCTGATGCTGGTATTGGGGGCGATGTTGCCGCCATGGGGGACGGCATTACTCGCCGTCTGGGGCATTGCCGTATGCGCCAGCCGTGTGGCGTTGGGATTGCATTTCGTGGGTGATATCGGCGGCGGATTGTTGGTTGGTTGGCTCATCGCGCTGGGTATCGGTTATTGGCTCTAAGCAATGTGGGCATTCGTAGCAGATGAAAAGGCTTCTGCGTCCCCAGTGAGGCTCGCGGGGCGAATGGATTGCTGCGCAACCTTGCTGCTTCGCCAACGGGTTGCTACGCCACCTGGGGTGAATGCCTTGCTTACGCCTTAGTGGCATTGTGCGGGGCGTAACGCGATTTCGGTCAGCGACCTGCTACGAAATCCGAATGTGAAAGCCCGTTGTAAGACCACGCATTGATAGCTCTCTGGAGGTTACCATGAACCTATCACGTTGCCCGGCATGCGGCGCATCCGTGCCGCCAGAAACGACACAATGTCCGTATTGCCGCAGTTATTTCGACGGGCAGGGCGTCACGCCACAAGCGCAGAACACCTCTGAGTTCCAGGGCTTCAGTTTTGAGCGGCGCGCGGAACCGAATGAACAAGCTTTCACCCTTGCCGTGCCCAAAGGCTGGTTGATGGAAGGTGGTGTTGTCCGCGCCAATCACATGCAGCAAATCGTCAACGCGCAGACAATCGCCGCCAAGGTGGACTTTGCAGTCAAACGCGATGCCCATGGTTCTGTGATGATCCGTTGGGTCCCCGAAGTGAAATACTGTGACATGCGTTTTATGCCGGCAGCGATGTTCTTTCCGCAGGGCAGCAATTACAATGGCATGGTCGTCTGGTCGCTCATGTCAGGACCGGAATTTCTGGTGCGGATGGTCTTCCCCTGGGCACACCCACAGGCGCAGGGCGTGCAACTGATCCGGCAGCAGGCGCAACCGCTGATGGTCGAGCACTTCAAACGTGAGGTCGCCAAGCTCGGGGGGACGGCGCCATTCCAGTATGATGGCGGCGAAGCGGTATTCCAATACACCGAAAACGGCACACGCCTTGAGGAACATGCCTTTACCTGTATCGAGTATATGGGACCCATGGCAGGCGGCATGTGGAGTAATAAGAATACGGTGCTGCTACGCGCCCCGGCGGGGGAATACGAGCGCTGGGAACCCGTGCTCAAGCACATCTGGACTTCTGGTGAGCTGAATCTGCAATGGATGGCGTATGAGCAAGCCAGTCAGGAAATGCTCACACGCGCCTTCATGAACGCGCAGCAAGCAGAACGGGCACGCGCTCAAAGGGCTTTGGAAATCCAACGGGATCTGCAGCGCATTAGCCAGGAGATTGTAGACCATCAGCGACTGACCAACGCGGAAATCCGTAACGATGGTTATCTGCTACTTACCGGACAAGAGGAATACGTCAACCCCATCACTAACCGTGTGGATACCGGATCAAATGAGTGGCGACACCGGTGGGTGACAGCCAACAATGAGGAATTCTACACGGATGACGATTCCTTCAACCCCAACCACGATGATCGCTTGAATCAGATCAAGTGGGAATATACGCCGGTCCGCCCACGATTTCCACAGTAAGGACACGACACGCAGCTGATAAACCACCCCACGTGATACACTGCCAGGCACGTGGGGTGGTTTCCAATACCGGTTTTTCAGCCGCGAACCGCCAATTCCAAACTTTGAGTCAAGGCTTGCAGATGGCGGTCAATGATGACAACACTATCGGTCTCAGGCGATTCCAGTATGTCAGACCAGATATCGCGGAGAGTGGTCGCCAAACGATCCTCAATCATGCCCCATAAGGAGACGCTATGGAACGAACGGCTATCTACCAAGCCTGGCGCCAAAGAGTTAAGCGATGCATAGAAAGGCGCAGAGGCTTCTGAGAGAGCGGAAAGACGTGCGGGAAGTTTGCCCGCCTCCGGTGCGTAGCGCTGCATCGCACGTGCCTCGGTCAAAAAGCGAATGAGTTTGAGGGCATCACGCACATTGCGACTGTACTCCCAGAGCACCAGCTGCGAACCGCCTACATAGGGCACGCCCGGTGGCAGGGCTACGCCGATATTGGCGCGCAATTGCGGCGTCAGGTGCGGGTTATCCCATAGCCAGGCGCCCGAAAGCGTCACCGCAGCCTGCCCTTGGCTGAAACAATCATCCGCCTCGACAATCGTAAGATGATGCGCTTGAGGCGGCATGAAACGCCCCAAACCAAAATATTCCTGGAATCCAGCGCGCGCCTCTGGCGTGTTGAAAAGCATTCTTTTGCCATCAGGGCTGACAAAGTCACCGCCATGCCCCCAAACCCATACCGCGAGATTGTGCAGCGTAATCCAGTTGCGACGCGTGGGTATGACCCAGGGAATCTCCACACCAGCCTGCTGCAAACGGTGTAACGTCGCGTCAAGCGCCGCGGGAGTGGCAAAGGCTTTGGCCTCATCAATGCCCGCCTGCGCTAGCAAGTCCCGGCGGTAGAAGAGCAGACGCGCATCCATCATCCAGGGAATGCCCCAAATATCACTGGAACCGGCAAGGCGCGCGCTTTGCAACAGTGAAGGGACGTAATCCTGAACCGGACCCAATGCGCGCAGGTCGAGCGCTGTGAATGGGCGAATACCCCGCATCCCCACAAGATCGCCCATCCAGGTACTCCCAATTTCTGAGACATCCGGGCCTTTACGGTAGATGGCGACCTTGACCATTTCATCCCATGCAGCCTCCCAGGGAATAAATTGGATCTGCACCCGGATACCCGTTCGCGCGCGGAACTCTGCCAGCAAGGTTTCGAGCACGGCATTCGAAGAATCAGATGACAAGACCCAAAATACAAGCTCTGCCATCTAGCCACCTTCCATCTTAGCGTAGCACAATCACATCACCCTCATCCCAATTCCACTTCAACGCGATGAACCCCTGCACCGGTAAAGACAGGCACCACCGTGCCCATCACCGGTGTGCCATCCACAAGCAGGGTCTTGACTCCCTGACACACATGCTGCGGGTTCCGCACCTCAATCTCAACCGTTGCGCCCCGGAAAACGCGCCGCATACGGAAACCTTCCCAGGCTGCAGGGATGCAGGGATCAATCTCCAGTCCGGTGTACGTGGGTCGCACACCGAGGATGTACTGCACCCCTGCCTGATAAGCCCACGATGCCGTGCCGGTTAGCCAGCCATTTCGCGCCAGACCAAACTGCGGGTGTTCATCCCCCAGAATGTTCTGTGGATACACATAAGGCTCGCTTTCAAAAATCTCGATCTGCTCATTCTTTGCCGCGGGGTTGATTTGCTCATAATAGGCGAAAGCGCGATCGCCGCGCCCGATCAAGGTCTCAGCAATCATCACCCAGGGATTAGCATGCAGGAAAATGCCGCCGTTTTCTTTTGCGCCCGGTGGGTATGTGGTTACCCCACCCTTGTTTGGATCAAAGCCGTTGAAGCCCGGTGCGCTAAGTTTGATACCGTTAGTGGTGTTGAGACGCTCGTAGACGGCGTCCAACGCCATCCGCGCCCGCTCCCCGGTCGCAAAACCTGAGATGACGGGCCAACTCTGTCCGTTGGCGTAAATCTGACCTTGAGCGTTCTGATGCGATCCGAGGGGCGTCCCATCCACGTCAAAATAACGCACATACCATGAGCCATCCCACGCCACCGCATTGACGCGCTCAGCCATCTCTAAATAGTATAGCATAAAAAGAGCCGCAGTGTCCACCTCTCCCCGGAAATCAGCAAGAGCGCCCAATTCCAGCAGCGCCTTGCCGTAGAGATTGGCGTTGAAGAGCGATTCAGCTCCGGTCCGGAGATTGACCGTATCATTCCAGTCAGCAAAGCCCAAAAGTGGCAAGCCATGCTCCCCCACATGCGTGCGGGTGAAGTTTACCGCGCGCTGCAAGTGCTCCCACACCGGTGCGCTTTCGAGCACTTCACCGGTTTTATCCTTGTCATAGAAGGGAATGCTCTGATCAATGAAAGCCAGGTCGCCAGTTTCTTTCAGGTAAGCCGTCACCGCCAGCACAATCCATAAGTGATCATCACCGTAGAACCTGGGACGATCCTCCATCTCTGCAGCGTCGCCACGACTGGCGACCATGGTCAACGGGTTGAACTGGTGCATCGCCGAACCATCCCGCAACTGCACTTGCAGCAGTTTCTCCAGCAATACTTTGGCGCGTTCCGGTGCATTGACGACCGCCCCCATCACGTCCTGCGAGGTATCGCGGAAACCGATGCCCCGCGAACCGAAGCCGAGCTGGTAGAGCGAGAGATAGCGCGACCAGTTCAAGGTCGTGAATACCTGGCGCGGGTTGTGAACATTGAGCATGGCATTCATCGCGTCACTCGGTGTTGCCACTTGCATGCGATTCAGGTAATCGTCCCAGAAGCGCGTCAGAGCAATCAGGGCAGCTTCAGCGGCAGCAGGATCCCGATAGCGGAGGATGTCGGGTTGGGCAGCTGCGAAACTTTCTGCCTGCCCGAGCTGGGTTACAAAGACCCGCGTCTCTCCAGGCGCCAGCTCCCCCAGAGAGAGCAGGAGCGCGGCAATATTATCGCCACGCAAGGCTTCATAGTTGCTCAATGCGGGCTGTTGTAACGCCTGCGGTGCAGCCCAGGTGCCATAACGCCCCAGAAAGCGGGCGCGATCGGATTCAAAAGAGCTGACGGGCAAGCTCGCCGCGAAATAATTCACCTTGCTAGCCTGAAACATGAAGGGGCATTGAAGCAGGGTCTTATAGCCATCGCCCTCATCCACAATGCGACTGGTCATCGTTTGGGGAACCCAATCCGCATTGGTCAGCTGCTTAAGGGCATCGGGATGGGTATATTCCACCACGGGAATCGCATCCAGGGTCACAGGTGTCACGCGCAGGTTGGTTATCCGCACGAGGCGGAGTTCCTGTGTGCCCCCTTCAGGCACGAAGATGGTGACATCCGTGCGAATGCCGGCCATCTCGGAGGTAATGCGGCTATAGCCCAGGCCCACACGGCAGGTAAAGGCGGTGTAGGGATCGAGCGTTGGGGTGTAGAAGGGCGAGAAAACGCGATAGCCCGCACCCTCTGGGAAGCGCAGGTAGAGGGTGGCGCCCTTGAAATCGGCATCTGGCAGCTGCGCAATGTACTTGGTGATGCGGTTGAGCGCGGGATCCCCCTGGCACAGAACCACCCCACCCGTGTGGTCCACAAAGCCGCCAAAGGCTAGCGTTCCGATGTAGTTAATCCACTTCACCGGCGTTTTAGGGTCAGTAATCACGTATTCACGAGCAGCATCATCAAAATAGCCGTAGTTCATGGTCAAATATCTCCTGGATCACCCCAAAATGGCCTCGACGATGATTTCTTTCTGCCCCGCTGCAGGCAAGGGGATAATCGTCCCTGCAACCGGTTTGCCATCCACACGCAGGGAGACGGTATTGCCCGGACCCTGCCGCTTGACCGTGATATGATAGGTCACACCTCGGAACAGGCGAGTCGCGGTGAAACCCTCCCACGTAGCAGGAATAACCGGCGCGAGCTCCAAGCCATCGAAAGTGGGGCGAATTCCGAGAATCCATTGGGTAATGGCGACGAAGTTCCACGCGGCAGTGCCGCTGAGCCAAGAGTTCTTAGCCTCGCCATGTGTTGGCGCATCCTTGCCGGCAATCATCTGAGCATAGACATAAGGCTCGCAGCGGTGCACGTCGCTGATGATTTCCCGCGCCGAAGGGTTGATACGGGTATAGTAATCGAAAGCCCGGTCACCGTGTCCTAAAACTGCTTCAGCAATCATGATCCACGGGTTGGTGTGACAGAAGACACCGGCGTTTTCTTTATATCCCGGGGGATAGGAGGTAATCTCGCCCAATTCAATGTGATAGCGTGTAAATGCTGGCTGATTCAACACGATGCCATGCGGGGTAGCGAGGTGCGCTTCTACCGAAGCGAGCGCCTGCGCGGCCAAACCAGAATCCACGCCGATGCGCGCCATCACACACATTCCCTGCGGCTCAATAAAAATCTTGCCCTCATCACACGCTGTGGAGCCTACTTTCGCGCCAAAATGGTCGTAGGCACGCAGGAACCAGGCGCCATCCCAACCCTGCTGCTCCACCGTCTGCGCCATCCGCATCGCCGCCTCAACAAGCCAGGCTTCATCAGCCGCTTGCCCATGACGATAAGCAATAGCTGCCAGCTCTTCCGCTGCCAGCACGAACAATCCGCCGATAAAGACCGATTCTGCCGTCTTACCATCCTGGCTCTGAAGCACCTGGAAGGATTGGCCCGGTTCATCGGAGAACGTATTCAGGTTGAGGCAGTCGTTCCAATCGGCATGCCCGATGAGCGGCAAACCATGAGGTCCAAGCCGATCCAGGGTGTAACGCGCAGCGCGTTGCAAATGCTCATAAAGCGGCATCTCAGTGCCGGGTTGGTTATCGTAAGGCGTCGGCACATCCAGGATCGTCCAATCGCCCGTCTCCCGCAGATACGCGCCCACACCCAAAATCAACCACAGGGGGTCGTCGTTGAAGCCACCACCCACCGCATCATTGCCGCGCTTGGTCAATGGTTGGTATTGATGATAGGCGCCCCCATCGGGCAGCTGGGTCGCGGCGATGTCGAGGATACGCTCGCGCGCCCGCTCGGGCGCCATGTGAACGAAACCCAGCAAATCCTGGTTGGAATCCCGGAAGCCCATCCCCCGTCCCATACCGGATTCGAAGTAAGAGGCAGAACGGGACATATTGAAAGTGATCATGCATTGGTAGGCATTCCAAATGTTGACCATCCGATTCGTATGCGCATCGGGGGTGGCAACTGCCAGACGACCAAGCAGTCCATCCCAATACACACGTAAATCCTCAAAGGCAGCTTCGACATTGGTGGGATCGAGATAGCGTGCGATGACCGGCTTGACCGTGGTCTTGTTCAGCACTTGCAGAGTTGAATCAGTGAATTTGACATCGCGGGGATTCTCATGATAGCCCAAGATGAAGAGCAGCTCTTGTGATTCACCCGGCGCAAGTTCAAGTTTTACATGGTGAGAGCCAACGGGCGCCCATCCCAGAGCGATGGAATTGCGCGCCGCACCTTCAGCGACAACCTGCGGCGCCCCCCACCCCCGGTAAGCCCCCAGAAAGGCTTCGCGCTGCGTATCGAAGCCCGCCAGAGGTGCAGAGCAGACAAAGTACGCAAAATGGTCGCGGCGCTCGCGATACTCGGTCTTGTGATAGATGACGCCATCTTCTACCTCAACTTCGCCAATGCTAAAGTTGCGCTGGAAGTTGGTGGCATCGTCTTGCGCATCCCAGAGCGCAAATTCCACAGCGGAAAACAGCGAGAGTTGCGCGGCTTCCGTACGGTGGTTGGTGACTTTGACCTGCCAGATTTCGAGGTTCTGGCCCAGGGGAACAAAATAGCGTGTCTCCGTGGCGATGCCAGCGTGGGTAGAGCCAATGATTGTGTAGCCCATTCCATGACGACAGGTGTAATCCTCCAAGGGCGTCTGAGTGGGCTGCCAGGTAGGTGACCAGAATACGCCAGAGACGTCATCGCGCAGGTAGAGATAACGCCCACCGGTATCCAGAGGGACGTTATTGTAGCGATAGCGCGTAAGCCGCCGCAGACGAGCATCGCGATAGAAGGAATAGCCGCCAGCCGTGTTTGAGATGAGGCCAAAATACTCCTGGCTTCCCAGGTAATTAATCCAAGGCAGCGGTGTATCCGGACGCGTAATGACATACTCTCGCCGTTCATCATCAAAATAACCGTAGCGCATGAAACACCTCCAAGGAAAAATCGCGAATTTCAGATCTCAGGTTTCAGATTACCGAGAATGCGGCGGAAAGAACCCCAACCCAATCAGATCAGGTGCGCCCCGCAGGATTCCCGCACGACCAACTGTGTCGGCAGAATAATACGCCGGGGTCCAGAGTCAGGATGCTCGATGATGTGCAACAGGGTCTCAACCGCCATCTCACCCAAAGCGATGATCGGTTGTTTCATCGTAGTCAACGGAGGTTCGGCGTGCATTGCAGCTGGCGTGTCATCAAAGCCGACAAGGGCGATATCTTGGGGTACACGCAGCCCGGCCTCACGTAGCACGCGTAAGACACCCACGGCCATGGTGTCACTGGCAACAAAGATAGCGTCTGGACGCAGGGGCAGTAGCTGCCGCATCGCCGCGGCACCTCCCGCCTCAGAAAAGCCGCCATCCACGATGAGCTCCGGGAGTACGGCTAAGCCATGTTCGCGTAGAGCGATCTCGTATCCCCGAAAGCGATCTACACCGGCAATAGTATCCGACATGCCCGTGATGGTCGCAATGCGCCGGCGTCCCAACTGGAACAGATGCTCCACCGCCGCTTGAGCGCTGGAGATATTATCCACGTCTACATAGTTTACCGCCGGAGCACTGGGATGCCGGCCCACCAGAACAAAGGGCAAGGTTGAGGCGCTTAGGGCAGTGATGAGAGGATCAGTCAATACCATTGAGGAAACAATGACGCCATCCAATAAGCCATTGTGCAACACTTTGCCCATAAAGCGCAGTTCATCTTCCGGGTCTGCCAACCACAATGTCACCGCATAATCGAAACTATTGCAGGCCGTTGAAACTCCTTGCAGCAAAATGGGAAAATAGGGATCGGAAAAAAGTTCCGTCACCCGTTTAGGAATGATCACGCCCAGGACATGCGTCCGCCCAGCAGCCAGGCTGCGCGCAATCGCGTTGGGCTGATAATTGAGTTTACGTACTACTTCCAGTACCCGCATACGGGTTTTGTCACTGACATGCGGATCATTGTTGACAACTCGGGAAACGGTGGAGCGTGAAGCACCGCTCAGGCGGGCAATTTCTTCGAGTGTGACCATATTTAGCTCCTCTGAGAATCAAAGACTAGTGAATCCACAGTAAGGCCAACACCATTCATGCAGGCGCGGGGGTGCCGGTCTATAACAAGTTTCCCCATGCTTATCTAGCCACAAAAAACCACCGGCAGCTAAAATCAGTGAAATTGGGTGCTCATCGTATCGGGAGCGCTCCCAATTTCATTATATAGGCTTTTTGAGCGATGTCAACTTTTTCGTTGGGTAGATGGGGAATTCCAGCACCTACCTGGGATTGCTCACTACAGTGCTGGACAACCGGACCTTGCAGAAGTCAACCCTGGAGGGTTTGCAGACAACGAAAAACCGTCCGGCAAGAGTTTGCCGGACGGTTAAGCGGGTAAAGGGATTCGAACCCTTGACATCTTGCTTGGGAAGCAAGCGTTCTACCACTGAACTATACCCGCAATTCACTTTAGTGTTAAGAATTATAGCACAGACAGACGATTTGACAAGGTTACCACTTTATAATGAACTTTGGTCCGAGATTTATGCGCCTGGTAGAGGAAATCCGGCGCAGTCACTGACAAGCTGTGGTATGATACAGGCATGGATGCCAGTTTACAACGCAAACTCCGCCGTCTGGGTGTGGTCAAGGGTGTGCAGAACCTCAAAGCTACCACCGTGCAACAGCCTGTTGAAATGCCGGTAGCACCCGCGACGCCTTCGAACGCGCCCCTTCCAGGGGAGTCAGTCAACACGCCTCGCGGCAACGCCTGGGTATGGCGACGTCATTACCCGGCGGGAACCGATCATGGCAATTACCGGTTGGGAGAGCTGGCACAGCTCTCCCAACAAGCGCTCGATTTGCTTGGCGGCGGGAATCTGGGCACACGAATCGCATTTCTCGACACCGAAACTACCGGATTGGCAGGCGGCGCGGGGACACTGGTGTTTCTCACTGGCGTCGGCGTCTGGGAGGGCGATGGAATCACCCTCCACCTGATCTTCCTACGCGACCCCGATGAGGAACCGGCAGCCCTCCATTATCTTGCCGAGCTGTTACAGAGCTGCACCGGCTTAGTGACCTTCAATGGCGCAGGCTTTGACCTGCCACTTCTGGAAAATCGCTTTATCCTGCAGCGCATGGCGCCTGTTTGGAGCACCCTACCCCATCTGGACCTACTCACGGTAGCGCGGTTGCTCTGGCGCGAACACCTTCCCTCACGACGATTGGGAATGTTGGAAACGGCACTCCTCGGCATCACCCGCAACGAGGCTGACCTGCCCTCGTGGTTGATTCCCAGCGCCTATCGCGAATATCTTCTTACCGGGCGCACGGATGAGATTCGACGCATCTTTTACCACAACGAAGTGGATGTCCTTAGCATGGTGACGCTGCTCGTATACTGCACGCAGCGCGTGCAAGCGCCTGAGACATCAGCCCTGGCAGCGGGAGAATGGGTAGGCGTGGGACGGCTCTACGAACGCGCCGGTCAGATTCGGGAAGCCGAGGTTGCCTGGCAACGGGCGCTCGAAGAGGACACGCTCCCGATGGATGTGGCAGCACGTCTATGGCAAACGCTGGCACATCGCCGAAAACAAGACGGCGAATGGGAAGCCGCGCTGGAGATTTGGGAATGCTGGGCAAATCGCCTTCCCCGTGCTATTGAGCCGCTGGTTGAGCGCGCCAAGGTTTTCGAATGGCTGACGCACGATCCAGCTGCGGCATTGCGCGAGACCAAACGCGCGCTCGAGCGCGCTGCTACGCTGCCCCGTGGCATCGCGCGCGAAGAAATCCTTGGGGAGTTACGTCACCGCGAAGCCCGGTTGCAACGTAAACTAGACGCCCAGGATTGCTGATCGGTACAGACGCTAACAAATTTCCCATTTCTGCGCCTTTGAGTATAATCTGAGGACACAAGTATTGCACAGCACGTTCTGCAAAATCACAAAGTGAGCGCCGAACCAAGGGCGCCGAAAGCCGGAATTATCGCGCCGCTCACTGAGTTCTGCTTTTGAAGGAGCAATGGATGGAAATCTCGTGGTACGGACTCGGTTGTTTTCGCATTATCGAGCGGGGCTATCCCGCTATTATCACCGACCCCTTCGATGAAGAAACCAGCGGCTACGCCTTGCCGCGCGCCCGGGCAGAAATCGTGACCCTGAGCCAACCCGTGGAGGATCCACGTGAAGTCTCTTGGGCGCGCTTTCGCGGTCCGACGCGCACACTGGCGAGTCCTGGCGAGTACGAAATTGGAGGCGCCTTCATCACGGCAATCCCTTCGTTCCGCGACCGCCAGAAAGGCGCAGAACACGGTCAAAATATCATTTACACCTTTGATTTGGGAGCACTCACCATCTGTCACCTGGGCGAATTGGGACATGTGCCCAGCCAATCGCGCATCGAGGGATTGGGGACCGTCCATGTGTTGTTAGTTCCCGTGGGAATTCCCGAAGGGTTAACGCCGTCTATGGCATCAGAAGTTGTGAGCCTCATTGAACCCAATATTGTTATTCCAATGAACTATAAGACCCCCGGTCTGGCGCTTGAACGCCAGCCAGTGGACCGTTTTCTCAAAGAGATGGGGGTAACCAATCCTGATACCCAGGCTAGCCTCAAGCTAACCACGACTGCCATGCCGGAAGAAACACAGATTGTTTTGCTGGAGCCGCAAAAGGGTAACGGGGCATAATCAAATCAGGAGCACGAGCGATGTTCAAACGGTTTTTGCTGAGGGGATTGGCAATCTTGATGGTGCTCAATCTGCTGGCGGGCTGTAGCACACAGGAAGGCGCAGCGCCGGTGGACCTTGAGGCGCTTCAGGCACAGATGGATGCCGGAGAGGTCAATGCAGCGCTCAAAGCCCTGGAAGCGGCAGTGAAACAAGAGCCGGAGAATGCCGAGGCGCATTTTCTTTTAGGAGTGGCCTATTTCAAAACTGGTGCGTATGAAAAGGCACGGGAAACCTTCAAGCATACCCTGGAGCTGGACCCGGAGCGCGGCGCCGCAGTCCATCACAACCTGGGAGCGCTCGCCATCCAGATGGAAGACCTTGACACCGCGGTCAACGAATTCAAGATAGCGCTGGAAATAGAAGCAGACGATCCCGATACCCACTATCAGCTTGGAGCCGCGTACTTGCTACAATCGCTCCCGGCAGATGAAAACTCGGCTCCGGTGCAAGAGAAACTGGAATTGGCACGCGAGGAATTCGAACGCGCCTGGGAGCTGGCTCCGGGTAAGGCAGAGGTATTGGTCGGTCTGGGGAATGTCCATCTGTTAGAGGGGAACCTGGCGCAAGCCATAGAAGTTCTCGAGGAGGCAGTTGCCACAGCACCAGAGATGCCGGAAGCGTTGTTCGCACTAGGGCGCCTTTATGCTCTGACGAACAACTTCGATGGCGCGAGAGAGATGCTGGAGCGCTGCCTGGCAGCCAACCCCCCGGAGGTCTGGGCACAGCAAGCCCAGGAATTGCTGGAGCTGTTGCCGGAATAACTTCTGGAAGGGGGAATCTGTATGAACAAACCCGTCAAGTTGCTGATAAGTTGGAATATCCGCTCAGGTCGGGAGGAATCGTATCTGCAGTTCATTACCCAGGAATTCCCCGAATCCATGATCAAGGCGCATCTGCAGCCCTCCGAGGCGTGGTATACCATTTACGGGAATTGGCCTGAAGTCACCATGGGTTTCATCGCCGATGATTTGGATACCTTACGCACGTTTCTAAATTCGGATACCTGGGCAAAGCTGCGGCGTAAGCTTGCCGCATTCATCAAGGATTACCGCTATCGCGTTGTGCCACTCCGAGGTGGTTTCCAGTTCTAGACCCAATTCAGTAGACCACAAGCATCGGGGGCGTTTAGGAATGAGTTTCATTTATCGCGGCGGGGCAAATCCCCGCCGCGATAAATTAACTAAAGGGCAGGATTACCAGGATAGTCGCCTTACTTTTTCCTCGGAGCTGAAACGTATCCCTGGAATCCTCACTCGGCATCAACCAAAGCCATCACTGCGGCTTGCAACTCCTCGATATTGGGTGCGCCCGCTCGCCCATAGGTCGGCGTCCCGTCGCCGGCGACAACAAAAAAGGTGGGTACGCCGTAGACCCGCCAGGCAGATGCCAAAGGCTGCACAACAGGGTCCTTAACATCCAGACGTAAGACGGTGGCGTAGTCTTGAAGCTCTGCTTCCAGACGATCCACTTTGGGTTTAGAAATCAGGCAGATGCTGCACGAATTGGAGTAGAACTCCACCAGCACCGGTCGTCCGGTTTGCAGCTGCGCCTGCAATGCCTCTGTTGAAGCAAAAGTCTGGCGCGGAGTGTGCAAAATCAAGTATGCAATGGCCAACCCCAAGACCACCAGGATGACAAGCCAATTCTCTTTCCAAAAAACGCGCCATGCGCTGGGTTTTTGAATATTCTCATCGTTCATAGTATGCTCCACAATCAGCTTTCCAACGTATTATTCTTCTGCCGAACACTCACCCAGATAGGGTGTCAAATGCTGCTCCAACAGGCTCTCCGAAACAGCGCCGGGCCAAAAGCCCAAGAGCTCTCCACGACAGCTGATGAAGTACGAAGACGGCAACCCCACAACACCGTAGGCGCTGGCAGTTTTGCCCGTTGTATCCAACAACACCGGAAAAGAGAGCTCCGCCTCCGCCACAAAAGGGGCCACAAGGTCTGAGTCCTCCTGGTAGTTAACACCCAGAACCACCAGGTCCTCTGCCTGATGCGCCTGATAATACTGTTCGATAGCCGCCATCTCCGAACGACAGGCAGGGCACCAGGTAGCCCAGAAATTGAGAAGCACGACTTTGCCGCGATAATCTTGCAGGCTAACCGTATCACCGCCAAGGGTCGCCAACCGAAAGTCAGCAGCCAACGAGCGCTCAATAGTGGGAGGAGAAAGTGGCTCTTGGATATCAGCAACAGATTCCTGCTGCGCAGCACGACAACCAGCAAGCCCCAAAAGCCCAAGCAGGCACAGTACCAGAAAACGGCGCACTATCCCCCCCAAAAAAGGAACACGTTACAAAATGCCCGCCGAAGGGGTCTTCGACGGGCAGATTCAGCCACACGGCATGTTTATTCGCCCGCGTTACCACCAGGCATATTGGGCAGAGGTTGATCCTCGACCACACGATAGCTATGCGTAATCTTGACGGTCGGGCGCAACATCGCCATCACAGAACAATACTTCTCCTCAGAGAGCTCAATAGCGCGCTCCACGGCTTCCCCGCTCACGCCTTGCCCATAGAGCACATATTCCAGGTGAATATGGGTGTAAATCATCGGATGTGTATCCGCCTGCTCGGCAGTCACGTTGACCTGCATGCCAGTGAATGGTTGGCGCTTCTTGTTCAAAATCGAAATCACATCCATGCCGCTGCAGCCAGCAACGCCCATCAACACCAGTTCCATGGGCGAAGGACCCGAATGTGTGCCATTCGGTGGTCTAACGCCGTCCATAATGATCGCCGGTCCATTATTCGCCTCGCCGGTGAGACGATATCCCGGACCAATCCACGTTGCTTTTGCCTTTGCCATAGTTCTATCCTCCAACTTTATTTGGTATGAGGGATGACGCAGATGAATTTCAGCGTCTTTTCTCCCGTATTGCGATAACCATGCAGCTCGTCTGGGGGGACAAAAATCGCCTGTCCCGGCACAAGTGGCCGTTCGCCATCGAGGCCAAGCAGCAAGCCCTCACCTTCGAGCGCATAAATCTCGTGCTCCCAAGGGTGCGCATGTGGCGCGAAGGTCACTCCAGGTTCAACTTCAATCACCCGCATGGCGAAGTTCGGCGCGCCATCTTTCGCCGCGATGAGCCAACGAATGCCAATCCCCTCCTGAGCCGGCTCAAGAGGCACTTCGGAAGCGAATTTGACTAACATAGACCCTCCTTAGTTATAACCAGAACACGATATACACTAAAGCAATTCTATGCAGATTGAGACTCGTCAGCCGGTTCCGGCTCGATAAGCTCGACCAGGGAAGGATCGGACAATGCGGGCTGCGCACTTGCGAGATCCGCCTCATCCACCACCGAGACACTCGAGACTATCTCCGCCTCATCCAGTGAACTTGCCTCGATACCGGTCTCTTCGGGAGCCTGACCTGGCTCTGACACAGCAGCCTGGGGCAACTCACGCCCCATCAAGGTGTAAATACCACACCACCCTACAGCTCCGGTGACAAAGACTAACAGTCCTATAAAACCGAGTAAATTCCCGGCTAGCCCCGAGATGAAGAGAAAGCCTAATAGCATGGCATAGATGCCAAGAATCACGCGTAGAAGCCGCTCCAGATCACCGACGTTCCGTCGCAACATGGTCACTCCTCCAGTTTTGCAAGATATTCACGCGCAGCAAGCGCTGCCTTGGTACCATCACTTACAGCAACCGTCACCTGTGCCACGTTATCTGCTCGAACATCACCAATTGCCATTAAGCCCTCAATACCGGTCCACATGTGGGTATCGGTCTTGATATATCCCCACTGATTCATCTCTACTAAATCGCCAAGGAACTTTGTATCCGGGCTATAGCCGACATAGATGAAGACCCCCTCGGTGGGAAGCTCAATCACTTCGCCGGTAGCGCGATTCTTCATCACGACCGCAGTCACCATCTTATCTCCCTTGACCTCCAACACCTGATGGTTGAAGTAGAAGGTACTCTTGGGGTGATTCATCGTCCGCTCTTGGAGAATCTTCTCGGCAATCGAATAGGGCAGGAACTCGACGAAGGTAACGCCACTGGCGTAGCCGAGCAGATTGAGACCTTCCTGCAATCCCGAATTGCCGGCGCCGATGACGACAACATCTTTACCCCGGAAAAGGGGACCATCGCAGGTGGCGCAATAGGAGAGTCCGCGCCCGTAGAAGTCATCCTCACCGGGAATGTTAAGTTTTTTGGGCTTGCTGCCGGTAGCCAGCATAACCAACTTCGCCTCGAAAACCTCATCGGAGGCAGTGTGTACGCGGAGCAAACCCTTGCGCACCGGTTCAATGCGGGTTACTTCCTCAAACTCGAGAATCTCCGCACCGAAGCGGACTGCCTGCTTCTGAAACAAGTCCATCAAATCAGAACCCGCGATTCCGTCGGGGAAACCAGGATAGTTTTCAATGTGCTCTGTCGTCGCTGCCAAACCGCCGGCGGCAGATTTTTCAATCACCAAAGTCTTGATACCGTCACGAGCCGCATAAATTGCGGCGGTCAATCCAGAAGGCCCGCCACCCACGATGATGAGATCATAGCGTTCGCTGCCGGAAGCACTTTTTGAAAGATCAGCACTGAGTTTGAAATCAAACATCTTCGTCCTCCCAGTATGAGCTTATGGGAATGGCCATTCCCTCTCAGCCGAAAACAGTCTTCAAAGTCTATTTTTATCCCAACTGCCAGGAAAAGCAAGCCTGCAGCCTGCGGGGATAGTGCGAATTATTGGGTTAGTGTTTTTGGATGCGCAGCGCGCCCAAAACACTTTCCAGGTTGAACCGGATAAACGTACCCGGGCTGCCGGGCGCCTGCACAACCGGTGAGAAGGTTTTAAAGAGAGAGGCCCGGTAAAAGAACCGGACCTCCCCATTCAAGACCTCTCAAATCCTTTCTGGCTATGCCAGCACCGACTTGATCGTCTCGACAATCATGTTCTGCGGTGCACGACCCTCAACCCGTCCGGTCTCGTTGATAATGTTGAGAGGCACACCCATAACGCTATAGTGATCCGAAATATCCGGGAATTCAGAAGCTTCAACCACTTCGGCATGCACCCATTCACTAGCGACCGCCATATCATAGGCAAGTACAGCGGCTCCAGGACAATACGGGCAGCTCGGTGTCACAAAAACCTGATAGTGAACAGGTTTGTCGAGTGCGGCGAGATAATTCAAGGTCGCCTCGTCCAATTGAGCGGGAGCGCCGTGCCCCGCTGCCTGAATCCCATGAATCAGCGTGGAGAACTCATAGTTGGCGGGGAGACCAAAGAAACGCAAACCATAGTCTTTTTCGCCCACAATCGCCAACGCGGGGGCCTTATCAATGCGATAAGCCGCGGCAGCGTCCTTATCGGCATCCAGCAGGTGAGTCTCCACCACAACTTTAGCAGAGGTCTCCGCCAGCTCCGTAATAAGCTCCTCAATCACACTGCAGTATTCGCACTGATCCTCGGCCAACTTAAAGAAAACCAGACGAACTACATTGGGCATCCCATCGAACAATTCACTGACCTGTCCACGAATTTCATCATTCAGCAAAGACATCGTAACCTACCTCCGCAAAGAATAAGCCGTGATTTTAGTCCGGCAAGTAGATGCATTGTAACATATTCTATAAAAATGTCAATTTAATAGATAAAAAGGAGAAAAATAAAATCTTGACTTTTGACACAATAAGGGTATGCTTAAACTCGATACGGGATCACCCAAACGCGTCACTTTTCTCGCAGCGTACACATCATCACTTGTCATCCCACACAGGAGTCGTGAAGTGAATACTGCCGGTCATCATTCTTCCATCGTGTTTGAGGGAGTCATCGGCGTAGGCAAAACCACATTGGCGCGACTTTTGCAGCCACGGTTCCAGGCGATGCTCATTCTCGAAGCCTTTGAAGAGAACCCTTTTCTATCTGATTTCTACAGCGATCGTGCTCGCTATGCATTCCAGACACAAATCTTTTTCCTGTTAAGTCGCTATCGCCAACAGCAGCTATTGGCAGCACACCAGCGACAAGGTGCAGTGCTGGCAGATTATTTATTCGCCAAGGACCGATTGTTTGCCCATCTCAATATCACAGGCGAGGAATTGACGATGTACGATCGCCTGTATGAAGCCCTGGCTGAGAATACACCCAAACCTGACCTGGTGGTTTATTTACGCGCCAGCCTGGATACGCTCATGGAGCGTATTGCCATGCGAGACCGGCCCTACGAGCGGCACATGGATCGCGGCTATATCGAGGCCTTGCGCCAGGGCTATGAGGGATTATTCAACAACTACACTGAGGCTCCGCTGCTGGTCATTGATACGGACTCGCTGAACTTCGTGCGTGCATCAGAAGATTTGGAGTTCATCGAAAATCGCATTCTCGCGGCATTAGCGGGTACGCATCAGCCCAGCCTCTTGAGTCCAGAAGTGGAAACCATACCACACTTCAACTGGAGTCTACCTATCAGGACCGCTGAAGCCCAATGTGAAAGCAATTGGCAAGCTCTTGGGGATTTCCTCGCGCTGACACAGGCAGTGGGTGAAATTGGCGGGGCGCTCACGCAACACCCACCCATCAGCCCGGACGGAACGTCCGCGGAATTGGAGCAGGCATTGATGACTGCACTGGCGGCATTGACCACGTTGGCACATCGCGCCGGTATTTCTATGAAAGGATAACTTCGGGTACTCCTGATGAAAAAATACTATATTGCCATTGCCGGAAACATCGGCGCAGGAAAGACCACGCTCACGACGTTGTTAAGCCGGCGACTGGGCTGGGAACCTTTTCTGGAAGGCGTGGTTGACAATCCTTATCTGGCTGATTTCTATGAGAGCATGGAGAAATGGAGCTTCCATTCGCAGGTCTTTTTCCTGGCGCGCCGTTTGCGCCACCATCGCGAGTTGCTGGATCGCCCCAACTCGGTCATTCAGGACCGCACCGTCTACGAAGATGCTGAAATCTTCGCACAAAATCTGTTCTTGCGCGGGGCGATGCAACCGCGCGATTTCAACACTTACCGCGACCTGTATGAAGCAGTTACATCCATTCTGCCACCACCGGACCTGGTCATCTACTTGCGCGCCTCGCTTCCAACATTGATCGAGCGAATCCAACACCGTGATCGCAGCTATGAGCGCCAGATCGGCGCCGATTATGTAGCCCAACTCAATGCCCTCTACGAAGCCTGGTTCCAATCCTTTACACTATGCCCGGTTCTCACCGTGCCCGCGGATCGTCTGGACTTCGTGGCTAATGGCGATCACCTGAGCATGATCAGCGAGCGTATTATGGAACGGTTGCAGGGCAAGGAAATGGTTACTTTCGACTGAACGTGATTATTGTATGAGAGACCGATCATGAAACCACAGAACAGTACGCCTCAAGATACAGCAGGACCGCCGCCGCACCGGAAGGATGACGATCCGGGCATATCTGACCGGCTCAAAAGCCTTTGGACGCGAGTGCAGCAAGGCTTCCAAGCCGAGCCAATAGAGACTGAAGCCGCGAAAGAGGTCATCATCCAACAGGTGTTGACCACGCTCGCCCACGCCAGTTTCAGCACCGCTGACCCGACCGAAGTGTTCAACCTGATTCTGCGCCAGATGCAAAAGATTGTCGCTTTCGATGCTGCGGCGATCTTTCTGACTGAGGGAGAAACCCTGCGCGCCAAAACCTGGTTTGGGCGCGCCAGCGAGTTGCCCATCAATCCGGTGATTGCTCTACAAGGGGATAACCCAGCAGCACAAGCCTTCCGCACACAACAGCCGACCTACATTAGCGATTCGGGCACAACACCAGAAACGCAATCCCCAGCAGCCAACCTGCCGTGGCGTAGCTGGTTGGGAATGCCCCTTACTTCTAAAGGCGAACGCTTAGGGGTGCTGATGCTCTTCGGCGAGCGTCCTCAGCAATTCTCCGATACCGACCGACGTTGGGCGCGTGCTATCACAGAGTATATCATTGCCGCCCTGCGCAATGCCCATTTCTCCGAGTGGGCGCAACGTGGCGCCGCGCGCCAGTCCTTTCTGCTGGAGGCGGCAAGGACGCTCAGTGCCACGCTCAACAGTGAGGAAGTCCTCCAACAGCTGCTCAATCTGACCCTGAAATATTTCCAACCTGCGGCTGTTTCCATTGCATTGGTCAATGCCGATGGAAGCACCACCTTTCAAGCCGCCTCAGGTCAGGTTGCGGATCAGATGGTCGGATTGCATCTGCCACCCGGCAAGGGCATTGTCGGATGGGTTGCAGAACACGGTGAGGCCGTGTGGGTGCCTGACACGTATGCCGATAAGCGCTTTCACGTCCAAACCGATCAGCAAACCGGTTTTCGCACCGAAGCTATCTACGCTGCGCCAGTCACCCAGAAAGACCGCACGGTTGCGGTCATCGAGATGGTGAACCCGGCGCAGGATATGGAGGTGCGGGAAACACGCGAGATTATGTCGGCGCTAGCCGACCTGGCCGCACCGGCTATCCAGAATGCGATACTCTTCGAACAGGTCTATAACGCTGAAGCACGCTATCAGCAGCTATTTGACCTCAATCTGGACCCCATCATCATTCTGGATGAAGCCGGGAAAGCTCTGGACCTGAATCAGGAAGCACAAGCGCTGTTAGGCATCGCCGAAGCCTCACCACAGGATGCACTGACCGCGATGGGACTTGCCGGCGACGGTTTTGCTGAAGCCAAAGTGGCGCTCCAGACACAGAAGCGGCATATCTGGGAATACACCCTCCCCATCGTTGAAGCGCAGGATCGCACCTTCAAAGCGCATCTCACGGCGTTGCCTCAATATCGTCCGGAACCCAGCTTTCAATGGCTAGCACACGATATCACCGATCGCGTGGCGCTAGAGACTATGCGCGAGCAGCTCTCAAATATGATCATCCATGATCTGCGCGGGCCATTGAATAGCATCATCAACAGCATCGAATTGATCCGCACCGCATGGCAACAAAAAGACCTTACCATGCCCATCGAACAGCTACTGCAAATCAGCCTGCGCAGCGCCCAACGCATGGACCGGCTGATCAATACCATCCTCGACACAGCACGGCTCCGGCAAGGTGAGCGTCCTCTGGCCATTACAGCTTTCGATATCACGACATTGCTCCATGAAACGGAGGAAATCAGCCAACCCATGCTGACGCACCGGCGGCAAACGCTCAACATGAACCTGCCCTCTGCCCCACCCATGATCCAGGGAGACCTGGACCTGCTGCGCCGGGTGTTTGTGAACCTGCTCAGCAACGCCATAAAGTTCACACCCAATGGCGGAATCATTGACCTGGATATGGTCGCTAATGATGCCGAGTTCAAGTTCTCTGTGCGCGATAACGGCCCTGGCGTCCCTCTCAACGAACAGGAACATATCTTCGATATGTATACGCGCGGCTCTGCCACGGGACAAATCCAGGGATCGGGTGTAGGTCTTGCTTTCTGCAAGCTCGCCATCGAGGCCCATGGCGGTCGCATCTGGCTTGACAGCACACCCGGCGAAGGCGCCACCTTCAGTTTCACGCTTCCGCGCACCCTCCCCCCCGAACTCACTTAAGGCAATGTGGCATGACCGAGAAACTCTACTACACTGATGTCACCAGCAAGGATTTCACTGCTCGCGTGGAGTTACAGCAAGAGACACCACAGGGACCGGCAGTGTGCCTGGACCGAACTGCCTTCTACCCCACGTCTGGCGGTCAGCAGCATGATGTGGGCACCATCAATGATATTGCAGTACGGGATGTCTGGAGTGATGCTGAGGGCAGAATCTGGCATCTCCTGGAAAAGCCGCTAGATGCCAGCAGTGTGCGGGGCAGCATTGATTGGGAGGTGCGCTTCGATCATATGCAGCAGCATAGCGGTCAGCATCTGCTTTCTGCAGCCTTTATGCGATTGCTAAAGGCCAATACGCTCTCAGTACATATGGGGACAGCCATCAACACTGTGGACCTCGACCTGCCACAATTGAGCTGGGAGGAAGCCTTTCGCGTCGAGGAAGAGGTCAATCGCATTATTCAGGAAAACCGCCGCGTGGCAGTTCACCTGGTGGGCGAGGATGCACTGGCGGATTTCAATCTACGCCGCGAACCGCAGGTTCATGGCGTCATCCGTATCGTGCAGGTCGAGGGCTATGATGCCAGCCCGTGTGGCGGCACGCATACGCCCTTTACCGGGCAAATAGGCCTGGTGAAACTCACCGCGATTGAGCGCTATAAGGGAGGCGTAAGGGTCACTTTCCTCTGCGGGATGCGGGCGCTGCGCGATTATCGCCATAAGTTGCAGATCCTCCAACGGTTGAGCCTACAGCTCAGTGCCGGAAGCGATGATTTCGCGGACGCTGTCGCCAAACTGCAAGAGGAGATTCGCATGTTGCGGCGCAGTCAGCAACAAAGCCAGCAAATGGTTGCCGAGATCGAAGCACAACAGCTCTGGCAAGCGACCCCGGTGCTCAACGGAGCACGGCGCATCGTGAAATATTGGGAAACACGCAGTTTTAGCGAGATTCAGGCCCTGGCGCGGCAGTTACGAGAATTGCCCCTCATAGTTGCCTTCCTGATGGTCGCAGAGGGAGAGAACCTGCGACTCATCTGCACCCGCAGCGACGACCTGGAGAAGGTGGATGCGGGCGCTTGCATGCGCGCAGCCACTAAAGAGCTCGGCGGGCGTGGAGGCGGAACGCCCATAACTGCACAAGGAGGCGTGCCTCTTGGTGCGCCCGAAGCAGCACTTGAAGTCCTCAACAAAGTTCTGAGTATGGAGATTTAATCGAGGAAGACAATGCAGGAAATTGCACCCAACATCTACCTGGAAGACCGCTTCTCACCCTATAACCTCGGGGTTGTTGTTACCGAGCGTGGTGTGATTGCCATTGATATGCCTCCCCAACCTAGCCAGGCGCGAATCTGGCTGGAAGAGCTCAGCGACTCATGGGGACAGCCGCGTTTGCTGGTACTAAGCGACGCACAACCCGAGAGGCTGACCGGCGCCGCACTGGTTCCCATTCCCATGATCGTGACGCAAGCCACGGCGCAATGTCTTGCCGCTTTCGATGAAAAAACCTGGGCCGAAATGCTGCACGGTATCGGGCAGGCTTATCCCGACGAGGCTGAAGCGCTCGCGGACTTGCAACCACGCCACCCTACCCTGATTCTTAACCAAACCCTGTACCTGCACTACACCACACCGCCGTTGAGATTTGAAACTCTTAACGGCAACATGCCGGGCAGCCTGATGTTGACCCTGCAGGAGCACAAAATGCTGTTTGCCGGAGATACAGTGGTCGTCGGTCAACCTCCAGACTTGCGCTACACATCGGACTTTAGCGCCTGGCTCAAGACTTTGACAGTGTTTGCCAGGCGTAAAGACCTCAAGTGGATTGTGCCCGGACGAGGGACGGGACCAATTCCACGGGGCGAGTTGGAAACCCAACAGGAACTTATGCACGCTCTGGAGCATGCCGCCGGGCGATTGGCACGCAAAGCCGACAGTAGCGAGGGTATGGCTCAAGCCACAACCGATTTGCAGCAGGTGTTCTTTCCCCACGCGGCACGAGGGTCAGCTATCCACAAGACCCTGCGCCAGGCATTAGAGCTACTGGCAAACCAGAAACGCGCCCAACGCCTGGAAGCGGCGGCTCAGAGAGCGGAACAAAGAGCCGTGGCGTCGTCAACAGAAAGCGCGCCTACAGCGGAACCGGAAAGATAAGCGCAGGCATAGTGCAAGGCAACCCGCGCTGAAGCCAGCTTATTGAACGAGCGATCGCCGGACCAGATCTGTCGCCACACACGCCGTTCGCCGGGCGCCGCTAAGGCGATGTAGGTCAGCCCGACTGGTTTGAACGGTGTGGCGCCCCCGGGACCCGAGATGCCGGTTATGCTTAGCCCCAATTCCGCACCGGAGATATGACGCACGCCCTCAGCCATCTCCAAGGCGACCTGCACACTGACAGCGCCCCACCGCTGCAAGCTCTGCGCACGCACTCCCAACAAAGCCTGTTTCATGGTGTCCGCATACGCCAAAACACCACCCAGGTAATATGCCGAGCTGCCAGGAATTTCAGTGATGAGATGGCTCAACAATCCTGCGGTACACGACTCCGCTACTGCCAACCACCAGGCGCGTTTTTGCAATAGCTCTCCAATGCGAACTGCCTCATCCAGCACGGTGCCTCCCACTTGCAACCTGATAAACACTTATGAAAACAAGTAAGTGTTCAGCGTCCTCGAGTTTACCACAGCGGAGAGTGCTAAAGCCGCGACTTTAGGGAGTGTTATTTTCGAAGTTCCCCTTGGACGGTCTGTAGCAACGTATCAGCCTGAAGCGATGCAAGATTGTAACACTCGCCGGCAAGATGCTCCGCAAGGCTTTGAGCCAGCCCTTGATCAAAACGTGCATCTTCCATGTTGATGACCACAGAACGCACTTCGGCATCGCGCAACTGCTCGGCCAACAGGTAAGCCTCCTCTTGGGGTGGCATATCGCCCATAGAGACATTCCCTGCACCATCCGTGAGAATCACCATCAACGGTTCCAGGTCTGGATGGCGGAGCAGCTCCTGTTTGATGGTGTGCGCTGCCAGCCACAAGCCCGCCGAAAGCGGAGTTTTGCCGCCCACCGGAAGGTCTTCCAGCCGTTTGTGTGCCAGGTCCACGCTATTTGTTGGCGGCAGCACCAACATGGCCCGATCCTTCTGAAAAACAATCAGCCCCACACGATCCCGCCGTTGATAGGCATCGGTAAGTAGCGAAAGCACCGCGCCCTTGGTCGCTTGCATCCGCTCCTCCACTGCCATGGACCACGATGCATCCACCACAAACAGCACCAGGTTGGCAGCCCGCCGCACGCGCACCTTGCGCTGATAATCCTGCGAACGGAGTTGGAGCGCCGGACCATGGGGGCGATGGATACGTCGCTGCTCCTGGAAAGGGGCAGCTGCGCGTAGAGTGGCATCGAGTGCCAGGTCAGAAGGGTCACGCGGCGAGGGTCGAGCGCGCACATAGCGCCCACGTTTGAGCGTGGTTACGGTACGGCTGCGACGACCACCGGAACGCCGCTCCTGGCGATCCATTGGCGTTTCAAGCCGTCTGGGATCAAAGAGTGCGCCAATCTCTGTGGGCCTACCACCATCCCACCAGGCTCCCTCGCTGGTCCATTTGGGAATCGCCTGCATTGCCTGTTGCTCCTGAGGACTCGAAGTATCCGGTGTGACTTCGGGTTCTCCCTCAGGAGGCGTTAGACTTTTTTTGGCGTCGGGTCCCCTTCACCCACGGGCAGCGCCTCCGCTGGACGGGGCGACTGCTCTTCGGTCTGTTTGCGTGCCTGACCCAGGCGACGATCCAGCGACTCCAGAGAGGTTTGTACCTCATCAAAGGGCTTGCGCTTAAGGCGATGTGGCAGCGCCAGTTGCGCCGCCAGGATGATATCCATATCCGTGAGGCGCGTGCGCCCTTCCCAGGCTGCGTGCGCCGTAGCCGTTTTAAGGATGACCAGGTCCGCGCGGTGCCCATCTACACCCAGATCAGCCATCATCACTGCAATGGTTGCCAGGTCGGCGCGAGTGTAATGGACATGAGGCAGAATCGCCCGCGCTTCTTCAATCTGATGGGCCAGTTCTTTCTCCTGCGGTAACCATTCCTGATAGAAACCCTCGGGGTCTTGCTCATAGGCGAGGTTGCGTTCCATGATCGCCATCCGCGATTGCGCATCACGGACACCCACCACATCTACACAGAGAGCAAAACGATCCAGCAACTGCGGGCGCAGGTCGCCCTCTTCAGGGTTCATCGTGCCAACCAGGATAAAGCGTGAAGGGTGTTGAAAGGAGATTCCCTCACGTTCCACCGTGTTCACGCCCATCGCAGCTGCATCGAGCAGTACATCCACGATGTGATCATCCAACAGGTTGACCTCGTCAACGTAGAGGATGCCGCGATTTGCCGCTGCCAGGACACCCGGTTCAAAACGGCGCTCGCCTTTCTGAATCGCTCGCTCAATATCGAGAGTCCCTACCACGCGATCTTCGGTAGCGCCAACAGGCAGTTCAACGAAAGGCACCTTACGCGTCTCGTGGAGCATTTCCTCCCCGTTCTCAGCCCGTTCCCGGCACAGGGTACACCAGGTCGCCGGTTGACCGGGGTCGCAGCCAAAGGCGCCATCCAGAAGTACCTCGATCTCCGGCAACAACGCTGCCAACGCCCGCGCAGCGGTGGATTTTGCGGTGCCGCGTTCACCACGAATCAACACGCCGCCGATGCGGAAATTGATTGCATTCAGAATCAGCGCGCGCTTCATCCGCTCTTGATCTACGATAGCAGTGAATGGAAACACTAATCGCTCAGCCTGCACTCTATACCTCCTGTATGTCCATGGGGACACACTGTAAATTCGATAGCGTTATTATACTCCAATTCGCGGCACACTGCCGCGCAACAAGGCGGGTGGGTGCATTTCATGCCGGGGGCGGCAATCTCAAACGCCCCTACAGGGCACAGGAGAAAATTGATTTTTGGCGGCGGGCCTCACCCCGCCGCCAAAAATCTACACAGATGATCAAGAAAAAATAGAGCGCGGTTTTGCAGACAGGCTAAGAAGATCGTCTTTTACTGTTTTTGGGCGCGCTCCGCGCGCCCAAAAACCTCTCATATAACAACAACCGGCGTCATGATGACGCCGGTCGGTTACATTCGGTACGTCCCTGCGTTAACTTAGCGATCAGAGTAGTGCTGCGGACGCCGCCCCTCATCACGGGCCGGACGTTCACGCTGCTGAGCCTCATTCACCCGTAACGTGCGCCCACCGAACTGCGTGCCGTCTAACGCCGACATAGCGGCGGTTGCACCAGAGTCTTCCATCTCAACGAAGCTGAAGCCACGATAGCGGCCAGTGTCCCGGTCATTGATCATTCTTACAGCCTGGACCTCACCGTGTTGCGAGAACAGCTCCTGGATTTGTTCCTCGGTTACATCAAACGGCAAATTACCAACATACAGCGTCTTGTTCATCTCCACCCAAACTCCTTGCGAAACAGTGAAATAATGCTCTCTAGCTAACTCTGAGCTTGAAACTTTTGGAATCAAGCCTGACGAAATTATACCACAATCCGCAAAAAGGCAAAATTACGATTTTGTTATGCGCCATAGCAAGCTGGCGCATGTTGCCTTGATGGGGTTTTGCTGCAAGAAGCGAAGCAGAGCCGGCTTTCACGCCCCATTCAAGAAGCAGTTGTAAGTGTTCAGGTTCCCATCGAGAGGCGCAAATTCCAGACTGACGCCGGAAAGAGTGTTTTCGCACGATGCAAAAACACTCTCCAAAATAGCGGCGCGAGGGAGAACGCCGGATAGTTTTACTCCTAACCCACTGCTGGACAAGCTTTCCCTTCGTGTTATACTTCTAGAAATGAGTAAGTTCAATAATGACGCAATTCAACCAGACCGCAGAGGTATAAGCCCCCGACTTTCCAAGCCTAAGATCCTGGCGGGAGCTCTAACTCCAGGGCAATATGATGAAGGCACACCCATTGACTTCTAATCTGGCAGTGGGAGACTAATAATGGAAACTTTGGAAACCCCCGCAGAGCAACCAGCGGCACAGACAGTGCAACCGGAGACACCCTCACAGATTCCCACCGATTTCGAGAACCTGATGCAGCGCCACACGCAACTAGAGCGCCAACAGCGACAGCATCCGGAGAGTTTGGATGCAGAGACGCTTCGGGCATTCGTCGCGGAGCTGCAAGCGGCATCCGAATCCGTCACAGGCGAACAGCGTGAGGCAGTGGAAGCAGCGCAGCGGCGCTGGAGCGCGTTTCTCGAATTGCAGAAGGCCATGTCCTCAAACCGTCGCGGCGGGATTCCAGTGTGGTCGCTGATGCTTGTTACCGTAGCCGGCATGCTTGCCGTCTCACTTGGCATCACCTGGATGCTGCGCCGCGATACCACGCCCACGCCGCCGCCCACGCAGATCAGCCTGGCGGACCTGACCCCCACCGCATCTATACCTGGTGGTGAGGTCACAGTGCTGGCGACACCCACGCCGGAAATTCTCCCTTCGCCTACCGCCGTTTTCCAGGTTCTGCCTACCGTTACCCCCATGCCGACACCGGAAACGACTACCGAGTCAACGGTGACGGTCACCTCCACTCTGGCGCCCACGGTAGCTCCCCATACCGACCCTGGCGGCGATATCGCTCCCCTTGCAGGGGGTCAAACTGTCAACGACCCGCCCGTGGGCCTGGACAGCATCAGTTGCAATGTGGGTGCAGATACGCTGGTCTTGCGCGATGCGCTACCTCCCTTTACCGTTGAAGGTGCAGGAGACGCAACGCGACTGACCCTGTGGCTGAAACTTGCCGAGCCGCCTCCGGCACAACGCGCGCTCACCTATCACTGGATTCTGGCACTCGATGTGGACGGCAATACTGGCACGGGTCGTCCGCGCGGGGCGGGATACATCAATCCCGACCTGGGAACTGAAGTGGGCGCAGGTGTGCTCTTCTACCCTGATGGACGCGCAGAACCCTATTTCTACATCTGGGACACCGCCCGAGGGGATTGGGCATCCGGAACGCGCGTGCCCGACATAATGCAAGTAACGTTCACGGAGAATCGCGATGCCATCGCACTGAGCTTCCCCATCGCAGAATTGAGCGCCGCGATTCAGGATATCTCGGGCGTTACCTTCGATGCTGCACAGCTGCGGGGGCGCATTGGGACGATTGCCAGCTCAGACACGGTGGCTTCGATCGTAGATTTCTGCCCCGACCTGCCCTAATCGAGGAAACAGGGTCAATGGGCGGGATAAACTCAGGCTGAGGATTACGATGATGGTCCAATGGTGGCGCCGTTTATTGCCCACGACGAATGACCCGGCTTTGCGAGCACGGGCAAGCGCAGTACTCGCTGCGTGCATCAGCATCAGCCTGGCATTTGCGGTATTGCTCCTCACCTGGTTGCTCAGCGGAGACCTCGAAGGCATCACCATCATCGCTGCCGGCGTCTTGATCGCTATCCTTTTCGGCATCGGGGTGCTGGTACGACGAGAGAAGGTGGCGCTCGCAGGTTGGTTGCTTACCGGCATATTACTCCTGCTTATCACCGCAGATGTGTGGAGTTACGGTTTAGGATCGCCGGCTGCGGCAGGTTATATCATTCCCATTCTGTTAGCGGTATGCGCTCTAGGCTGGCGAGCAGGCGCGGGCGTGGCTGCGGCGTGCAGCCTGAGCGTATGGTTGCTGGCATGGGGTGAAGTTGCCGGATGGCATATACCCTTTAGTCCAATAGAGGTTTCGCATCTGACTTTCAATGCACCGGCGCTGAGCGTCATTTTCCTGATAGCAGCCACTATTCCCGGTGTAACACTGGCATGGCTCACTCCCAAGGAAGGCGCATAAACGATGACCCCTCAGGCAGTCTACGAGATAGTCGGCTACGTTGCCTCCGTCCTGATTGCGATTTCGCTGATGATGAGTTCGCTGCTCAAATTGCGACTCACCAATCTCATCGGGGCAATTGTCTTCACGGTGTATGGATTGCTGATCAAGGCCTACCCCATCGCTGCAGTCAACGGCTTTATCGTCATCGTTGATATCTACTACCTGTATCAGATGCTACGAGCAAAAGAATACTTCTCCCTGCTGGAGGTGATGAAAGGCTCACGCTTCCTGCACACTTTTCTCAACTTCCACCGCGAAGAAATCCACCGCTTCTTTCCCAATTTCGTTTATGAGGCATCCGATGCGCATTTGGCGTTCTTTGTTCTGCGGGATATGGTTCCCGCAGGTCTATTCATCGCCGAACCCACAGGGCCACAATCGGCCCATATCCTGCTGGATTTCGTCGCCCCAGGCTACCGCGACCTGCGGGTAGCGCAATTCGTCTTCGTCGAGAATGCCCACATCTTCCGCGAGAAAGGTATCCACCGGTTCACGGCGGAAGCAGCAACACCCAAACATGCCAGGTACTTGGAACGTATTGGATTTCATCCAGAATCTTCCACAGAAGACGGGCAAACGCGCTACGTGCTTACGATTGCCTGATCTGGAACGGCCTTGAGAGTTGCAGGCGCCACCGGTACCTAAAGGGAGGGGGAGCGTAAACCCGCTCCCTTTTCAACCCCGGCAGGAAAGATAAGCTATGCTCTTTTACCACCAAAGTATAGCTAAATCTCAGTATAGCGGCGCAAAGCACAGGATTATAATTGAAATGATGCGTATTTCGTCATGCACATTCGTCATGCGGTAAAAGGCTGTACGCTTTACCCATTACCCCCTTGCGCAGCACGAATTGCGCAGCAAATCACCTATGACGCATCAGGTTTTAGGAGAGTCTATGGCTGAATATCGCATCACCCAACATCCGATTCTGACCGCTGTAACGGGCGAAGAGATCACATTCACGTGGCAAGGGCAACCGCTGACGGCAAAGCCAGGCGAGATGATCTCGTCGGCGTTGTTTGCACATGGCGTGCGCACCTTCGGACATCATCCCAAAGATGGGGCGCCGCAGGGCATTTTCTGCGCCAACGGACAGTGCGCCCA
Source organism: Anaerolineae bacterium (assembly GCA_026645815.1). Taxonomy (GTDB): domain Bacteria; phylum Chloroflexota; class Anaerolineae; order B4-G1; family SLSP01; genus JAAZNO01. The sequence goes on along the minus strand of JAPKMR010000005.1, from coordinate 18,279 downwards.
ATGTCTGGTGGTGGCGGATGGCAAGCCCGTTAAGGCCTGTATGACGCCGGTAACGCCAGGGATGGCAGTCATGCCGATGGATGGCTTGCCCGATCCGCCGGCTATCACGGAGACGCCTACCCTGCGTGAGGCCGAGACCGTTGAAGTTCCCGTGCTCATCCTCGGCGGGGGTCCGGCGGGAATGTCCGCGGCGATTCAACTGGGGCAACGCGGCGTGCGCTGCCTGCTGGTGGATGACAAGCACCGTCTCGGCGGGAAACTGGTGTTGCAAACGCACCGCTTCTTCGGTTCGATCAACGCTGTCTACGCCGGCACACGCGGTATAGATATCGCCACACGGTTGGAAAACGAAGTCCGCCAGCACGAGGGCGTCGAAATCTGGCTCAACAGCACCGCACTTGCCGTGTTCAGCGATGGGAAAGTGGGTATTCTGCGACAAGCCGAGAAGGCAAGTGAGCAAGAAGGCGAGGCACAATATGTGCTGGTGAAACCTCAAATTCTGCTGGTCGCGACCGGGGCGCGGGAGAAGTCGCTGGTGTTCAAGGGAAACACGCTGCCGGGGGTGTACGGCGCAGGGGCGTTCCAGACCCTCGTCAACCGCGATTTGGTGAAAGCGGCAAGCCGGCTCTTCATCGTAGGCGGCGGCAACGTGGGCCTGATCGCAGGTTATCATGCGCTACAAGCCGGTATCGAGGTCGTGGGGCTGGTGGAAGCGCTGCCCGAATGCGGCGGCTATAAGGTTCACAAGGATAAGCTCGTGCGCTTCGGCGTGCCGATTTATACGCGCCACACCGTGGTCAGCGCGAATGGCACGGATCAGGTGGAGTCGGTGACCATCGCGCAGCTCGATGATGCCTGGCAGGTCATTCCGGGCACCGAAAAGTCATTTGCGTGCGATACAGTGCTGATTGCGGTAGGTCTCGATCCGGTAAACGAATTCACGGCAAAGGCGCGCGAGTACGGCATCACGGTCTTCGATGCGGGTGACGCAGAGGAAATCGCGGAGGCTTCGGCGGCGATGTTCTCCGGCAAGATCAAGGGGCTGGAAATCGCCCGCGCGCTGGGGGTGGCAGAAGAAGAGGTTCCGCGCGATTGGTATCGCACCGCGGAGATTTTGAAATCACACCCCGGCACAACAATTGCCGAACGCATCCCGGAGAAGGAGAGCGGTATCTTCCCGGTCTTTCACTGCTCGCAGGAGATTCCCTGCAACCCCTGCACCTCGGTCTGCCCGCAGCAGCTCATCGCCATCCCAGAAGATGATATTCGCCACGTTCCGGAGTATCTGGGCATACAAATGGAGAAAGAATGCCTGGGTTGCGAGAAGTGTGTCACCATCTGCCCAGGTTTAGCCATCACGCTGGTAGATTACCGTAAGGATGCGGAGCGTCCGCTGGTGACCATCGCCTACGAATTCCTGCCGGACAGCGTCCATGAGGATGACGTGATGACGGCGCTCGATGCAGTGGGCGAAGTGCTGGGCGATGTGACGATCGCTAGCGTGCGCACCATCAAGCGCAATGACCGGACGGTGATGGTAAAGGTCCGCGCGCCAAAAGCCTTTGCCAAACGCATCGCGGGCTTGAGGGTGCAAGAGCCATGGGTCGGCGCAGCGCTGGAGGAAGAAATCACGCGCATGGATGATGATGAGATTGTCTGCCGCTGCGAGCGCGTGACCGCAGGCGAGATCCGTGACCTGATCCGCAAGGGTTATCGTGACCTGAATGAGATCAAAGCGGTCACACGCGCAGGAATGGGCGCGTGCGGTGGAAAAACCTGTACTAATCTGATTCTGCGCTTGTTCCGCGAGGAGGGCGTGCCGCTCAATGACGTCACCCGAAACGTCCCGCGTCCCCTGTTTGTAGAGGTGCCGCTGGGGGTATTTGCCGGAGTCAAGAGTAAGGAGTAGTCGAGTAGCCCAAGAAGGGCTGCAGGACTAAAGGGAGAAGTTCATGGAGACAACAACAAATCACACTTACGATGTCATCATCATCGGCGCGGGTAGCGTGGGCGCACCGGCGGCGCTGGCGATTGCAAAAGCCGGGCTAAAAGTGCTGGTACTCGACCAATTCCCCAGTCAGGGGCAAGGCTCGAACAAGGCAGCGATCGGCGGCATCCGCGCCACACACTCCGATCCGGCGAAAATCCGCCTGTGCCTGCGCACGCTGGAAATCGTCAAGAGCTGGCAGGATACCTACGGGCACAACCTCGAATGGACAACGGGCGGCTATTCCTTTGTGGCTTACCGCGAGCAAGAAGAACAGACGCTCAAGACGCTGCTCAAGGTCCAGAAAGCCTATGGTCTCAATATCGAATGGTACGACAGAGACGAGATACTGGAGATCATCCCTGATCTCAACCGCGACGGGTTGCTCGGGGGGACATTCTCGCCCGAGGATGGTCATTGCTCGACGCTGCTGGCGGGTCACGCCTATTATGATGCGGCAAAGAAAGCGGGGGCTGAATTCCGCTTCAACGAGAAAGTGGCGGAAATTCTGACCCGCGAAATCGTGCGCGGCCCACACCGCGAGATTACGGGGGTGCGCACGAACAAGGAAACCTATCATGCGCCAATCGTGATCAACGCAGCAGGACCCTGGGCGGCACAGGTGGGCGAGTTGCTGGGCTTCGACCATCCCGTGCGCCCCGACTCACACGAGGGCGGCATTACGGAACCGGTGGCACATTTCCTCGGACCGATGGTGGTGGATATTCGACCCGCACCCGGTTCGAAGAACTACTACTTCTTCCAGCTGCACAGCGGGCAGATTGTCTTCTGCATCACGCCGGACCCGAGCATCTGGGGCTTCGATTGCCGGGAGACGAGCGTGTTCCTGCCGCAGGTAGCGCAACGGATGGTAGACCTGATGCCGAGACTCGCGAATATCCGCGTGCGGCGTACCTGGCGCGGATTGTATCCCATGACGCCGGATGGTTCGCCGCTGGTGGGTTGGGCGCGCGAGGTCGCTGGCTATCTGATGGCGATTGGCATGTGCGGGCAGGGCTTCATGCTGGGACCGGGGTTGGGCGAGCTGCTGGCGCGCATGGTGACGCAACAGACAACGGCAGATGATAAGGAGACGCTGAAAATCCTCTCGCCATACCGGGCGTTCAAGGGAATGGAGGCGTTGAAGTAGGAATTGCAGCGGGAAATGCAAAGCGTGAGCATCGTCGAGACGATGCTCACGCTTCTAGTACTACAAATCACGCGGAATACTCAGATTACCCGCGGTTCCCGTTCCATGATACGTTCAGCAAGTAGATACACCCGCGTTCCCAAATCCTGCGGCCAACGATCCTCGAAATGGATGTCTAGTGCACGAGCACGTTCGATGGCAGCAACGACATGCGGAAGAAAGGCCTCAGTTTTCGGCGCAGTCTTGTTGTACTCTCCCAACAAAGCCAATAACTCTCGGTCCAATCGCGTTCTACCGCGTGTTTTGCGATTTTCTCGAAACTCATCCAGAGTTTCAACGGAATATCCATCCAGAGATCGAAGGTGTAGAAGTAGCCACAACTCAAAGCAAGGGTTGCTTGCAGCCATTGAATAACCCTTTTGATAACACAAAGCCGCAATGCTTGCAAGTTTTGCGGCACCCCAACGATCTGTATCCAAAACAAGCCATAGCTCATCTTGTTCTTTGAGTTGGTACTGACGGTGGAATTCATCCAGGGATTGTAATACTGCCTCAGGGGCAGAGTGCGTCGTATCCCTCTCCAATACTTCAACATGGATGCGCGGATTGTATAAATAGCCCGGCGAGGCCATATCTTCAAAATATGCGCGCTCCGTACAGGCCCCTTCAGCCGCGATGATGATGAGCTTGGGATCGCGCACCCCACTAACGCGTTTTCGGGCTTTGAAATATCGCTTCTCCGGCATATCAGACTCTCCGGGCAAACGATGTGCGCCTGAAAACCGGTATTGCCCCGAAACGTCCCATCATATAACCCCGCTCGATGTCTTTGTCATAGCGTGGCGCGAATTCCTCCAACGAATAGAGATGCGAGGCGCCGCTCTGATCCTTTTCGATAAACCAGATCTCATCACGTCGCAGCAAATCCAAATCAAGCAAATGTTCTTCATGCGTTGTAACGACCAGCTGCGCCCGACTCTCCGTATCGGCAAGAAACAACCTGATTAATTCATAGCTGAGACGTGGATGAAGGCTGCGATCCAGTTCATCAATAACAATCACCTGATCCTGACCTATTAGATTAGCAAATTGAGGCAGCAGATCTAGCATCCGGCGCGTGCCATCCGATTCTTCCTTTATGTCAAATAAGACTTCTTCATTACAATCCGCCATTCTATGTCTGAACATTAGCTTTTTAGCTTGAAGTTGTCCCCCGACCAGTTCAACAATATAACGCTCCCCTCGTGGCCCAACCACAAAGATAGAGTTTTCCTCTACCTCGAGTTTTTCGCGCATTTCTGTCATCATATCAGATGGAAACTCGACTTCGGGATTTACCACCTTTAAATCAAATCCATAGATGCCTGTTCCAAGCTGCTCTAGATATTGGGCAATACTCGCCGCGAAATCACCTTCTGCTATCTTGCTAGCTAACGGTAAGTATTGTGAATCTGGATAGATAATCACCAGAGTTTCATCAAACCATTGGTATACATCTGCAAAATGGGGAATATTGCGCTCCATGCTTTCTGTCAAGAACAGCTGATTCGAGCGAGTACCCTTTGCCACCCCCGCAACAAACTGCTGGTCTTCTTTATCTTGGAATCCGACCTTACCAAACTGAACAGAGACCTTACCCTCGTCGGTAGTCGTACGTTCGAAAAGCAACATCTCGGTAGTCTTCTTAATCTGATATAACCATTCAGTGTGAATCCGTTGATGGTCAACTTCAAAACCATATATGTAACAATTCCCCCCACGCCGGAATTCAAATTCAAATCGAGAAGGACGTATTTCACTTTCCTGGCACAATTTGAAAGGAACCCGCGGAATGGTCTGTTTGATACGAGTGCCGTATACTACAAATCGCTGAGCAAAACGCATGGCCCGTATTAGATTTGACTTTCCCGATGCATTCGCACCATAAATCACAGCGGCTCGCAAAGTTCTGACGCCACAATTCGTATCCTCGGTGACAAGGTGTGCAGGATGTTTCTTCACTCTTCCCGCGATTAGGGATAGTTCAACTTCCTCGTTGATAGACAAGAAGTTGCTGACATGAAAACGGATTAACATGATTCACCTCGATTTATGCGAGAAAAAATCTCTTGAAACACTTATGTTCTTATAATACATCACTTTCATATTAATGTCAAGAGATTTTTTCTCTTTTAAACCGGTAGAAGAAGGTGACTTCTCCCACTTGCCCATTCCCCATTTCTGATGTATCCTCCCTGCAGGACACACAGAAAGGGTCAGTCCATGGAACCTATCCTTACACGCTGCGGATATCGCTGCGATTTGTGCCTGGCGTATAAGCCGAATATTGAGGCGCAACCGGAGAACCGGCAAGTGCTCAGCGATGGTTGGCACACTTATTTCGGCTTCCGAATTCCACCGGAGGCGCTCTGCTGCGATGGCTGTATGGCGGAGAATCCACATCTCATTGACAGCGCCTGTCCGGTGCGCCCGTGCGCCATTGCGCGAGGGTTGGAGCATTGTGCGCAGTGTCCGGACTACGAGGGCTGCGAGAAGCTTGCCGAGCGGTTGGTCGTGTTCGAGGAATTGCAGGCGCGGATGGGCATTGAGATCCCAGAAGAAGACCGCACGCGCTTCATTCTGCCATACGAGAACAAGCGGCGACTCGAAGTTCTGAGGTAAGACTATGGTACGTTTCGACATTATCGCTTTTGATGCTGACGATACGCTCTGGCACAATGAGCGCCTCTATGCCGACGCACAGGAGCACTTCCGGCAACTGCTATCGCAGTATCATAGCCTGGAATGGATTGACGAGCAGCTCTATCAGACCGAGATGCGCAATATGCAGCACTTTGGCTATGGGATCAAAGCCTTTGCGCTCTCAATGATCGAGACGGCTGTGGATTTGACGGAGGGGCGCATTTCCGGGCGCGAGATCAAGACGATTGTGGACAAAGCCAAAGCCATGCTCACCGCCAAGGTAGAGTTGCTGGAGCATGTGGCTGAGGCTGTCGCCAAGGTAGCACAGACTTATACGCTGATGGTCATCACCAAGGGGGATTTGCTCGACCAGGAATCAAAGGTTGCGCGCTCGGGATTAGCGCAGTACTTCCGGCATGTCGAAATCGTGAGCGACAAGAACTGCCACACGTATGCTGCGCTGCTGCAACGGCACGCACTAGCGCCGGAACGTTTCCTGATGGTCGGCAATTCCCTGCGCTCCGATATCCTGCCAGTGTTGAAATTGGGCGCCTGCGCCGTCTACGTGCCGTATGCGCTCACCTGGGCACACGAAAATGCCGAACGTCCGCCGTCCGGACAACCAGGCTATTACGAAATCGAGCATCTGGGGCTGCTGCCCGGCTTGTTGGAGAGCCTGGAACACGAGTAGTTTTAGGGCGCGGCAACGCCGTACCCGGCGCCGCGCCCCAAAACACGCTTTTAGCCAGACGCTTCAGACTCCTGGCGCTTCGACCAGCGCACGAGCTACCACTACCGCGCGACTGGCATCTGGCGCATAGCCATCCGCGCCAATCTGGTGGGCAAAACGCTCGGTGACCGGCGCGCCACCAACCATCACCTTGACCTTGCTGCGCAAGCCCGCCGCATCCAGCGCCGCGAGCGTCGCCTTCATGTTCCCCATCGTGGTGGTGAGCAACGCCGACATGGCAACGAGATTCACGCCATCCCCGCGCGCCGCTTCCACAAAACACTCCGGCGATACATCCGTGCCCAGGTCCACGACCTCGAAGCCCGCGCCCTCGAGCATCATACAGACGAGGTTTTTGCCAATGTCGTGCAGGTCGCCCTGGATGGTGCCCGCAACCACCTTCCCCAACGCGGGAACATCCGCTGCTACAAGATGGGGCTTGAGTACCGCCAAGCCGGTCTTCATGGCGCGCGCCGCGATGAGCATCTCCGGCACGAAATACTCTCCCTCCTCGAAGCCCCGTCCAATCTCCGCCATGGCGGCAATCATGGCTTCGTTGAGAATCTGCGCCGGCGGCAGATTTGCCTCTAGCGCTGTGGTGACCTGCGCGGCAATGCTACTGGCATCGCCCTCGATGATACTGTCGAAAATCGCTTGTAGTGTAGGTTCCATGTTACCTCTGATCAAAGAAATTGAAGAATCTGATCCTGCCAAATTCAGGCATCAGCCGTCATCACAACGGTCAATGAAAGGGGCGGCAAAAGCAAGTGTGCAGCGCCATCCACAAGCGGCGGGGCAGAAACTGCCAGAGGGACGACCGCTGTTGGGTGCTCGAAAGTGTTCGCAGCCTTGGGGTCTGTACCGGCAAGGCGCACCACCTCGGTGACCCGCTGTGGCGCCTGCTGTTGCCAGATTAATTCCACCGGCAAGGCTTGCTCCTGGCTACGGTTGACCAGGAAGACTGCTCCTGTCCCCGTGCCCGGGTCGTAGCTGGCGGAAACATCGAGCAAAGGCACAGCGCCGAATTGCCGGGTGGCGTAGTGAGGCGCCTCGACATGAGCCTCCAACGCCAGACCGTGCGCGGCGCGCCGGAAGAGCTGGAAAGGGTAGAACGTGCTCTGCTTGAGCAGACTATCGCGGGTAGTAAGAATGGGAGCGATGACGTTGACAATCTGCGCCAGGCAGGCGATATGGAGCACGTCGCAGCGGCGCAGGAAGAGGTTGAGCCACTGGGCTACCACCAACGCGTCTTCCAGGTTGTAGACTTCCTCGATGAGATGGGGAGCTTCGGTCCAGCCCCCTTGCATGGTCATGTCCTTGTACCAGACATTCCACTCGTCCCAAGCAAGGTAAACCTCGTGACGTGAACGCAATCGCGCTTTGACATAACGCAGCGTCGCCGCCAGGGTATCTACCTGCTCTGCAAGACGATGCGTCAGAGCGAGATAACTACCGGTGTCGTCATCGCGGTTGCCCACATAGGTATGCAGCGAGAGATAATCCACCTGTTCCCAGCAAAGCTCCAACGCGACGCGGTCCCACTCCGGGAAGGTGGGCATATCCATGCCCGATGAGCCGCACAGGGTAAGTTTGAGCGTGGGGTCCTGCCATTTCATCATTTTGGCGGCTTCACGGGCCTTAAGGGCGTAGGCTTCTGCACTCAACCTGCCAATCTGCCAGGGACCATCCATCTCGTTGCCCAGACACCAATGGCTAACGCCGTGAGGCTCGCGATAGCCGTGCTCTGCTCGCAGGTCAGCCATCGCTGTGCCCACGGGAGCGTTGCAATACTCCACCAACGCTGCCGCCTCTTCGATAGTCCCCGTTCCCAGGTTAACGCCCAACATCGGCGCCATTCCCATGCGCCGGCAAAAATCCATAAATTCATTGACGCCAAACTGATTGGTCTCGATGGATTGCCACGCCATCTCCCGCCGCCGGGGACGCTGCTCGCGGGGACCCACGCCATCACGCCAGTGATAGCCGCTGAGGAAGTTGCCGCCGGGATAACGGATGATGGAGAAACCTAGTTCAGCCAAAGCCGCCAGCACATCGCGCCGGAAACCCTCCGCATCGGCATGCGGAGAAGCCGGGTCGAAAATGCCCTCGTAAATACAACGTCCCATGTGCTCGGCAAAGCCGCCGAAAAGGTATGGCGAAATCTCGCCAATCACCCGCTGTGAATCGAGATAAACCCGTGCCGTTGGTGTTGGTTCAGTCATGTTCAGAGCTCCTGGGGGGCATACAGCGCAAAGGTAGTGCTGACAGGCTCCGGCGCACCCAAGACGATACCGCGCGCTCCGGGCGAGCAACCACCGATGGTCAAACGGAAATCGCCCGGTTCCACGCGCAAGGCGCCCTCCTCATCCACCAATGCCAGCATCTCCGGAGCAATCTCGAATGCCAGCTCGCGCGATTCGCCTGGCTCGAGCGCCACGCGACGGAAGGCAATTAGCCGGTAATAGGGCACCACCACCGAAGCCTCCACGTCGCTCAGATAGACCTGCACCACCTCTTCGCCCGCCGTAGCGCCAGTGTTGACCAACATCACACGGGCGGTCAGCATTCCGTGTGCAGGGGTCCCTTCTAGCCGCAGATCGCTGTAGGAAAAGCTGGTATAGCTCAAGCCGAAGCCAAAAGGATACAGCGGTTCCCAGGTGGCATAGCGGTAAGTACGCTCCTGCATGGCATAATCCGTGAAGGGCGGGAGTTGCTCGATGGATTTGGGGAAGGTCACCGGCAATTTCCCCGATGGCGTCGCTTTGCCAAAGAGCACATCCGCTACGGCGCGCCCGCCTTCCTGCCCGGGATACCAGATGAAAACCACCGCCTGAACCAGGTCCTCCAACTCGCCGAGGGCAATGGGACTGCCGCCGGTGAGCACCAGCACGATTTTGGCGCCATGGGCGGCGAGGCGCTTGATATACTCCACCTGGATGGCGGGCAAACCGATGCCGGAGCGATCACCATTCTCCAATGTGAGAATCGCATCCCCCTCCTCACCCTCCAGAAGCGGCGAAAGGCCCATGCAGGCGATGGTGACATCACATTTGCCCGCTTCAACGACCGACCAATCGTGGCCATTCTGATTCACGTGAGTCAAGCCACAACCGGGACGGTATTCCAGACGGGTGCCCTCAGGAACCGCGCCAACGATACCCTCGAGCAGCGTCGTCAGGGTATCGCTAAGACCATGGTAGTTGCCCAATAGTACATCCAGGCCAGCAGCAGTGGGACCCACCACCAAAATCTTGCGCATCTGCCCCTGCAAAGGCAGCAGGTTATCCGCGTTCTTCAACAATACCACCGACTTGAGCGCCGCCGCGTAAGCCAGCTCACGATGCGCCGCGCAGCCCACCACTTCCATAGGGATACTGGCATAGGGCACCAGATCCGGTGGATCGAACATACCTAACTTAAAGCGGGTGGTCAGCGTACGCGCCAGTGCGCGATCCACATCGGCTTCGGTGATCAGCCCTCGCTCAATCGCTTCGGGAATGTGCTCATAGACACAGTCACAGCCCAGGTCGCAGCCCCGCTTGAGTGCAAGGGCGGCGCTCTCAGCCGCGTCGGCAGTCAGGTGATGATTCGCGTGAATATCCGTGAGCGCCCCGCAATCGGAGACCACATGGCCCTCGAAGCCCCACTCGCCACGGAGGATATCGCCCAGGAGTACCTGACTCGCACAGCAAGCCTCGCCGTTGGTGCGATTGTAGGCGCCCATCACCGCCTCAACTCTGGCTTCGGTGACGAGTTTGCGGAAAGCCGGTAGATATGTATCGTAGAGGTCCCGGCGGGAGACGACTGCGTCGAAGGTATGACGCTCTTTTTCAGGCCCGCTGTGGACGGCGAAATGTTTGGCGCAGGCGGCGGCTTTGAGGTAGCGGGGGTCATCGCCCTGTAGACCGCGCACGAAAGCCGTACCGAGCTCGCCGGTAAGAACGGGATCCTCGCCCCAGGTTTCCTGCCCTCGCCCCCAACGGGGGTCACGGAAGATATTGATGTTAGGCGACCAGAAGGTGAGCCCCTGATACCAATCGGCGTGGCCTTTGCGGCGCAACGCCTCGTGATATTTGGCGCGAGCCTCATCACCAATCGCTGCGGCAACGCGCTGCACGAGGTCCGTATCCCAGGTAGCTGCCATGCCAATGGCTTGCGGGAAGACTGTCGCGCGACCATTACGCGCCACACCATGCAGGGCTTCATTCCAGTAATTGTAAGCCGGAATGCCCAAGCGGGGAATGGCTTGCGCCGGATGGCTCATCTGAGTAACTTTCTCAGAAAGGGTAAGGCGAGAAATCAAATCCTGAACGCGCTCCGCAAGCGGAGTCGCGGGATCGAGGTAGATGGGTACGACAGGTTGATTCATGGGCAACATCTCCTATGTACATACAAGCAACTTGCGTTAAGACGCTAAGCGTCAAGCTTAACCCGATTGGCGAGAACGTCAAATGCGCGGACCGTTGGGGTGCGTTTCAAAACGGCAGCGAAAAACACCCCTTCTACCGGGCTTTAGCCCGAAGTATGCGCCTCATGACGGAAGTCTGAACAGCTACGCGCCCTTCGCTTGGGTATATGACAGAATATTGGAGAAAATAAGATCGCTATCTTGTAAACAACTTTCGTCAGCGATCAAACTAACTGCATCTTCTTTCTGCGGGTGTGATTTTCGTGAACGGGGCGCGGCCCCGTTCACGAAAATCACAAAAAACCTCCCTCTGAGCTCCTTTGGCGCACCAAAGTGTCTGAACCTATTATTGTCTCACTCAGCGGCCTTTGAACTCCCCAATAAGGGGTGTTCAGCACACCCTTTGTCCTATACCCCCTAAGCACTAAGCACTAGCGCATTGCACGGCTAGCTATATAATGAAATTAAGCACAACTGCAATTGCCAGGAGGCGCCACTTTGTTGTCAATCGTTGAAGCAAAGAGACTTCACCTTTCCCAAAATACTACCGCCAAGAAGAAATCACTGCTTGGTCAGTTCCTCACCCCACAAAGAACAGCAGTATTTATGGCAGGGCTATTCCGCGATGGCGAGGGCGTCTGCCGCCTACTGGACGCAGGCGCAGGCATTGGCTCGCTATCCGCAGCTTTTCTGGAAAGATGGCGAGCGGGTGAATTTCACTTTCAGCGTGTGGAGCTAGATGCCTTTGAAATTGACGAAACCTTGGCTAGCGACTTATCACAGACGCTGGCTAAATACCAGCGTGGCGGCAATTTTGTTGCGCATATCTATCACGAGGATTTCATCCAGGTGGCGGCTGAGTCGCTATCCGGAAGCATGTTTGCCAAACCGCTAGCGCCTTATACGCATGCAATTCTCAACCCGCCCTACAAAAAGATCCATAGCGATTCCCCGCATCGCCTGGCTTTGCGCCGTGCAGGCATTGAAACCGTAAATCTGTACTCGGCCTTTGTGGCGCTTGCAACGGGCATCGCCGCACCAGGAGGACAAATCGTTGCCATCATCCCGCGCAGCTTCTGCAACGGTCCCTACTACCGCCCATTCCGCGACTTCATCCTTGAGCGCGCGGCTATCCACTATATACATCTTTTCGAATCGCGCAGTAAAGCGTTCAAGGATGACGATGTGCTGCAGGAAAACATTATCATACTGCTAGAACGCGGCGGACGTCAGGGGTCTGTAACGGTCTCCACTTCAAGCGATGACACCTTCACCGACCTTGTCGAACACGAGTACCCATTTGAGCGAATCGTGCTGCCGGATGATCCAGAGCGATTCATCCATGTACCGACGTCGCCCGGGTTGAACGCCATCGAACTGTCGCCAGCCATCCACTACACATTAGACGATCTCGGCATCCAGGTTTCGACTGGACCAGTCGTTGATTTCAGGGTGAAAGAATACCTGCGCGACATGCCGGGGCCTAACACGGTCCCCCTGCTCTATCCAGGGCACTTCAGCGGCGAGAGCGCCATCTGGCCCAACCCGGGACTGAAGAAACCTAACGCTATTGAACGTCATGCCGACACCGAAAAGTGGCTGTACCCCACCGGCTTCTATTGCGTTGTGCGACGCTTTTCATCGAAGGAGGAGAAGCGCCGGATCGTGGCAAGCGTGGTAGACCCGCACACATTTGGCGATGCCGCGATGCTCGGCTTCGAGAACCACCTAAACGTCTTTCACGCCGATAGGCATGGTTTGCCGGAACCTCTCGCCCGAGGCTTAACCATGTTCCTTAACACCACCGCTGTAGACGAGCATTTCCGGCGTTTCAATGGCCACACCCAGGTCAACGCAACCGACCTCAAGCTAATGAAATACCCGCACCGTGACACTTTGATTGCGCTTGGCACATGGGCCATGCAACAAGGAGCGCTCACACAAGAACAGATTGATGCCAAACTCGGATTCCCAAACTCATGACAGACGCCAAAAACGACTATATTGAAGCTGCACTCCAGATTCTCGCCTCGTTAGGCCTGCCACGCGCACAACAGAACGAGCGTTCGGCCCTTTGCCTGCTGGCTTTGCTGGATCTGACACCCGGCAAGCCCTGGGCGCAAGCAGCCGATCCGCTCATTGGCATCACGCCGATCATGAAATGGTCGCAGCAGCACTACGACAAGAACTATGCGCCGAATACCCGCGAAACGGTGCGCCGGCAGACGATACATCAGTTCATTAGCGCCGGGCTGGTACTCTACAACCCAGACAAAGCAGATCGCCCCGTAAATAGCCCCCAAACCGTTTATCAGATCGAACCGGCGGCGCTAGCGCTACTGCGCACCTTCGGCGCGCCCGAATGGCGTGATAACCTGATGGCTTACCTGGAAGAACGCGAGACATTAGCTAGCCGGTACGCGATGGCGCGCGAACAGGAACGGATTCCAATCAAAATCTCACCGCACAAGCAAATCACCCTTAGCCCAGGCGAGCATAGCGAGCTAATCCGGGCTATCATTGAAGACTTCGCCCCACGGTTTGCTCCAGGCAGCGTGCTGGTGTATATCGGAGATACCGGCGACAAATGGGGCTATTTCGACGCGACGTTGCTCGCAGAGCTGGGAATCAAAGTTGACCCTCACGGAAAGATGCCAGATGTCGTGTTGCACTACACTGCAGAGAACTGGCTCCTGTTAGTGGAGTCTGTTACCAGTCACGGACCAGTTGATAGCAAGAGGCACGCCGAACTTTCCAGATTATTCGCCGAATCGAAGATCGGATTGGTCTATGTAACTGCCTTCCCAAATCGGGCCATCATGGGACATTATTTGAGCGAAATCGCCTGGGAAACTGAGGTATGGGTGGCGGATGCCCCCTCGCATCTGATTCACTTCAACGGCGAGCGCTTTCTTGGACCGTACAGAACACCCTAATTCGGCACAACACCCACCGGCACTCGAAGCAACCTGCGATAACTAAACACTTTGGGAGCATAAAAATGATCAAACAACGATCCGAAAAAGTGCCCGCAGCCATGCAACCCATCTACGAGAGCATCACCGCCCTCACCAACGACTTCTGCGAGCAATACTTAACCGCTGAGTACGCCGTCTTGTGCCGCGAGCTGGCAGCGGCGCTGGCGCGCAAACGCCCCTCACCCCTGGTGCGTGGGGCACACAACATTTGGGCTTGCGGCATCGTCTACGCCTTAGGAACCGTCAACTTCCTGTTCGATAAGAGCCAGACCCCGCATACAACCGCCGATGAACTCTGTGGAGCCTTTGGGGTCAGCAAAAGCAGCGGCGCGAACAAAGCCAAGCAGATTCGCGATATGTTCGGCATGTCACAGTTCGATCCCGACTGGTGCCTGCCCAGTCAGATAGGCAACAACCCTATGGCGTGGATGATACAAGTAGATGGCCTCATTGTGGATGCGCGCTATATGCCGCGAAACATTCAGGAAATCGCCTATGCCAAAGGGCTGATTCCCTACATTCCCGGCGCCCCGAAACCACAACCGTAACCCTCGATTGATTTTTGGCGGCGGGACTTCACCCCGCCGCCAAAAATCAATTTCCTTCTGCCCCCCCTTTGGCCTTTGGCTTGACAATTCCCCCCTTACGGCACATAATACTTTCATGAGCACATCCAAGAACACCAACCTGACCGATGACGAAATCCAGTCCATCGTCCGGAGTGTGGTCGCGCAGATGCTCGGACAATCAGCCCCGGCAAGCGCGCCTGCCCCTGCCGCCCCGCCCGTAGGCGCCTCCGCGCCTAAAAAGGTCGTGGCGCTCGGCGCGGACCACGGCGGCTACGAGCTCAAAGAGCTCCTCAAAAAAGAGGTCGCCGCCCTCGGCTACGAGGTCATGGATGTTGGCACCCACAGCAAAGACGCCGTGGATTACCCCGACCTGGCACACGACGTCGCCAAAGCCGTGAGCAGCGGCGCCGCCTGGCGCGGCATCATCGTGGATGGCGCGGGCATCGGCAGCTGCATCGTCGCGAACAAAGTCCCCGGCGTGCGCGCCGGACTCGCCTACGACTACGCCTCCGCCGTCAACAGCCGCGAGCACAACGATACCAACGTGCTCACCCTGGGCGCCGGGCTGATTGGCGTCGCGCTCGCCAAACAAATCGTCACCGTGTGGCTTGCCACGCCCTTCGGCGGCGGGCGCCACCAGCGCCGCGTGGATAAAATCATCGCCGTAGAAAAGCTGTATACCAAATAACCATTCCAACCAGGGAAGAGGGGGACATGAGCCAGGATATCAATACTGTCCAGCAGCTTGTCGAAATCATCACCCGTGAAGTCTTGATCGCTATGGCGGAACAAGAGCAACAATCCGCCGCGCCCGCAGGCGTGCTGTGTAAAGCCGACTGCGCCGAGGGCTTGTGCGTGCACACCTGCTTCGACCGGGCAGGCAAAGTGGTGGATGCGGGCGCCGAACGGCTCTCCTCCTCTCTCGGCATGATTCCGCAGGATGGCAGTCTGGCGCGCATGATTGACCACACCCTGCTCAAGCCGGATGCCACTCCGGACGAAATCGCCCAGCTCTGCTTCGAGGCGCGCAAGCACACCTTCGCCTCCGTCTGTGTCAACCCCACCTGGGTCAAACTTTGCGCCCAGCTGCTCCAGGGCACACCGGTCAAAGTCTGCACCGTCATCGGTTTCCCCCTCGGCGCTACCGCCAGCGAGGTCAAAGCCTTCGAAGCGGTCAACGCCATCGAACAGGGCGCCACCGAGATTGACATGGTGATCAACATCGGCGCGCTCAAGGCGCGCGACCTGGAAACCGTCGCCCGCGATATCTACGGCGTCGTCAAAGCGGCGCACGCCCGCGGGGCACTCGTCAAAGTCATCCTGGAAACCGCCCTGCTGAACGATGAAGATAAGACCATCGCCTGCATGATCTGCAAAGAAGCCGGGGCGGATTTCGTCAAGACCTCGACCGGTTTTGGCGGCGGCGGGGCGACCGTACACGATGTCGAGCTCATGCGCCGCGTCGTCGGACCCGATATCGGCGTCAAAGCGTCGGGCGGAGTCCGCACCTACGAGGATGCCGCCAGCATGATCAAGGCGGGCGCCACCCGCATCGGCGCCAGCGCCGGCGTCAAAATCATCCAGGGACCCAGCGCCGCCCAACCCGCCGCCGAATCCGCCCACAAGAGCTATTAGCCCCCCCCTTTTGTCCCACAGGTGGGAAAGGGGCGGGAACCGGGACGCGGCTAACGCGAAGGAGAACACGCATGCTCATTGCCAAAGTTATCGGCACCACCGTCGCTACGATCAAAGACCCCAAACTGACCGGTCGCAAGTTGCTCATCCTGCGCCAGACCGACGAGCACGGCGCGCCCTTCGGCAAACCCTACGTCGCCATTGATACCGTAGATGCCGGCGCGGGCGACCTCGTCCTCACCGCCGCCGGTTCTTCTGCCCGGCAGACCGAGTTCACCAAAGACACGCCCGTGGATGCCGTCATTATGGCGATCATTGACACGCTCGAAGTTGATGGCGCAATCGCCTTCCAAAAATCAGCATAGACCCGGATAGCGTTGGATAAAGACCTTTCTTCCATACAAGAAGCGCGCGACCTCGCCGAACAGGCGCATACCGCCTGGCAAAGCTGGCGCCACGCGACCCAGGTGCAGGTAGACCGGGTCTGCGCTGCCATGGCTGAAGCGGGTTTTCACGCCGCGGCGCGCCTCGGACACCTGGCGCAAGAAGAGACCGGCTTTGGCGTCGCCGCGCACAAGCAGCTCAAGAACGAGTTCGCCTCGCGCGGCGTCTGGGAGAGCATTCAACCCCTGCGCACCGCCGGTATCATCCGGAACGACCCTTCCCGCCACCTCTACGAAATCGCCTGGTCCCTGGGCGTGATTGCTGCCCTCACCCCCTCCACCAACCCCACCTCCACCGCCATCTTCAAAGCCCTGATTGCCGTCAAGGCGCGCAACGCCATCGTCATCGCGCCCCACCCTTCAGCCGCGCGCTGCACCCACCAGGCGGTGCAGGCTCTCGCCGTCGCTGCAGAGAATGCCGGCGCGCCCAAGGGCTTGCTCAGTTGCATGCAGCAGATTAGCCTGCCCGGCACCCAGGCACTGCTCTCGCACCGCCGCACCGCGCTGATTCTCGCCACCGGGGGCGCGGCGATGGTCCGCGCCGCCCACGCCATCGGCAAGCCCGCCTATGGCGTGGGACCGGGCAACGTGCCCGTCTACGTGGACCGCAGCGCCAATCTCGAGCGCGCCGCCCGCTACATCGTGGCCTCCAAAGCCTTCGATTACTCCACCATCTGCGCCTCGGAGCAAGCCATCGTCGCCGATAAACCCATCGCCCGGCGTTTGGCGGAGCTCCTGCGCCAGGAGGGCGCCTATTTCACCCGCGAGCAGGAGACTGCCGCCCTGCGACACCTGCTCTTCCACCCCGATGGCAGCATGAACACGGCGGTCGTAGCCAAATCCGCGCCCTTTGTCGCAGAAGCCGCGGGCTTCACCGTGCCCGCAGAAACCCGCGTCCTGGTCGCGCCGCTGGCGCAGATAGGTCCCACCGAGCCTCTTTCACACGAGAAACTGACCACGGTACTCGCCTGGTATGAGGCTGAGGGCTGGGAACAGGGCTGCGAGATCTCCCTGGCGCTCATCGAAGCGGGCGGTCTGGGGCACACGCAAATCATCCACGCCGAGGATGGACGCGTGGTGCTCAACTTCGCCCTGGAAAAGCCCGTCTTCCGCATCCTCGCCAACACCATGGGCACCCTGGGCGCGCTCGGGTTGACCACCGGACTGATGCCTTCACTGACCCTCGGGTCGGGCGGGGTCGGCGGTTCGATCACGGGCGATAACATCACCGCCACGCACCTGCTCAACATCAAACGTCTGGCGTACGAAATGTCCAGCCCGCCGCCGGAGGCGCTGACAGAGGGGCAGCTTCCCGGCGCCAACGCCGCAGGCGCTCCGGCAGCCGCGCCCTCACCCGAGGCCCTGGAACAGCGCGTTCGGGAGATCGTCCAGCGCATTCTACAGGCGGCATAAGCGCCTGCGGAACGCCGCTCGACTTACCGTTGCTTGAAGGAGCACACCATGCCGAGAAGATTCATTACCGAGAACGACATCAAAGACTTGGTGAAGCGTGGCGTCCGGTCGCTCGAGGTCAACAACGACATCGTCCTCACCGACCTCGCCCGCGAAAAAGCACGCGAGCTGGGGGTAACATTGCTGCCGAATGCCGGCGCCGCCGCAGCACCTTCCCAGGAACCTGCCTCTGCCGACCTGGCGCAGCGCATCCGCAATGCGGTGCAGGCGCGCCTGGGCGACCA